>CASEMX010000012.1 GCA_949289155.1 uncultured Parabacteroides sp.
CGAACGTTGGTTATATCTGATAAAGAATATGCACATGCTGAAACGAATGCCATTCAATGCGCAACGTGCCGTCTGGGACAAACTCTTGGACATCGCCGACGTGGCCGCACTGAACGAAACGGAATACAAGGAATATCAAGAAGCCCTGAAGAATTACAGGGACTACCACGCCGGCATCAATTTCGCAAAGAAGGAAGGGATGTTGGAAGGTGAGCAAAGGGGCGAACGGAAAGCGTATTTGGAAATGGCTCGAAACCTGAAAAAAGACGGTATGCCGATTGAACTTATTCACAAATATACCAGTCTTACTGCGGAGGAAATACAGCAACTATAAAAAATTAAGGCACGCACTAAGGGCACAATGAATAAACGGCTTGCGCTCTTAGTGTGTTATCTTAAAGCCAAATACTAAAAACCTACGATAGGATTCTGATGGACACCCTTTTCCGTAATATAAGCCGTAACCAATTCCGCCGGCGTCACATCGAATGCGGGATTATAGACTTTTACCCCTTCGGGCGCCATACGGTGGGCATAATGCAGGTCGGTCACTTCCGATGCCGGGCGTTGCTCGATGATAATATCCCTGCCCGTCGGCGTATGGGCATCAAACGTGCTTGACGGACCTAATACATAAAACGGGACATGGAAATAATGCGCCAAGACAGCCAATCCGCATGTGCCTATCTTGTTCGCAACATCGCCATTCGCCGCTACCCGGTCGCATCCCACCATTACCATATCAATCATGCCTTGGCTCATGAGCGAAGCCGCCATATTGTCGCACACCAGTGTCGTATCGACACCGAATTTCATCAATTCGTAGGCTGTCAGCCGTGCGCCTTGAAGCAAAGGACGAGTCTCGTCGGCATATACCTTTGGATTCAAACCTAATTCCTGTGCCCGATAGATAGGCGCGAGCGCGGTGCCATAGCGGGAGACCGCGAGATGTCCGGCATTGCAATGCGTCAGGATGCGGCTATTCGGCTTAATCAGTCGGACTCCATTCTCTCCGATTTGCCGGCACATCGCAATGTCTTCCTCCTTTATTCGTATAGCTTCCTGCCGGAGAAGAGACTTGATATGGGAAAAGTCGGATGGCGTTATTATAGAAAAAGAGGAGATAACCGGATAAAACACTGATGCCATACGCTCTAATGCCCATGAAAGATTGACTGCCGTCGGGCGACTGGCACGAATCCGTTCGGATATCCCATCATAAAGTTCTTTGAGAGCAGAAACGGAAGAGACAGACGAAGCCATACGAGCAAAACATACATATACTCCAAATGCGGCCGCTACACCAATCGCCGGCGCACCGCGCAAACGCAATTTCTGAATTGCTTCGATTAAATCCGCTTCATTGTCAATCGTCAGATAGACCTCTTGGGCAGGTAATAGGGTTTGGTCGAGAATGGTTATCGTATCTTCCTCATTCAATACCACTGCATCAGGCAGGACAAATTCTCGTTCTTCCATCTGTATCAATATCTTTTTTCGTCTTCTCCCAAGTATTCTTTTTGCCATTCTTCGGCACAATCGCACAGCATCTGATACCATTCCTCGCCAAACTTCCGAATCAGGGGCTCTTTCAGGAATTGGTAGACCGGTACGTTCTCTTTCCTACCCAAAATAACCGCTGCTTTGCATACATCCCACCGATGATAGTTCACCGCCGTATAAGGACCATAATTTCCAATCCGGATGGGATAGAGGTGGCACGATACGGGCTTATAAAAGTCGCATTTCCCGGCACGGTATGCCTTCTCTATCGCGCAATAACAACAGCCCTTCGCGTCATAGCAGGTGAATACGCAATCTTTATTATTGACAATCGACGTGACCAGGTCCCCGTCTTTATCCGTATAGACGACACCTTGCTTTTCAATCACCGCTTGGGCCTCCGGGGAGAGTTCATCCCACACGACAGGCAGGATTTTCTCCAATTCCTTCACTTCGCTTTCCTCGACCGGGGCACCTGCGTCTCCTTCTATGCAACACTCGCCTTTGCAAGCCTCCAAATTGCAAAGGAACTTTTCGGTGATAATATCCGAAGACACTACAATGTCTTCAATTTGTATCATCATGCTCTTTAAATTGAAAATTGAAAATTGAAAGTTGAAAATTATTTGTTGAGTCTTGTTCTCGTAGATTTTACAATAGAAACCAATATGGCTACAAGTTCTTTACTATCCGCAGCAATGGATTGGTAACTATTTTCTTGCAAATATCCTGTATCCTTTAGCAAGGATAGCCAATAAACCGTTTCATTGGCTTCTTTAAGTGCTACATTCATCTTATTCAGAAAGTCTGCATCGCTTTGGGCATGTTCCGCTTCTGCGACCAAAGCCCCAACAGCCGTTCCGCTCCTTAAAAGTTGCTTTGACAGGATATATTCATGTTGATCGTTGGTTAAAAATTTGTATGCGTTCACTATTCGAATAGCGAACGCATACGATTTATTGCGAATGATATTATCCACGCAATTAATTTTCAATTTTCAACTTTCAATTTTCAATTATGAGGTCTTTTCCTGTCATATCGCTCGGTTGCGCCATGCCCATGATGTGCAGGATAGATGGAGCGACGTCGGCCAGCACGCCGTTTTCTACTTTGGCCTCCTTGTTTTCCGTTACATATACGAATGGGACGGGATTGAGGGAGTGCGCCGTGTTGGGTGTGCCGTCTTCGTTCAATGCATGGTCGGCATTACCGTGGTCGGCGATGATAATGACCTCATAACCGTTGGCCTTGGCTGCTTCTACGGTGTCGCGCACGCAATTGTCGATGGCCACGACTGCTTTTTCGATGGCTTTGTACACACCCGTATGGCCCACCATGTCTCCGTTGGCATAATTGACCACAATGAAGTCGTACTTCTGCGTGTGGATGGCCTCTACCAATTTATCCTTCACCTCGTAGGCGCTCATTTCCGGCTTTAAGTCGTATGTAGCCACCTTCGGCGAGGGGACGAGGATGCGGTCTTCGCCGTCGAACGGAGCTTCGCGGCCGCCATTGAAGAAGAAGGTCACGTGGGCATATTTTTCGGTCTCGGCGATGTGCAATTGCGTTTTGCCATTCTTCGAGAGGTATTCGCCCAACGTATCGGCTACGTTCTCTTTCGGGAAGAGGATGTGTACACCCTTAAACGACGCATCATACGGCGTCATGCAGTAGTATTGCAATCCCGGAATCGTATGCATACCCTGTTCCGGCATGTCTTGCTGGGTTAATACGATGGTTAACTCCTTCGCCCGGTCGTTGCGGTAATTAAAGAAGATGACCGCATCGCCTTCCTTGATGGTGCCGTCGACGCTGGCGTTGTTTATAGGCTTGATGAACTCGTCCGTCACGCCCTCGTCATACGATTCCTGCATGGCCTGCACCATGTCCGTAGCCTGTTTGCCTTTTCCGTCTACCAACAGGTCGTAGGCTTCTTTTACGCGTTCCCAACGCTTGTCGCGGTCCATGGCGTAGAAGCGTCCTACGATGGAAGCAATCTTGCCAGCCGACTTCGCGCAGTGTGCTTCCAGCTCCGCGATGAAGCCCTTGCCGCTTTTCGGGTCCGTATCGCGTCCATCCATGAAGCAATGGATGAAGGTATTCTCTATTCCATATTCTTTGGCAATGTCACAGAGCTTGAAGAGGTGCTCGAGCGAAGAATGCACGCCGCCGTTCGAAGTCAAGCCCATGAAATGGATATTCTTGCCGTTTTCCTTTGCATACGAGAAAGCCGAAACGATTTCCGGGTTCTTCAGGATGCTATTGTCTGCACACGCGCGGTTAATCTTCACCAAATCCTGGTAAACGATGCGGCCCGCCCCGATATTCAGGTGTCCTACTTCCGAATTTCCCATCTGCCCGTCCGGAAGACCTACGTTTTCGCCCGAAGCCTGCAACTGCGAATGCGGATAGGTTGCCAACAAAGAGTCCCAATACGGGGTCGGCGTGTTGAAGATTACATCATCTTTCTTATGGTCGCCTATTCCCCAACCATCCAAAATCATTAAAAGCGCTTTCTTAGCCATAATTCTAAAATTTATAATGTTATATTGTTTCTGAATCTTATTTAGAGCACTCCTGAAAGCACTCTAAAAACAGCGCAAAGATAACAATTCTGGCGGTATTATTGTGGAATTTAGATTATTTACTTTTACTTTTGCACGCTACACGATAAAATATAACCGCTTGGATACAAAAAAAGAAATCGACGACGAAGAATTAGGGACCATCATTATCTGCCTGAACAGACGCGCCCGCAGATACCGAATCGCCATCTCCGACGGAAAGGTCATCGCGACTTTGCCACCCAACGGAAATGAAACCGCATTGATGCTCCTCATCGAGAAAAACCGGAAAATCATCAAACAGGCATTGCAAACTATTCCGCGGCGTCCCCGATTAGACGAGCAGACCCAGCTGCAGACAGCTACGTTCCGGGTACAAATCAGAATGCAAACCGGACAACAGGACCGCGGCGATTGTTTTCGGATGTCTCTCAGAGGCGGAGTCCTGCAGATTGTCTGTCCGCAGGAAACGGACTTCTCCCAAGATGCCGTACAAGAACGATTGCGCCAAATGATTATGGCGGCCATGCGCCACGAAGCAAAACGCTTGTTGCCCGCGAGGGTGGATGAGTTGGCAGAGCGGCATGGATTCTCGCACGGGACGGTCCGCATCACCAGCAGCCGGACGCGCTGGGGAAGTTGCAACAGCCTACACAATATCAACCTTTCGCTCCACCTCATGCAGCTTCCTTGGCATCTTATCGACTATATCATCCTGCACGAGCTTTGCCATACCCTCGAAATGAACCATAGCGACCGCTTCTGGGCGTTGATGGACAAAGTGACCGACGGGAAAAGCCAGCTTCTCCGGAAAGAGCTCAAACAATATCACATGCTCTGAACTATACCGTATAGGTCAGAAAGACCTCCGGAATATTCCGAAAGCATTTTCCCTATCGACGAAATGTTTCCGGAATATTCCGAAAGTATTTTTCCAATCGACGAAACGTCTCCGGAATATTCCGAAAGCATTTTTCCAATCGATGAAATGTCTCCGGAATATTCCGAAAGTATTTTTCCAATCGATGAAACGTCTCCGGAATATTCCGAATGCATTTTTCCGATTGACGAAATGTCTCCGGAATATTCCGGAAGGAAATCCGCTTCAATTATTCATTATCCATCACACGGATTTGTTCGAAATAATAGCCCTCTGCAATCTCCACACCCTTCTCTACATCTCCAGAGGCGATATCATAAATGTAAACACAAGGATTAGCCGTCTCTGTATTCACGCCGATATAGGCCTTTCCATCTACAATAGCCGTACGCTGCGAGAACCGGCCGCTGCTGTAAGGAATCTCCTCCCCTTCGTAAGCCAATCGGGTACGCTCGCCACTTTCCAAATCCACGATAGCATAATAATGGCTGTAGCTGTCGATGTCCGTACCGCCTGCATCGTTCCGCGCATACAGAAGCGCTTTGTCATCACCTAAATACTGAACCGTCAGCAGCTTGCCATCCGCATTTCCGAAGCCCTCGTAAGTCGGGTCGAAATCCGTTTCACCGGCATTGATACGCAGCAAATGCCCCTCTTCGATGGCTCCATTATCGGTGAATGCTGCCAAGTAAAGATTATCCTCCTCATCGAACATGACCGTGTTCTGCAGCAGTTCGCCGTAAGCACTTCCCGCCATTTCGCGAGCCAAAGAATTTGCCTTGTTGCTTTCTATCGCCATGGTTTCGGGATTAATCACAGCCGTATAGAAGAACGGAGTTGATTCGCCGCCTCTGCCCGCCTTTGTTTTTCCGAAATAGAAATAGAACAGTTTGCCGTCGCTCTCCCGATAAGTCAGAATGCCCGATGTCGAGAACACCGTATAGCCTTCGTCCTGCATCGGAACCTCCAAATCCAATGTTCCTTCGTCCAAGATACTCATATCGTCCGTATTCAGTTTCGTCCAAAGGATATGTTTAGCCTCTCCGTCGGCAGCCATAATCACCAGTGTGTTCTCATTCACCCAAGCGTGCGTATATTGGCGGATATTATAGGTATTGCTACCGAACGGCTGTGCCTGAATCACATTCACGGCGTTGTCTTTGATTTGGAACTTCACGAAGCGGTCAGCCGAAACCGGCACTTGATAATAATATGCTCCTTTGCAGATAGCCTCCAGCGTATAGTCAGCATTGATTTCCACGCCATCATTCTCAAGAGAAATCATCTCTTGGTCGGCGGTCAGTGCATCCGTACTCTTCACGATGGTCGTCACGTCACGCCCCATACCTCCTTGACGTCCGACAGTCAGGAAGAGGTCGAAATGGTACGTTTGCTCGTCCGGAGTCGGCTCCGGTGTGGGTTCCGGCGTCGGAGTCGGTGTGGGTTCCGGTTCCGGAGTAACAGGGTCGTCATCATCACAAGCCGTGAAAGACAACGTAAACAGTGCTGTCGCAACAGCGCAAGCGAATAGTTGGAACTTTTTCATATAAATGCTCTATTTAATTGATGAATAATCGGAATTTACAGAAGAACGAGCGCCCCGGCTTCTGGAGTTTGTAATTATCATACGCCGTCGCGTCAAACAGATTGTCGCACTGCAACGAGAGATTGTACCGTTCGTTCTTCCACGAATAGGACAACGCCACCGACGATAGATGTTGCGCCGGAATGCGAGCCTTGCTTTCCAGTGCGCCGTATGCTTCCCACGAAAGGAAAAACCAATGCACCCACTGGTAGGCATAACTGATACGCAAGCGACTCTCCGGCAACCCTATATTATAAAAGGAATAAGCTGCCTCAGCATTGCAGAACAGCCACGGCTTATTGGGCACGCGGTTATTATAGGTCGCCGAGGGTTTGCCGTCGGTCTTGAACTCCATCTGGTCGCGCGCATCCTGATAGCAGGCATTCGCCATCAACAGCAGACGGTTCTGCCAATCGTAGCGCACTTCCCCCTCCACTCCTTTGATATGCACCGCCGGCAAGTTTTGGTATTGCATCATCCCCTCTTTCTCCGAGACCACCGCTTGGATATAATTATCCACGTAGCGCAAGAATCCGTTGGCTTCGTAAGAGATAGCATGTCCTACTGCCGGGCGATAAGTACCGAAGAGGCCGAAGTTCACATTGTTGCTTTCCTCCGGAGAGAGCGCGACATTCGCATAGACCGTCGTTCCGTTTCCCAACAATTCACGCGCCATCGGCAGACGCACGCTATGCTCGAAGGAGGCCTTCAGCGAAAGCGCATCGAAAAAAGAATAGCGCGAGCCGACACCGTAACCGATATAATTATGCGTGGACGACGCCGGGACATCCTCTGAGCCGGTAATCCAATACAAATCCTGCTGTTGGATGGAGACATGGTTGATATAATCCTTCACGAAGAGGGTATTCTCCATCTTTCCATTGAAAAAATGCTGATTGTAAGAGAGCCCTAAGATATGCTTCGCCAAGAGGTCGTCGGATGCCTCGAATTCTGTGTCGATTTCATCGTAGCGGTCGTTGCCGGTCCGCGTCAGCAGGTAATTCAGGTTCAGCGCATGATGCGGATTCAAGGTATAATCGAAATTCGTCCGCACGATGGTCGTCGGGCGATTATAATGGCGGAGCGAACGGGCACGGCCGGTTATCTCATTGCGGGAGCTCTCGATATAATCGCCGTTCCAATCATATTTGCGGAACGCCGTATCGACCGTCAGCGAATAATCCCACGTATGCGACAGCGAGGCATTCAGCTGCAACCCCTCCGTCAGGAAATCCTTTTTCCGGTAACGTGCCGACAGGTTCCATGCATGCGACTGCCGTTCCGCCATGCCATACACCTTCGTCTGTACCGAGCCGGTCTGCAATTCTTTATCCACTTTGGAATAGGATGCCGACAAGAACAGTGCATCCGCCCATGTTTTATTCGTAATCCCCACCTCCAGTTGTCCGAACAACGAGAAATAATCGTCATGGAAGCGTTTCCGGTCACGGAGCACATATTCGCGGCTCGCCTCATCCCAGACTTCCACCTCTTTCATCGTATAATCGTTCTTCGAATAGTTCACGCCCAAGGTTGGACGGATAATCAAGCCTGTTTTCTTCTCGACAAACTGCGCATTCAAATCCGCTTTATGCGTATGGAACGACCCCAGCCCGTACGACACATCCAGATAGTTCTTCTTTTCCTCTTTCGTGATGATATTGATGGCTCCGCCCAACGCATCCGCGCCCAAACTTGCCGGAACGACCCCTTTATATATCTCGATACGGTCGATGATATTCACCGGAAGGTTTGCCAGCGATACCTCGCTTCCCTTCGTATCCAAGGGCATCCCGTCGAGGAAATAACGCACCGAACTGCCCGACATGCCATTTATCGACAGCTCGAAGTCCGAGCCGACGCCCCCCTCTTCGCGAATGCGGATGCCGGTCGCCTTGTTCACTATCGAGCTGACACTATTCACCGATACGGCAATGTCTTTCACGTCCAACGCATTTACCGAAAACGCACTCTCTTTCAACTTCCGGCTTTTGGATTTGCCATAGACCTCGACCGAATTCAGATTGACCTGTTGGCTTTTCAGGATAAAATCCCGCTCCGTGTCGGCCGTCAGACGGATGCGCTCCTTCACCGTCTCATATCCTACCGACGAGACTACAACGGTATAGGTCCCCGGAGCCAACCGAAGCGCATACGAGCCATCCTCCTCCGAATAAACACCCTCCGCACTATTCTCTACGGCTATCGCGACGGCAGACAACGCCCTCTTATCCGCGTCCCGAACCGTTCCGGATAGCACCAACGCCTCCTGCGCCCAAACCAGCAACGGCGACAGCATGCAAAGCAGCAATGTGTTCACAAATTTCATTCCTGTATTCCTTTCTGTGTTGTCGGCTTTATTCCCCGAAAGCCATTCGACAATGGATTGCAGATTGGCAGGTCTTCTGACTTACTCGCCTTCCGGGCGCCTTCCCGTCCTTCTGACAGTGGCAAGAGTGATGCCCGAAAGAGTGGGTCGAGTTTACAGCAGCGGGTCTGTTCAGGATTTTCACCTGATTCCCTTTTCATTATTCTTCCGTGGATTCGGAATCATAACACCAATCTTTCGCCGGCAAAGGTATAAAATAAATTAAATATTGCTCCAAAAGAGGTAAAAAAAATGAGAAGAAACCCAAATCTAACGAAAAACGGATGCTCGCGTTCGTCAGCATCCGAAATCGGGCGAAAATCGGATGCCCGAATTCGTCAGCATCCGAAATCAGGCGAAAAACGGATGCCCGCATTCGTCAGCATCCGAAATCGAACGAAAAACGGATGCCCGCATTTGTCAGCATCCGAAATGAGGGCTACAAACGGATGCTCGCGTTTGTCAGCATCCGAAATTCAACAAAAAAAGGATGCTCGCGTTTACCAGCATCCAAAATGAGGGCTACAAAGGGATGCCCGCGTTTGTCAGCATCCTTTCGTAGCCCTTTTTTAATCTGAAACCGAATCAATAGGAGACCGAAACGTCGAATCCTGCCTCCCGCGCACGTTGGGCGATTGCATCCAAATCCTCTTTCGATACTTTCGCCAATGTTTTCAGCGGAGTTTCCCGGTCGATGGTGTAAATCATCACCTGTTTCGGACGGATTTGCTTCAGCGCCTCCAGCCAGCCGGCGATTTCCTCCTCCGTCGTGTTATCGACACGCACGCCGTCGCGCTCGCCCCGCAGGAACATGGTCTGGATAATCACTTTGCCATTGAAGCGGCACAAATTCCGCAGCAACTTCTCGAAACAAAAGCCGGGCTGGTTCGGATTATCTATCTGCCGAATCCGCGAATCGAGCACCGAATCCAACTTCATGATATTATCCTCCACCTTGCACAGGGCTTGGAACACCGGCTCCTTGTCCAACATCGTCGAATTGGAGAGGACCGCAATTTTCGCCGAAGGGCAATGGCGGTCGCGAATCGCAATCGTATCGTCGATGATTCCGGCAAAGTCCGGATGCAACGTCGGCTCGCCGTTCCCCGCGAAAGTAATCACGTCCGGCACAAGGCCGTCGGCACGCATCGCATCCAGTTTGTCCGTCAGTTGCTTCTTCACCTCCTCGCGCCGCGGCATCGAAGCGTGAGGGCGATGGTCCTCGTTGAATCCGCATTCGCAATAGATACAATTAAAGGTGCATAATTTCCCATCGACGGGGAAGAGATTGACGCCCAAGGAGACGCCCAAACGCCGGCTATGCACCGGACCGTACACAATTTTATCAAAAAGAATCGTACTCATAACCTTGTCAAACTATATTTTAAGCGATAAGAGCTGTTTTCGCCAGACAAAATTACGGCTTTCCCTCAAAATTTCCACTGCAACAAAGCAGATAAATCGGTTTTCCGGTTTCCTTCTATCTCTTCCGTATCCGTACCGATTTTATCCCTGTCCGAATACCACGTGTGGCCTATCTTCCCCGACAACGACAACCGCGAACAGATATCCCAACGGAACGTCGCGGCAAAGCGGATGCCTTTTCCATAAAACGACGGCATGTAAAATGCATACAGGATATTCTTTTCATACGAACTGATGCGGGAGGAATAGCCCTCCGTCGAAAACCACGCGACATAGGTATCGAAGCGGAAAGGGCAACGCTGCGGATGCCAACCGACACTTTGCGACAACGAATAACCGTACTCTTTCTCTCCATAATCCGAAAGAATCCCATCCGCCGCCGTGCGCATCTGCCAAGCCGAAGCCAACACGTACGTCATCTGCCAACGCAGACGCTGCTGCCTCCCCGCCTCATCCTTGTCCTTGCATTTGTAACGCAAATAAGTAGAGACAGACGAGCCCGTCGAATAATCCAACTGTACCATATATTCCCGCCCGAACGAAGGATAATCCACCTGATACTTCAACCAAGGAAACCGATAAAAATCCGCATAGGCAGAAACCTTCCAATACCCGAACGGCGTCCACTGGAACCCTAAATAGATGCCCTGCTCATTCTGCACCGTTGAATTTTGCGCAAACGCATTCCCGAAAAACGCCTGATAACGCCGGTCATAATAACGGTGCAATGCCAACAACGAAAGATAAGAAACCGGCGTAAGCTGTACGGCATTCAGCGTCGCCACCGCGCCGTTTGCCGAAACAGCCGTCTCCCCATACAATTTTCCCCACCGATTTTTCAACATATAATCAACACCTATGTTGAAATTTCTTTTTCCTCTGAAGGCAAAGAGGTTATACGGTTTATTTTGCGGATAAATCGTCCGCCCGCCGAAGGAATAATTCACCGCCGTCAGACCAATGTGGAAATCCGGTTTAGCGAAACGGATATTCCCGCCGAACGTTTGCATCGGCACAGTTCGCCGTTTCTCCCAATCGCGCTGCAGACGATGCATGCCATCCGTTTTCACGGTCGGAAACGTATCGTTTTCGAGCGCGCCATCCAGTTTCCGATAAGAATAAAACAGACTGGCGTCCCAATCCTTCCAAGTCAAGGTAACCGCCGCCCCACGGAAAAAGTCCTGCTCGTTCGTCGAATAATGCCGCCGAAAGCCGTTATTCCGCCGCTCCGCCTGTGCCACCAACGCCGAACGGCTGGGCGAAAAATCATTGCTGATTACCAAGCCCTGCCCGAAGGAGACTTTGTAATCGCCCACCGCCAAAGTTTTCAACACCCCCATTCCCTTCAACAAGAGATGAAACGAATAATAATCGAATCCTTTATGCTTTGCTGTCCAGAAAGGCTCCCCGGCATCTTTTTCCGCAACCAAACCGGCTTGCAAACGGTCGTCATACATATAAGAATAACGAAGCGACGCATAAAATGGCTCTCCCAGATATTTCCGATTCGGATACTTTTGCAAAATCGAATCCGAGTAGGAGCGATAGCCCTTCTTCTGTTGAAAACATTGGTCATAACGCAATATGAACTCATTTTTTCCATATTTCAACAGATTCTTAACCGTAATCGGACGTTTATCAACAGGCTTTTCACCGACATATACAAAAGGAAGCAGGAGCTGCAGCGTCTGATAATCCAAATCCCCAACACCTTTCAGTTCATAAATCGACACAAAACGCTCCACCCGCTTCCGATAACGGAGCAAATTATCAATCTGTCGGTCTGTCAAGAAGGGAAGCCGCCGAAGCTGTTCGGAAGTTACCTCATTCAAATCGAACGGATGCTCAGCTAAATAGGACAAATCGGCATACAACGCCTCCAGACGCTCCTCGTCCACCGATTCATCCATCAAATCTTCCACATACTCTTTCCATTTATCAACAGATACAGTCTCTTGGGAATAAGAAGAATAACTTATTATAAACAGAGAAATAAACAAAGTTATCAACCGATTTTTCATAGCCTTTTTCTAAAATGAATAATTTAAACCTACACCAGAACTGATTCCTAATACCGGATGCCAAAGTGCAACCGCATCGATTCCGAATCCTTTTAATCGGAATCCTGCCCCAAAACAGGGAAGAAACGGCGATGTCTGCATTCCGGCACGCAAACTGAAACGCTCCCAGACCACATATTCCAATCCGAATCCACCTTTTATCCGACGCGATTCATCCACTGCAGCGAATGCACTTATCAACAATCTGTCGATAACTTCATAGGTCAATCCGGTTTGTATTTCGAACGATTTTAATTCTTTTACTTCCAGCTGTTTTTGCGAAATGCTCACGGAGGGCAAATCCCTTGCCATGATTCCTATCAACAATTTATCCATCGGAGAATAAACAATGCCGATATCGGTTGACAAACGCGCAGGCATTTTCTCGTAAAGTTCCGACTGAATCCAAGCATATTGAAAGCTTACGCCCACACTCCAATGGGAATTCAACCGTTTTGCCAACTCGATTCTCACCATATTCTGCCGATATTGTTCATAACCGAACGAGGTGAGTTGAAAAGCTGTTGACAAATAACGATTCGGGAGTTGAAAACTGCCCGTAATTGTGCCTAACTCCTTCAAGGCATACCGATTGAAATACTCCAAACGTACTACTTTATCTGAAGAATACTCCAATAACGCAGGATTATAAACAGAGGAAAGTGTAACTCCATTCCCGCCCATGCTTAACGCACGTACGTCCGGCAAACGCAAATTCTCTATCGCTAATGCCGAAATAGTCACACATAGAAATAAGGAAAGCCAATATTTTTTCATAGCCATTGGGTTTTGTTTTATTTTGCGTCAAAGGTACGATAAATTCCCTTCTCAAAAAATTTTTGAGAAAAGAAATTATCCGGAATTTATCAAATGCATAGAATGATTGACGGCTACTTTAAACAAAAATGTCCGATGGTTTCCCAAAAAACAGGCGGATGTTCGAAACAGTTTCAAAAGGTTGCTGCCATTGGTAAGATGTCGTCGTCCCTGATTCTGATTCGCTGCCGACGGCAGGAAATGGTCGCAGCACTTCAAAAGCTCGCTGCCGACGGCAGGGGATGGTCGCAACGCTTCAAAAGGTTGCTGCCGACGGCGGGAAGTATTCGTCAACCGATTCCGATTCGCCGCCGACGGCAGGAGATGGTCGCAGGCTTCAAAAGCGCGCTGCCATTGGCGGGAAGTCGTCGTCAACTAATTCTGATTCGCTGCCGACGGCTGGAAGTTTTCGCAGACAATATCCTGATTCAGACTTGACACGCCTTCATGTTTTTCTCAGTTTCTTCTGCCTATTCCTAAAGAATACACAACAAATTTGCGAATTTAATATTTTTTATCAAGAAAATAGTTGGAGGTTTCATTGACAAGCCGTACATTTGCAATGTGGTTTTTTCATAATAGTATTAGATTTAAGGTTAACAAAATTGATTAGGGGTTGTCGTGAGACAGCCTTTAATTATTTATAGGGGACTCTTTCTATATATTCTGCATTTATTCCTACCTTTGCAGAGAGAATACAAGACTATGAGATTTAACGAGAAAGATTTTGAAATCATGTCGCCGGTCGGTTCTTATGAATCGTTGATGGCGGCGATACAAGGCGGAACAGATTCCATCTACTTCGGAATCGAAGGACTGAATATGCGCTCGCGTTCATCAAACAACTTTACAACGGACGATTTGCGTAAGATTGCTTCCATCTGCCAAGAGCATGGAATAAAAAGTTATCTGACCGTAAATACCGTTATATATGGTGAAGATCTCCCACTGATGCGGGAAATCATCGACGCCGCTAAGTCGGCAGGAATTTCAGCCATTATTGCGGCAGATGTCGCTGCAATGGATTACGCTAATCAAATCGGCCAAGAGGTACATCTGTCCACCCAATTAAATATTTCGAATGCAGAAGCGTTGAAATTCTACGCTCGCTTTGCCGATGTCGTAGTATTGGCACGCGAACTGAACTTGGAGCAGGTGCATACCATCTACGAAGAAATCCAAAGACAACAGATAAAAGGTCCGAAAGGCGAACTCATCCGCATTGAAATGTTCGCCCACGGCGCACTTTGTATGGCGGTTTCAGGGAAATGCTACCTAAGCCTCCACGAAATGAACGCCTCTGCCAATCGCGGAGCCTGTATGCAGATTTGCCGGCGGGCATATACCGTACATGATAAGGATAGCAATATCGAACTGGACGTAGAGAACCAATACATCATGTCTCCGAAAGACTTGAAAACAATCCATTTTATGAATAAGATGATGGACGCCGGTGTCCGTGTATTCAAGATTGAGGGACGGGCACGCGGTCCGGAGTATGTACGCATCGTGACGGAATGCTATAAAGAGGCTGTCCGCGCCTATTGCGAAGGGACATTCAGCGAAGAGAAAGTCGCACAATGGGACGAACGTCTGAAGATGGTCTTCAATCGCGGCTTCTGGGACGGCTATTACTTAGGTCAACGCTTAGGGGAATGGAGCAGCAAATATGGTTCGGGAGCAACGCGCAAGAAGGTTTATCTGGCACGTGGCATCAAATACTTCGACAAAATAGGCGTAGCGGAGTTCGAAATGGAATGCGGATGCCTGAAAGTAGGCGATGAAATCCTGATTACCGGTCCTACAACCGGTGCTGTCATGCAGAAAGTGGATGAAATTCGCGTCAATTTGCAAGTTGTCCCGCAAACCGTAAAGGGAGAACGCTTCTCTATCAAAGTGAATGAAAAAGTTCGTCCGTCCGACCGGCTATATGTCATGGAAATCGTAGAACCTAAAAAGGAGTTCAAATGAAAACATACCTATTCCAGCATGAAGATAAGGTACGCGATTACGAATGCGACCTGCAGGGCGTCGTCAACAACGCCAATTACCAGCATTACATGGAACATACACGACACGAGTTCCTTGAATCGTTGGGAGAGAACTTCGGGGCAATGCACGAACGCGGTATGGATGCCTTCGTCTCTCGCGTGGAAATCCAATTCAAGCACCCGCTGCATAGTGGGGAGCGCTATCTCTCTTGCCTGAATGCCTTGCGCGATGGTGTCAAACTGGTATTTGAACAGGATATTTACCAACTTCCTAACCACACCTTGGCAGCAAGAGGCATCGTCGATACGGTATTAGTCGAGAACGGCAGGCTGACACGGGGCGACTATTTCGACCAACTCCTCGAGAAAGCACAACAATCATAACAATAAACAATAACATTCTATGACAGACAAGTTATTCTACCAAATCGGCTTAACTATGATTAACGGCATTGGCGGGATTCATGCCCGCCAACTGTTAGCCGCGTTCGGGGATGCCGAATGTATCTTCAAAGAGAAACGGCAGGCATTGGAACGTGTATCCGGCATCGGAACTTTGTTAGCCTCTGAAGTCAAACGCCCCGAAGTATTGCAACGGGCAGAAAAGGAAATCGCATTCATCGAAAAGGCACATATCCAACCTTTATTTATAGACGACGAGAACTATCCGGCGCGATTGAGGGAATGCCCGGATGCCCCGCTCTTGCTCTATTACAAAGGAGCAGCAGACCTGAACGCCCGACACACGCTCAGTATTGTCGGGACCAGACATGCGACGCATTATGGGCTGGAAGCCGTAGAACGTCTTGTGGAAGGCATCGCACAGCAATATCCGGATACGCTTATCATCAGCGGACTGGCTTACGGCATTGACGTAAAAGCGCATCGCAGTGCGTTGCAGCAACATCTCCCGACGGTCGGCATATTGGCACACGGATTGGACAGGATTTATCCGGCAGCGCATCGGCAAACTGCCATCAGTATGTTGGAGAATGGAGGACTATTGACCGACTTCCCCAGCGGGACAGAGCCGGACCGGCCGAACTTCCTCAAGCGCAACCGCATCATCGCCGGACTGTCAGAGGCTACCATCGTAGTCGAATCGGCAAAGAAGGGCGGCTCGCTGGTTACTGCAGAGATAGCCGCTTCTTATAACCGAGAAGTGTACTCTTTCCCGGGAAGATATAACGATATCTATTCAGCTGGATGCAACGAATTGATACGGAATCACAAAGCCGATCTGATTACCTCTGCGGAAGACTTGATAGAAGCGTTGCAGTGGCAATCGGATGCTGTACCAGCCCCAAAGCAGGCTGAACTGCACTTCGACGAC
The DNA here is from genome assembly GCA_949289155.1 of uncultured Parabacteroides sp. Taxonomy (GTDB): domain Bacteria; phylum Bacteroidota; class Bacteroidia; order Bacteroidales; family Tannerellaceae; genus Parabacteroides. The sequence goes on from CASEMX010000012.1 coordinate 16,526, forward strand.
TCTCCGGAAATACAGCATGTCATGACTCTCCTACAAGAGAATGGGAAGCTGCATATTAACCAACTGAGCAAGGCGACGGAAATGCCGGTACAACAACTATCCATGCTCCTGTTCGACTTGGAGATGAACGGCCGCATCACCGCATTCCCGGGCAACATGTATGGCATCAGCTGAGAAAGAGGTCCGATTTGACGCATCCCCTGTTAGTCGCCTGCGACACACACTCTACGTCTGGGAAGACACACCTTTTTCAACCTTTAGTGCGGAGTTCTCACGTTTTGCCGACAAGGGAGACAAAGAAAAGTTCGGCAATTTGTGTTTCTTTGTCAAAAGTTTTCCTACATTTGCAGAACTATCAATCATTTATACTGAACATACGATGAAAAAGATTATCGGATTACTCCTCTTGCTGGTTGCCTTTGCTTCATGCGAAGGTCCGATGGGCCCGGAAGGTCCAATGGGTCCGCAGGGACCTGCGGGAGAAAACGGGACAGGCGGAGTAGTAGAAGGCTGGAGAAACATCACCTTTGAAGTACAAAGCCAGCATTGGCAATTAATCTATGACGCCGACGGCAACCCTTACTATTTCTATGAATTCGAATGGGACGAACTGACCCAAAACGTGTATGAAAACGGGGTAGTCATCGGTAGCGTATATACTCAAGTCGGAGAGACCGAGACATTGACCCCGCTCCCGTACGTGAACCATCGCCAAAACGAGCAAGGGCAACAATGGACAGAGACCTATACCTTCGATTATAATCCGGGTTGGGTAGCGCTCTATGCCAAATACAGCGACTTTGCCGTAGAGGAACTGCCTGCTACGATGACATTCCGTATCTCTATCCTCTGGTAATTTCTTAGCTGAAAGCAACCGATGGAAGTTGACAAACAGAATCATACACTAAACCGTACCATAGAGGAGCTCTCGAACGAAGCCTCCTACGGGCGTCTATTCCATAACAGTCGCTACGAAGAGGCATTGCCTTCGGGCGAGAACCTGAAACGTATCGTGGACCTGTGCCGTGCCATCCTCTTTCCAGGGTATTATGGTCCGGCACGCATTAACAAGCAGACTATCCGGTTCCACACGGGCGTATTGGTCGAAACTCTCCATTCGCTTCTTACGAAAGAGATTCATGCCGGAATATGCTTTGCCGATAACGGCCGCCTCTCTTGCTCGGAAGAGGAACGGGATGAACAGGCAGCACAACTCTCGGAGGAGTTCATCGCCTCGCTCCCTCAGCTCCGTCACCTGTTGGCGACAGATGCGGAAGCAACTTTCAATGGAGACCCAGCCGCACGCGACTTGGGCGAGGTCATCTTCTGTTATCCGGGCTTCCGGGCCATCTGCAATTATCGGATTGCCCATCAGTTGTTCCGGCAAGGCGTACCCTATATCCCGCGCATCATTACCGAATTGGCACACTCCGAGACAGGTATCGACATCCATCCCGGAGCACGCATCGGGCATCACTTCTCGATAGACCACGGAACAGGAACTGTCATCGGCGAGACCAGCCGGTTAGGGAATCACGTCCGTATCTTTCAAGGCGTGAGCTTGGCTGGCGAGAAGTTTCCTCCCGACGAGAACGGGAATGCCATACGGGGCGTAGAACGACATCCGATCGTAGGCAACCACGTGACCGTCTATTCGAACGCAACGTTGCTGGGACATATCCGCATCGGAGACGGAGCGACCATTTATGGGAACGTGTGGCTGACGCACGATGTCCCGGCTGGCGACTCCGTCGGTCAACCACAAAACATGAAACAACATAACATCACTCAATAATCATCAAATTGCACTATCACTACAATGGGAGAAACATTTGAAATGGTAGCCAAAACCCTGTATGGGTTGGAAGAGGTCTTGGCAAGCGAACTGACTGCTTTAGGAGCCGAGAACTTAGAGATAGGCCGCCGCATGGTTTCCTTTACAGGCGACAAGGAACTATTATACAAAGCCAACTTCTGTTGCCGCACAGCGTTGCGCATTCTAAAGCCTATCTATCACTTCAAGGCGAAAGATGCTGATGCCGTCTATAAAGAAGCAAAGAAGGTCGAATGGGAGAAGTACTTGACTCTTGACAAGACATTCGCCATCGACTCAGTAGTCTATTCCGAAGATTTCAATCATTCGAAGTTCGTTGCTTACCGGACGAAGGATGCCATCGCAGATTACTTCTTCGAGAAGTATCAGAAGCGTCCCTCCGTACGGGTAAACAATCCAGACTTATACATTAATATACATATATCGCATAACGACTGCACGCTTTCGATAGATAGCTCAGGAGAAAGCCTGCATAAACGCGGATACCGCGTAGGGCAAACGGAGGCTCCGCTCAACGAGGTGCTAGCCGCCGGCATGATTCTGATGACAGGCTGGAAAGGAGAATCCAACTTTGTCGATCCGATGTGCGGCTCCGGTACGTTATTGATTGAGGCTGCGATGATTGCCCTGAATATCGCTCCGGGAATCCACCGTAAGGAGTTTGCTTTCCAGAAATGGATAGATTATGACGAGGAGCTGTTCGACTGCATCTACAACGACGATAGCCAAGAGCGGGAGTTCGCCTTCAAGTGTTACGGCTCGGACATCTCACAACAGGCCATCGATATCGCGACCGAGAACGTACGCAGTGCTGGTCTCCGGAAGTACATCGAACTGGAGACAAAACCCTTCCAGCAATACACCGAAGCCCCGCAACCGGGTATCCTCGTCACCAACCCGCCCTACGGGGAACGCATCTCCAGTCGGGACCTGCTGGGATTGTACAGCATGATAGGCGAACGGTTGAAGCATGTGTTTATGGGATATAATGCATGGATTCTCAGTCATAAGGAGGAGTGCTTCGATAAGATTGGCCTGCACCCTTCGGAACGTGTCAAGCTGATGAATGGCTCCCTCGAATGCGAGTATCGCCATTATGAGATGTTTGAAGGGACGAAGAAGGAGTTCAAGAGTAACGAGGCATTTAGAAAGAAGAGGGAAGAATCCCGCCTGGTTTCGAGAGACAGGGAGCGGAGAAGCGGGACGCCCCACATCAAGAAGGTGGACCGACCGGAACGCCGATTTGCTGCCGCCCGTCGCGAAGAGGAGGAAGCAAACAAGCGCCGAAGCAAAGGACGGTTCGAAGAGAAGGGACCGGCCAAGATGCGCTATCGTGACAATAATGACCGCAAGCGGTTCGACAAGAAATCATCGTTTGACAAGAACAAGAAGAAAGGACGTTTCTATGAAGATTAAGCATTGGATTGTCGGATTAATCCTATTGTTTCCGTTATCTATAATGGCACAAGAGAAAGAACTCACGCTGCAGGACCTGATTCCGGGCGGCAAGAATTATGCAAAGTTCCAACCCGAGAACCTGTCGGTTACGTGGGTGGGTGACGATATGTACCTCATCCAAGAGGGAAAAGACTCCTACCGGGGCGCCAAGCCGGGACACTATCCGGAGATACGCGTCAGCCGCACCGCACTGAACAAGGCCCTGCAAGCAGCCGGGTTGGACACGGTTTCCCGCCTTCCCCGTTTCACCGTACCGTTCCGGGGCGAGCCGGTCGTGGCCTTTACCAGCCGGAACCACCGTATACATTATAATATAGAGACACACGAGGTGACGGGCAATTATGCCTTGCCCAAGAAAGGGGCGAACCAGGATTTCTGCACGAAGAACGGCTACACCGCCTTTACCGAAGGGCAGAACCTGAAGGTCATCTCGTCAGAAGGAAAGACAATTGACGTCACCCACGAGACCGCCCCCGGCATCGTTTGCGGCACGTCGGTCCATCAGAATGAGTTCGGCATCACCAAGGGGACATTCTGGTCACCTGAAGGGAATGCCCTCGCCTTCTACCGGATGGACGAGAGCATGGTTACGGATTATCCGTTTGTCAACATCGACAAGCGCGTTGCAACGGCCGAGCCGCATAAGTACCCGATGGCGGGTATGAAGAGCCACCATGTAACGGTTGGTGTGTATCAGCTCTCTACGGGTAAGACCATCTGGTTGAAGACCGGCACACCCAAGGAGAAGTTCCTCACGAACATCGCATGGTCACCCGACGAACAGCATATCTATATCGCCGAAGTCAACCGGGAGCAGAATGAGATGAACCTTATTTCCTACTCCGCTTCTACGGGGAACAGGGAGAAGGTCCTCTTTACGGAGAAGGATGATAAGTACGTGGAGCCACAGCACCCGGCGCTCTTCGTCCCAGGGCATCCCGACCAGTTCATCTGGCAAAGTGAACGGGATGGCTTCAATCATCTCTACTTATACAATACGGAAGGTAAGCTCCTGAAGCAACTGACTGCCGGCGAATGGGTGGTGACTTCCGTAGAGGGTTTCGACGAGAAGGGCGAGCACCTCTTCTTTACCGGCACGAAGCCGCATCCGCTCAGTTCCTTCAGCTATGGCACGCCGCTCTGCATGACCAACTGGAAACTGAACCTCAAGAAGGGCGTGGCGACCTGTCTGAATCATGAAGCGCTGCTGGGCAGTGGCGTACACCGGGCATCGGTATCTCCCTCCGGAAAGTATATCATCGATAACTATTCCTCTTGGGATATTCCCCGCAAGATAGTGCTTACGGATACGAAGAAGAACCAGGTGGTAGAGACGCTCCTCACGGCCGAGAATCCCTACAAGGATTACGACATGCCGGAGGTGGAACGCGGACATATCACGGCGGCAGACGGTAAGACAATGCTGAACTATTTCCTTGTCAAGCCGTTGAATATGGATAGTACCCGGAAGTACCCTACCATCGTGTACGTCTATGGCGGGCCTCATGCGCAGCTGGTGACCGGCTCATGGATGGGCGGAGTCAGCGGGTGGGATATCTACATGGCGCGACGTGGCTATGTGGTGTTCACCGTAGATGGGCGCGGGTCTGCCAATCGGGGGCATGCCTTTGAGTCGGTCATCCATCGGCAGTTAGGGGTGAATGAGATGGCGGACCAAGTGAAGGGCGTCGAATTCCTCAAGACGAAACCCTACGTGGACCCCGACCGCATCGGCGTGCATGGCTGGAGTTTCGGAGGTTTCATGACCACGAACCTGATGTGTTCCTACCCGGATATCTTCAAGGTGGGAGTTGCCGGAGGACCGGTCATCGACTGGAGCAACTACGAGATTATGTATGGCGAGCGGTATATGGACCGTCCGCAGGATAATCCCGAAGGGTATAAGAACTCCAACCTCAAGCTCAAGGCGAAGAACCTGAAGGGGCATCTGCTCCTGATTCACGGGGATATCGACCCTGTCGTGGTATGGCAGCATAGCTTGGGATTCCTCAAAGCCTGCGTGGATGCGAATACCTACCCGGATTATTTCGTCTATCCGCGCCATGAGCATAATGTGATTGGCAAAGACCGTCCGCACCTGCACGAGAAGATTACGCGCTACTTTGACGACTATCTGAAAAACAGCCGCGGGAGCTATTAAAATTACACGCAGGTATAGCCGGAATTACACGCAGGTGTAGTCAGAGCTACACGCAGGTGTAGCACAGAGCGCACGCAGGTGTAATCGCAGCCGCACGCAGGTGTAGCGCGAAGGGGACGCGGAGGCATTTGAAATTTGAAGTTTTACATTTAAAATGAGAGATATGAACATATTATTATTAGGTTCGGGCGGTCGCGAACATGCGATTGCTTGGAAGATAGCCCAAAGCCCGAAGGTGGATAACCTCTATATCGCTCCCGGTAATGCGGGAACGGCAAACGTGGGCGCGAACGTGAACATCAAAGCCGACGACTTCGAGGCTATCAAGGCGTTTGTACTGGAAAATAACGTGAATATGGTGGTCGTAGGACCCGAAGACCCGCTTGTGAAGGGCGTATATGATTTCTTCAAGAACGATAGTGCATTGGCGGGAATCCCCGTCATCGGTCCCTCGAAAGCGGGAGCGCAGTTGGAGGGAAGCAAAGACTTTGCCAAAGGTTTCATGCAGCGCCACTACATCCCGACAGCACGCTATAAGAGCATCACTGCCGAGAATCTGGAGGAGGGATATGCCTTCTTGGAATCGCTCTCTGCTCCATACGTGTTGAAGGCAGACGGATTGGCTGCAGGCAAAGGTGTGCTCATCATTGACGACCTCTCGGAGGCAAAGAAGGAATTGGCGGACATGTTGCAAGGGATGTTCGGGGATGCGAGCCGGACGGTGGTCATCGAGGAGTTCCTCGACGGCATCGAATGCTCGGTATTCGTAGTAACCGACGGCAACGACTACAAGATACTGCCTGTGGCGAAGGATTATAAGCGCATCGGCGAAGGCAATACGGGACTGAACACCGGAGGAATGGGGGCCGTATCGCCGGTATCTTTCGCTGGCCATGAGTTTATGCAGAAGGTGGAAGAACGCATCATCCGCCCGACAGTGGAAGGGCTGCGTGCCGAGGGGCTGGACTACAAAGGCTTTATCTTCTTCGGACTTATTAACGTAAAGGGCGAGCCGCTCGTAATAGAGTACAACTGCCGTATGGGCGACCCGGAGACGGAGGTCGTGATGCTTCGTATCCAAAGCGATCTCGTGGAGTTGCTCGAAGGCATTGTCGAAGGGAATCTGAAGGAGCGTACCCTTATCCAAGACCCACGTTATGCCGTGACGGTCATGCTCGTGAGCGGAGGTTACCCCGAAGCCTACGAAAAGGGCAAAGTCATCACAGGCTTGGACAACGTATCGCCTGAGAATATCCTCTTCCATGCCGGAACGAAGGCAGCCGATGGACATATCCTCACCAGCGGAGGGCGCGTGATTGCCATCAGTTCCTACGGAGCTACGCAAGACGAGGCATTGGCGAAGTCATACGCCGGAGCACGGACCATCGACTTTGATAAGAAGTACTTCCGGACAGACATCGGCTTTGACCTGTAAATACAACATCATACAAGCGCGGAGGAACAGAGAAAGCGACAGCCGCTCTGACCTCCGCGCTTGGCTATCATTCCCTTAGTGCCACTTCGGGATGCTCTTAGTCCCACTTTGAGGCGGTCTTAGTGCCACTTTGAGGTCGCATAGGTAGAAATAAAGCATCCTCCCCCCTGCTCCCTCACCGCATCTCTGGCAGACTTATCCGATACTCGAAAACGCATCCTCGACCACCTGTTCAATAACTTTCGGATAATACGCATACTCTAAGGCATGCACTTTGGCTGCGACCGTATCGGGAGTATCCTCCTCCGTCAACGGACAAGTCGCTTGGAATAAAATCTGCCCCTCGTCATAGTGCTCATTAATATAATGGATAGTAATCCCCGATTCCTTTTCTCCGGCAGCCACTACCGCCTCATGTACATGATGGCCATACATCCCCTTCCCCCCGAACTTCGGCAAAAGAGCAGGATGAATATTCAAGATACGCTGCGGATATGCCCGCAGAATCGGCTCCGATATCAAGCACATGAACCCCGCCAAGACGATAAAGTCCACCTGATACCTCCGCAGGACCTCCAATACCGGCTCGCCTATAATGAACTCCTCTCTCGGCAAAGCCACCGAAGGAACTCCCAAACGACGAACCCGCTCATGCACACCGGCATTCACCCGATTCGACAACACAACCGCAACATGAATCTTCTCATTCTTAGAAAAGTACTTGACTATATTCTCGGCATTCGTGCCGGTTCCTGACGCAAAAATGGCAATATTCTTCATATATTTCTCTTGTTTTTGGTGCACAAGTAAATAAAAAATGTGCAGCTATCCATATTTTTTACCAATGAAATTTGCATAGTTACGCAAAAAATTCGTTTCTTTGCACCAAAATTAAAACTATAAGTGTAATTATTACTAATCTAAAATCAAAAAGTTATGTCAGAAGTTGCTGAAAAGGTAAAGAATATCATCGTTGATAAACTGAGTGTAGAAGAATCAGAAGTGACAAACGAAGCAAGCTTTACTAATGATTTAGGAGCAGACTCTCTTGACACAGTTGAATTGATTATGGAATTCGAAAAGGAATTCGGCATTTCAATTCCTGATGATCAAGCAGAAAAGATTACAACAGTTGGTGATGCTATCGCTTACATCGAAGCTAACGCGAAGTAATCAAATCTTTTATTCTTAAATTATGGAATTAAAAAGAGTAGTAGTAACAGGTCTTGGTGCTATTTCTCCTCTTGGTAATACCCTCGCAGAAACTTGGGAGGGTCTTATTAACGGAAGAAGTGGAGCAGGACCTATTACTCAGTTTGATGCATCAAAATTTAAGACGCAATTCGCCTGCGAGGTAAAGGATTTCGATCCGGCTCAGTATGTAGATCGGAAAGAGGCTCGCAAGTGCGACCGTTATAGTTTGTTGGCCATCGGCGCAGCAAAACAAGCAATCGATGATGCAGCCATGGATTTGGACAACGAAGATAAGAACCGTATCGGTGTTATCTTTGCTGCCGGCATTGGTGGTATCAAGACATTCGAAGACGAAGTAATGGGATATACGAAAACGAAAGACACTATCGGTCCGAAGTTCAATCCGTTCTTCATTCCGAAGATGATTGCAGATATTGCAGCAGGCCATATCTCCATGATTTATGGTTTTCATGGACCGAATTTTGCGACAGTTTCAGCATGTGCTTCTTCAACAAATGCGATTGCTGATGCGTTCAACTATATCCGTTTAGGGAAAGCGAACGTGATCGTAACCGGTGGTGCGGAAGCTGCCATCTCCGTAGCTGGAGTAGGAGGATTCAACTCCATGAATGCTTTGTCAACCCGCAACGATTCTCCGGAGACAGCGTCTCGTCCGTTTAGTGCAAGCCGTGATGGGTTTGTAATGGGTGAAGGCGCAGCTTGCTTAGTCTTGGAAGAATTAGAACATGCCTTGGCAAGAGGAGCTAAGATTTACGCAGAGGTTGTAGGTGCAGGCATGTCAGCAGATGCATATCACTTGACCGCTTCTCATCCGGAAGGATTAGGTGCACGTTTGGTTATGCAGAATGCGTTGGAAGATGCAGAAATGAAACCGGAAGACATCGATTACATCAACGTACACGGTACTTCTACTCCGGTGGGCGACATCTCTGAAGTAAAAGCTATCAAGGATGTATTCGGAGAATATGCTTATAAATTGAACATCAGTTCGACAAAATCCATGACCGGTCACCTTTTAGGCGCTGCCGGCGCATTGGAAGCAATCGTTTGTGTGAAAGCCGTGGACGAAGATATCATTCCTCCGACGATTAACCACGCAGAAGGCGATGAAGACCCTGAAATCGATTATAAGCTCAACTTTACTTTCAACAAAGCACAGAAACGTATAGTCAACGCTGCACTGTCTAATACGTTCGGCTTTGGAGGGCATAATGCAAGCGTTATCGTAAAAAAATTCGTAAAGTAACGTGTTATCACAGTTATACAGGAAAATAAGGCTCCTTAGACATGTCGGCAAGGAGCCTTATTTGTCTATATATAAGATGATAGGCTTTTATCCGGATGACATCCGCCTATACAAGCAAGCGTTTCTGCACAAGTCTTCTTCAATGGAATGCGAAGAGGGCATGGGGCAAAACAACGAACGCTTGGAATTCTTGGGCGATGCCGTGCTAAGTGCGATTGTCGCAGACATCGTATATGAACACTTCCAAGATAAAAGCGAAGGTTTCTTGACGAATACGCGCTCTAAAATCGTTTCCCGCGAATCGATGAACTGGATGGCGAAGGAATTGGGAATCGACCACATGTTGCGTTACTCCATCCACCATCCTTTTAACGAAAGCCATAACAGCAATATGCTGGGAAATGCATTGGAAGCATTAATTGGCGCCATTTATTTGGACCAAGGTTTTGAGGCTTGTTACAAGTTTATCAATGATGTTTTAATCAAAAAGTATATTGACATTGATAAACTCTCGGAGAAAGAGGTAAACTTCAAGTCTAATCTGATTGAATGGGCGCAAAAGAACAAATTGGACATTTCGTTTAATGTCATCGAATCTTTTATTGATGAACAGGGCAACCCGGTTTTCCAAACTGCCGTGGTATTGGGAGATACGACCGAGCAAATCGGTATCGGCATCGGATATTCCAAAAAAGAATCCCAACAGCACGCCGCACAAATGGCGATGAAGAAAATCCGGACCGACAGAGCATTCCAACAATATATTATCAGCTTAAAGAAGAAACGCCGGCAGGCGGCAAAAGCTGCCAAGGCGGAAAACGAAACAATTCCTTCAATGGAAAGCGCAAATACGCAAGAAAACGAAGTGCAGCAAATACCGACAGAAGAAATCCTTGTGGTTACGGAGATTTCCACGCCACAAAGCCCCACCACTCCAAGCCCGCAAACGGAAAAGGCATTGGAATAAAACAAAAAAGCCCGGAAACCGGACTATCCCTCGCGGGGGAACCATCCGTTTCCGGGCCTTTTTTATTATCGGACCCAAGAGTGATTATTTGATATCAATATGTCTCTCTGCCTTCTTGACCTCTTGCGGAGTGACTTTAGGCAAGTCAATCGTCAAAACGCCATGCTCTACGCTGGCAGAAATACCCTCTTTGTTGACATCATCCGGCAAAATCATTGTCTGCTGGAATTTAGAATAAGAGAACTCGCGGCGCAAATAACGTCCGTTGTGCTTATTCTCCTCTTTATTCTCCGATTTCTTCTCCATTGAAATAACCAAGTTATTATCTTCATCCAATTTGATGGTGAAATCTTCCTTGCTCATTCCCGGAGCAGCTACTTCTACACGATAATCTTTTTCATTTTCGATGACATTGATGGCCGGAGCGGTTGCATTGGCTCTCTCCATCCAGTCGTTATCAAAGAAGTCATTGAAAATACTCGGTAACCAATTTTGATTTCTTCTCATCGGTGTCATAATCTTTATCTCCTATCTTAAATTGTTATTATTCAAATTCTTTCTGAATCTCTTCCGCCCTTCGGCTTCCGAAGTTCACCTATCATTCTACAAATCGCGTGCCAACAATCATCGCTCCGCAATTCTTTTCTTTCTTCTGCCAAATAGCACCCAGCACTGACATTATGTTATCAAAATAGACACATTGTCGCGTTTTATTCAACCTTATTAAAGAAATACAAACAATATTCATACAGAAAAGCAGCAATTTGTTTTTATCTCTCTAAGAAAAGGTCGGAAATAGCTCCAAAATCATTTTATGATACAAGAACAGTCGGAGAAATACAATCAAAATAGTTTGATTACGAAAAAACGTTCAGAGAAATGATTCCAAAATATCTTTATTAACGAAAACGATTGAGGAAATGCTTCCCCACAATTTTGATTGTAAAAAAACGTTTAGAGAAATGATTCCAAAAAACTTTTATTACATTTCCGAGGCTCCGGAAACGTTTTCCCACTATTGGGATTTCATTTCCGAAGGTTCGGAAACATTTTCCCACTGTTGGGATTTTATTTCTGAAGGTTCGGAAATGATTTCCCACTTTGGGGAGCCTATTTTCGATGCTTTGGAACTGCCTCCTAACTGTTGGGATGTATTTTCCCGAAAAGTTCGGAGAAAAACCGGCATTTTTCGGGAAACAGCCCGCATTTTTTCGGAATAACGAAGGGGCGGTTCCGGAAATTCATTTCATTTTCAAAAAGAGCAACGAAAATCCTCGGTTTTTCAGTACCTTTGCGGCATTAAACGAAATAAATTCAACCAATAATTATAACTTATGGCATTACAGTGTGGCATCGTAGGGCTTCCAAACGTCGGAAAATCTACACTTTTCAACTGTTTATCTAACGCAAAGGCGCAGTCGGCGAACTTCCCCTTCTGCACTATCGAACCGAACGTCGGGGTGATTACCGTTCCGGATGAACGGCTGAATAAATTAGCAGAAATTGAACATCCCCAGCGCGTTATCCCGACAACCGTAGAGATTGTCGATATCGCCGGACTGGTAAAAGGAGCCAGCAAAGGCGAGGGATTAGGCAATAAATTCCTTGCCAATATCCGCGAGACAGACGCTATCCTGCACGTACTGCGTTGTTTTGACGACGGAAACATCGTGCATGTCGATGGGAGCGTCAATCCGGTGCGCGACAAAGAAATTATCGATATGGAACTTCAGATGAAAGACCTCGAAACGGTAGACAGCCGCATCGCAAAGGTGCAGAAACAGGCGCAAACCGGCGGCGACAAGCAGGCAAAGATTGCTTATGAAGTCTTATGCAAATACAAAGCCGCATTAGAGCAGGGGAAGAGCGCACGTACCGTCAGCTTCGAGACCAAAGAGGAGGAGAAAGTGGCGCACGATTTGTTCCTCTTGACCAACAAACCGGTGCTGTATGTCTGCAACGTCGATGAAGCCAGCGCCGTGACGGGCAATCATTACGTGGACGAAGTCCGCGAGGCAGTAAAAGAGGAGAACGCTGAAATTTTGGTGGTAGCTGCCAAAATCGAAAGCGAAATCGCAGAACTGGAAACTTATGAGGAACGCCAAATGTTCCTGCAGGAAATCGGACTGGAGGAATCGGGCGTAAACCGCTTGATTAAGGCGGCTTACAAACTGCTGAACCTGCAAACCTTCTTGACTGCCGGTCCGGATGAAGTGCGGGCATGGACCTTCCATAAGGGATGGAAAGCTCCGCAATGCGCCGGGGTTATCCATACAGATTTTGAAAAGGGATTCATCCGTGCGGAGGTTATCAAATATGATGATTATATCGCTTACGGCTCGGAGACAGCCGTCAAAGAGGCGGGAAAGATGAGCGTAGAGGGCAAGGAATATGTCGTACAGGATGGCGACATCATGCACTTCCGCTTTAATGTCTGAAAAGAGAACAGGCGGAATAATTCCCTAAGAAGAAAGGAGACACAAGCAAGGCAGGACCTTGACATTGTGTCTCCTTTTTTATGGGAGGAATAAATTAGCGCACTAATTTCAATTCCTCAATCAAGCGCGGGCATTTGCCCCATTTGTCAATCATAAAGAGTACCGCGCGGATATCTACGCCGATACAACGCTGCAGTTCCGGTTCGAAAGCGATATCACCGCTCATCGCCTCCCAGTTGCCGTCGAATGCCAATCCGATTAAGCGGGCATTCTTGTCGAAGATAGGACTTCCTGAGTTTCCTCCGGTGATATCATTGTTCGTCAGGAAGCAAAGCTGCAGGTCTCCGTCAGCATTCGCATACTGACCGAAATCCCGATTACGGACAAGGTCCAAGATTTCCGGCTGAACCCAGAACTCATCGCTGGTCGGGTCCTCTTTTTCAAGGATTCCCTTCTCTGTCGTATAATAATTATACCACGCCGCATCATACGGACGGTAACCGCCGATGCTTCCGTAGCTCATACGCATCGTAAAATTCGCATCCGAATAGAAAGTTTTCTCCGGTTGCATCTCCATCAGACCGGCAAGGAACAGACGCTCTCCCTTGGCGATTTTATCGGAAGCATCATTCAATTGCTGGCGAAGGTCGAGCAATGCGACAAACGAAGAGAGACTCAATTCAAACGCCGGGTCTTTCTTCAGCTTGGCATTCTTCTTCGGGTCGGAAATCAGCTTCACGATATTATCATACGAGAGCAATTTGGTTTTCTTGAAGACATCTGCCGCATATTTCTTATAATCGCCTTTATATTTCTTATTGATTTTAGCGAATACATCCGGTTGATATTGGGCAGGGATGCGTTTGTTAGCTACCTCCATCATCGCTGCAAGGACCTTTTCATCCAGTGTCGGTTCATAATCCTTGAAGAAGGGCTGGATTCGGTCTTCCAAGAAGATACGGCGCTCTTCATCGGTAGAACCTTCCGGGTCGAAACTATTGACCATTCGCGCCAAGCCGACGATTTCCGTGCCGCGTTCCAATGATTCCATCAGGTAGGTCAATGCCTTATACGCTTCATTCGAGGAGGTATATCCCTCTTCCAACAGCGTAAGCACTTCGCCATATTTTGCTTTGCGATTTGCATCTTGTGCCACCCATGCGGCAAATTCTTTCTCCAAGGCCTGTTTGCGGGCAATCACGTCGAGCCGCGCCAAGCCCTTGTTCATTCCGATAGAGTTCTTCCAGTAATTCGAGCTGCCGGCATACTTAGAAGCATATTTAATCCGTACCGCATCGCTTGCCAACATCGCTTCCTTCCAAATATCCTGTTTGATGCCACGTACCTCGATGCGCGGAACATTTTCACTCTCGATGCGCTGCTGTACGCCCCATGAGCAAAGATAACGGCTCGTGCTGCCGGGGAATCCGATGGTCATTCCGTAATCTTTTTCCTGATATCCCTGAAGAGATACCTCTGCGACATACTTCGGCTGGTAGGGTTTGTTGTCTTTGCTGTATTCTGCCGGTTCATTATTGGCATTCGCATACACACGGAAGACAGAAAAGTCAATCGTATGGCGCGGCCACATCCAGTTATCGGTATCGCCGCCGAACTTACCCATCGACGAAGGCGGAGCAAATACCATGCGGACATCGCGGAATACATTATATACAATCAAATAATACTTATTATCCGAATAGAAAGGCACTACCTGCGCAGCCTTGAATTCGTTCGTTCCAACAGAATCACACAACACCGTACCAATCGAATCGGCTGCCATCAGACGCTTATACTCGTCGTCAATTCCGTCTATCTCACCGATGATACGGTCGGTCACATCGATAGTTTCACTCAGATAACGCACCGTCAGTCCCGGAACCGGCAGCTCCTCTTCTTTCGACTGCGATACGAATCCATCTTTCAGGTAATCATGCTCAACGCTGCTTAATTGCTGAATCGAGCCATAGCCGCAATGGTGGTTGGTGAAAATCAATCCTTCGTCCGATACGGTAATCCCCGTACATCCTCCACCAAAAATAACCACTGCATTCGCCAAACACGGGTCGGTCTCGCTATACAGCTGTTCATACGAAGGAGTGAATCCCAGCTCCTTCATCCTCGCTAAGTTTTGCTTGTTCAATTCTTTAAGCACCCACATACCTTCGTCGGCATACATCTGGCCTAAAGACAAAGCGAGCAGCAAAACACTCCAAATCTGCTTTTTAAAACTCATTTGTTTATTATTTAAAGATTATTAATTAGACTGGTTGCAAATGTACGATTTTTTTACCGAAATGCCACCCTATCATTTCGCCTATTCTTCTGTCCTACTCCGGGAAAACCTACGAAAAGCTGCCCAGATTTCAGGCTCGTTTATGTAACGCTACGAAAAGCCGCCCAGTTTTCAGGCTCGTTTATGTAACGCTACAAAAAGCCGCCCAGTTTTCAGGCTCGTTTATGTAACGTTACGAAAAGCCGCCCAGTTTTCAGGCTCGTTTATGTAACGCTACGAAAAGCTGCCCAGTTTCTAGGCTCGTTTATGTAACGCTACGAAAAGCCGCCCAGTTTTCAGGCACGTTTATGTAACGCTACAAAAAGCTCCCTAAAAATTAGGCTTGTTTTAGTGGGCCTCCAGCCAATTGGCTCCTTCGCCGTAATCGGCAATCAGCGGGACACGCATTTTCACCGCATTCTCCATGCAATCCAACACGATGCTCTTCACCTGCTCCAATTCGTCGCGATAGACATTGAAGTTCAATTCGTCATGCACCTGCAGAATCATACGGCTTTTCAGATGCGCCTCTTCAAAACGGCGATGGATTTGAATCATGGCCAACTTGATGATATCGGCAGCACTGCCCTGTATCGGAGCATTGATAGCATTCCGCTCCGCATAGCCGCGCACGACCGCATTGTGCGAATTGATGTCCGGCAGGAACCGTTTGCGTTTGAATATCGTTTCCACATACCCCTGCTCTTTCGCAACGCGGATGCTCTCGTCCATATAAGCCCTCACCTGCGGATAGGTCTGGAAATAGCCTTCGATAAGCGACTTCGCCTCTGCGCGGGGAATATCCAACCGTTCCGCCAACCCGAAGATAGAGATGCCATAGATAATCCCGAAATTCGCCGACTTCGCTTTCCGGCGCATTTCGGAGGTCACCTCATCAATCGGCACATTATAAATCTTGGAGGCAGTCGCCGCATGGATATCCTCACCGCTGCAGAACGCCTCGACCATGTGTTTATCGCCACTCAGATGCGCCATGATACGCAATTCTATCTGTGAATAATCCGCCGAAAAGAAGAGGCAGTCGGCATTGTCGGCAATGAATGCCTTCCGAATCTCGCGCCCCAGTTCATCCCTCACCGGGATATTCTGCAGGTTCGGGTTGGTCGAACTGAGCCGTCCGGTTGCCGTCACCGCCTGATTAAAGGAGGTATGCACCTTTCCCGTCTCCGGATTAATCAACGCCGGCAACGCATCGATATACGTGCCCAACAATTTCTTTATACTGCGATATTCCAACAGCTTTCCGACAATCGGATGTTTGGAGCGTAATTTTTCGAGGATATCTTCGCTCGTACTGTATCCGCCCGACTTCGTTTTCTTTGCTTTCTCATCCAGTTTCAACTGCTCAAACAAAACAAATCCCACCTGAGCCGGCGAATTGATATTGAATTGCTGGCCGGCAAGCGAATAAATCTCCTGCTCCAACTGCGCCAGCTGCCCGCTCAACTCAGCCGACGATTGCTTTAAGGCGTCGGTATCCAATTTGACACCGGTGGCCTCCATCTCGGCAAGCACATAAATCAATGGCATCTCCATCTCATAAAACAGCGATTCCAATCCCTCCTGTTTCAGATTCGGCTCGAAGAAATTCTTCAATCGGAGCGTGACATCGGCATCCTCAGCGGCATAGTCCTTGATTTGCTCCAACGGAACATTTCGCATCGAGCCCTGCTTTTTCCCGCGCGGACCAATCAGCTCCTCAATCGGCACGGGCCGATAATGCAGATAAGTCTCTGCCAGATAATCCATGCCGTGCCGTAATTCCGGATTTAACAGGTAATGCGCCAGCATCGTATCGAACAGCGGACCTGCCACTTTCACTCCATACTTGCGCAACGCCAAGATATCGAATTTGATGTTCTGTCCAATCTTCTGAATCGCCGGATTCTGCAGAACATCCGCAAACCGACGGACAATGACGGTCGCCGCTTCTCTATTTCCCGGAACAGGAACGTACCAAGCTTCACCCTCCCGAACGGCAAACGACATTCCCACCAAACCTGCAGTCAATGCATCCAGTCCGTCCGTTTCCGTATCGAATGCAAAAGCCGTTTGAGCAGCAAGAATACGACACAATTCCTGTTGCTTCTCCTCCGTATCGGCAAGATAATAGGTGTGCGGTGTATTATTTATATTGGCAAGTGAATCCGCCTCCGCCATCGTTGAAATATCATTCGCAAACAAATCCAATTGCGGAGAGGCAGCGATTACCTTCGAAGTCCCTTGAGCCGGTTGTTGGTTCTCTTTTAAACGCTGAATAAAAGTCCGGAACTCCAACTCCGTATAAATCGAGACCAAACGCTCGGTATCCGGTTCCCGGTGTTCGCAAGAGGCGGCATCAAACTGGATAGGGACATCCGTTTTTATCGTTGCCAAGAATTTAGAGAAACGTATCTGTTCGCTGTACTCTTCCACCTTCTTCTTCTGCGCCCCCTTCAGCTTATCGATATGGGCAAGCATATTCTCAATCGTACCGAACTCCGCCAAGAGCTTCTGCGCCGTCTTCTCACCCACTCCGGGACAGCCCGGAATATTATCAGATGCATCTCCCATCAACCCCAACAAATCGATGACTTGCGCCGTAGAAGTAAGCTGATACTTTTCCAGTACCTCTTTTTCGCCCAACACTTCATAATCGCCTCCATACCTTGGGCGATACATATAAATATGTTCGCCGACCAATTGCCCGTAATCCTTATCCGGCGTCATCATATACACCTCAAAGCCCTGTCCTGCGGCTTGCTTGGCAATCGTTCCGATGACATCGTCCGCCTCATAATGCGGAACCTCCAATATCGGAATATTATATCCCTGTATAATTTGCTTGATAATCGGGACAGCCTTCCGGATATCTTCCGGAGTCTCTTCGCGCTGTGCCTTATATTGCTCGAAAGCTTCGTGGCGGAACGTGGGACCTTGCGGGTCGAAGGCTACGGCAATGTGTGTCGGTTGTTCGCGCTTCAATACATCTTCCAAAGAATTGACAAACCCGAAAATAGCCGAGGTATTCATGCCTTTCGAATTAATCCGCGGATTCTTGATGAAAGCATAATACGAACGGTAAATCAGTGCATATGCGTCTATTAAGAATAATTTCATTGTTCGATTGTTTATTATTTGTTGCAACAATTTCGGGTAAAAATACAAAAAAACTCGCTTACTCAATACTTTTTGCTACTTTTGCAGAGCATTTAAGGAAATATGAATGATAGAAGCAAAATAGAAGAACCGGTTTCGTCTGAATTCGCGCGCTTTAACAGAGAATTTGAATCCTCATTACGAAGCGAAACGAATCTTTTGCAGGCGGCTATCGACCAAATATTAGGGGCAACGGGAAAACATATACGCCCGCTGCTTGTATTATTAGCGGCTAAAGCCTGCGGAGCCGTAACAGAAAGTACCATTAACTCGGCTGTGTTCTTAGAGCTCTTGCATACAGCTACCTTGATTCACGATGATGTCATCGATGAAACCAAGCAGCGGCGAGGCGTTCCTTCTTTAAATGCTATCTTCGACAATCGCGTGGCCGTCTTAACCGGCGATTATATCTTATCTACGGCACTCATCCGCTCCATCCAAACAGGAGACATGCGGATTATCGGCATTGTCTCGAACTTAGGACGCGACCTTTCCGAAGGAGAAATCAAGCAAATGGAAACAGCGGACGAGCGTATCCTCGATGAGTCCTGCTATCTGCAAGTTATTTACAAGAAAACGGCAACGCTTCTTGCGGCATGTACCTCAATTGGCGCAATCTCGGCAGGAGCGGACGATAAACAAATTGCACAGCTCCACGAGTTTGGGGAATTATTGGGATATGCCTTTCAAATACGCGATGATATTTTCGATTATTTCGACGCATCCCATATTGGCAAACCCACTGGCAACGATATCCGGGAAGGGAAAGTCACGCTTCCGCTCCTTTATGCCCTCCGACAACCCAACGAAGAGGCAGCACACCTCCGGCAAATCATCCTCAACAAAGATTTGACCGACGAGCATATCAAGCGCCTCATCGATTTCGCCAAAGTATCCGGAGGAATCGAATATGCAAAGCAATCTATGATGCGTTATCACCATCAGGCACTTGAGGTGCTCCGCTCTCTACCCGAATCTGCAGCCCGAAATGCACTTGCGGCATTGGCAGATTACATAGTCACCCGAGAGAAATAAATAAGGACATTCAGTAAATGTCCCTACATAAATAGATATTGCCGTAGGCTTCAGCCTATAGGAAAAGGGTTATATTTGTTCCCATCCATTAAAACAATTCCCCCTCGTAGAACTCAACAAGCCTATATCGTAGAACTCAACAAGTCTATATCGTAGAGCTTGGCAAGTCTATATCGTAGGGACTGACAAGTCTCCCTCGTAGCGAGGTCGGTCGCTACGATATAGAGAGGTCGGTCGCTACGATATAGAGAGGTCAGTCGCTACGATATGCGGTTTCCTGTCGCTACGATAGGGACTTTTCGACTGCTACGGTAGGGAGTTCTTTTATGCTTAGTATAGGCTTTATACTCTTTGCCTTATTCTATCTCAAATGTTGCCAGCAAACCTTTATGGTCTGTCGGCCATACGCCAAGAGGCAACAGGAAGCGGTCTTCCGTTTCGTTTGGAACGCGCTTGCTATATGCGATACTCCCTTCGTGCCCAAAGATGATGGCGTCCTTCAATTTCAAACCCTCATAAGGTGCATAGAAAATATAATCGATGCGCTCCCGTTCGTCCGACTTGGGCGTCCATGTCAGTTTCTCGATGGCTTTATCCGGATTATCATCAGGGAAGGTGATGCCCGGATGTGTTACCGGATTCGGATATAACGAACGATATACATCTATGTACCCTGCCTCATCCAATAGCGTAGTTACCGTCCAAGGAATCACCAGCCCGTTATGCGCATATAAACCCTTCGTCTCTTCGGTCCAATCCAAATGGGAAGGTTCATTGAAATCTCCCCCAAGAATAACGATACTGCCCTGCTCCTGTTCTTTCTTCGCATCTGCGATAAAAAGACGGATAGCATCGTCCCGCAATGAGGCATCGTTTACCTTCAGTACCTCTTCCACGCTGGTCGGCAACGGTATCTCCTCCCATGTCGAACCGTCATATCCCCGTACATTATAATACGCATCATTCAGATAATCCAAATGCGCCGTATAAACCGCCACACGCTTACCGGCTATCGAACTTACCATCTTATAAATGCTCCCATGGTCATCTTTCTCCGGATAGACCGTAACGGAATCGGTAATCGGATACTTGCTCAACAGCCCCGAATCATAACTATAAAAGGAATAATAATCCAGCCCTTTTTCTTTCAACGAGGCCGTAAGCCGGGCGGTAAAGTTGGTATTATGGTAATTGCGCACCTCGCTAAACGTCACGAAATCCGGCTGCAAGCGGACTATTTCATTGACGATTGCCTCATAACCTCCTTCTACCATCGTACCTTCCTGCCAGATATTCCATTGCAGCACCGTAAACTCTTTCTTCTCCTTCGCACAGCTTACCAGCAACATAGCCAGCAAGCAGATGAATATGCCTATTCTCTTCATTTGCTATATTTACTTTATACTCTTTATTTACTTAGCCTTTGCCACTTCCGGCGAACCAGACAACCATACAATCATGGCATCATCCCCGCGGTTATCCCATGCATAATAAGGAATCATCGTCAGTCGCGTCTCCGTGCCGTAACCTTCCGCCACAGATTGTGCCGGGACCTCTACAAAATCAATTCCTTTGAGCTTGCCTATTGTCTCCCGCTTTACCAAAGCTGACTCCGACGGGGAGATATAATAACTCGACACCGGAGCCTCATTATCTACAGCTTCGGCACAATAGACCAACGGTCCGCGCGTAACGCAAAGGCGACCATGGTCATCTTTCACCTGTTCAATCGCCGTAGAATAATGCACCGGCATGGGCAAGTGGAGGGTTACCTCATCATTTGCCTTCCACGTCCGATAAAGGGTAACAAAGCCTTTGTGAACTGCTGCCGAAATCCGCTTCCCATTCAACGTCAGGGAGTAGGATGCCGAGAGATTATCCGCATAGTCATACAAATCGCCCGGCACAAATTGCGCACCGGTCCACGTAGGTATGCGGAAACGCATCGCAAAGGTCTGCTCTCCTTTTTCCGGTGTTATACGGAAACGGATGGTCTCATCATAGGGATAGTTCGTCTGTTGCTCGATTCGGACTGCGCCTTCAGCCAAAGGAATCGTTGTCTTATTGCCGGCATAAAGCGTACAATAGATTTCATCGCTGGTATGCGCATACATCATTCCGGATACTTGCGGAACCAAACGCGCCAAGTTGGAGGGGCAACATGCCGTACCGAACCATGGCGAACGGCCGACTGCCCCTTGCCCGGACTCATTCGATCCCTCTGCCTCCAACGGATTCACATAAAAGAACCGGTTGCCATCCAGATTCACGCCTGCCAATACATTATTATATAAAGCCACCTCAGCCACATCGATATATTTCGCATCCTTCTCGGCAAGGAACATCCGGTAATTGAAGAGCACATTGCCTACCGCAGCACAGGTCTCATTGTATGCCTCTTTATTCGGCAGCACATATTCCGGTCCGAAGCCCTCGATACCATGCACTGCGCCCAATCCGCCGGTAATATGCATCCGCGTATCGACAATGTTCGTCCAGATGCTATCCAACGCCGGAGCCAATGTCGTATCTCCGGTCTGCGCCATTACATCAGCCATTCCGGAATAAAGATAAGCTGCCCGTACAGCATGGCCCACTGCCTCGCGTTGTTCCCGCACCGGCAAATGCTGCTGCGCATAGCTCGGAGCCATTACCCCCTCGCCATTCGGTTGATAAGTCACCCCACGAATATCAATAAACCGTTTCGCCATATTCAAGTAGAGCGTATCGCCCGTTGCCCGATAAAGTTTGACCAACGCCAACTCGATTTCCTCATGCCCCGGCGCCTGATTCACCGGCTTTCCATTATTATAATTGGGGTCACCTTCAAAAAACACATGATTGATATGGCGTGCGCTCTTTTCTGCAATCTTCAGCCATTTGTCTTTCCCGGTCGCCTGATAATAAGCTACCGCCGCTTCATACATGTGTCCCATATTGTAAAGCTCATGGCTATGCACCACAAACGAATAGGGCTTATCGCCCATGCCTCCGCCGCCCCAATGCTCATGATACTTGGATACGCCGGTCTCATGCGCTTCATAAAGATAGCCGTCCGGCTGCTGGGCATCCGCTATCAGATTGATGATACTGTCCATCCGTTGCTCCAACACGGGGTCTTTCTCCAAGGTCAGCAGATAAGCCGCCCCTTCCATGACTTTATATAAATCGGACGCCACGAAACGGTGCGGGAAGGGGAGTTCATCTTTGATGCCTTTCAGGTAATTGCCCGTCTTACGCAAATTGTCCATCGCCGGACGTACCTTTTCCAGTGCAAACGGGACCAATACCTCTTTCTGGGTTTTCAGGCGAGGCAACCAAAAACTATCTTGCAATTGCACCTCTTGAAAGGCTATCGGTTTCAGGACCTCCGTGCTTTCCGGCTTGTCCATCGAAGGGGAACAAGCCGTCAGCATAAAGGCTCCTACTGTGAGTAGATAAGTTAATTTCTTCATGGTAAAAACAATACTAATTAAGTCTTACTTCTTCGTTACATGTACCCGTTGGGTAGGCGCCAGATGCTCGTTACGAAAAGCCACCTGTTCCACCAAATGCTCAGCCAGTTCGCGGAACGCTGCGCCGGTGATGCTATCCGGATTCAAGGCTACCGGCTTGCCACTGTCGCCTCCTTCACAGATGCTCTGGACAATCGGAATCTGCCCCAGCAACGGGATGTTCAGTTCCTCTGCCAAGCGTTTGCAGCCCTCTTTCCCGAAAAGATAATACTTGTTATTGGGCAATTCCGCCGGCGTGAACCATGCCATATTCTCAATCAAGCCCAGCACCGGGACATTTACCTTTTCGCCTGTAAACATACTGATTCCCTTCCGGGCATCTGCCAAAGCCACCTCTTGCGGCGTACTGACAACCACCGCTCCGGTGATAGCCAACGTCTGTACCATCGTCAGGTGGATATCGCTCGTTCCCGGCGGAAGGTCGATAAGGAAGAAGTCCAAATCACCCCAGTTGGCATCCCCGATTAATTGCTTCAGCGCATTGCTTGCCATTGCGCCACGCCACAGCACGGCATCCTCCTTGTTGACAAAAAAGCCGATAGAGAGCATCTTGACCCCATAGTTTTCCGCCGGCTCAATCAGTTCTCTGCCACCGACCTCCACCATATAGGGACGTGCCTCTTCCAAATGGAACATCTTCGGCTGGGACGGACCGAAAATATCGGCATCCAGCAATCCGACTTTATACCCCAGCTGCGCCAAAGCCACTGCCAAGTTCGCTGCCACCGTACTCTTTCCCACACCGCCTTTTCCGGAGGAGATGGCAATGATATTCTTCACTTCGGGCAACAGTTTGTCCGGCTCGGGACGTGCCAACTGGCGTGCCTTTACCGTGATATTGTTCTTGATATTCACCTCCGGACTTACATAAGTCAGGATAGCTGTCTCGGCAGCCTTCACGACCGAACGGATAAACGGGTCGTTCGGTTTGTCGAAAAGCAACGAGAAGGTTACGTTCATGCCATCGATACGGATATTGTCTTCCACCATACCCATCTCGACCAAATCTTTGCCTGTACCCGGATACCGTACATTTTTCAAGGCATCCAGGATTAATTGAGGATATAATTTCATCATAATTTATAGTATCTAAAGGATTGTCGCTATTCTCCCTAATTTTTCTTCACCGACAGAGACTCTGAAACCATTTTCCAAATTGAAAAAATCCCAACAGAGACTCTGTAACCATTTTCCAAATCGAAAAAACGCCAACAGAGACTCTGAAACCGTTTTTCAAATCGAAAAAACGCCGACAGAGACTCTGAAACCATTTTTCAAACTGAAAAAACGCCAACAGAGACTCTGTAACCATTTTTCTAATTGAAAAAGCCTCGCCAGAGACTCTGCAGCCATTTTTCAAAATAAAAATATGCCGTCAGAGGCGCTGTTTACTTTCCTGCCGCCAATGCGCTCCGTTTGCTGCGGTTGAAACTGCGGTACGCATCATATTCTATCTCGACCTCCGGCTCTATCCACGTCTCGCGCGGCTCACAAACGAACTGGATATACTTTATATCCAATCCTCGGTCCAGCCACTGCTGTTCGTAATAGGTTCGGATGGAAAGAATCTCGTCCGCCCATCCGCAATGGTATAAATCGTCCGTGCTCACCTTTACCGGCAGATGATTGGCCTTCACCATCTCGCAAGTATAGGTGTACATGAAGTTGCTGTCGGTCTTCAAATGAATCAATCCCTCATCGGAAAGAATCTCCCGATAAAGTTTCATAAAGCGAGTCGAAGTCAACCGCTTGTTGACCTTCTTCATCTGCGGGTCGGGGAAGGTAATCCAGATTTCAGCCACCTCGCCCGGCGCGAAGAAATGCGTAATCAGTTCGATGCTGGTACGCAGGAAAGCGACATTCGTCATGCCGCTCTCCAAAGACTCTTTCGCTCCGCTCCACATCCGCGCGCCCTTAATATCCACTCCGATAAAATTCTTATCCGGAAAAAGCCGCCCTAAGCCTACGGTATATTCTCCTTTCCCGCAGCCCAATTCGAGGACAATCGGATGCTGATTCTTGAAAAATTGCGCATTCCACTGCCCGCGCATCGGGAAACCCTTTTCCTGCAATACGCTGAACGGATATTGAAAGACATGCGGATAACCCGCCATATCGTCGAACTTCGCTAATTTATTCTTGCCCATAACAAGGAATTACATGCGTTCCGGAACTTCGATACCCAACAGTGCCATCGCCTCCTTCACGACCTTCGCCACATTCGCCGAAAGTACCAGACGGAACACCTTCAGCTGCGCATCCTCTTCGCGAAGGATGGAGAAGTCGTGATAGAACTGGTTATATTCCTTCACCAAATCGTAAGTATAATTGGCAATCAGCGCAGGACTATACGTATCGCCTGCCTCTTTGACTACTGCCGCGAAGTTGGCAAGCATCTGAACCAATCCCTCTTCCTTTTCAGAAATAGAGAAATTAGTTGGCAACTCTGCCGGCAATTCGATACCCTGCTCTGCCGCTTTCCGCAATACGGAGCAGATACGAGCGTGGGTATATTGGATGAACGGTCCCGTATTTCCATTAAAGTCGATGGATTCTTTCGGATTGAAGGTCATATTTTTACGC
Source organism: uncultured Parabacteroides sp. (assembly GCA_949289155.1). Lineage (GTDB taxonomy): Bacteria > Bacteroidota > Bacteroidia > Bacteroidales > Tannerellaceae > Parabacteroides. The sequence goes on from CASEMX010000012.1 coordinate 41,847, forward strand.
GGGTCCACCTTCAAAAGGAAATATTTCAATGCGCCTAAACCGACCATGCGGGCGATGTTCTCCGATTCGTCCTTCGTCAAACCGTCCAATTTGCCCAGTTCCTGAGAGGTCTCGCGCGCCGTATTAATCATTTCCGCCATCAAGTCATCGGCATCAACCACCGTACCTTCACGGCTCTTCATTTTGCCTTCCGGCAATTCCACCATGCCATAAGAGAAATGCACCAGTCCTTTGCCAAATGCGAATCCTAATTTATCCAACAAGATAGAGAGCACTTGGAAATGGTAGTTCTGCTCATTTCCCACGACATATATCATCTTATTAATCGGATAATCATCAAAACGAAGCTTCGCCGTACCGATATCTTGAGTCATATATACCGATGTCCCGTCCGCACGGAGCAATAACTTTTCGTCCAAGCCCTCCTTCGTCAAGTCAGCCCATACCGAACCATCATCGCGACGATAGAATATGCCCTTCTCCAAACCTTCAAGGACTTTGGCTTTCCCCTCTAAGTAGGTATCCGATTCATAATATATCTTATCGAAGTCAACGCCCATCAGCTTATAAGTTTCATCAAAGCCGGCATAAACCCAATCGTTCATCATTTTCCATAACGCCCGAACCTCTTCATCTCCGGCCTCCCATTTACGGAGCATTTCACGCGCCTCTTGCATCAACGGAGAAGCCGCTTCCGCCTCTTCCTTCGTCATGCCTTGCGCCTCCAATGCCGATGTTTCTTCCTTCAACTTATTACTGAAAAGCACATAAAAGTCGCCAATCAAATGGTCGCCTTTCTTACCAGTAGATTCAGGAGTTGCCCCATTGCCCCATTTCTTCCATGCCAACATGGATTTGCAAATATGGATACCGCGGTCGTTAACGATATTCGTCTTTACTACGCGATTTCCATTTGCAGCCATAATCTTGGCCAAACTATATCCCAAAAGATTATTCCGCACATGACCTAAATGAAGCGGTTTGTTCGTATTCGGAGAAGAATACTCAATCATCACCAAGGGAGCATCGGCTGTTGCCGGCACAATTCCATAATGCGCCTGAGCATGGATATCGTTCAGCAAATTAATCCAACAGCTACAAGCTACGGTTAGGTTTAAGAATCCTTTAATCACATTAAATTCGGCGACAGCCGGTTCATTCTTTACCAAATATTCGCCTATCTCTTGAGCGGTCTGCTCCGGAGACTTCTTCGACATACGCAAGAACGGGAATACGACCAATGTCAGATGTCCTTTAAACTCCTTTTTTGTTTTCTGAAGCTGTACTTGTGCCGCATTCACCTCTGCGCCGTACAATTCTTTGATACCGGCTATCACTGCACCGGCAATTTGCTGTTCAATCACCATATCTTCACTTTTCAATTAGCTAATTTACGGCAAAGGTACGCTTTTTTAACGGAGAATCTGCCGCTAAGCTGCATATTTCGGTCCAATCCGCCGGAAACGCTGGTTACTATCGCCTATTCTTTCCCTCTTAATGTTATTTAACTTGAATAGCCACTATCAACTACGAATATTTCGTAGATTTGCGACATAATCGTAAATCACTAATATATGGAGAAGTTAACATCACAAGAAGAAACGGCAATGCGGCTGATTTGGGAAATCGGTCCATGTGTGGTCCGGGCTCTTCAGGAAAAATATCCGGAGCCTAAGCCTCCTTATACGACATTGGCTTCGATTGTAAAAAATCTGGAGCGCAAACAATACGTAAAGAGCCGCCGTTATGGGAATGTATATGAATATTATGCGCTGGTTCAGCCGGAAGAATACAAAAAAGCATTCATGACAGAGGCGGTTTCCAACCTTTTTTCTAATTCGTATAAAGACCTGGTCTCTTTCTTTGCGAAAGAGGAGAAAATCTCGACCAAAGATTTACAGGAAATCATTGCAATGATAGAACAGGGAAAATTAAATGATAAATAAGAACAAATAACAACTGACCTATGGATGCTACTTTTATCTATTTCCTGAAAGCCAATATCGCATTAGCGTTGTTCTATGCATTCTATCGCTTATTGTTTGTCCAAGATACTTTCTTTAAAGGACGGAGAACCGTATTGATTTTATTCTGGATATTCGCATTCTCTTATCCATTGGCAGAGAATTGGACTTGGATACAAAGTTCGGCTCCTCCGGCAGTCAGTGAAATTATACAGACTCATGTAACATTGCCGGAAATATTGGTTAGCCCGGAGCCATCCTCTTCGCTTAATATCCAAGAATGGGGACAGATTATCTATGGAATAGTACTTGCACTTTTGCTATTCCGGTTTTGTATTCAATTAGGCGAAATTATTCATCTGATTTATCGGTCAAAGAAAACGAATATCAATGGGGTATCGGTATATTGTATGCAAAACCCATCCGGTCCGTTCTCTTTCTTCCGTTGGATATTCGTTTATCCAAAGGCACATTCCGAACGGGAATTAGAGGAGATTATCATCCACGAACAAACCCATGCACAACAATGGCACTCTATTGATATCATTCTTGCCGAACTTTTTACCTGTCTCTGCTGGTTTAATCCTTTTGCATGGCTATTAAAGCGAGAAGTGCGGGACAATCTTGAGTATTTGGCGGATTCGTCGGTCTTACGTTCCGGCTGTGACAGCAAAAGTTATCAATATCATTTGTTAGGATTAACCTATCGTCGGGCTGCAGCACAACTATATACAAACTTTAATGTCTTATCAATTAAAAACAGAATTCGTATGATGAACAAACGACCTACCCAAAAAATCGGAATGGCAAAGTTCTTTTTGCTATTCCCTCTGCTGGCTTGTCTGCTTTTATTGAGCAACTGTAAACCAAGCAACAAGAAAACTGACGGAGAAGGTCCGGCTACCGTATCCGCTTATGTAACCGATTTGCAAGGCAAACCGATTGTCGGAGCAACTGTAATTGTAAAAGGTGAAACAACCGGAACCATTACGGACGCCGATGGCAAATTTACTCTTAACGCTCCGCAAGAGGGAACGCTTTCTATCGCTTTTGTAGATTTTGATACAAAAGAGATTGCTGTAAAAGATGTACAAACGGACATGAAAATCCAATTAAACAAAACAGTTCTGCTGGAAGATGATAAAAAATCTTATGCCGATGACAAAGTCTATACGGTTGTCGAGAAACAACCGGCGTTCCCCGGAGGTTTTGATGCGTTAATAAAGTATTTGGGAAGCGAAGTGAAATATCCGGTCGAAGCGCAAGAAAAGGGCATACAGGGAAGAGTCGTCACAAGCTTTATTGTCCGTAAGGATGGAACCATCGACAGCATAAAAGTAATGAGAGGTATTGACCCGATGCTGGACGCAGAGGCCATGCGGGTGGTCAAAGCCATGCCGAAATGGAAACCTGCCGAACACGAGGGCGAAAAAGTTTCCGTCAGATACTTTCTTCCGATACAATTTAAATTGCAATAATATACGCATTTAACTTACGGGATCTTTACATTATGAAGGGAGTTCCACCGAACAGTCCAGCATTTGCGCGACAAGGGGGATTCCCTTCCCTTTTTTATCCAAAGAGATAAAATCAAATCATCATTAGCAATAATATCTCGTTCCAGCCTTTCCTCACGATTTAGATTCTATTCCCAACATCTAAAAAACAGCCCCGCACTTGTGCAATTTCATTTCCGAACCCTCGGAAATGTTTCTGAACTTGTGCAATCTTATTTCCGAGCCTTCGGAAATGTCTCTGAACTTTTTCAAGACTATTTTCGGCAATAAAAAATCAAAAGCCACAACATAAAAACATTCTCACGCATATTTAGAAAAATATGTACCTTTGCCAATGGAGGAAAATGATGAAACGGCAAAGGGACATCGGCTGGTTGGGACTAATCGTCTGCTTGTTATTGACATTTATACTGCCTATCCGGGTAGAAGGTCGGAAACGGGTCGGATTAGTACTGGGTGGCGGCGGAGCAAAAGGAGCTGCACACATCGGTGTCCTAAAGGTATTGGAAGAAGCCGGGATTCCTATTGATTATATTGCGGGGACAAGCATGGGAGCAATCGTCGGCGGACTGTATGCGATTGGTTATTCTCCGCAGGAAATAGACAGCCTTGTCGCACTGCAGGACTGGCAACTGCTGTTGAGCGATAAAATCAAACGGGACAATTTGACCTTTCCTGAAAAAGAGAATTCAGAACGGTATATTATCACCTTTCCTTTTGGCATTGACAAGAAAGACCGGCAAATTGGAGGAATGATTAAAGGTCAAAATCTGCAAAACCTCTTCTCGAATCTAACAATAGGCTACCACGACTCTGTCGATTTCAATGCACTTCCTATTCCTTTTGCCTGTGTAGCCGTTAACCTTGTTGATGGAAAAGATTATGTATTCCACAAAGGGAGCCTTCCGTTGGCAATGCGGGCAAGCATGGCTATTCCGGCTGCATTTACGCCTGTCCGATTGGACAGTATGGTGCTGGTGGACGGAGGATTGAATAATAATTATCCCGCCGATGTCGTAAAATCAATGGGCGCGGATATCATTATCGGAGTCGATTTGGGAACAAGCGACCTAAAAGCCCGACAGAAGCTCAGTTCGTCCGTCGAGGTTGTCGGACAAATCGTAGCGTTGCACGGATACAAACAATATCAACATAATGTAAAAATTACCGACATACGGATTCGTCCTGACACAAAGCCCTATACTTCGGCCAGTTTTACGCATGCAGCTCTGGATACTATGATAACTCGCGGCGAAGAAGCTGCGCGTTCCCAATGGGCACAATTGATGGCTCTACGGAAACAACTCGGATTGTCGGACAGTACGGCTCTATATTCGTCCGAAGCCTCAACCAGCCCATAAAATAGATTCTTTTTTCATCAAACGAATCTATTTTGAAGGAGCGGCTGACCCTCGCGACGAAAAATGGTTGCTGCAAATCTGTAAACTGAAGGAGAATAGCCGGATATCTCTCCGAGATTTGCACCATGCCATGTCTATACTCATAGGGACCAATGCTTATTCCAATGTAAGCTACAAACTAATTGGCGAAAATGAACGCGATTTGCATCTTATTGTTGAGCCCAAATCCGCCAGTGCGGTTAATATCGGCCTACGTTTCGATTCGGAGGAAATCGTAGCCGCATTATTAAACGGGACATTGGATTATCACACCCGATTCCATTCGCGCCTTTCATTGACCGGCCGCATAGGGAAAAAAACTTATGGGCGAATAGACTACGCGATTGAACGGAATCCGCTGCGAAACCTCAATCTTTCCTATAAATTCACCTATCAGGATTTGGATGTTTATTTGAACGGAGAGAAATCACTCAACACAACTTTCCGACATCACTTGGCTGAATTTTCCTATTCCGATATGAATTGGCTGAGCTTTAGGTTCCGAGCAGGTATCCGATACGAGAATTTCAACTATAAATCTGTACTCCATTCTGGAATACCTGAATATACGCTGACTTCACAGGATTTCTTCAACTATTTTATCTCTGCCCATTTCGAAACATTGGACCGCCGATATTTCCCGACAAGAGGTGTTTCTTTACATACCCATTATACTGTCTATACCGACAATTTTGTTGGCTATAAAAGCCATTCGCCCTATTCTGCATTAGGATTGAATTTTACCTCCGTACTCCCTATTACTAAACATTTCAGTATATTGCCGGAACTATATAGTCGGGTAATCATCGGACGTGATGCAGCATTTCCCTTCTTAAATACTATCGGCGGAGAAACTGAAGGACGATATTTGGACCATCAACTGCCTTTCGCGGGAATCAACCATATTGAAGTTCTCGAAAACGCCTTTATTGCCCTGCGAATGCAGTTCCGCCAACAGATAAGTGGCAAACATTATATTACTTTCACTGCCAACTATGGAATCCACGATGATAACTTTTTCCATCTTTTAAAAGGACATCATCTCTTTGGAGGCAGTTTAGGTTACACTTACAACAGTATGTTCGGACCAATGAATGCCTCCATCAGTCTATCCAATCGTACTCAAGAACTCCAATTCTACCTTAATTTAGGTTTTTATTTCTGACATTCCTCACATTCTGTTCGACTTGGAAAGAGAATTGTTCGATGGGTACTTGTAGGGATAAGGCCATCTGCCGATAAATCGCAGGAAGCGGAAGAGAAGATTCGTCTGTTTCCACCAGTAACCGATTCGGCCAAGCCACACACAGCGATTCTGCCGAAAAACGCTCACCGAAAGAGAGATAAAAGCCCTGCCGGATTAATTGCGCTGCCAATTCTTTCTTCCCTCGAAAGCCATGTACAATCCAAACCGACTCCGGCCTGTACTCTTTATGCAGGGCGATTAACTCCTGCCAAGCCTTTACGCAATGAAGGATGAGTGGTTTCTGAAAGCTTTCCGCTAATTCGATTTGCGCCCGGAGAAGTTCCATTTGGATAATCCAAGGAGCTGCCGCCGATTTGTCCAATCCCGCTTCGCCAATCATCCGAACTTCCGGATTTTGTGCCACCTCTTCAAGCAGAGCCAACTGTTCTTTTCCTGTTCCTTCGATGAACCATGGATGAATCCCGGCAGAAAGGCATTTATAGTCCGGCTTTTCCTTCCCGATAATCCAATTCACGCAAACTTTCCTCAGGTCCGTTTCCTCTGTCGGCAGCATATGAGTATGCACATCAATGTATTTCATGAGAAAATAGTAAAGAGATAAAAACAAAGAGACACCGAGCGCCGAATCAGATTCTGCATCTCGGTGTCCCTATGTTCAATTAATCAGCATGCCAATATTAATAGTTCTGCTTCATCGGCTCGAAGAAAGCTTGCGGATGCAAACATGCCGGGCATTTCTGAGGAGCCTTCTTTGCTGCGATTACGAAACCGCAATTCCGGCACTGCCACAGGATTTCTTCGTCTCTTTCAAAGACTTTTTCAGCTTCAACCCGAGCCAACAACGTACGATAACGTTTTTCATGCTCAGCTTCAACTTTCGAAATCATGCGGAAAGCCGTAGCAATTTCCGTGAAGCCCTCTTCGTCGGCAATCTTAGCAAATTCCGGATACAATTCAGTCCATTCTTCATTCTCGCCAGCAGCTGCGGCAGCCAAATTTTCTTTCGTCGTTCCGATGACGCCTGCCGGATAAGCCGCAGTAATCTCTACCATTCCGCCTTCAAGGAATTTAAAGAAACGTTTAGCGTGTTCTTTTTCCTGTTCAGCCGTTTCTAAGAAAATAGCAGCAATTTGCTCGTATCCTTCTTTTTTTGCTACACTTGCAAAATAGGTATATCTACCTCTTGCTTGGGATTCCCCTGCGAATGATTTCAACAGATTCTGTTCTGTACGTGTTCCTTTGATACTCTTTTCCATAATGCTTCTAATTTATATAAGTTAATATGTTTATAATAAATCATCGATTGTTAGTCGTTTTATCTTTACAACAGACAAAAGTAGAAATAAGTTCCAAGTTTAACTCATTTATTTCAAGCGGTTATTTTTATCAATGGATAGATTTTATCGATAACCTGCCCTTTTCTCGATCTTATCAAATCATATTGTAATCAAAATAATGCCCCAGATAGATTATCAAAACCTTTTCAGATTACAAAATGATAGTTATTTTTGCAGTCGAAATAAATCGACATAATTCTCTATCCAAATGAAAGACAAAACGCATCAAACAGCCATCCTGCTGATTTATACCGGAGGAACTATCGGCATGATTCAAAATTTAGAGACCGGAGTATTGGAACCTTTCAATTTCCAGCATCTGCAACAGCATATTCCGGACCTGAACCGGCTTAATTGCGAGATTTCCACCGTTCAGTTTGAGACGCCGTTGGATTCTTCGGAAATCGGACCGGAGTCGTGGGTAAAGATAGCCAAAATCATTTCCGATAATTATGCGAAATATGATGGTTTTGTCGTATTACATGGTACAGATACTATGGCGTTTACCGCCTCAGCATTGAGCTTTATGCTGGAAAACCTGAGCAAACCGGTCATTTTAACCGGTTCACAGCTTCCATTAGGCATGTTACGTACGGATGGAAAGGAGAATTTAGTCACTGCAATCGAAATTGCAGCAGCCCGAGACGGAGATATGCCGATTATCCAGGAAGTCTGTATCTTTTTCGAGAATGATTTGATGCGAGGAAACCGGACCAGCAAGACCAGCGCAGACAATTTCAACGCGTTCCACTCATACAATTATCCGGTCTTGGCACATGCGGGAATTACCATCCATTATAATTTGCCACATATCTATCATCCCATTTTGCGTAAGCCCTTAAAACCGCACTTCGAGTTCGACAATCATATCGCCATACTGAAGCTTTTCCCCGGATTAGCACCTTCGGTAGTCGAAAGCCTCCTGAATACACCCGACTTGAAGGGCGTTGTTTTGGAAACATTCGGCAGCGGGAATGCGCCCATGGCGGAATGGTTTCTTTCTTTGCTGAAAAAAGCAACAGATAAAGATATTGTAATTGTAAATGTAACGCAATGCCACACCGGAAGCGTCGAAATGGACCGTTACGAAACCGGATTCCATCTGGCCGAAGCCGGCGTAATCAGCGGCTATGACAGCACAACCGAAAGCGCGGTCACGAAACTTATGTTCCTTTTCGGCTCCGGTTTGACTCCGAAAGAGGTAAAAGAGTATATGCAATGCTCACTTATGGGCGAGATTACCGTGCCGCAATAAAAAATACCCTATTTTTTATGGGGAAACAGCTTCAAGAAGCCGCTGCCGACGGCGGGAAGTCGGCGTCAACTGATGCTGATTCGCTGCCGAAGGCAGCACGGTTTCACAGACCTTCAAGAAGCTGCTGCCGGCGGCAGGAAGGTTTCGCAGACCTTCAAAAAGCCGCTGCCGGCGGCAGGAGGGTTTCGCAGACCTTCAAAAAGCCGCTGCCGATGGCGGGAAGTCGGCGTCAACTGATGCTGATTCGCTGCCGGCGGCAGCACGGTTTCACAGACCTTCAAAAAGCTGCTGCCGGCGGCAGGAGGGTTTCGCAGACCTTCAAAAAGCCGCTGCCGGCGGCAGGAGGGTTTCGCAGACCTTCAAAAAGCCGCTGCCGGCGGCAGGAGGGTTTCGCAGGCCTTCAAAAGGTCGCTGCCGATGGCGGGAAGTCGGCGTCAACTGATGCTGATTCGCTGCCGAAGGCGGGAGGTTTTCGTAAGTGATATCCTGATTCAGATTTGACACGCCTCCTTTCATCCCCCTATTTCGTCGATAAAAAAGGGAGTTTTGTCGTCAAAACCGCCTCCTTGCTCTATCTTAATTGCAAGCAGAGAGCATACACCCTACTTTTGCCTTCACAAAAGATAAAGAGACAGGCAATGAAACAAATAATTCTAATCTTAGGGCTGATTTGTTTTTCGGCATCGTGCTTGAACGCACAAGAACGTCCCGAACGCTGGACGCTTCGCTCCTGTTTGGATTATGCCTTGGCAAATAATATCCAAGTAAAAAAGAGCCGCGTCAATGAATTGTCCGGTTTAGAGGATACAGAGTGGGCAAAAGCACAGCTATTCCCCTCTTTGTCAGCTTCCGTTACGCAAGGGTTCGTCAATTATCCTTCGGCCAACGCCCAAGAAAACAATAGTTACAGCGGGAATTACAGCCTGAATGCAAATTGGACGCTTTTCGACGGAGGAAAAAGGCAGAAAGAAATCAAACAAAGCAAATTGCAGGACGAAGTAAACCAATTGGCGACAGAAGAAATGGAAGACGATATACAAATTGCCATTGTCCAAGCCTATCTGCAAGTGATGTATGCAATGGAATCGGTAAAGATTAATGAAAATACCGTCGCTACGTCGAAGGCGGAACGCGACAGAGCGGAAGAATTATTCAAAGCCGGTTCGATTTCGTCGGTCGATTTGGCGCAATTAGAGAGCCAATATAGTACAGATAAGTATCAATTGGTCGTGGCAAAGAATAGTTTGGACAATTATAAGCTCCAATTGAAGCAATTGCTGGAATTGGATATCTCAGACGAAATACATCTTGACATGCCGGACATAGCGGAAGAACACATTATTACACCGCTTCCGAGCAAAGAATCGATATATACAACTTCGCTGGCTGTAATGCCGCAAATCCGAAGCAGCGAATTAGCAATCGAAGTTGCCGAATTGGAAAAACAAAAAGCAAAAGCAAGTTATTGGCCGACATTATCTATGAATGCAGGGGTAGGAACCGGACATTTATCCGGCACAAATTACACTTTTGGAAATAAAATTTGGAATAATTTTAACGAAAGTATTGGATTAACAATTTCTATTCCTATCTTTGCAAACAGAGAGAATAAAACGGCATATAACAAAGCGAAGTTAGCCCTTACGACAAGTCAATTAGACCTGTTGGACTCTCAGAAAGAATTGCTTCAGACTGTAGAAAACGTTTATTTGGACGCAATCTCGGCACAAAGCCAATATCTTTCAGCGACAGAACGATTGTCATATATTCAACAAAGTTTTCAACTGACGGAAGAGCAGTTCTTTTTAGGGATGAAAAATACGTTGGAAATGCTTACGGAGAAAAATAATTTGCTTACGGCGCAACAAGAAGTCCTTCAAGCGAAATATATGGCGATTATGAATATACAACTTTTAAATATTTATCAGAAGAAACCTGTTGATCTCACTATTTAAACAACAGGTAGATTCACTCCACTCTCTTTTATAAGGTTTCCGCGCGATGTGAATCGCGCGGCCTTAGCTTAAAATCAAAAAATAACGAATTAAAAAATCAACAAATATATGAATAGAAAAATTGTACTTGCCGGTGCGGTAGGCGTACTGGTCATTGCCGGAGCTATCTTCATCTTTTCCGGAAAGAAAGCCGGCAGTGGAATAAAATTAGAGACGGGAAAAGTAAGCCGGACAACGATTACGAACGTTGTTACCGCCACCGGGACTGTCGAACCGGTTACTGAAGTAGATGTAGGTACACAAGTTTCTGGGATTATCGACAAATTGTATGTAGATTACAATGATGTCGTGAAAGCGGGACAGTTAATTGCAGAAATGGATAAGGTAACGCTCGAAGCCTCTTTGCAAGCTTCAACAGCGCAATTGGCACGCAGCAAATCGGAATACGAATATCAGCAGAAAAACTATGTCCGCAGCAAAGTCTTACACGACAAAAAACTGATTAGCGAAACTGATTTTGAAACCGCGACGTACGACTATGAGCAAGCAAAAGCCAATTATGAAGAGGCACAAGCTTCGATTGTCAGCGTACGCCGGAATTTGGAGTACGCAACCATTACAAGCCCGATTGATGGCGTTGTAATTAGTAAAGCGGTTGAGGAGGGACAAACAGTGGCAGCTGGATTTGAAACACCGACGCTGTTTACTATTGCTGCCGACTTGACAAAGATGCAAATCATTGCCGATGTTGATGAAGCAGATATCGGTGCAGTACAAGACGGACAGCGGGTGACTTTTACAGTCGATGCTTATCCGAATGATACATTCGAAGGAGAAGTGCTCCAAGTCCGGTTAGGAGAGAGCAGCGATGATAGCGGAACCGCTTCCTCATCCTCTACTTCAACCGTTGTAACCTACGAAGTTGTTATTTCTGCAGATAATCCGGATTTGAAACTGAAGCCGCGATTGACTGCCAATATTACGATTTATACAATGGAACGGAACAATGTGCTTTCCGTACCCAATAAAGCGCTACGTTTCATTGCTGAACCGAAATTATTGGAAGACCTTGGCATAACTGTAACAGATCCGTTGACGGAAGCTCCGGAAGGCAAAAGATTGGTATGGGTTAAGAATGGCAATCAGTTAGAGCCGAAAGCAATTACTGTCGGCTCGAGCAACAACAACGTAACAGAAGTCCTCAGCGGCCTTGAAGAAGGTGAAGATGTAGCGGTTGATTTGGCCGTTGAGGCTCCTGTTATTGCCAATCAAACCGAACAAGAAAGAAGTCCGTTCATGCCGGGACCTCCGGGAAGTAAAAAGGATGAAAAGAAATGAGCATGGCAGGGAAAGAAATTATCCGGTTGGAGAATATCAAGCGGGAGTTTATCGTGGGAGATGAGGTCGTACATGCTTTACGTGGGATTAGTTTCACGATTTACGAAGGCGAATTCGTTACAATTATGGGGTCGTCTGGTTCAGGAAAGAGCACATTGCTGAATACGTTGGGCTGTTTGGATACGCCAACCAGCGGTGAATATTACCTTGACGGCGTATCGGTCCGGACTATGGGCAAGAGCGCAAGGGCTACCCTTCGTAATCGCAAGATTGGTTTCGTATTTCAGAATTATAATCTGTTGCCGAAGACAACTGCCATTGAGAACGTTGAACTTCCCTTGATGTATAACCCGAGCTATACGGCGGCGCAACGAAAGGAGAAAGCCATACAGGCATTAATCGCCGTCGGATTGGGAGACCGTCTGATGCATAAGAGCAACCAAATGTCCGGCGGACAAATGCAACGTGTAGCTATCGCCCGGGCTTTGGTAAATGATCCGGCAGTTATATTGGCTGACGAAGCCACTGGTAATCTGGATACGCGAACAAGTTTCGAAATCCTTGTATTATTCCAAAAGCTCCATGCTGAAGGGCGTACCATTATCTTCGTAACGCATAATCCGGAGATTGCACAGTATAGCAGCCGGAATATTATGCTTCGAGATGGACACATCACTGCAGATGTCAAGAATACAAACGTGCTGAGTGCAGCTGATACTTTATCCAAGCTGCCGGTTAACGAGGATTATTAAATATGAATATTGCAAATCTATTTAAAATAGCCGTCCGCGCATTGGCAAATAACAAGCTGCGCGGATTTCTGACGATGCTGGGAATCATCATCGGCGTGGCTTCGGTCATTACAATGCTTGCTATCGGACAAGGGTCGAAGAAAAGCATCCAAAAAGAAATTAGCGAGATGGGCTCTAACATGATTATGATTCAGCCCGGAGGCGATATGCGAGGAGGTGTAAGGCAAAGCGCCGAGGATATGGAGACCCTTAAACTGGAAGATTACCAAAATATCGTCGATGAGACTCGCTATGTTTCGTATGTTTCTCCTTCGGTGAATAGCAGCGGTCAAGTGATTTACGGAGCAAACAATGCCCCAACGACTATTTATGGGATTAGTCCTGATTATATGGATATTCGCCGATATAAGGTAGAAGACGGGGATATGTTTACCGAACAGGATATTACAACTGCCGCTAAAGTCTGTGTTATCGGCAAGACAGTTGTAGATAATCTCTTTCCCGACGGAGAGAATCCCGTAGGAAAAGTCATTCGCTTCCAGAAGTTACCCTTCCGGGTAGTTGGCGTATTGGAAAGCAAAGGATATAACAGCATGGGTATGGACCAAGACGATTTGATTTTTGCACCATACACTACTATACAAAAGAAAGTCTTGGCCATTACCCACCTGCAAGGCATCACCTGTTCGGCATTGGAGGAACGTTATACCGAACAGGCTATCGATGAGATTAGCGAGATTCTCCGTCGTAACCATAAGTTGAAAGAAAATGAGGAGGACGATTTCACCATCCGCAGTCAGCAGGAGCTGAGCAGTATGTTAACCAGCACGACCGATATGATGACCGTACTGCTTGCTGCCGTTGCAGGAATCTCATTATTGGTCGGCGGTATCGGAATCATGAATATTATGTATGTTTCCGTGACCGAACGCACCCGCGAAATTGGTTTGCGCATGAGTATCGGCGCAAAAGGCATCGATATCTTGGCTCAATTCCTGATTGAGTCCATCCTCATCAGCGTAACGGGTGGACTTATCGGAATTATCCTTGGTGTCGGCTCGGCATTGGTGGTAAATCATGTGGCGCACTTCCCTATTTTCATCCAACCGTGGAGCGTACTCCTCTCTTTCGTGGTCTGCACGGCGACAGGTATCTTTTTCGGCTGGTATCCGGCGAAGAAAGCGGCGCAACTCGACCCGATTGAGGCGATACGATATGAATAGGCAGAAAAACAGATAAATACGGTTCGACAAGCATACGAGGAAAAGAATATGAAAAACAGCTTATTACCGACACAAGACGGAATGTATAAGAAGATGGGCTTGGTAATCCACATCGTCGCATGGGGAATTTTGTTCGGAATGCCCTTTTTCTTCACGGGACGAGAGACGCAATCGGTCACATGGGAGAGTTATATCCGCTTTCTGATTGTACCGCTCTCATTCATGTTCGTATTCTATGCCAATTATTGCCTGCTGATACCGAAGTTTCTCTTCACAAAGCGGACCGCGAAATTCCTTCTTGCCAATCTATTATTGATTGCCGTTACCATTATCGTGGTGCATCTGCTGATGCAAATCCTGCCCGACCCCTACCCGAGGCATCGCCCTGCGCCTCCGCACCCGGAGATTATCAAATTCTTCGTAGGGAATGCGACGTTATATATGCTGGTAGCCGGACTGAGCGTAGGAATTCGGATGACAGGGAACTGGTATCGGATGGAATCAATGCGCCGCGAACTGGAACAGAGCAGGATTGAGGCGGAGCTGACCAACCTGAAGAGCCAGCTTAATCCGCACTTTCTGTTCAATACCCTGAACAATATCTATTGCCTCATCGCCTTTAGTCCGGAACAGGCGCAAGGAGCTGTACACGATTTGAGCCGTTTGCTGCGTTACGTGTTGTACGAAAGCAACCAGCCCTTCGTCCCGATGCAAAAAGAGATGGATTTTGTGCGCAACTATGTCGAACTGATGCGTATGCGCCTGCCGGAACATGCGCGGCTGGAACTGGAGTTGTCCAATCCGCCCGCCGGATTGCAAATTGCCCCACTGCTTTTCATCTCGCTCATCGAAAATGCATTCAAGCATGGCATCAGCAACAATAGACCCTCGTATATCCGCATCCGAATCCGGAACGACGAAAAAGGAATCGACTGTTATATCGAGAACAGTTATTTCCCTAAAGATAAAAAAGACAAAAGTGGGAGCGGAATCGGACTGACCAATCTCAAGAAACGTCTCGACCTGATTTATCCGGAGAAGTATATCTTCTTCCATGAACAGAAGGACGAGGCTTACATAACAGACCTATACATTAATATATATGCAAACGAAGATGAAACTGACGTGTGCCATCATAGATGACGAGCCGCTGGCGGCAAACTTATTGGAAAGTTACGCACTGAAAACTCCGTTCCTCGACTTGAAAGGGAAATATAACAGCGCGTTGAACGCCATGCAGACGCTGCATACCGCGCCGGTGAATGTCCTGTTCCTCGACATTCAAATGCCGGAACTGAGCGGAATGGAATTCTCGAAGATGCTCCCGGCGGAGACCAAAGTGATTTTCACCACCGCCTTCGAACAATATGCCGTAGACAGCTATCGCGTAAATGCGTTGGACTACCTGTTGAAGCCCATCAGTTACGCCGATTTCCTGCAAGCGGCACAGAAAGCGATGGACTGGTTCGCCCGCTCGGCCTCCGTTGACCGTATCTTTGTCAAGACCGATTACAAATTGATGCAAATCGAGCTCGACCGGATTCTGTATATTGAAGGTTTAAAAGACTATGTAAAAATTTTCCTCGAAGACGAACTGCATCCGATACTCTCTCTTGCCAGCATGAAAAGCGTAGAAGACATGCTGCCGGCAGACCGGTTTATCCGGGTTCACCGCTCTTTTATCGTACAACCGACCAAAATAACGGTCATCGAGCGAAATAGAATCGTATTCGGGAAGACCTATATCCCCATTTCCGACAATTATAAACAATCCTTTTACGACTTCATCGCACGGCACAGTCTCTTTTTAGGGAAATAAAAGCGGTTTTAAACCTCATTTTTCGGTGTTGCGTAGCATTACATAAAGCTCCCCAGTTTCTAGGCTCCTTTTCGTAGCATTACATAAAGCCGCCCAGATTTCAGGCTCCTTTTTGAAGCACGTCGAAAACCTCCCTAGATTCTAGGCTCCTTTTTGAAGCATTACATAAAGCCGCCCAGTTTCTAGGCTCCTTTTTGAAGCGTTACATAAAGCTCCCCAGATTCTAGGCTCCTTTTCGTAGCATTACATAAAGCCGCCTAGTTTCTAGGCTCCTTTTTGAAGCGTTACATAAAGCCGCCCAGTTTCTAGGCTCCTTTTCGTAGCGTTACATAAAGCTCCCCAGATTCTAGGCTCCTTTTTGAAGCGTTACATAAAGCCGCCCAGTTTCTAGGCTCCTTTTTGAAGCCCTACGAAAACGAGCCTGAAATCTGGGGAGCAATTCTTCAGCTTACCTATATATATTATAAAGATGAGGTTATTTCCAAAAGCAATTTTTCAAAGCGATGGTTCATCAGCCAAGTGCTTCCGCTGAAATTGTTCGCGAACAAAACGACGCTATACCATTTCCCATTCTTTTGAATATACCCGGCATAGCAGCGCACGCCCGACATGCTCCCGCTCTTCAGCCAAGCTTTCCCCATGAGAGAGGTGTCCTTCAGGAAATTGCGCACCGAACCTTCTTGTCCTGCCATCGGCAATGTACTGCGGAAAGCGGCCGCGTGCTTCGATTCGACCGCCATATAATCCAACAAATCCGCCATGAAACGGGGCGTTACCTTATTTGCCGGCGACAAACCGCTGCCGTCTGTCATCCGGAGTGCTGAGACATCCAGCCCCTTCTGTTTCCAATAGTTTTTCAGGACTTGTACTCCCCGTTCGAACGAAGATATCACCTCATGCGGTTTCGGACGGTAACGCAATCCGATGGTTTTCAACAACGCATCGGCAAAAAGATTATGGCTGACATGGTTTGTTTTTTCGATAATCTTCAGCAACGAAGGGGAATAGGTCGTGAGAATCTCCGTCTGCGGAGCAGGATGCCAATCTCCGCGTTCCATAAACTGCCGGTAACACGCCGCCGGCTTTTCGATGTGGATGCCCTCCTCTTCCAAACTTTTCTGCAGATAGTGCGCAAGGAATAATGCCGGCTCCGGAATATCGCCTCGTAACCGATAGCGTTTTTGGTAAGCAGGGACCACTCCGTACAGAAAACGCTCTTCTGAAAAAGGCATTCCGACGACATAGCTGCTATCCGTTTTCACCTGTTTCGCCCGAAGATAATTATGGACTTTCAAAGGCAATTCCGGAGAGCAATCGACCACCTCCGGACGAGTTCCCGGCGCACCGCTCCGCAGATACAAAGAAAAGCGATTATCGAAAACATTCAATCCATAGCTTCCCGCACCGTAATAGCTTCCCAAGTCCTCTCGTACCCACTTCATCGAAATTCCCTCTGTATCGAAAATACTTTCATCAGCGATTACGGCTCCGGTAACTTCCCGAATACCTAACCGACGGATGCCATCGACCCATTGCCGGATAAAACGTTCCGATTCAGGCGCGAAATAGGCAGAGCCCAAGGTAGGGTCTCCATGCCCTTTGATATAGATATTCCCATGCAATATGCTGTCCTGTATGCTCCCGTCATATAATAATGTAGTAGGATAGCGATAATCTTCGCCCAAAAGTTCCAATGTCGTAGCCGTTGTCAAGACTTTCAGCACAGATGCCGGAGTAAGTTGCATGTCCGGCTGATAAGAATACAGTGTTTCTTGGCTATGCACCTCCTTAATCAAATAACCCACGGATGCGTGCTTCATCCCCTTCCCTGCCATCCAGTTTTTCCCTATCTGCGCCCCTTGCGCCAGAACGAACACCCGGCTTAAAAGCAACAGCGTAAGAATAAATATTTTATTACGTGACATTTTATGTTCTATCTTTTATATTACCTTTGCTTGCAATAAGACAAAGATATAACAATTATGAATTCAATGTTTGATAAACCGTTCACATTCGACCGTGTAGCCCGTATAGGAATCAGCGTTCTATTATTAGCACTTGTCCTATATCTCTTGATTGTCCTCCGCAATGCGCTCTTGCCTTTCTTAATCGCCTGGCTCATGGCCTATATGTGCCAGCCCTTTGTCAAATTCTTCCAATACAAACTCAAACTCAAAAACCGCATACTGGCGATTATCGCGGTAATGCTCTCCGGGATATTGGTTGCAGCCTTGCTTGTCGTCATGGTAATTCCCTCCATCAACGAAGAATCCCAGCGATTATTGGTGCTGCTGAACAATCATCATCCGGCGCAAGGGCATATTCCTTTTATTCCCCAGAGCTGGATAGAATATTTAGAACTCCATATCAATACCGAAGCGCTGCAAGAAATCTTGAGTAAAGAAAACATCCTGCAAACATTAAAGCAAATCGCCCCTAAAGCTTGGCAGTTAGTGACTAATACCTTCTCCGTATTGGTCAGCGTCACTATCTTTTTCGTCATTCTTCTCTACTTTATCTTCATCCTTTTAGATTATGAGAAGATTGCAGACGGATGGATACGATTGATTCCGGACCGTTACCGTCCGTTCATCCAACAATTAGCCGATGATGTTGAAGTTAGCATGAACCGATATTTCCGCGGCCAATCTTTGATAGCATTGTGTGTAGGCGTTCTCTTAGCTATCGGATTTAAGATTATCGATTTTCCTTTAGCTGTCTCTTTAGGATTATTTATTGGTGTATTAAACCTTATCCCTTATCTGCAAACTATCGGTTTGATTCCGATGGTGCTGTTAAGTTTATTACGCTCCGCCGAAACAGGTGAAAATTTCTGGATTCTTTTCGGATTGTCGCTGCTTGTTCTCGGCATTGTACAAGCCATCCAAGATCTTTACCTGACTCCTCGCATTATGGGAAAAGCGATGGGATTAAATCCCGCCATCATTTTATTATCTCTCTCTATCTGGGGAACATTATTAGGATTCATCGGTCTAATCATTGCGCTACCATTGACTACCCTCTGCCTGTCTTATTATAAACGCTTCATCTTAATGGAAGAAGTAGAGGAAAACGAAAAGAAAAAGCCGGTTGAACCGCCCGCTAACAAAGAAAAAAAATAATATTTTCTCAGAAAGTATTGCAGATTCAAAAAATCTTCTTACCTTTGCACCCGTAATCGAAAAACAAACGATTTACGAAGGATGATTCGCTAGCTCAGCAGGTAGAGCACAACACTTTTAATGTTGGGGTCCTGGGTTCGAGCCCCAGGCGGATCACCAAAAGAAAAGCCAAAAGGCGACA
>CASEMX010000013.1 GCA_949289155.1 uncultured Parabacteroides sp.
CAATACCTTCATGTTTTCCAACGAACAGATAGATACACCGGCTTTACCGACATCACCTACCACACGTTCGTTATCGGCATCGTAGCCACGGTGTGTCGGTAGGTCGAAGGCCACGGACAGACCCTTCTGACCGGATGCCAAGTTACGACGATAAAATGCATTAGATTCCTCAGCCGTAGAGAATCCTGCATATTGGCGGATAGTCCACGGACGCATCGGATACATGGCGCTATACGGACCACGCAGATAAGGAGGAAGACCGGCCACATAGTTCAGGTGCTCCATGCCTTCCAAGTCTTCTTTCGTATATACCGGCTTCACATTGATGTGTTCCGGAGTCTTCCAATCGGCTTCAATGCCATTGGCTTTTGCCCATTCACCTGCATTCGTACAAGCGAAACCGGCACTCTTTATATCTATGTCTTTAAAATTTGGTCTCATTGTTTTTCTTCGATTTTAGATTCCTAACTTCGCATTGAATCCCTGTAATGTTTCGAGCACGTTGCTCTTCACGTGGATGAACTGGTCGATACCCTGTGCTTTCAAGTCCTCCATGCAAGCGGGAGCACCGGCTACTACGAATTGTGCGCGACCGTTCAATGCCTTGAACGCTGCCGGAGCATATTCTGCATATTCGTCATCGCTCGAACATAATACTACGATATCTGCGCCTGCTTTCATCGCTGCTTCGATGCCCTCTTCTACCGTATCGAAACCGAGGTTGTCGATGGTCTTGTATCCGGCGCAAGCAAAGAAGTTGCAAGAGAATTGTGCACGTGCCAAACGCATAGCCAAGTTGCCAATCGTCAGCATGAAGGCTTTCGGAGTCTTTCCACTCTTTTCGGTAGCCAAGCGCAATGCTTCGAACTCGGAAGCGCCACGGGCGAAGTTCAACTTCGTCACGCCCTCGTTCTCGCAATGGTTCTGATGCTGGCCTTTGCAACAACATGCGCCCTCTTCTTTCTTAATCTTATCTCCGGCCACTTCAGTGAAGTTCGGGAATTGGTTCGTGCCCAACAACGATTCCTTGCGGGTAGCTACGGCTTTATGGCGTGCTTCGTTGGAAGCATTTACGGCGGCTTGGATTTCTCCGGCATTAGCCAACGCACCGAATCCGCCCTTCTCTTCCGTTTCGAGGAAGAGCTTCCAGGCGACGTCTGCAATCGAGTTAGTAAATACTTCGATAGTATATGAGCCTGCTCCCGGGTCTACCACTTTGTCGAAGTGTGATTCTTCCTTCAACAACAGCTGCTGGTTGCGAGCAATGCGTTCCGAGAAGTCGTCCGGTGTCTCGTAAGCCTCGTCGAACGGGCGTACCGTGATGGAATCCACGCCTGCGATAGCGGCAGACATCGCTTCAGTTTGCGAACGGAGCAAGTTCACGTGTGCATCGAAGATAGTTTGGTTCCATTGCGAAGTTTGTGCATGAACCGCCATCTTGCAAGCGCAATCGCAAGCCGGATTGTATGCCTTCACAATCTCAGCCCAAAGCCAGCGGGCAGCGCGGAACTTAGCAATCTCCATGAAATAATTTGAACTAATACCAAAGTTGAATTTGATTTTCTTAGCTACTTCATCTACCGAGAAGCCAGCATCGGTCAATTTAGCTAACAATTCATTACCCCAAGCCAACGCATAACCTAACTCTTGGGCGATGTACGCACCGGCATTGTTCAGTTCGAACGCATTGACCGCCAGCACGCGATAATTAGGCAACGCCTTTCCTGCATTCAATACGGCCGTAGCCATTTCTACCCAGTTCTCGTTCTTGTGGCCCTTTATCAATGGCTTCTTGAATGGGTCATAATTTACGGAGCCTTGGCACTTCGCCAAATCTACGCCTTTCGAAGTGAAATACTCAGCAAGGATAGTGATGAGTTTTTCGGCTTTGCACAAGCAAGTGTTGAAGTTCAGTTCGACGCATGCCGGGCAGATGCCGTCCAATAAGGTTGCAATGTTTTCCGGACTCACATCATCCCCTTTAATAATGAAGCCTAAGGAAGTAACTCCCTTGTCTAAGATGTCGCGAGCCTTTTCATTTGCTGCTTTCGGACAATTGACTTCGATGTTCTGGCGGACATACCAGTTATTGTCCTTTTTCGTTCCACGCACATACGGGAATTCGCCCGGAAGCGAATCGGTCGTTTTCAGACCTTCCAAATCTTCCAAACGATAGAAAGGATTCGCATTAAATCCTTCGCCTGTCTTCCAAACAAGCTTTTTCTCGAACGGCACACCTTTCAGGTCAGCCGTGATTTTCGCCATCCATTCCTCTGTCGAGACCGGAGCGAATTCTGAGAAAAGTTTTTCTTTCTGTTCTGCCATAATATTAGTTGTTTATTAAACTGGTATTAGTAACGTTTTTCACTTATTACTATAATTGATTCTTACAAGACACAAAGGTAAAAGAAATAATTTTTCGGCAAAAATATTTGTAGGATTAAAATAAAGCTTTACCTTTGCATCGTCATTCAAGGAGGTCATGACACGGCGCATTCGTCTAGTGGCCTAGGACGCGGCCCTCTCACGGCTGAAACCCGGGTTCGATTCCCGGATGCGCTACATGAATAAGAGATATTACCTGATATATGGTAATGTCTCTTTTTTATTTAGTTGATTTTATGACTCAGCTTGCAGGAGATGTTTCGACTCCGCTTTGCTCCGTTTTTTACCATTTCCCTCCGAAGAAAATCTGTCTAAACGTTTTGCCAAACCGTTGAGGAGCCTCAAAAGCCTCTCTAAACGTTTTGGCAACACTTTGAGGGGCCTCAAAAGCCTCCCTAAACGTTTTGGCAGCACTTTGAGGGGCCTCAAAAACCTCTCTAAACGTTTTGGCAGCACTTTGAGGGGCCTCAATGACCTCCCTAAACGTTTTGGCAACACTTTGAGGACCCTCAATGACCTCTCTAAACGTTTTGGCAACCTTTTGAGGGGCCTCAATGACCCGGCAACACGTGTTGCGACGCTTCCGGAGACCCGCGAGACCTGCCAACACGTGTTGGGAACACTTCCGGAGACCCGCGAGACCTGCCAACACGTGTTGGGAACACTTCCGGAGGCTCGCGAGACCTGCCAACACGTGTTGGGGGCATTTCCGGAGGCTCGGGCGACCTCACAACACGTGTTTTTCGAAAAACATCTATACTTTTCAGGAAAAGATTCCTTCTTTTCTACTCTTGTCCGACACTTTAAAAGCTACAAAAAAGAGAAACAAAGAAAGGAACGGACAAGTCAATTAAAATACCATGGAAAATGGCAACAGGTATCATCTCTTTTCCCGCATAACGTGTGATAACCGGGAGCACTACATCCATCGAATTGACGCCTGCCGCCGATATAGGAGCCAATTTCCCGAAATATTTCCGGATAAGCGGGCTGCCTAATAGCGCCATCATCTCCCGAAAAATATTCGAAAGAAGGGCTATCGTTCCCAATTCAGTGGCTAATTGCACTCCGATAGTGGGCTCTTTGAATTGGGTAATCAGGATAGAAGATAACGAATAATAGGCGAAACCGCTTCCCACTGCCAAACAATCGAACACACTCCAGCGACTCAATAAAAGACTGGCGAAGGCGGAAAAGAGCAATGTCCCTATAATCGTAGCCAAAGGTATCATCAGCATTTTAGGATGAACCTGCTTTATCATATTTTTCAGTTCTTTATTGCATCCAATACTTATGCCAACCTGCAACATTAACGCATATAATATATAGAGAGAAAGCGAATGCACCTCAAACTCCCATTGACTGAAGACGCCGACCAAACAACCTACACAAAAGAAGGCTAAAACCAGCAGGCTATTCTTCATGGTTCCCTCCTTTCTTGAAAAACAAATTCGACACGAGCCACGCCGCAAGGATACTTCCCATGAGACTAAAGAGCGCCAATAAAGCGGCCTGCCATCCGAACTGCCCGATATTGCGGACAATCATCGAATTGGAACCTACAGACAAGCCTAAGATGAACAACATCACGAAGATGGTATAGGTAATTGTCTTTTCTGTTTTATGTAAAAAGTCTATTTGCCGGAACATATAGCCTATCCCCACTCCGGCAAACATGATTGCGATAATAATAAACATAATCTGTATTTGTTTTTGAAGTGGTACAACGAAGCAACCACTTCGATTGCGCGGTGCTTATGTATATGATATATAAATGAAAAATGGAGGGAGAGGCTATTTAGATAAATCCGCTAAACCAATGTACGTGTACGATACTGCTATTGCCCCACAATATGGCGTGAGGCAATGAGCATCTATCAATATGTAAGCATTCTTTTCTCATACATCGGTTATTTGCGGGCACAAAGATAATAAAAAGAGGACATATCGCCAAATAAAGAGAACAAAAGACAGAACACAGAATTCCATTCTCCACGAAGGCTCCTTGAAGAATCCCAAAGAAACTCTCGGAACGTGCGGCAATTTTTAAGTTTTTCCCTACTTTTGCGAGTAAATATCATTTAAAATAATGACCGTATGGCGAAGAAAATCGAATCCTATAATGAAGCAACCGAAAAGTTGCGCCGTATCGTTTCCGATATTGAACGGGGAGATTTAGACGTTGACCTGCTCTCTGAGAATGTAAAAGAGGCAACGCGACTCATCAAGCTTTGCAAAGAGAAATTATATAAGGTAGATGAAGATGTAAAAAAGATATTAGAAGAATTAGACGCATGAAACCGTATGTTATAATCGTTGCCGGAGGAAAAGGATTACGCATGGGGAACGACCTGCCCAAGCAATTTCTACCCGTAGCCGGCAAACCGCTGCTGATGCACACAATAGAGCGGTTCCGAACCTGGAATCCGGAAGCAGAACTGGTTGTTGTCCTCCCAGAAGCCCATCAATCTTATTGGAATATGCTATGCAAAGAGATAGGTTGCGCGGCAAAACACCGGATTGTCTCAGGAGGAAGCACACGCTTCCATTCCGTCAAGAACGGACTGGACCGTATCCGCGAAGAAATCCGCTCCTCTTCCGAGAATTCCCTGATTGCCATACATGATGGTGTACGTCCTTTCGTATCAACTGAAGTCATTGCCGCCTGTTTCCAAAAGGCGGAAGAAAAAGGTGCAGCTATTCCGACATTGCCGGTTATCGATTCGCTCCGCGAAGCCTTGCCTGATGGGACAAGCCGGGCAATCGACCGCTCGCGCTACTATGCAGTTCATACCCCGCAGGTCTTTCGTGCCGATATCTTGCTTAAAGCATACGAACAGCCCTATCAAGAGAACTTTACCGACGATGCTTCGGTTGTGGAATCCATGAATATCCCAGTCGAAATGGTTCCTTCGAATCCGGAAAACATAAAAATCACGACACCGATTGATTATATGATTGCCCGTAGCATATTGGAAGAAGAGAAAAAAACGTTCTATCTCTGAAAAGATACCAGCATAAACGGTTTTTCTTCCCGACATAAAGTCCTGCATCTCCTAAGAAAAAGTTTCAAAGGTCGGCAGGAAAGAAAGTTTTCCTGCCGAGTTCTGAGATTTTATATGGGAAGTTTTTCCACTTTTCTTCGGATATCTTCCGGACCTGAATCGTTTATTTCGTGCCTGAGATATTTTCCAAGAACAGGTCCATCATTCGCTTGGCTGCAATGAAAGGCGTGATTTCGTTGTCCAAGACTTGTCGTTCGGTAATACCGAGTTGTGCACTGACCGCAGGATTATTATAAAATTCATCCCGCAACGTATCGTTAATACTTTCGTACATCCAATACTTCGCTTGTTCACGGCGTTTATAATCGAAGTAACCATTTTTCTTGGTAAATGCCATATATTCATCGACCATATCCCAGATTTCCTTGATACCTATATTATAATAGCCGGAATAAGTCAGCACTTTGGGAAACCAACCGGACGCTGCGGGCGGGAATAGATGCAATGCGTTGCGGAATTGGGCAGCCGCAAGCTGCGCTTTATCCACATTGTCGCCATCCGCCTTATTGATAATAATTCCATCCGCCATTTCCATGATGCCGCGCTTTATACCTTGCAATTCATCGCCCGTTCCAGCCAATTGAATCAACAAAAAGAAATCTACCATCGAATGCACCGCCGTTTCACTCTGTCCGACCCCGACCGTCTCCACGAAAACCGTATCAAAGCCCGCCGCTTCACACAAGATAATTGTCTCCCGTGTCTTCCGAGCGACACCTCCTAACGAACCCGCCGATGGAGAGGGACGGATAAAAGCATTTTTCTCACGGGAAAGGGCCTCCATGCGCGTTTTATCTCCTAAGATACTACCTTTCGAGCGTTCGCTACTCGGGTCTATCGCCAAAACCGCCAACTTATGCCCCTGTTTCAGCAAATGAATACCAAAAACATCAATAGAGGTACTTTTGCCGGCTCCGGGCACTCCGGTTATACCGATACGCATCGAATTCCCGGCAAAAGGCAAGCATTTTTCGATAATCTCCTGTGCCAACAATTGATGCTCATGCAGGGAGCTTTCTACCAAAGTAACCGCTTGGCTGAGAATCGTGATGTTTCCTTTTAAAATCCCCTCCACATATTCTGCCACAGAATACTGGTGGCGTTTCACACGCTTCTTCAGATAAGGATTGACAGTAGGGACATTTTCAACGCCACTATTGACCTTCAAGCCTTTGTATGCTTCACTATTTTCGGGATGTTCCATAATCTATCTTTTTTATTTGTGAGCCGTAACTTTCAATAAGCGGACCGGACCATTCGGGTCGTTACTGATGATATTCACTAACGCTTCCAAGCGGACTTTGACAGTTTTAGGGCGAATAGAAACCTTATAAGTCGTTGTTTCACCAGGTTTTATCGTCTTTTTGCCCCGACTAATGGATATCCGCTCGTCATCTGAAGTAAAACTATATATGACCAAATCCGACTTTCCTCTGTTCGTTATATCGACTGTACCGGTCAATTTGCTACTCAAGAAAGGAATCATGTTTTTCTTATCCGACACTTGGCCAAAATCGAGCAGCGTCCCGGAGATATGAATTGCCGCAGCTTTCGCTTTTTCTCGGGCAGAAAGTTTACTGAAATCGTCAATAATGTTCGCAGCCACTTTAATCTTTTCGACAACCTCTTTTTCTCCTACCGCCCGAACGGTCAATGGGATATCCAAAACTTTCCGTCCTTTATGTTTAATGGCATGTCCATCCATCAAAAAAGTAATTTCTCCCACCTCTCCCGGTTTCAACTGAGTAGGACGTATATCAGCAGTCAAGAAATGAGGCAATTTCCCCAACTCCACCGTCAACGAAGTCTTTCCTTCGTTCTTGATGCTGATTTTCTCACCCAACGTCTCATTTTGCCGGAGATTATTATACAATACCTCTTTCGTATGCAACTTCAGATTGCCAATTGCATAAGGATATACGAACGTTGGCACTTTCGGCTTCGGGATTACATTGCCTTTAATAGCTAAATTATAGCGCGGCTTCTCTGCATTGCTGTAAATCGTGATTGTTTTGTAAAAAGGGCCAGGTCTTCCTTTCGGATTATAGGTAACTTTCAAAATTCCACTGGCTCCCACGGCAATCGGCTCCTTTGTCCATTCCGGACGAGTACATCCACAAGAAGCCGTAACCCGAGTTATTACCAATGGAACATCGCCCGTGTTCCGAATAGTAAAGACATGGCTTGCCAATCCTTTGGCCTCTTCGATAGAACCAAAGTTAAATACCTGCTTATCGACCGCAAAACGAGCTTTCTCTTGGGCTTGCACTCCAAAGCCTCCCAGCAACAAACAGAGCAGGCAAATGATTTGTCGTAGATTCAGCATCATGGCATTCACATATAGTATCTTTTATTCCACTTTTCCCTTTATGGTCAAGATATAACTACCCTTCTTCCCATTACTATAAATAGATATCGTCTTAATAAAAGCGCCCGGACGATTTGCCGGATTATATGTAATCTTTATATCACCGCTTTTGCCCGGAGCAATAGGTTCCTTCGTCCATTCAGGCGTTGTACAACCGCAAGAAGCTATAACCCGTGTGATAACTAACGGTCCGTCACCTGTATTGTCTATTTTAAATGTATGCGAAACCTTTCCATCAACCTCTTTAATAGTACCAAAATCGAAAGAGGTTTCTTTTGCTGAAATAACCGCCTGCTTTTTCTGAGCCGAAATAGCCACTACCGAAAGCAACAATGCGGTTAAGATAAAAATAATACGTTTCATTTCTTATTCTACATTATTTATATTTCCACTAATATCTCACAAAGATACAAGTTTGTTTCTATTGCTTGCCGTTCCTCTGCGATTTTTTTGCAGCATAATCACATCTCTGACTCGAAACGCACCTTATCTATTTCCGATAAACAATCGGGAGGTCTAATTTCTCCTGACTGCTCCGGGTTTGTGCACCTATTTTCGGTCCGGGAATCAAAGGACTGTACATAAGGACATGACGAATGCGATTACGTTGTTGAGCCGTAAATCGATCAGAGCAACTTACTTCATAATCCATCAAATTGTAGGAAACAAATTCCCGTCCGGTACTGCAATCTATCCGCATAACCAAATCATCGAATGAAACCGGACGATGCATCATATTCGCTTCCGCATAAATTGCCTCTCGTATCTTAGCATAAATATTCCGGTCGTAGGGCGGAGTATCAGTACAATAATCCGAATCTATACAATCGGATGCCAATTTGCCCTCCTCATCTTCATTGAATGCGTGGTGAAGTCCTAAGTAATGTCCCAACTCATGCGCCAAAGTAACGCTGACATCAGACGAATTATACCGTTCTGCCGTCGAACTCTGGTCAAAATAGAGGCTATTAACGGATACACAACGCGGATAACCCAATTGTCTATAATCCATATAGGAATATTCGACCTCCGTAAGCCCTTCAAGATAAGTACTCCCTACTGCCGAATAGGCCAAATGGGATATTCCCAACGTAACAGTCTGACTTCCTGCTTCCGCAGCAAAATTATACAACACAATATTGATAAATCGGTTCTGATCCCACATGATTCCGATTTCTTCTTCGGCATTGCTTTCCATAAACTCTTCACAATCGATTGGCATTTCCGGCCATTCATGATATTGCACTCCGGGATTTTCCAATACGTTCCCTTCACCATCAGCCTCTGCCAAATAAAATTCCACATTGATGTCTTGGCCTGCCTCACCACCTGAATATCTTACTCCACCGGCATAGAAATTATTCACTTCTGCCAAGACTTCCTGAATCCGCTCCGGCAAAATATATTGCTTTGCATCGTTTTTATCTTTATATAACACATGAAAAACAACAGGAATACGGTAATGTAACTCTTGATTTTCGGGCAATGCGGCCTGACGAACCTGAATTTCCGTCTTGTGTCCGTTACTTGACAGCATAACCGTAGCAGTTCGCTCAGACGAAAGATTTCCGCTCACATCAATACGGATAGTCGCATTTCCGCTCCCATTCTTCGGATAGACATTACACCAATCCGGCTCCATACTCTCCGTTTCCCATGCACCTATCGCTTCTATATCTACCGAAAGAATGGTCCCTTCTGCCGGAACCTCCTCTAATTCGGTTTGTAGCACCGTTACCGCCGCACCATCATCACTACATCCTGCGAAAAATATTCCCGACAGAATCATACTTAAAAAGAGAATCTTGAACCTCATACGCTCTATCCATTTATACTGTTGCAAATCTATGAAATATTTTCCAACATGAACACAGCCATATCGCTTTTTGCAAAATATTTAGCATTCCTTTTCCGTAAAAAGAGATTCATAAAAAAACAAAAAACGCTTAACTTTCCAATAAAAATTCAGTCCTTTGTATAAGGAATTTTTAAAATGATAACTGTATGAAACGATTCTATTTACTTATGCTGATTTTATTCAGCATTGTCGCATTACCTGCACAAGCACAATTTTCATGGGGAGTAAAAGGCGGGGCAAATATTTCCAGCCTTCATTTTTCTGACCTGCCGGAAACCTTTTCGAAGAGCAATATTACCGGTTTTCATATCGGACCAACCATCGAATTGATTGCACCGGTGGTTGGATTAGGTTTCGATGCCTCCATTCTCTATTCGCAAACCGGCGTAGAGATGGGAAAGCAAAAGATAAAAAACGATTATTTGGATATTCCGGTAAACCTGAAATGGAAATTCGGACTTCCATCCTTGAAAGTATATCTTGCAGCGGGTCCTTACGTCGGATTCCGCTTAGGAGGCGCTAAAGTATGGGAAGTTATCAGCGACCAAATCTCATCGAAAAGTTTCAGTGCCGGTCTGGATTTTGGAGCCGGTGTCGAATTATTCCGCCATTTGCAAGTAGGCGTAAATTACCAATTAGGATTAACTGAAAATTACAGCATGAAGAATCTGAATATCGGAGGGAAAAACAGAGGTTGGCAATTATCAGCTGCCATACTATTCTGATATTTTTACCCTAAAATCCGTATCCAGACGAATCTCTTTATTCTAATTGAAAATATAACTGATAAATGCTGAAAAAACGGAGGGTGTGTCAAAATAGCATTAAGAGATGTCATTTCGCCATTCCGAATGCGGTCAAAGAATCTCCTATTCAGCTGCCAACACGTGTTGCCGGCCTCCCGAGCCTCCGGAAGTGTTGCCAACACGTGTTGGGAGGTCTCCCGAGCTTCCGAAAGTGCTGCCAACACGTGTTGGCACGTGTTGGGGGGTCTCCCGAGCTTCCGGAAATGCTGCCAACACGTGTTGGGAGGTCTCCCGGACCCTCGGATGGCTTGCCAACACGTGTTGGCAGATTTTTTTCAGAGGAAAATGGTAAAAAACGGAGCAAAGCGGAGTCGAAACATCTCCTACAAACAGAGTAGGAGACCCTTCGACTGCACTCTGGGTGACGAAATGATAGCCTGATTCGGATTTTGACATACTCCCTATCTACTTCTTTCAGTATATTGATATAAAGCTATTTGTTCTTATGTATTTTGTAGATGTCATTTTACCTCTCCCATTAGAAAACAAATATACATACCGAGTTCCTTCCGATTTAGAAAAGGCAGTTTCTACAGGTTGCCGAGTTATTGTCCACTTCGGGAAGAAGCGATTTTATACTGGCATCGTGACCGCTGTGTATGAACGTCCGCCAAAGACAGATTATGAAATCAAAGAAATCTATGTATTGATGGATGCAACCCCGATACTACGGCGTCCGCAATTGCGTTTCTGGGAATGGATAGCCAATTATTATCTGTGCAAACTTGGAGATGTCTATAAAGCTGCATTACCCGCTGGACTGAAAATTGAAAGCGAAACGACGGTGGTGAAAAACAGGGAATATACGGAAGAAATCACGCTAAAGCCGAATGAATTGTCGGTATTGCATGCTTTTACAACCGAAAAAGAGAAGCTAAGGGTTTCGGAATTGGAAAAGAGAACCGGATTGCGCAATATCGTTCCGGTCATTGCTTCGCTAATGAATAAGGGATTGGTCGAGGTAAATGAGGAATTGAAACGGGGATATGTACCAAAAACGGAAACCTATCTGCGGTTAGCCGACGAATATAAGGAGGAGAATGTGCTTCATGCCGCTTTTGAACAACTCAAACGAGCAAAAAAACAAGAACAACTATTGATTGGCTTTTTGGAATTGAGCCATGCCTTGAATCCTGCATTAGAGCGGGATATATCAAAGAAAGAACTATTGGAAAAGTGTGGACAAAGTACAGCTATCTTGGAGGGATTGCTCAAACGGGGCATATTGGTCCCCTACGAAAAAGAGGTAAGCCGATTGCAAAGGCAGGTTTGCCGGCTACAATCACCCAACCCGCTTAGCGAGGCGCAGCAAGAGGCTTGTCAAAAGATACGGGAGGTATTCCGGGAAAAGGATATTTGTCTGCTACATGGCGTGACCTCATC
Organism: uncultured Parabacteroides sp.; assembly: GCA_949289155.1. GTDB lineage: Bacteria > Bacteroidota > Bacteroidia > Bacteroidales > Tannerellaceae > Parabacteroides. The sequence goes on from CASEMX010000013.1 coordinate 11,866, forward strand.
CGGAAAAACAGAGATTTACATCCACCTTATCCGTCAGGTATTGGATTCCGGAAGGCAAGTGCTTTACATGTTGCCGGAAATTGCTATCACAACGCAGATTACCGAACGGCTCGCCAAATTCTTTGGAGACAAACTGCTGGTTTACCATTCCAAATTTACCGATAATGAACGGGTAGAAGTCTGGAACCGTCTGCTCCATGCGAACGGACCGATGCTGATATTAGGCGTACGGTCGTCGATATTCCTTCCTTTTAGCGACTTAGGCTTAGTGATTGTGGACGAAGAACATGAATATACCTACAAACAGCAAGAACCAGCTCCGCGGTACAACGCCCGGAACGCAGCGATGGTATTAGCCGGAATGCATGGGGGGAAAACATTATTAGGTTCAGCGACTCCTTCTATCGATTCCTACTTCAATGCACTGACGGGCAAGTTCGGTTTGGTCGAGCTCAAGACACGTTTCGGCACACATCAGTCGCCTGTCGTCATTCCTGTCGATACAAAAGAGCTAAAACGGAAAAAGCAGATGAAGCATCCGTTCCTCTCTCCAATCCTTCTCCAGAAAATGCAGCAGGCATTAGAACATGGCGAGCAAATCATCCTTTTCCAAAACCGAAGAGGCTTTGCTCCAATGTTAGAATGCAAACAATGCGGATGGGTTCCCCGATGTGTCAATTGCGATGTCAGCATGACTTACCATAAATATCACCAACACTTGGTCTGCCATTACTGTGGATATACGCTTCGAGTACCGACAACCTGTCCCTCTTGCGGTTCGGAAGACCTCCAGATGCTGGGGTTCGGCACAGAAAAGGTGGAAGAAGAGATAGCAGGGGCTTTCCCGGAAGCGAAAGTCGAACGTATGGACTTGGATACAGCACGTACCCGGACAGCTTACGAGCGTATCATCGGAGATTTCGACAAAGGCAAGACCCAAATACTGATTGGCACGCAAATGATATCCAAGGGCTTGGACTTCGGGAACGTCAGTGTGGTCGGAATATTGAATGCGGACGGACTGATGAACTATCCGGATTTCCGGGCTCACGAGCGCGCTTTCCAATTAATGATTCAAGTGAGCGGACGAACCGGCAGGCGTGACAAGCCGGGGACGGTTATCTTGCAAACATCCCAACCGGAGCATCCTTTGATACAGATGGTCGTAAACAACGCTTACCGGGAAATGGTAGATTGGCAGCTTGCCGAACGGCAACTCTTCCACTATCCGCCCTATTTCCGCCTGATTGTACTGGTTTTACGTGGTAAGAACGAATCGGTAGTGCAGGACTTGTCGCGCACTTATGCCGACAAACTGCGCGACAAGCTGGGCGAACGTGTCTTAGGTCCAGTCACTCCTCCGGTATCCTTTATCAAAACGCTCCATATCCGTAAGATTGTCATGAAAGTTGAGATTGCTGCCTCTATACAAGGGATGCGGCGGGTATTGGATGAAGTCTATCAAGAAATGCAACAGTTCCCTACCTTCCGACAGCTGATTATCCACTATGATGTGGACCCGCTTTAGGGAGACAACAAGGGTATCACATAATCGGAAAAGATGATTACCTTTGCCTAACAAACGAAATAAGGGATATGAAAGACTTTGCAGCCATTGACTTTGAGACAGCGAACGGAATGCGCTCCAGCGTGTGCAGCGTAGGAGTCGTCATTGTCCGAAATGGGGATATTACAGAAAAATTATACCGGCTGATACGCCCGACTCCCAACTTTTACTGCCGGCGCAACACAGAAATACATGGTCTGACAAGAAGAGATACCGACCGTGCCGAACTATTTCCTGCCGTATGGGCTGAAATTGCTCCACACATCAAGGATTTGCCATTAGTGGCCCACAATAGCGTGTTCGACGAAGGATGCTTACGTGCAGTATTTGATGCGTATGATATGGATTATCCCGAATATACCTTTTATTGTACCTGCCGGACGTCACGAATCATCTATGGGAAAAAACTGCCGAACCACCGGCTTCAAACAGTAGCCGCATATTGCGGATATGACCTCCAACAGCATCATCATGCACTGGCGGATGCCGAAGCCTGCGCATGGATTGCCCTCCGTCTTTTCCCATAAAGACTACGGGGTATGCATCGCATACGACCATCAATGGGCTTTTATACCTCATATATGGGTATGGGTAGGACCCCATATATGGGATATCACAGACACCCATATATGGGTATTGACAGGACCCCATATATGGGGTATTACAGACACCCATATATGGGTATTAACAGGACCCCATATATGGGGTATCACAGACACCCATATATGGGGTATAAATACTCCCGATAAGGCGTATGTTGGTAAGACAAAGAAGGCTGTCTCAAAATGATAGCAACCATTTATTTGAGACAGCCTCTTTTATCCGTTATCCGAATCTATCCTATTGCTGATGTTCCGGACGCAAAAGGTCGTTCACCGTCTTTACCGGATTGAATGTGGTAATCGGCACTTCAACGAACACCGTATTCCAATCACTCATCGCACCGTTCCAAAGTCCCGGCAATTCCAATGCCTTCAAATCGCGGCCATCTTTACTCTTATAAGAGATGAATCCGGTATTCTTATCCACATACTTAGGCAAATCGAATTTCTCCCCTTTGTAGTTCTTCACGGCACATACCAAATCTACCGGATTGAAGTGCGTACCCTTCTCGAAGAGCGCTTTCTTTGCCGGGTCATTCATATCAATCTGTGAACTTTCCAGTACTTGTGGAGAAACAGAGCCATCCGGATTAACAGCCAAGAACGGACCGCCTCCGGGTTCGCCCACGTTCTTCACCATTCCGCAGACACGCAACGGACGATTCAACTTATTCTTAATATAAAGGATAAGTTCTGCATCCTCCATCAACTTAATATCCGGCTTACGGATGCACAACTCATCATGCAAGAAATGAATCATCTCTTCAATCTGAGCATGTGAATACTTGCCCGAATCAATCAGGTTCAGATAGTTGAATATCTTTTCCTGTAAGCGGACCAATACACCAGCTATCAGCTTCTTATAAATGATAGTAGCGGACTTGAAGCTGTCCGGAACGACATTGTCGATATTCTTCACAAATATGACATCTGCTTCCACATCATTCAAGTTCTCAATCAATGCCCCATGACCACCCGGACGGAACAGCAACTTTCCATCTTTATCCCGGAAAGGCGTGTTATCCAGATTCACGGCAATCGTATCAGTACTTGGCTTTTGTACACTGAAACTGATATCATATTTCACCGAGAACTTATTCTCATAGAAGGGCTGCTTCTCTGCAACCAACCGCTCGAACAAAGCCCGATGCTCCGGTGATACGGTAAAATGAATGTTCACCTCTCCGGCATTATTCTTAGCATACATTGCCCCTTCTGCCAAATGCTCCTCCATTGCTGTACGGAAACAATTCTCAGGATAAGTATGGAAAAGCAACAGGCCTTTGGGCAACGCACCATAATTCAGCCCCTCCTTCTCCAGAAGATTAGCCACGATTTTCTTATACTCACCGGAAGCCATCAACGCTGGGATATCTCGGCTTGTATTCTCTTCACACTTCTGATTCAATGCTTGATAAAAGGCAAATTTACGAATATCGGCAAAGAACTTCTTCTCGAAATCGGTTGTAGGTTCGTTATATTCAGCCGACAAAAAAGCAAATAAGTTCTTAAACATACGGCTTGCCGCACCAGAAGCCGGAACAAATTTCAAAATACGCTTATTCTGGGTCAGATAAGCATCCCATGCATCCATATATTCCGGTTGTTTCTCTGCCGGAATAACCTTTATCCCTCTTTCTACGGACGCCGAAGCTTCAATTTCCAAGAATGGGAATCCTTTTTCGAAGCAAGATAATTGCTCTTCAATTTTTTCTTTCGAGATACCCTTGGTGGATATCTGCTCTAAATCTTTCGCGTTTAACATAGTACGTACTAATTTTTGTGTTTAATTTCGCAAATGTATAAAAATACCTTCAGAATATCACCCTTAATTCAAAATAAAAAGATACTTTTACCCCATGTTTTATATTCTTTGTCCTCAAAACGGGCAATATTCAATATTAAAAATAGGAAAAGGCTATGGAAACATTACCGTTTTTTACTGCAGAAGAGAAGAAAGAATTCTCAGCAAAGTATAGGATACTGTTGCGCAATTTATATTCCTGCTTAGAAAAAGAAGATCTTCCGAAGATGCGGGAATTAATGCAACAAGTTGTCGCCAAAGAATGCTATGGCAGAGACAAAAACGGCATTAATGGCTTGCTAAGAAACATTGATACGGCACTAATAGCCGCTGTCGAAATCGGATTGAAGCGTACTTCCATTCTTGCATTGCTACTTTATCGTCCGGTTTACAAGAATGTAATTACAATTGACAAGGTACGGGAATTATTCGACGAAGATGTTGTGCTAATGATCCAACGTTTGCTTCGAACTTCCGAACTTTATGCCCGAAATACGGCGGTTAATTCTGAGAACTTCCATCATTTATTATTTTCCTTCGCAGAAGATGTGCGCGTTATCTTATTAATGATTGCCGATCGCCTTTGTTTGATGCGATTGGGCAAGAAATTGCAAGAAGATGACCGAATTCGGCTGGCAACAGAGGCAGCTTATCTTTACGCGCCCTTGGCTCATCGTTTAGGACTCTACAAAATAAAGAGCGAACTGGAAGATTTGTCACTAAAATATCTGGATAGGAAACAATTCGACTTTATTAAGCAGAAACTGAACGAGACGAAACGGTCGCGCGATGCTTATATTGCCCGATTTATCGCACCTATTAAAGAAAAGCTTGAACAAGCAGGTTTCAAGTTCGAGATTAAAGGTCGCACCAAATCTATTCATTCCATTAATAATAAGCTAAAGAAGCAAAAAGTTGACTTCGAACATATCTATGACCTGTTTGCAATTCGCGTGGTATTGGATTCGCCATTAGAAAAAGAGCGTTCAGATTGCTGGCAAGTCTATTCCATTGTCACAGATATGTATCAGCCCAATCCAAATCGTCTAAAAGATTGGATATCGATTCCTAAATCCAACGGATATGAAAGTCTCCATATTACTGTTATGGGACCGGAGAACAAATGGGTCGAAGTACAAATCCGCACTAAACGAATGGACGAGATTGCCGAAAGGGGGTTAGCTGCCCATTGGCGATATAAAGGAGTAAAAGCAGAAAAAGGTTTGGACGAATTCATGAATACAGTTCGTGCAGCATTGGAAAATAAAGATTCCAATCCGCTGGATTTGATGCAAGATTTCCGCATGGATTTGTACAAAGATGAGATTTATGTATTTACTCCGACGGGCGAACTGATTAAATTAGCGAAAGGAGCAACTGTACTCGACTTTGCATTTGCCATCCATACGCAATTAGGAAGCAAATGTGTCTCAGCAAAAGTAAATGATAAGAATGTTCCTATCAAATATGAACTGCACAATGGAGATACGGTCTCGATTATCACTTCACCGACCCAATCGCCGAAGCGGGATTGGCTGAATTTTGTCGTTACCTCCAAAGCAAGGGTCCGGATTAAGCAAGCTTTGCGCGAAGAGGCTGCTAAAACCGCCAATTTTGCCAAAGAAATGCTCCAACGTCGCTTCAAGAATCGGAAAATCGAACTGGAAGAGGCTCCGTTAATGCGCTATATTAAGAGGAAAGGATACAAAACCGTCACCGATTTCTACCTTGACCTTGCCGAAGAACGGTTGGATCCGAATCAGGTAATCGATGAATACGTAGAATTGACCCGAAAAGAGACTGAACAGCCGGAACATCAAACCGCACGCAGTGCAGAAGAATTTGTCACGACAACTGAAGCCGAAGAAATCGCGACGAATAAAGATGTGTTAGTCATCGATAAAAATCTGACTGGCATTGAATATAAGCTGGCCAAATGCTGTAATCCGATTTATGGCGACGAGGTTTTTGGATTTGTCTCTTCTCAAGGAATCAAAATTCATCGCATGGATTGCCCTAATGCGCAGGAGATGTTCAGCAGGTTCGGCTATCGGATTATCCGGGCAAAATGGAGCGGCAAAGGAGATAACGGATATGTGGTCACGCTTCGTATAATCGGGCGGGATGACATTGCCATTGTTACCAATATTACTTCCGTTATCGGGAAAGAACCGGGCGTTTCGTTGCGTTCGCTCAACATCAATTCGACCGACGGACTCTTTCAAGGGACATTTACAGTCATGGTTCGAGATACTATCTCCCTTAATATGCTCACCAAAAAGATTAAAACGGTGAAAGGGGTCAAGAGTGTAGAGCGACTCAATACGTAATTTCGTAAACGGACAAGAATTATTCAATATATAATCAGGAATAGGATGAAAACATTGGTTTATTTATTGCTATTAAGCTGGCTCGGCATCTTTACGGAGCTACAAGCTGAAGAACGGACCGTAACGATTACGACAAATGTCGGCGTTATGAAAGCTAAATTGTACGAGAACGTTCCGAATCATGTGAAGACATTTATCGAAAGAGCGCAGAGAGGAGAATACGACGGGACATTATTCACCCGGACCATCAAAGATTTTATGATACAGGGCGGAGCCGCCGATTCGCGGAACGCCGCACCGGGAGTAAGAGTTGGAGCAGGAGACCCAAGCGCCGAAATCCTCCCGGAAATGCGACCGGAGTATTTCCACAAGAAAGGGGCATTAGCCGCGCCGCGCCAGAATGATGATGTCAATCCGCAACGGAAATCAGATATGTCACAGTTCTTTATCGTAGAAGGGAAAGTTTATCGCAGCGGAGAACTGGATACGCTGGAGAAAGTACAGAATTACAAGATTCGGCAAAAGGCATTGAAGCTTTATTATCACCCGCAAAGAGCGAAACTGGACTCGTTAAAGAAAGCTGATCCGCGGACTTATAACCAGCGCATTGCCGTTGTTCGGAATAAAGTGGACTCGTTGATTCTCGCGACGCCGGGACATTTGGTCTTTACAGACGAGCAACGCAAAGCCTATACTACGGTCGGCGGTTGCCATCATCTGGACGGGCAATATACCATCTTCGGCGAATTGATAGAGGGCTTCGATGTACTGGACATAATAGCCAACCAGAAAACAGACAAGTACGACCGTCCGCTGAAAGATATCAAGATTATTAAAGTAACTATTGATTAACTCCATAATTTCACACTATGTTAAAGAGAGATTTCATTATGGTACAGATTGAAGAAATCGGCAAAGCCATCGCTCTGCTGGTCTTCAATCGGAACGAAGGGAACGGGCCGGACAAGAACCCAGAGATTATCAACGATTCATTCCGTTCATTAAAGACAGATACCCAATTCCTGCTCGCCCATGAGCCGGACGATATCGAATTGGCACTGAATCAAGACGACGGATGCGGATTGCAACGCATGGAACTGGCGGCGAAGTTGCTGGTCGAAGAGAGTTATCTCTCGCCTGTCCCGCTTCCTTTGCTGAATAAAGCACAAGAACTGCTCTATTACCTGCAAATCCACGATGCGACCTATTCTTTGGAACGGATGATGCTGATCCAAGACATCGAACAGGAGTTCAAAAGACATGGAGGATAGGCTTTATGACGATTAAGATTGAATTAAACGCCATGAAGTTCTATGCCTTTCATGGCGTTGCGCCGCAGGAGCGGAAAGTGGGCAATCATTTTGTCGTGGATATCCGCATGGAGGCCAACGTAAACCGAGCAACCCAGAGCGACGATATCCGCGACACGGTCAATTATGCCGAAGTTTACACTGTGGTCAAGCGCGAAATGGAACGCCCCTCCCTGTTGCTCGAAGCCGTAGCCGGACGCATTCTCCACTCGATTAAGCAAGAATTCCCTCAAGTTCGGCATCTCTGCGTAAAGGTAGCGAAACTAAACCCGCCTTTCGGAGGCGATGTCGAAAGTGCTGCCGTTCTGCTGGAAGAATAACCGGGGGAAAATTGATTATCTCCTGACATAAAAATCAAAACATCGGCAAGAAAAGTTCGAAATGTCGGAAGAGAAAAAAGTTTCTCCCGGACCTTTTCAAGTTTAGGACGGGAGCTACTGCCTCTCATCTCCTACCCGGAAGAAAGCCCTACGCATATTCGGAAATTAATCGTACCTTTGTCGGCAAAGAAGTAGCAAGGGAACGATGAAACAATACTTAGATTTACTTAACCGAGTGCTGGCGGAAGGCACACCGAAAGGAGACCGTACCGGAACGGGTACAATCAGTCTCTTCGGGCATCAGATGCGTTTCAATTTGGAAGAGGGATTTCCACTCCTGACGACCAAGAAACTCCATCTCAAATCCATTATTTATGAATTGCTTTGGTTCCTGAAGGGCGACACGAACGTAAAATACCTTCAGGAGCATGGTGTACGTATCTGGAATGAATGGGCGGACACAAACGGCGATTTGGGGCATATCTACGGATACCAATGGCGTTCATGGCCCGACTATAACGGCGGATCAATCGACCAAATAACCGAGGCGGTTGAAACGATAAAACACAATCCGGATTCGCGCCGCATCATCGTCAATGCGTGGAACGTGGCGGACCTGCCAAACATGAATCTCCCGCCATGCCACATGTTCTTCCAATTCTATGTGTCAAACGGACGATTGAGTCTACAAATGTACCAACGGAGTGCGGATGTCTTCCTTGGCGTTCCGTTCAATATTGCTTCGTATGCGCTCCTCCTGCTGATGGTGGCACAGGTAACCGGACTGAAAGCGGGCGATTTCATCCATACGTTGGGCGATGCGCATATTTATCTGAACCATTTGGAACAGGTAAAGCTTCAGTTGACCCGCGAACCCCGTCCGCTTCCGCACATGGAGCTGAATCCGGAGATAAAGGACTTGTTCGATTTCAAATATGAAGATTTCAATCTGACAGATTACAACCCGCATCCGCATATTGCCGGAGTAGTTTCTGTTTAATTCTAAAATAAGATAAAAGACATGGATACAATTTCGATTATTGCTGCTATCGCCGATAACAACGCGATAGGTAAAAACCAACAATTATTATGGCATTTGCCGGCAGATATGAAGCATTTCAAAGAATTGACTACCGGACATGCCGTCATCATGGGACGTAAAACGTTCGAATCACTCCCGAATGGTCCGCTCCCGAACCGGAAAAATGTTGTATTGAGTACAATGCCGGAAGATTTCGTCAATTGTTTCGCTTGCGACTCCATGGGTGATGCACTGGAATTGTGCGAAGGGCAGGGCGAAATATTCATTATCGGCGGCGCATTGGTCTATCGCCAAGCCTTAAACCGGGCAGATAAGATGTATATAACGCGCGTTCATCATGAATTCGAGAATGCGGATACTTTCTTCCCGGTCGTAGATTGGGAACAATGGGAAGAGGTCGAGCACCAAGACTTCCCTGCAGACGAAAAGAACGCTTATCCCTATTCCTTCATCACATATATAAGGAAAAAGTAGAGGTTTTACTTGTATTTAACACAGTATTTACAACTTTTCGCTCTTACATTCTATCTTATATATAGCAGGAGTCAGAGCAATCAGAGGAGTTAAAGAAGTCTGAGCCGAATATCTTTTTGCTTGGCTTCTTTAACTCCTGAATGTAGTGATAACTCCTTTAATTTCTAAAATCCAAAAAGAAAAGATATGAAAGCAAGAGCATTTTTTATTTCTTTGCTAATCGTTCCGGCATTGAGCTTTTCGGTTTATCAAGCAATAGCCGGACAAAAAGCAGAAGAGATTGAAGACCGGGTGAGCGAAGCGATTGCCTATCAGGATTCGACGGAAGTTATCCGTTCGTTAATCGAAAAAATGAGTGGTGAGCTGGAGAAAGATAACGATAAGTTCCCTGAGCTCATCCACGAAGTAGAACAATACACCCAGAGCCTCGGCGATTCGGCAACGATTGCTCTATTGCATTCCCTCACGGCCGAGATGTACAAAACTTATTTCAACAATGAGCGGAGGAATATCCAACAACGGACCGATTTGCAAGGTTTCATTCCTGAAGATATGCGGGAATGGACCGCAAATCTCTTTGTACAAAAGATAAATGAAGAACTAAATGCCTCGTTAACTCCTATCGAAACGCTAAAAAATACCCCAACAACCCGCTTTGCTGACGTATTGGAGTTGGGAGAGGATGCACGTCTTCTCCGGCCGACGCTCTACGATTTTCTCTTGCAACGGGCTATCGATATCCAACCCTCCGACGATTTCTACCAACGGTGGATGGCTTTCCGCGCTTCCCAAATCGGGAATCCGAAAGCTGAGTTACTGGTATCGTTGGATTATTTACGCTATCGATTGGGACATATCAATACGGATGAATATAAAGCAGGACTGGATTCGCTGGCGGAAAAATTCCCGGACAAAGAGTGCCAATTGGAAATCGATTTGGCAAAACTCCAATGGATGCAAGCCACTCGGTACAACTTCCCCACAGAAGCAAAACGCGATTCGGCAAAAGCCGCCCTTTATGCCTTTTGTGAACAATGTTCCCGAAATTATACCAAAGGGACACTGCGGGCAAATGGATTCCGGAATACGAAAGCTGATTTGGAATTGCCATTACTTCAAGGAAGCAGTAATAATAACGTTTATCCGGGAAAGAATTTAGAGATAAAGATAACCTACCGAAATACCCCCAAGCTGACCGTCTATATCTACGAAAATCGGTCGAATTCGGAAACGGCAATGCGGAACAAATCCAATTTCAGGGGGAATTTGGTCAAAAAAATAGAATATAATCTACCGATTGTCCAACCCTTTCAGGAAAAAGATACGGTTTTTTCCATCCCGATGGAACAATTGGGCCTGTATGAATATGAAGTTACAACACCGGGCGAACAATTAGCCATACAAGCGCCGTTCAGTGTAAGTCGGTTGGCTGCAATCAGTCGCACAAATGCAGATGGGAAACAAGAAATATGGGTCACGGACTTTGAAAGCGGGAAACCGCTGGCGGACATACCAGTCGTTTGTTATAACGTAACAGGACAATGGAAATCTCAAACCGTCAAGACTCTCCGGACCGATTCTGACGGCATTGCTTCATTAACCGCCGCAGACGGAAAACAAATCGATTGTGCACGCCCAATATGGGAGAAAGATACAGCATCATTCGGGACCGGACTCTCTGTGTATTATAATAATATAGGTAAAGTGAGAGAAAAAGACCTGACTGTCTATATGTTCACAGACAGGGGCATTTATCGTCCGGGACAAACCGTTTCGTTCAAGGGAATTATTTATGCAGAAACAGATAATGCCCTGCATGTCGTGCCTAATATGCAATATTCTGTCTCTCTTCGCGATGCGAATTATCAAGAAATAGCAAAGAAAGAATTTACGACCAACGAATTCGGTTCTTTCCATGGGGAATTTACTTTACCGAAGACGACTTTGAATGGAAATTTCAATTTGGTTTCGGAACATACCTCTACGAATTTCCGAGTAGAAGAATATAAACGTCCCTCTTTCCTCGTTGAAATCGAACCTTTAAAGGAAGAAGTGGCATTTGGCAAGGAGATTATTCTAAAAGGAAAAGCTACCAGTTTCTCTGGTGTCGCATTGCAAGGCGGAAAGGTAACGTGGAAGATTCAGAACCGTCCGTTCTGGTTGCGCGATTATATGATAAATCCATACGATTTTACTTATGACCAAGCGGCAAGCGGGATAACCAATGTGGATAATGAGGGGGATTTCCAAATCCGATTCACGCCGGAACGCAAATCTACGTCCGATAACCCCGTATTCCGTTCGTATCAAGTAGAAGTCACGTTGACCGACAGCAAAGGCGAGACCCAAACTGCGGAATATACTTTCTCTGTCGGTGACGCGGGGATAGTCTTATCCGTAGATATCGATGCCCAAATGGAAAAAGAGAAAGCCTCTGCTAAAATCATAGCACAAACCGTAAACGGCGAGCCGGTCGATACACAAGGAACTTATACGATTTTCCGGATTCAGACGGAGAAAGCCGATTCCATTTCAGCTATCGGTACATTTTCTACGGAAAAACCATTGGATAAAACGGTGTTCGAAAAACTTCCTTCAGGGAAATATCGCCTGCAAGCCCATACGATGGATAAAAATGGAGTAAAAGTAGAGAATGAAAGGGAGTTTATTCTCTTCAGCTTGGCGGATGCACGTCCTCCGATTCCCTCTTTTGGTTGGATGCCGCAATCCCGCATCGAAGTAGAGGAGAACGAAATGGCGGATATCCTATTCGGAACCTCTGAAAGCCCTGCCTATGTCTTATATGAACTGTTCAGCGAAGAGGGAAAGCTCTTGAAACGCGAACGGATAACGATGGAGAATGAGAATCGCCATTTCCCGGTTCTTTTTTCATCGGATTACGGACAGGGAATTACCGCTTCGTTTACTTTTATAAAGAATGGCGAGGTCTATTCGTCTGAATGCCGTATTTACAAAAAGGAACCGGAGCGTCGATTGACTTTCCGGACGGAAACATTCCGCGACCATCTTTTGCCGGGCAGTACGGAAAGCTGGAGATTCCGTTTGTTGGATAAAGATTCGTTAGCCGTGCGTGCAGAAGTATTGGCGAGCATGTACGATGCGTCACTGGATGAATTGACTCCCTATCAGTGGATTTTCCGTCCGGCTCTCCGTTATTCTTTTTGGACTCCTTACCTCCGCGGCGGGGATATGTTCAATTCGAGTTTCGATAGCGATGCCGGCAAACGGGATTACCTGAGTATTCCTTCGTATTCCTACGATGCGATGGCGGACGATTGGTACAGGATGCTCAGTCGTTCGATTCTATACTATAGCTCCAATGCCGTTTATGCCACCGGAAGCGTGCAGTTGCGCGGCACAAAGGCAATGGCTAAGTCCAGCGCAGCGGCAAATGCAGCAGAACCGGAAGTGTTCAATATGGTAGCGGATGAATCCATGACCCTTTCCGAACCGCCGGTCGTTGCACAGTCCATTATTGCAGAAGAGGAGGTGGAAGTCTTTTCGGCATCTGCGCCGGCATTACGCCAGAACTTTGCTGAGACGGCGTTCTTCTACCCTGTGCTTCAAACCGACGAACAAGGCGAAGTGTCCTTCCGCTTTACGGTTCCCGAAAGCAATACGACATGGAAGCTGCAACTTTTGGCGCATACCGACAGTTTGGAATATGGTTATCTTTCCAAGACAGTCATCACTTCCAAACCGATTATGGTGCAACCTAATCTGCCGCGTTTCCTGCGCGAAGGGGACGAGGTTTCGATTGCTTCGCAGGTGGTCAATCAGCTTTCGGAAGGGATTAGCGGCACGATTTCGCTCGAACTTTTCAATCCGGAGAACGATGAAATAGTGCTGAAGATGGAGAAACCGTTTTCTTTGGCTAAAGACAGCATCGGGACGGTAGCGTGGCGGTTCGATGTTGCCGATTGGTCACGGTGGGGCGTTGTCGGTTGCCGAATCTTAGCCGATTGCCCGGAGGGAAGTGACGGCGAGCAGCATCTGTTGCCTGTCCTTTCCCGTCAAATCCTCGTGACGGAGAGTGTCCCCTTCTTCTTGATGGATGAAAACGAGACGACGGTGAAATTGCCGAAGCAAGCCATCAAGCAACCCTATTCCGTTACGCTCGAGACCAGCAGCGACCCGATTTGGTATGCGATTCAGGCGCTTTCGACAGCCAATGAGCCGCAGCAAGAGGATATCCTTTCGTGGTTCTCGGTCTATTACAGCAACATCTTGGCTCAATATGTCGCCCAAGCGCATCCGAAGATTGAGCAGCTCGTCCGGCAGTGGAATGCCGCCGGCGGAGATGCCTCAACGCTCGTCTCTAATTTAGAGAAGAACGAAGAACTGAAAAATATCCTGTTGGAAGAGACTCCGTGGGTGATGGAGGCGCGCAGCGAGACAGAACAGAAGCAGCGTCTGGAATTGCTCTTTGACATCAACCGTGCTGCACAGATTCGTAACGAAGCCTTCCGGCAGTTGCAGGAGCGGCAGAATTGGGAAGGCGGTTGGAGCTGGATGAAGGGCATGCCGGCGAATTTCTCCATGACCATGCAGGTGCTGAAGGGAATGGCGCAATTAGTGCAGCTGAATGCCGTGCAATATACCGAAGCGGAAAAGGAAATGCAGCTGAAAGCTCTCCGCTTTTTGGATAATTCTGTCCGGAAGTCCTACGAAGAGCTGCAACAATCCAATCTCTCGGAGTATCGTCCGGGCATGGAGATGGTCGAATATCTTTTCACCCGCAGTTTTTACCGGGATATCCCTGAGGGTGACGCGCGCGAGGCGATTCGTTTCTTTACCGCACAGGCGGAAAAGCATTGGGAGGATTATGGTCTGTATGGGCGGGCTGCGATTGCGTGGCTGATGCAGACGAATGGGCAAACGGCGGTTGCCAATGAGATTCTGGCGTGGTTCCGTAAGACGGCGACCGTCGATGCGGAGAAGGGAATGTACTGGGCAAACAATCGTGCCTCGGCAACGTCGCTCTATCAGCCTATCGAAACGCATTGCCTCATCATGGCGCTGTTCCACCGGATTGCGCCGGACAATGCGGAGGCAGACCGCATGAAACAGTGGCTCTTGACGCAGAAACGCACGCAGCATTGGGGTTCGACGCCGGCTACGCAGAACGCGGTCTATGCGCTTTTGCTGACGGGCAGCGATTGGTTGGCGGACAATGGCGCATTAACCATTGAAAATGGAAAAGAGACTATCGTTGTCGATGCGCCTTATGAGAAACAGACCCTGCCGACGGTTGATGCGCAGCTGAAGGTGAAGAAAACGGGCGCAGCGCCGGCTTGGGGCGCGGTCTATCTGCAATATTTTGCTCCGCTGACTGAGGTTGAGAAGCAAAAAGGGGTATTGAATGTCGAAAAGAGGCTCTTTGTAGAGGAGAACGGGCAGCTCCGCCCGATTTCGACCGACGAGCCGCTCCGCATCGGCGATAAGGTGGTGGTCCGACTGACGTTGCGCACCGACCGCATGATGGATTACGTCCTGCTAAAGGATTTGCGGGCTGCCTGCTTCGAACCCGCCGAGCCGCTTTCCGGAAGCGAGTACCGCAACGGCATTTGGTATTATCGTTCTTCGAAAGATATCTCTGAAAATATCTATATCGAGCATCTGCCTCAGGGAACGTTCGTGTTGGAATATCCGCTCTACGTGGCGCGCGACGGAAAGTATGCCGGCGGAATGGCTTCCATCCAGTGCCTTTACGCGCCGGAGTTCGTCAGCCATACAGAGGGCACGACGGTGGTCGTTCCGGAGTAGGCGGATGCTATTCCGGTCAAATTGACTCTATGGCACACAGATTACACAGATTGAACAGATTTGCACAGATTGATTTTATTTTGAATCAACAAAAATAATCCGTGGTCATCTGCCTCACCTGCGTAATCTGTGTGCCATTCGTTCATTTCGTTACACCGTTTGAGGGGCGTCAATCGGGGTCCCGCCACGAAAATATGCCGATTGAGGGGCGTCAATTGGGGTCCCGCCACGAAAATATGCCGATTGAGGGGCGTCAATTGGGGTTCCGCCACGAAAATATGCCATTTGAGGGGCGTCAATCGGGGTTCCGCCACGAAAATATGCCGATTGAGGGGCGTCAATCGGGCTTCCGGAACGGCGGAACGCCAATTGTAGGGGTACAATGACTTTCTCTCCTTAAAATTTCAGGTTGAATTGCATGACGTAGGTGCGCGGGGCGGCGACGGCCATTGGCCGCGTGCTGTATTCCTTATTAAAGAGGTTATTTATCATGAACTGCAGCGACGCGGCGCGGGTGATGCGGAATCCGGCACGCAAATCGACCGTGCAATAGTCCGTGTTCTGCCGCTGCCAATAGGAATGCAACGTCTCGCCGTTGACATTTCCGAAAATGATGTCGCGTACATAGTCCATCATCTCGGGCTGCGCTTTCGGGCGTTCGTCCACCATGATATAATCGACGGCGAGCGTCTTGCTCTTCCAAATAATATTCGTACCGAGGCTGAGCCGTTTCCATTGAAAATCGAGCACGGTCTTGAAGGTATGCTTCTGGCGATATTTGAGGTACTTCGAGTCGTTCGATTTCTCCTTCATCTGGAGCGGGTCGGTGTAGGTCGCCTCCAAAGCGTTCTTCTCTTTGTAATCGACATCCTCCGGCTCCAGATAAATGTAACCCAGATTGTAGGTCAGCGAAGCGTCGGGCGTAAATTCATAAACGCCGTTCGTGCTCACCTCCGCGCCATATATCCGCGCCTTGGAAACGTTGTAGAATTGCGCGCCGATACCCGGCATTTCGCCACGGAGCGCCATGCCAACCACATCGCCGATGCCGTTGATGGGCGCGAACGTAGTGTTATTGAAAAATCCGAAGCGGAACTCAATCATGTCGGAATATTGGGTATAAAAACCGGCGAGGTCGAAGAAACCTTTCAGATTGCCCAGCTTATACCCCTGCTTAAAGCCGAGTTCGGCGTTCATGCCCTTCTCCGCCTTCAAGTCTGCGTTAGGATAGACGCCGACACCGCCGATGTCTTTCCGCGCATACTTTTCCGTCAGCGAAGGATAACGGTAGCCCTGCCCGATACTGGCACGCAGGAAACTGTAATCCGCCAATTGGTAATTCAATCCGGCACGGAAAATGGGGCGAACCGGAATGTACTTGCCGAACAGCTTGGTATCCGCCTCGCGAAGGTAATCGTCCACCCGGTAATACTCAGCCCGCATTCCGGCAGACACGCTCAGCTTGTCGAAGAACCGCTGGTCGTATTGGAAAAAGAAAGCGGCATTGTCGCTCTCGTGCGTGCCGGTTGTTTTCGAGATACTCTTCATGTGTTCGTAGGTCACGCCGGCAGTTATCTGCGTCCCGCTGTCCCATTTCTTGTTGAATTGGTAATCGATATAATAGGTATAGTTCTTATCGATGGAGGTCGGCTCCTCGTTGCCGTTCGCCGCCTGCGACAGCCAAGGAATCAAATCGGAAGTGCTGCTGGGCAGTCCGTTTTGCATAACCCACGCCAGCAAATCGCAATAGTCCGCCGTCGTTGCCGTAGGGAACAGGGAGTTTAACAGACCGACTGCCCCATCTACGGCTCCCGACAGATTTCCATCTAAAATGGGATTGAGTATCGGCTGAAGCGCACTGAAATCTCCGCCTTGCACCTGCTGCACCAAGTTGCCGATGGATCCGGCATCCGTTCCCATATTCCCCAAAATGTCCAACACCGATTTCTGCCGGCTGCTGCCCTGCACGATATTGTCTCCCCGGTAATAGAAACGCGCTTTCAAACGGTGGGACGTCTGATTCTCCGGATTGGTATAATTGAAGAAGGGGTCGATATAGAAGGTATTCCCTTCGCGACCCATATTGGCAAACGGCGAAGGGCGATAGGCCTCGACGGGCGAGCGCCAGATAAAGAAGTCGGCATACTGGTCGCTCAGGTAGTTCAGATTGAACCCGTAGTTCATCAACTTCCCATCCTTCAACGGATGATGGTAGGTCATGTTCCCTCCTGCGCGGAAACGTTTGTTGTATCCCTGCTCGCGATAGCCCTCATCCGTGAAAATGTTCATCCCCGCAGAGACGTCGAAGTTGCCGATGCGCCGGGAATGCGAAAAGTCAAGCCCCTCGTACAAAGGATTCCGGATGCCTGACAAAACGCTCTTGCGCAAGAAGGGTTCCACCTCATATTTTCCCTCTTTCCAGAACGATTTGCTGCTCCAGCGGTAACTGTCCTCCGCCGGATTCCCGTAAATGCCGACATACGCGCGGGCGGTCGTGCTCGGCGTCAGACTGGGGCGTTTGGTCCGGATATTGATGACGCCGTTCAATGCCGACGAGCCGTAAAGCACCGACGATGCGCCCTTCATCACCTCTACCTGCTCGATATTTTCCATCGGGAGGATATTCCAATTTATCACGCCATTACCGGAACTCAGCGCATTCATTCCGTCAATCAACACCGCCGAACGCGACCCCACGCCATACATCCAGCCATTCCCGCCACGGATAGAGGGCTGTTTGTCATTGATATCGACACCCGGCATCGTATTCAGCGTCGCGCTCAAATCGGTCGGCGCCTGCCGCTCGATGTCTGCCGCCTTCAACAAATCCAACGAGACGGTCACGTCGCTCAGTTTCTGTTCGAAGCGTCCGGCACTGACCACGACGTCGCCCAACAACGTCGAAGCGGTCCGCAAATAGACATTCAGTTCGCGTATCTCCTTCCCTTTCAATATCAGCGGGACGGACTCATTCTCATAGCCGATATAACTGAACAGCAAATCCACTCCGCCTGCCGGCAAATGAATCAGATAGGAACCGTCCGCACCGGAGATAGTCCCGTCCGTCTCGCCATTGATTTTCTTATACGAAATATTTACGCCGGTCAGCGGCTCGTGCGTCTCTTTGTCATACACGAAGCCTTTCAATACCTGCCCGCACACGCATTGCGCCACCACGCACATTATCATCAATACCAGTCCTTGCCTTTTCATAATCTATCTATTAAACTTTGTCAAAGGTAGTAATACTTCATAAACGAATCAACGGAAATTTCATTTTATACCACACTTCTCCGCTCCTGTCTAAACTTTATCCCCTTCGGAAGGCCTCGCCAAGACCTCAAAAATGGTTTCCGTACCCCCGGAAGCCTCCACCAAGGCCTCAAAAATGGTTTCCGCGCCCTCGGAAACCTCCACCAAGACCTCAAAAATGGTTTCCGCGCCCTCGGAAACCTCCACCAAGACCTCAAAAATGGTTTCCGCGCCCTCGGAAGCCTCCACCAAGGCCTTGAAAATGGCTTCCGCACCCTCGGAAGCCTCCGCCAAGCCCTTGAAAATGGCTTCCGCAGAAGAAAAAAAGGCTTGCAACCGCGAAACGACTGCAAGCCTTTACTTTTGGATTCCTGCCCTCGCTCTTCGCAGAGCTACCGGCAAGAGAACTCTTTTACTCTATTTTACTAAACTAAATTTGTCCTTTTCGCTTCTCCCAAGTTACTTCAAGTTACTTCCGCAGGACGTACTAAATAATTAATTATGAACTTATTTAATTTCGGATTTCAAATTACGAATTACGAATTAGGGATAAACCTGTCATTCGTAATTCGTAATTCATAATTCGTAATTATTTCACTGCAACCTTGAAGCTTTCGCCATCAACCGATACCACTACGATACCCGCCGGAGCTGCGATAGTTTCATTGTCGCTGTTGATAACTTCGTTAGCTACTACCTTACCTAAGATAGTCGATACGATAACGTTCTTGCCTTCTGCACCGCGAACGATAACTGCGCCGTCAGTAGCAACTACTGTTACTGCGCTGTTAGCAGCATCTTCGATAGTTTCGTTAGCTGTCGGAGTTTCAGAAGTTTCGTTCAAGTCGAATACCCAAGCTTCAGAAGCTTTCGGCGTTACAACCGGAATACCGTTCTGATATTTGATGTAACCGCGTTGTCTGTATTCGATATCGCCATCTTCGTCGATGTCGTATGCACGATACAATGTTTCGATTGTGAAGGCATCACGTTCAGCATCTACATAACGGAATGCAAATGTGCAAACTTGGTCTTCCGGATTGTTCTTTAAGTTGATAGTATCGTTCGTAGAAGCGATAATCAACGAGTCACCGATGTGCTTAGCCTGTACGAAACCTAAACGGTAGTACGGAGTAGCCGGAGTGTTGTAGTATTCGTGTACAAACTTGTTGTCAGCGAACTTCACGCCTTCAGCTGTTGCAGCCTCAGCAGAGTCAACCAAGTTAACCAAATAACGGCCGGTGATATACGGTCTGTCTTTAACGGCATCAGCGCAAGGACCACCGTTCTCTTCTCTCCATTCCGGAGTATCATACAACGGATTCAACGGGCAAGTCCAACCGTCGTCAACGATGTCAGCGTCAACTGCCAACATGTATTGCGGACGATACGTGTTAGAATAGAATGCCGTATCAGCCAACATTGCTGCGTGCATATCTGCATACTGCGGGTCGTTGATATTTTCCATACCCAAGAAGCCTTCTACCACTTCGTTGCCTTTCTTCAACAATTCGCCCTTTTCATACAGCACATAGCTGTTATCATCATTACGGAAAATCTTGATTGTATCCAAAACTCCTGTATTAGAGAAGTCGCCACGATACTGCTGAGCATCAGCGTCAACAACTACGAACATATCGTTTTCAGTGAAACCGTAAGCACCGTCAGATTTTACTAACTCTGCTACGTTCTGTGCACCGTACAGTTTCTCAGCAGCGCAGAATGAGTTAGTTGTATTCTGGTTAGTAGCATAAGTATCATTTTCACCGTCGTTGTTTGTATCGATGAAGTCTGTTTCAACATTATACAACAAGTTATATACTTCGTTACCCTTCTTCTTGATGACAATCGGATTGAAGATAGAGAACTCATCTGTCAATGCGAAACGTTCGTTCTCGCTATCATAGTTCAAACGGTCGCCAGATACAGCTTCTGTTACAAAATACTTGTGGAAGTTTACAACGTCAGTTTTCTGCTCAGTTGTTCCTGCATTCTTATCTTTCCAAACAGTGTAAGAAGTGAAATTCTTAGCTGTCAGATAAGAATCAGCATCAAATACATTGCGGTCGAAATCAGCCATTGTCAGACGGAACTCAGCAGCTTCAGCCTTGTCTTCTACAAATTCCAACTTACCGTTAGCTGCCTTCGACAACCAAACTGTATCTTTTGTTGCAGCAATCGGTGTACCGATAAAGAAGGCTTTCTGCTTCAACTGGTCTGTTGTGTAACCAGCCAAGTAACCATCGTTGTAGTTATCGCTCGGGTCACCTGCAGGACTGATTGTATAAGTAGCGCCACCCTTCGTGTAAGTGTAATCCTTACCTTCTACATAACGCAAGTTAGGAATAGACAATACATGACCAGACTCACGGTTCACAAATGCACCTTCAGCAACACCGTCATTGTCTAAGTCCTGAGTAGCATCGAACAACCACTGACCTTCCGGATAGTTAGCAGCTACCTGAGCAACCGGAATCCAGCTGTCAGCATTGCTGTCATTAGCATATGCTTCAGTTACAGCGCAGCTCGGAGTAGCTACCTTACCATCTTTGTAGATATTCCACAACTTGCCATAGAAGTCAGAATAGTCAACCATATTGGTGATACCGAACTGAACGTAGGTGTTCTGATGAGCACTTGTCCATGCGCCATTAGTAAATGTATAATCAGCTACATTTGTTGTTGCAGTGTTAGAAGGAGCTACAGTCAAACACCATTCGTCTCCAATCGCATTTGTAACTACCAATTCATACTTAGTATCAGCTGTTTCATCGTTATTAGTATCTAACATTACAGATACTTCCAAAGGAGCACCGCCTTTAGCTGCCGGCTGTACAATTGTAAATTCATTAGCAATAATCTTGCTGGCATTAGCGCGATATTCACTTGCTGTATAAGCAGCGAACTTATAGCCTGTCTGAGTAGTACCGCCTGCTTGTGAACCCCAAGTATCAGAAGTCAACACAATACGTTTGCCTTTAGTTGAACCTTGATACAAGGCAACGCTTGTTGTAATATTATCGTTTGGAACAGCAACTAACATACCTGTGAACGGATTGCCTTGCAAGTCTGCATATTCAACAGGAGCCTTATCTGTGTCAAGTTCTGTATTGTTATTTTTCAGCGGCTGATAGCAAATTTGCAAAGCAAAACCATCTTCGTAAACGCTATTTAATTCAGCACCTGTCAATACATCCGGTTCTACAGCAACAGCGTCAATACCTTGAAGCCATACCACAGGAGTTGCAGCATTAGCCTCTGCAACAGTACCTGAAGTGTAAACCCACTCTGAACCATCTTGAGTAATAGCTAAATAATTAACATTACCATTACCCCATTTCAATTCATTTACATCTTCTGTTGTAGTCTTACCTGCAAAATTTCCAGCTGCAGTATAACCTACTTCAAACCATTCTGTAGAAGTACCATCAGAAGCCTTTACAGATAAAGCTTTTCCTGTGTGAACATTAACTAAGCGAACAATTTTAACGCCATTGTCATTGTTCTTTACTTCAATTGTCCAATAAGAATTGTCATCTGTCGCATTTTGAGTTAATACAGCTTTTCCTGCAGAGTTTGCAGCAAACCAAGTATCCAATTGATTCGCTGTAGTAGCTACCTCCCAGTCACTGTTTTGATACTGAGCAGTACGTTTCAATTGGTAATATTGTCCAGGAATAGCATTACGCAAGTCAATTGCATTAGCTGTACTGAACAACCCACCTGCGAGCAGGAAGCCCGCACAAAGTGTAAGTACTTTTTTGTTCATAACTTAAAATTTAATTGTTAATAAATAGATTAATAGTAAATTCAACAATCAAATTTCACGAAGAGTATAAACAACTCCCCGCGCTGTTATGAACGAACATAAAAAAAGCGCGGGCTTCGTTGTCTATTATCAAATTGAAGGCTCTGGTAAGCCCGTATCGTATATAATAGAACAACAGCCCGCGCTTGTACGATATAATACGATATACCTATATTATATAGGCAATCTTACATAGTCCGTACCCAAGCGCAAGCATTTACTGTCCATTATCCCACGATACTAAAAATTTACCAGATTTTCAATTTGGAATAATCTTCGTAAAATGCTTTGCAATAATATGTGATTCCCAAATCACGGAACACTATCCGCTGCGGAATCGATGCAAAGGTAAGGAGTAAAAACGAATATACAAGAGTTTCTGTATAATTTTTTCCAAATCTTAGGGTTTTCTATACGAAACACCGGTTTTGTCCTTCCAAACCCCAACATTTTTATTGTCTCCCTACCATATCATAACTGCTGTATTTCCTGCGCTGAAAGATGGGTGTATTTCTGGATAAAGGAAATTGGCAGACCGTCAGCTTTTAGATTTCGAGCAATTTCCAATTGCTTTTTTTGCTCACCTTCCAACACCCCTTCCTTCTTTGCGAAGTTGATACCGGCTTGATAATCCCTGTAGTTCTTGAGGGCTTCTTGATATTCTTTATATTCCGTTTCATTCAGCGCAGCAACATCAGCGATGTCGAGGAGTTTGTCCCAGACGCTGCGTTGCGCATTGAATGGCATTCGTTTCAGCATGTGCATATTCTTTATCAAATATAACCAACGTTCGTAATCATTTATGCATTCATCCGCCTCTTTCGTAAATCGAGGCATCTCCAAAAAGATTTGTCGCAGTTTATTGTTGAAAACAGCACCAGTTTCCATGTCCATAAGCGCGACATCGGTCCGAAATTTGGAATTTTCACTCATGATGAAGTCCATGAAGAAAATTCCGTAAACGGGTTGCAGGTCGTATTGCCAATTCTTACCCTTATTCCCTTGTTCGGCGAGGGCGCGACTCTGATAATACAACCCTCTGTCATAGAAATATTCCTGTCGGGCGGCTTGCATCTCCACGATAAACTGAGTTCCCTTATCACTCTCGCAGTACAGGTCAAAGACAACCCTCCGTTTGTCTTGAACGACCGGTTGCAACTCCGTATTCTTGAATTGCAAGGCGACGATGTTCTGTTCGCCCTTCAATAATAAATTAAGGAAATCGATTAGAATCTCTTTACTGATTTCCTGTCCGAATATCCTTTTAAAGCCAAAATCCGTAAACGGATTGATAAATTCCCGATCTTTCATAGTCAAGGCAATTTTAAACGTTATTACTTGGTTCGACTTTCCGCTGATTGAAAGTCCCGGTACAAATATAGCTGATATTTTTTCTGTTTGCAAAGACTATGTCATGTTCTTTTCTCTTGAAATTATCTTCGTTCTTTTGCATCAAGGCAAAAGAACGAAGGAATATAGGTTGAAAATTACTTCCTAAGCAGCAAGAAAACTACTTACTAAGTAGTACCCCCCTCAACTTAGTAAGCTGACGAACGACAGCTTACCGACGTGACAAGCGACTACTTAGTAAGCAGTTTTCAGACTATATCGTACCGACTGACCTCCGCATATCGTAGCGACCAACCTCTCTATATCGTAGCGCCAGACCTCGCTACGATATAGACCCGTCAGCCTCTACGATATAGACTTGCCGGACGCTACGTATGCACTTGCCGAACTCCACGAGGAGGAAAGGAGAACTTCTATATGGGGCCGTTTGGGGTTGCTTCGGGAAGGCCGCGGAGCGCTCTATCAACCTTTCCAATAAAAATCTTGAAATATCTTTTACTTTTCTTTTGGATTTTCCTCAGAGATACCTACCTTTGTCGCAATTCCAATAGGAATCAGTGGATTCCGTTGGGAAAATTTTTATCACAGAGGAATAATAAGCAATGAATGCTTGCACTCGTGCTGTACACTTATCTGAAAGGAGAAGGTATATCCTACAGCATAGAGTGCGGGCTGTTGTTTCATTATCTCTGTGATGGGTGTTTGCC
Source organism: uncultured Parabacteroides sp. (assembly GCA_949289155.1). GTDB lineage: Bacteria > Bacteroidota > Bacteroidia > Bacteroidales > Tannerellaceae > Parabacteroides. The sequence continues at coordinate 36,219 of CASEMX010000013.1, forward strand.
GATGCCTCCAACTTGATAATAAGCAACTTGCCCGCACTTTCTTTTTGTCTTTCATAGTGATTGGTTAGTTAGTCGTAGATGCGGCACGGCTGAATTATTTACTAACTAAACACGTTGCGTTCTTGGCAACGCTTAGTGGTGCGGTTTGGGGGCAACAAAATCACACAATTAAATTTGCTGATGAAAAGCCTGATGAATTGCTTGAGGAATATGACAAAGATGCTTGGGATTTACAGAAAGCCATTGAGATAATAATTGATGGGACAGAGCAAAAAAATCTGACAACAGAAGATTATCTGAATGGCATTTCCGCAGAAGCAGGAAGTACGATTTCTTTACAATTAAATATAGATGCCGGTAATGGCAATCAGTATAGATATGCAGGTTACAACTTTATCAGTTTTACTATTCAAACTAATTCCGGAACCAAAGTAATAGACAATCTTTCCTTTGTGATGCCTGATGAAGATGTTACGATTACGGGTATTACGCTTCAACGAAAGGTTATATCTTTTGCGACCATCTTATATATAGAAGATAACACTTATGACGGTATGCATACTATTGCTCCATTTGAGGGAATGGATGCCTATTTTGAAAATGCAGAAGGAGATGTCATTACAGAAGCTTTGTACGGAGAAAAGGTGCGTCTCGTTCTAATGCCTAAAACCGGATATAAGATTGAAAATGTAGCAAAGGTTTCAAGGACATTATGGAATTATGATGACAACGATTTGTCTCATAATCCTCAAGATGTAACGAACAATTTGCAATATGATACAGAAAACGGCTTTTATTATGAAGATTTTACGATGCCGCAAAGCAAGGTGCAAGTTTATATTTATAAAGCTGACAGTGAATTCCATCCAGAAAATGGAGAAACTACCGTTACCGCCATTGATTATGCTCTAAACACTGCTTCTAACATTACAAACGGCACAATCACATTCGGAGAAGAGGTAACACAAACTACCGCCAATTATCAGGAGCAGGTACAAGTTAATGTTACGCCAAATGAAGGGTATCATGTGGTGAGAAGTTCTCTTTATTATACGATCGAAGGCTCAGACGAACAGATTCCTATTATGATGACTGATGGAACTTATTCGTTTACGATGCCTGCAGCAAATGTAACTGTCCATGCGGAATTTGCAGAAGGTGCAGAACAAACCTATTTGGTTTCAATCGCCGATAATATCGAGCATGGTACTATTTCTGCCGAACCTACAGAAGCTACTTCCGGCACAACGATTAACTTGACCGTTACACCGGAAGAGGGTTACCAATTGCAGACATTATATTATATAGCGAATGGCAAAACAGAACAAACGCCAATCGCAGGAACATCTTTCGAGATGCCAGCTTCAGATGTAACCATCTATGCAACATTTAAGGATATTTCTACTGACCCCGATGACGACGAGCAGGGCGGCATCGTTCCGGACGCTCCCAAATATTACAACATCTACGAAGACGAGATTTGCGAGGGGGTAACGGTAGAGTTCAGCCGCGATGTGGTGAAAGAGGGACAATCGGTGCTGGTAACTATCACGGTAGATGAGGAGTTCGATACAACGGACTTGACGCTGAAGTTCAAGCGCAGCCTGTTTGGATACTGGGAGGACTTGACATTGACGCCGACCGAGAATCCGAATGAGTATATCATTGAGAATATCTACACCGATATTTACGTCCGCGTAGAAGGCGCAGTGCCGACCGGCATTGAGGATATCGAAGGCGCAAAAGTATATACGAAGGACGGTAGCATCTATGTATATACTCCGGCAGAGGAGCAGGTACAGATTATCTCAGTCTCCGGCGCAATCGTGAAGAACGAAACGCAAGTGGGACTGAAACAGTACACCGGCCTGCAGCGCGGTATATATATAATAGGTATAGGCGAGCAGCGGTTTAAAGTAAGATTATAAAAGAGACCGTTAAGACATGCGACATTTCGCCATCCTGAGTCCGCTCGGGGTGGCGATTTGTGTTTTTTATAGTAGTTGGGAGTTGGTAGTTAGTAGTTGGTAGTTGGCTGTTCAATTCTTCATTCTTCATTCTTCATTCCTAATTCTTCATTTTGCCAAGGGCTTTCCACCCCTGTAAACCTCGTCAGAAGTTTCAGGAATGCTACTGACCCCCCGGAAAATGCCGCCAGAAGTTTCTGGAATGCTCCCGACCCCGTGGAAAGTGCGTCCAGAACTGTTGGAAATGCCGCCGAACCCCCGGAAAGTGTCTCCAGAAGTTTCTGGAATGCTGCCGAACCCCCGGAAACCGCGTCCAAAACGGTTGAAAGTGCTGCCGACCCCCTTCGGCACATCTCCAGAAATGTTTGGAGAGCTTTTCCACCCCCGGAAAGCCTCGTCAGAACTGTTGGGCGTATTGCCGAACCCCGCCGGCTGCCCGCTGAATTAACCTTTCCAATGAAAATACAACCATTTTCAGAGGGAATCTTTTACCAAGGAAGTAAAAATAATCCGTGGGCATCTGTTTTATATGGGTTATATGCGTATATTTGTCCGCTGATTGAATAAGACGATGAAAGAGCAGTTACTGAAATATATCCCTTCGCTGTTGATATGCTTATCTCCTCTTCCTGCCATGGCGCAAGAGCAAATCGAAGAGGAGGCGACCAGTTATCGGGCGGAAATAGCCGGTTCGCTGTCGAGCGGCAACTATACGCCGTTCTGGATGGCGAGCAATCGCTACGGCGTAGTCCCTTTGGAAGCAAACAATGCCTACCTGAAAGCCGGCGTATTCCACCGGCAGCATTTCGGCAAAGGCTTCCGCTGGAGCGTAGGGCTGGACTTGGTGGCTGCCGTCCCGCGTTACAAGAATGTCTATATCCACCAGCTGTATGCCGAGTTGGGATATAAATGGATAAAGCTGAGCATCGGGAGCAAAGAGCGTTACCAATCGATGGTGGACCCGTTCCTCAGCAGCGGCGATATGATTCTTTCCAATAATGCCCGGCCGATACCGGAAGTCAACCTGTCGGTCCCCGAATATACGACCATCCCCCGCACCAAAGGCTGGCTGCAGGTGAAGGGAAACTTCAGTGTCGGGAAATCCATCGATACCGGCTATTTGGACGAGTTCTATTCCGACCGATATACCCTGATTAAGGATGTGCTCTGGCATCATAAAGCCCTCTCTTTCCAAATAAAGGATACGGAGGGAGGCTTCCCGCTGTCGGCTACAGTCGGCGCACAGCATATCGCCCAATGGGGCGGGACATCGACTGACCCGAAGATAGGAGAGCAACCCCACTCCTTCGTCGATTTCCTGCGGATTGTCGTAGGAAGCCGGGGAGGCAGCAACGCTTCGGCATCCGACCAAGTCAACGTGCTGGGCAGCCATCATATCTCTTTCGATTTCAGCCTTGCCTATGCCGCAAGCGACTGGTCGGTCAAAGGCTATTACCAGCACCTTTGCTACGACAAATCCGGCACGGAGTTCCGCAACGGGACCGACGGACTATGGGGAATCCAGCTGGATTTCCCGAAGTTCCAATGGATGAACCGCATTGTCTTTGAATATATCACCACCCGCAACCAAAGCGGACCGTTCCATTATATCTGGTTCGACCGCGAGAACCATCCGGGACGCGGAGGCGGAGGAGACAACTATTATAATAATGAAGAATATGTAACCGGGAACTCCTACTTCAACCGCGGAGTCGGCTCACCCCTGATTCTTTCGCCGGAATATAACGAGAACCGTATGCCGGGATTCCTGAATAACCGCATCCGGGATTGGCATCTCGGCGTGCAAGGGAAACTATCCCCGCAGGTCAGCTACCGGATGAAGCTGACTGTCATGAACCTTTGGGGAACAGCCACACGCCCTTCGCTCCATAAACAAAAAGGCGTCTCGCTGATGGCTAATATCCAGTATGTCCATCCCAAACTGAAAGGCTGGCGATTCAGCGGAGCTATCGGTGCGGATACCGGCGACGTATTCGGCAAAAAAAGTACCGGATTCGAACTAAAGGTAGCCAAATCCGGTATTATCAGTCGATATAAATAACAAGAATGTAATCTTATTTCTTACTTGAACTCGTCCCACAACCCTTGTGCGATGACAGCCTGCGTCTGCTCGGCAATCTGTTGCAATCCCTTATGCGAGACATCCATGCCCTCAATGGAAATCGGGTCATGGATAACCATTTCCATCTTATGACGATGCAGATTCAATGACCCGATAGGCAGAACATAAAAAGGACCGTTCAAGGTAATCGGGACAATCGGCAAATGCTGGTCGGCAGCCATCTGGAATGCCCCTTTCTTAAAACGCCTCATCTTGCCGGTCTCAGAACGGGAACCTTCCGGGAAAATGGCGATAGACGCTCCCCGACGCAAGCATTTCTCCGCCTCTCCAAGCGAACGAGCCGCTGCTTTCGAAGTCGAATGGTCCACAAAAACAAATCCGGCAGCCCGGCATGCCGCTCCGACAAAAGGAATCTTCCCGATGCCCGCTTTCATCACCCATTTGATAGGAACCCCCAAGAAACCATATATAAGGAAAATATCGAATGCACCCTGATGGTTTGCCGCAAAGATATAAGACTGTCCGCGCTTTATCTTCTCCCTACCGCGTACTTTTACAGGGCAAAGCGCCAAGTAGCAAGTGAGTCTCGACCAAATCATCCCCGGATAATAAGAAAAGATACGTTCTCCACCCAAAAGACAGCCGACAATCGTTGTAAGTGCAGTTAAAAGTGTCAGAACCAAGAATATCGGCACAAAAATAATCCACGTGTACAAAATATAAAATAAACGCTGCATAGCTGAAATGATTAATTACGGAACAAAGATAGGAGCTAATTTCACAGAATTCATCATTTTTCTCCTAAAATATTTTTACAATCGGGTTATTATTGCTTTATTTGCATAGAAATACGAATAATCAATAAAAGTCGTCTATAACCATGAACGAGTTACTTAAAAATTTAGGAGTGATTGTCCTCCTTATCGGTGTAGTTATATTGGCTGTTCCTGCATTGACAGGCGGTATGACGAATGCAATTTTACTGACAGGTTTAGTTGTTATTGTAATCGGCTATTTAAGCCATATCGTTATCAACAAACGTGTTGAGTAAACGCTGTTAAATTAAGAGTTATGAAATCCGGCTTTGTCCGATTCATAGCTCTTAATTATTTTTTGCCTTCATCTTGGCTAAGATATTCCTGCAAGAGCTCCACGAATTGCCGGTTTTCTTCCGGTCTTTGCGTTGAAAGACGAAAGTAACGCTCGTCCAATCCTCGGAAATTAGACGCATCACGTATTAATATCCCCTGTCGGTCCAACAAAAACGTTTTCAAATCGCTTGCCTTTTTCCCTTCCGGCAAACGGCAAAGGAAAAAGGTCACAGACGAGGGCAATACCTCTATCCCCATCTTCCGAATTGCCTCCTGCAACCGGTGCGTATCCTCCAACCATTGCTGCAAAGGCAAAACGAATTGCTCCGGATGCGACAATGTATATTTCCCGACTTCCACTGCCAAGGCATTGACCGACCAAGGTATCAAATAATTCTCCAATCGTCGGATAATTTCTTTAGATGCCGCCACATAACCTATCCGGATGCCTGGAATCTTATGCAACTTGGAAATCGATTGGACCAAAATCAGATTCGGATACTCCTCCACATCCTTTATCTCCAATAATTTCTCAGGATAAAAATCAGAATAGACTTGGTCGATTACGAAAAATGTCCGAGGATTCTTCCGAATTAATTGAAGTAATTCTTCCCGTGCTATCACATGTCCGTCCGGATTATTGGGATTGCAAAGCCAACAAACCGCCGTATCCTCCAAAGAAAGCTCCGATAACGGCAGGCTATTCGTGAAAAAAGAGAGCTGATGCTGATGCAAGCGGCACGCATCCTCATATTCTGCAAAAGAGGGAATAAAAATCGTAGACTTTGCCCCTCTCCAAGCCTCAGCAATCAAATAAAAAGCGGTAATCGAACCGTTCGTCACCAATAGATGCTCGGCAGATACATTATATATACCCGCCAATTTCTGCCTTAGCGAAGCCGCATCGGGCTCCGGGTAACGTGCAACTTGAAAAAACGATTGATAGATATGTTCTCGAAGCGGAGCCAAATCCGCGCCATACCAAACATTCGAACTATAATTCACTCTTATCTCTCGACTCGACCGATAATAATCATCCCCGTGTCCGAACAACATAACCGTTTTAGTCTTTCAATGATTTATAAATCGTATCCTGTATGCGCGTCCGGATATTCAACGCGGACAATTTCTTATTATTCCGAGTAGGATAAACCCGATTGCATAAGAAAATATAGATTATCTGATGGTCCGGGTCAACCCAAAAGCAGGTTCCGGTAAATCCTGTATGTCCATAAACCGATGCCGGAGCCAACGCCCCACATGGCGAAACTTTACTTCCTACCTTCGGCCGGTCAAATCCCAATCCTCTGCGGCAAGTCGGACTCTTTGTTTTGGTAAATAACCGGACTGTCTCATCCGACAGATAGCGATCCCCGCCATATATACCATTATTTAATAGCAACTGAAGCACCTTTGCCAAGTCATTCGCATTTGAGAATAATCCTGCATTACCGGAAACTCCTCCCTGAAAAGCTGCCGCCTCATCATGTACATACCCGCGAATCAACTGATGCCGGACCGTTTTATCATATTCCGTAGGCACAATCAAAGAGGAATCCATTCGCGACAGCGGATTATAGGTCAAATGCCATGCCCCTAACGGTGCAAAGAAATTCTCTTGCAGGAATTGGTCCATCGGCTGATGCAGCAGGTTCTCCACCATCATCTTTAACAAGATAAAATTGACGCAACTATAACGATAGGCTTTGTTCCTCAGCTTCGAATCCTTTATCATTTGCATGATTGTATCCTGAAAAGAGCTTTTCAGATAGATATTTCTTGCCACTTGTGTCGGATAACCGGGCTTAGGCGTGGTAGAAACCAGCTCCGGTTTGAACTTTCCCTTTTCCATTGCCTTTGTATAAAAGTTAATAATCGGGACAATCCCGGACTGATGGAAGAGCATTTCCTTAATCGTGACATTCTTTTTATTTGAATCTTTCAGTTCCGGGATGTAAGTTGCTATCTTATCCGTCAGCTTAAACTTCTTCTCGTCGTAAGCTTTCATGACGGCAAGCAATGTCCCGGCAGCTTTTGAGGCTGAAGCCAAATCATAAACCGATTCATTCGTTATCGGCTGGCGATGTTCGTAGTCATACCGTCCGAAAGAGCGGCTATACACCACCATTCCATCCTTAGCCACCAACAACTGGCAACCCGGATAGGCTTTCACCTTGATGCCCTCTTCTGCTATCCGGGAAATTTCCTCCAAACGTTCCGGATTCAGTCCGACCTCTTCCGGTTCATGATAGCCCAATCGGGTTTTCGGCGTAAAAATACCTGCGCCGGCAAAATACAATTCCGGAATCGACACCGGCAACTTCCCCTTTGCCGCAATTCCTCCGAAAATAGCTTGTGCGGCATACTGTTGCGCCAATGGCGTCCCTTCGTATGCCAATACCACCGCTTTCGCTTTAGCTATCGACTGCTTATAAGATTTGCAGAAATAGGGAATGGTGAAGAAAGTATAGACCAATTGCTTCTTTCCTGCCAATGCCCGTAGAGAAGCACTCTCCGGAATCCGTACCGTATGCACCGCGCAAAGAATCAAATCGTATTTATCCAATTTATTATAGACCTGCTGCACCTTCGCAGCGCTCATTGTCCGCGTAATCGTATAATTGTCTGCCTGAACATAGGCAGAAACAGTTTCTTCGAAGTCATCCGATACGGCATCTCCGATGGTCAGTACGGCAACTTTCGGTTGTTTCAAATCGGCAATGGGCAATATACGGTTTTCATTCTTCAAGACGGTAATTGCCTCTTCATTCAATTTGGCAGCCAACCATGCCGCATGCGCTGTGTTCAATCGTTCGGACAATCCCTTCAAGGCTATCGGCTGATAGTTATGGAGTCCGGCAATATATTTATACTTCAATATCTTCAGGCATTTGGCTTCGACATACGACATCGGGATTGTCCCCTCCTCAACCGCTGCCTTTACTGCCCGATAGTCAGAAATCGGCGCACGTGGAGCCAGCAAGATATCATTACCCGCCAGCAAAGCCTGCACGCAGGGATTATCTGCTTTCTTCGCACTCGCCCCTTTCATCGCCAACGCATCGGTAAAGCAAAGCCCTTTGAAACCCAATTCCTTTTGCAGCAAATCGGTGACTATGGAATGAGAGAATGACGCCGCCCTGCCCTTCTGCTTCTCCAATGCCGGAACATACAAATGCCCCGTCATGACTCCTGCAAAACCCTGACGGATATATTGGCGAAAAGGCAGCAACTCTACCGAATCCAACCGTGCCCGGTTATGATATATCGTCGGCAATGTCTCATGCGAATCGTCCGAAGTATCGCCATGTCCGGGGAAATGCTTGGCGACCGAGATGATTCCTGCCCCTTCCAATCCTTGCGAATAGGCAATTCCCTTTTCTGTCACGGCATAGGGGCTTTCACCAAACGAGCGGATACCGATAACCGGGTTCTCTTCATTGCTATTCACATCCAAATCGGGCGCGAAGTTGATATGGATTCCCATCACATGGCACTGCCGCGCCACCTCCTCGCCATATTTCCGGATAAGCAATTTATCTTCTATCGCCCCCAGCATCATATTCTTCGGGAAACGGGTCGTCCCGCTCAGGCGCATCGACAATCCCCATTCGCCATCCAGCGAGACAAACAACGGGATCCGTGCCTCCGCCTGCATCTGGTTTGTCAGGAACGCTTGGTCTTCCGGACGGCCTTTATGAAACAATACCCCGCCAATCTTCTGCTCGCGCACATACCGTTTCAGTTTCTGCACATTCTGGGTACTTGTGCTCACGTCCGCCACCACCATAAACAACTGCCCTATCCGCTCGTCCATGCTCATCGAGTCGAAGACGGAATCCGCCCAATGATTCATCGCCTCCTCATCCACATTCCGATAAAGAGTAGGCATCTGTTGGGCAGACAAACCACTGACTGCCAACCAACAGCCAAGTAACATACCGATAATCTTATTCATCCTTCATCTTATAAAACAGACTCAAAAGTAAAGAAAATAATTAATCCGGACAAGAAAATCTATCCGCTATTTGTTTATATCCCAAAGATTTCGTTACTTTGCAGCGCTTTACGCAACGCTGGCAGGACAAAGCAGCCTGTTTATTTGCGTAACTATTATCAACAATTTTAAATACAAATAACACAATGGATTTAATTAAAGTTGCAGAAGAGGCTTTCGCTACAAAGAAAGAGCACCCTTCGTTCAAGAGCGGTGATACTGTTACTATCGCTTACCGTATCAAAGAAGGTAACAAGGAACGTATCCAGCAGTACCGCGGTGTCGTTATCCGTATCTCCGGACATGGCGACAAGAAGCGTTTCACCGTACGTAAGATGTCTGAGAATGTCGGCGTAGAAAGAATTTTCCCGATTGAATCACCGTTCATCGAAAGTATTACAGTAAACAAGGTAGGTCGTGTTCGTCGTGCTAAACTGTATTACTTGCGTGCTTTGACCGGAAAGAAAGCAAGAATCAAAGAAAAGAGAATGTAATCGATTCCACGATTCAATCATACAAAAAGCCATTCGGATTCCTCCGGATGGCTTTTTGTTTATCCCTCCCGACCGAGCCTACCTCACTCGGCGACCGAGGCTACCTCACCCGGCGACCGAGGTGACCTCAGTCGGCGACCGTGGTTAACACAATCGCCACCCCGAGCGGACTCAGGATGGCGAAATGTTGCATGTCTTAACGGCCTCTTTTATAATCTTACTTTAAATCGCTGCTCGTCGATACATATAATATATATGCCGCGCTGCAGACCGGTGTATTGCTTCAATCCCACTTGCGTTTCGTTCTTCATGACTGCGCCGCTGGCTGAGATTATCGTTACTTTCTCCTCAGTCGGAGTATATACATAGATGCTTCCATCCTTCGTATAGACCTTTGCACCTTCGATGTTCTCGATGCCGGTTGGCACTGCACCTTCGGCACGGACATAAATATCGGTGTAGATATTCTCAATGATATATTCGTTCGGGTTTTCGGTCGGCGTCAATGTCAAATCCTCCCAATACCCAAAGAGGCTACGCTTGAACGTCAGAGCCAAGTCCGTGGTATCAAATTCTTCATCTACCTTGATGGTCACAAGCACCGACTGTCCCTCTTTCACCACATCGCGACTGAACTCAACCGTCACGCCCTCGCAGATTTCCTCTTCGTAGATGTTGTAGTATTTGGGAGCGTCCGGAACGATGCCGCCCTGTTCGTCGTCGCCTTCGTCAGGGTCAGTTGGCTCTTCGTTTTTCGTAAATTGGGCAGTAACTGTTACATCTGCGTCCGGCATGGTAAATGTATAGATATTCTCGCCGGTTAATGTGGTTTCGATTGCCTCCGTACCCACAACCGACAATCCGCCGAACGTATAGCCTTCGCCAGTTGTAACCGTGAGTGTGATTGTTTCGCCGACAATTGCCGTAGTTTTATCAGATGCAACCGTTCCGCCTTCTGTATCAACGATGGTAATTGTGTGTGCCGTTTTCTTTTGAGCATACAAGGTTATATCTTCACTTATCGCTGATTCAGAAGTATAAAGATTGCCTTCGCCATCATACCAACCTGCATTCTCTTCCAATTCCGGCAAGTTCAGATAGCCGCTGTTTGCATATTGCTCTGCAGCTGCCGTTTCATCATAGCTTTCATAATTTAATGTCAATTTATAAACAGCATCATCTGGTGTGAAACATAATAAAGTAGGAGATTCGGCTGGCGTGTTGCTATGGAGGTCTTGCCCGTAATTGCCTCCTGCTTTTCTTAGTTCGTAGGCTACTGTGCCGTCTATGAATTCTTCTTCAGTAGCTTTCTCTATTTCGCCTCCTTTGTTATTATAGCTATCGTTATTATTTCCTCCAACAGCATTCACTCCTTTTTGCTGTAAATAATAGTTATTGCTAAATTTTGTATTGTTAATGCTTCCTGAGATACTTCCAACATTTACAAACGAGAGAATACCCTCAGAAACTTTTACCGTTGATTCGATCGTTCCTACATTATAACAATTAGTAATTTCATTGCCCATCTCGTTCGCATTAATACCACCAATATATATCGCACATGTGTTGTCCTGTCCTGATACTTTTATTTCACCAGTATTATAGCAGGATGTAATAGTAGAAGGTTTATTTGGATTGTTTCCAATTCCACTAATATACAACGTATAAAGAATCAGTGGATTTTGATTTTTGTTTCCAAATTCATTTACTGACACATTTATAGTCCCTGTATTATATGAATTCACAATATCAATATTGGCAGATGGTTTGTCTTTGCTATTAATATTAGATATTCCACTAATAAAAATTCCACATTGGCCATATGATTCTCCATTGTACGAAATATCATCCATTGAAACATTTATATTCCCCATATTACAACAAGACTCTATTCTTTCGTTTTCATATAAACCACATATTCCACCAACATTGAGACTTGTGATTTTTGCTTTATCTCCTTTTATATTTATCAGCCCATCAAAAGAACATTTAACTATACTTCCGAATCCATCTACGTTTCCGGCAATACCTCCTATATTTTTTAATTTCTCGTTTATTGAAACATCTATATAGCTATTGTCTATATGCACATTTTGTATAGTTCCAGCTATAAGTCCAAACAATCCAAGATGCTCATATTCTGATTCTATGTTTGATTTTAAATAAAGTCCGCTAATTGTATGTCCATTCCCATCAAATGTGCCATTGAAATTAGAGACGACTGCATTCTCACTTATTGGCGTCCATTCTTTCGCCGTTCCCGTAAAAACATCAGTCTCGCTTGTTGCTTTTTTATTAAAAATAATTCCAGGGTTCAAATCTATATCATGAGTCAATATAATAGTTTTCCCCTTAAAACCATCTGTCTCTTCATTCACTAACTTCGCCAATCCCGCCAATTCTTCCGCCGTAGATATTTCGAATGTGGTTCCATTTTCTTTATACCAATCTGTATTGGCATTATCAATCCAATTTTCCTGCCCCCAAACCGCACCACTAAGCGTTGCCAAGAACGCCATCAATAAAGTAAAAATTCTTGTCTTCATAATATTTATGTGTTTAGTTAGTAAATAATTTAATTCAGCCGTACCGCATTTACGACTAACTAACCAACCACTATGAAAGACAAAAAGAAAGTGCGGGCGAGTTGTTTTATTATCAAGTTGGGGGCATCGGCAAACGCCCACTATGCAGATAATTAAACAACAGCCCGCACTCTATGCTGCAGGATATACCTATTCCTTTCAGATAAGTGTACAGCATGAGTGCAAGCATTCTTTGTTTATTATTCCTGCATAGTAAAATTTTGCCGATTTTCCAACTTGGAATAATATCGTAAATGCTAAAACTCAGTATGTCCTTCCGCAGGATTACCCCTAATCCTCACGGAATTGCGACAAAGGTAGGGAACGCAAACGAAAATGCAAAGAAAAAGTAAAAGATATTTCAAGATTTTTATCGGAAAGGTTGATAGAGCGGCGGCGAAGCGGGGAAGGAGTTGCTCCGTACATTGCACACAGCAGCTCTGTTCTTTTGCCTTGATGCAAAAGAACCAAAAAATCAAGTTGCTCCCTACTTTCTGGCTTGACCCAGAAAGTAGCAAAGAGGTCAAGGCTTACACTCCAGAGGCTACAAATTCGCATCGCTCCGCTAAAATTTCGGAAACTCGCTTCGCTCAAACAACCGAAATTTCTTCACGCTCCGCTCGGAATTTGCTTAACGCCTCTTGCGTTAGGCCAATCCTTTCCCTATTATATATATGGTATATATAACCCCTCAGTCTCGCTACGCGAGCCAGCTCCCCTAAAACAGTGGAGCTTTTCAGATAGAAGCTAAGAGGGAACCGATGCCGAAGGCGAGAGAAAGGAAAGGTCGAAGACGAGGCGGAAGGAGGAAGGGAGAAAGGATTGGCCTCGGCTGGTGAGCGTAAAGCGAACGACCGGAATGAAGCGTCCGGAAGCTCGGCTGTTTGAGCGCGAAGCGCGAGTTTCCGAGATTCCAGCGAAATGAAGGGAGAGAGTAGCGAAGCAGGCGCAGCCTTGACCTCTTTGCTACTTTCTGGGTCAAGCCAGAAAGTAGGGAACAATTTGGGTCAAGGCAAAAGAACAAGAAAGAACTTTATTTAATCACCGGCACAAGCGCACTGTGCGAGGGCTGATGGTTTTCCACGTAGGGCCAGCCGGCTTCGTCCCACAACACCTGGTCTAACAGCACCTGCCGCTGTGCACCGAGATTCGATAGCTCGAACGCATGATAGAGCATCCACGTATTCCCTTCGTCATCCAGCTGCAGCAGGGCGTTGTGTCCGGTCCCTACGAACGCACTGTCTTTATGGAGCACCACCTCGTGCTTGTTCTCCAGCATCTTTCCGCCCGACTTATCGACATACGGACCGAAGAGGCTCTCCGAACGTCCTACGACCGTCGTATAGGTGCTCTTTTCGCCTTCGCAGCAGGAGCCTATCGAGCCGAACAGATAGTAATAGCCATCCCGCTTCCAAAGATTGATACCCTCGTACGCATTGCCGGCAATCTGCCGCTTCGTCTCCAGCTTCGGCGTAATAGTCACGTCGTCCGTAATATCCAGTTCCATAATATATATCCCAAAGAAGCTGCCCCACAGGACGTAATACTTCCCATCCTCTTCATAAAGGAACTGGTCGATAGAGTTCTCGACATTCACATCCCGGCTATTGAAAATCTTGCCCTTCGGCGTAAAAGGTCCCTCCGGCTTGTCGGCCACCGCATAGCCAATCGTACTAATCCAATGGTTTCCCCACTCCGCCAGCGAATAGGTCAGGACATACTTCCCTTTTATATATTGGATATCCGGAGCCCAAAGCGCCGCGTGCTTCCCTTCGGGGTTATTATCGACGAAGTCCGGGCGGGTCGCATCCGTAAAGGCCGTGCCTACCTCCTCCCAGTCCACCATATTCTTCGACTTGAATATCGGCAAGTTCCGGATATCCTCCGTCGCATACAAATAATAGGTCCCGTCAGCCAAGCGAATCGCCGTCGGGTCCGGAGCCGCAATCCGTATCACCGGGTTATGGTATTCCTTTGCGACGGAGGTTGAGTCTGACGACGCTGCGTCCACTCCCTTGCCGGACTCCTTGCCCCCACATGCCATGCAGAGGAACATCCCGGCCCATAATAAATATTTTACCTTATACATAATGAAGATTTTTTATTGAACAACTGCACAAAGATAGCTATACTTCCCATGAAATACAACCCTATTGCCCTCGCGACTCGCCCCATATCCAACACATCGCTATCCTATGGGGAACCTCGCCTCTCCCCCTCGAAGAAAACTTTGACGCTTCGAAAGAAAAAGTTCTTCGCCTCGAAAGGAAAAGTTTCTCGCGTAGTAAGCAATTCTTAAAACGCCACAGGCGTTTATAAAAACGACACAGGCAATTGTAAAAACGCCACTGGCATTTATAGAAACGGCACAGGCGTTTTGACTTTTCTTCCTAAGCTGAGCAACTTTTCCTTTCGACGCGACAAAGTTTTCTTTTGGGAGGAAACCAACTTTTCTTCGGGGAGCTAAGGACGGAAGTGCTTAGGGAGAGGTCCGGTTTCTGCTACGGCGCGTGTGCCGAAAGCCTATGGGGAGCGGGAGCCATGCCCGCCGCGCAAGCAATTCTTTCCGTGAAGAGTATCCTTTCTCTCTCTTTTTTTCGTACCTTTGCGCCCGAATTAATAAGGTAAAAGTTATGAGTTACAATTTATTGAAAGGAAAGAAGGGAATCATCTTCGGTGCGCTGAACGATATGTCTATCGCGTGGAAAGTAGCTGAACGGGCTGCCGAAGAGGGCGCAACGATTACGCTCAGCAACACGCCGATGGCGCTCCGGATGGGACAGACAGACGAATTGGCCAAGAAGCTGAACGCTGAGGTTATTCCTGCCGATGCCACAAGCGTGGAGGATTTGCAGCAGGTATTCACCCGCTCGATGGAGGTGCTGGGCGGTCCGGTCGATTTCGTCCTCCATTCTATCGGAATGAGCCCGAATGTCCGCAAGAAACGCACATACGATGATTTGGATTATAACTTCTTGGAGAAGACGTTGGATGTATCGGCTATTTCGTTCCACAAGATGCTTCAGACGGCAAAGAAGCTGGATGCGATTGCCGAGTATGGTTCGGTGGTTGCCCTGAGCTATGTAGCAGCGCAACGTACATTCTTCGGATACAACGATATGGCGGACGCAAAAAGCCTGTTGGAATCTATCGCCCGCAGCTTCGGATATATCTATGGCCGGGAAAAGAACGTCCGTATCAATACCATTTCGCAATCACCTACGCCGACTACGGCAGGCAACGGGGTAAAAGGAATGGACCACCTGATGGACTTCGCCAACAAGATGAGTCCGCTGGGCAACGCGACGGCAGACGAATGCGCCGATTACTGCGTGATGATGTTCTCTGACCTGACCCGGAAAGTGACGATGCAGAACCTGTACCACGACGGCGGCTTCTCCAGCATGGGTATGAGCCTGCGTGCCATGAACCAGTACAGCAAGAGCTTGGAAGAATATACCGACGAGAACGGGCATATCATTTATGGTTAATGAAGAATTACGAATTACGAATTACGAATTTCTATTTTGTCCGTAATTCGTAATTCATAATTCGCAATTAAATAAATTATGTTAGTCAAGATTTATGAAGAGAATCCGAATCCGAAGGAGATAGCCAAGGTGGTAAAGGTCCTTCAAGACGGAGGACTGGTCATCTACCCGACCGACACGGTCTATGCCCTCGGATGCGACGCATTGAATGTCCGTGCCGTGGAGAAGATATGCAAGATAAAAGGGGTCAATCCACAAAAAAGCAACCTCTCCATCATCTGCTACGACCTATCCAACCTGAGCGAATATGCGAAAGTGAGCAATGCGGCGTTCAAATTGATGAAACGATACCTGCCCGGTCCTTATACCTTCATACTTCCTACGAGCAGCGAACTCCCTAAAATCTATAAGAACAGGAAAGAGGTCGGCATCCGTGTGCCGGACAACCAAATCGTCCGCACGATTGTACAGGAGCTGGGCAATCCGTTGCTCACGATGTCCGTACATGACGACGAAGATGAAGTGATGGAATACTCCACCGACCCGGAACTTATCGACGAGAAATACGAAGGGAAAGTAGATATCGTCATCGACGGCGGATACGGAGGCATCGAACCCTCGACGGTAATCGACTGTACCGGCGACGAGTTCAGCATCATCCGCCAAGGGAAAGGAGAAATCAATATTTAAAAGGATATATTATTATGGTAAAGAATTTATTGGGCATAGCACTCTGCGCCCTGCTCCTTACGGCTTGCGGAGGAGGGAATAATGCCAAACAAGAGAACAAAGCAAATGCAACATCAGACCAGCCGGTGCAAATCGAATGGGCAACCTTCAATATGCGTTACGACAATCCGGGCGACAGCTTGAACAACTGGAAGTATCGCAAGGACACCATCTGCAAGTTCATTAAGATGAAGAACCTCGATATCATCGGTATGCAGGAGGTGTTGCACAATCAGATGGAGGATTTGAAAGCCGGGCTCCCGGAATTTGCCGCTATCGGCGTAGGCCGTGATGACGGGAAAGAGGCAGGAGAATATTCCCCGCTGTTCTATCGGAAAGACAAATACGAATTATTGGATGGGAATACGTTCTGGCTCTCGCAATATCCCGACAGCGCAGGCTTTATCGGCTGGGACGGAGCTTGTACCCGGATTGCCACGTGGGGAAAGTTCAAGGATAAAAAGACCGGCAAGGTATTCATGGCGGTAAATACCCACTTTGACCATGTCGGTGTCGAAGCAAGAAGACAAAGCGCCCTGCTGATTATCCAGAAGATTAAAGAAATCGTAGGAGACAATCCGGCAGTCGTAACCGGCGACTTCAATGTGAATGACCAGTCGGAGGCTTATCAGACCATAACGACCAACGAGTTCGTGTTGAAAGACGCTTATAAGATGACCGATAAGAAGACGGGACCGAACTATACCTTCCACGACTTCGGAAGATACCCGGTGGAGAAACGGGAGAAGATTGATTTCATCTTCGTTACTCCGCAAATTAAAGTGCTGAATACGGAAATCGCCCAAAACCCGGAATCGAAGACCGGATACTTGAGCGACCATAATCCGCACATGGCGTTGATTGAATTCTAAATCGAAATAAACGGCGAATGATGGAGAGATTAAAGGGGAACATCATTCGCCGTTCTTCTTTTAATTCCACCTTTCAACCAAGACCTGAATCTCTTCCGGATTTAAATCCGATTTAAAGGAGAAAGTAACCGTCCGTTTTTCATTCGGCATCAGCGTAATGTAATTATCCGAATAATGTACCGGAAGAATGCGCTTGCCGGTTGTCCGATTAAATACCTTGATTCGGTTGAAGAAGCTGATGTGTCCGTCTGTTGCGAGAGTGACTGTCCCTTTATATTCGCCCTCTTGCTTTTCCAACTGCGTCTGTACATCCGTCTGCGACTTCGGCAATTCATTCAATGTGGAATAATCCTTCGGGATAGTCGTCAGCCAATAAATATTATCGGTCAGCTCCTCTCTCTTTGCGTCCAAGAGCGAAAGTTTCAGGAAATAAACGCCCGTTACCTCCTTTACCTCCGGAACGGCAAACAGGGTCTTTACATTATTGACCGGTGCATCCGTCTGCATATCCTTTTCCCAAAACATCTTGCCCTCCCGGTCGAACAATGCCGCCTTTACTGTCAGCGATTCATAGGCATTCACCGTCGTATTCATCAGTTCAATCTGTTTCGTGTGCATATTATAATAAGGATGTAACGGTTCGCATCCCTTTTTCGTTCCATATAATGAGGCATTGACATCCAAATACCAATCATACATCTGACCTCGTAGGGCAGTCCATGGGTTCTGTGTCTTCCAGATAAGGATTCCGGTGTACCAATCCCAAATATGCGAAGCCCACCCCTCCATAAAGCTGCGGTACTGGTCATAATTTACGACTTGCGCATAGCGGCAATAATCTTCGATGCTCTTTACTTCGCCGTACCGCTCCAAATGGTCGCGATAACCCAAGTCTTTATGATAGCGCCATGTCAGGTTCTTCGTGAAGCTCTTCCGCGGGAATTCTTCCAAATCCTTGGGCGACATAAATTCGCGGAAACTTTCTATCTCCGGCGAACCGACAGAACCTGCCTCCGGATTGAACGGATGCGAGCGGAACGTGAAGAACCATTCCAATTCCTGAATGCCGTAAGGTCCGTCGCCATTATCGCCTAACAAATTACGGGTAAATACCGAGTCTGTCGAATAGCTGGCGAACAAACGGTTGGGGTCCAAGCGAGGCAACAGGTCTGTGCGGAGCGCCTCATCGATATCTTTCGCCAAAGGCCACTCATTTGCGCCGCACCACAGGCACAAACTCGGATGGTTACGAATCATTTTAATCTGGTCTTCTGCCGAACGGAGGAAAAGGTCATGATTGTCGGGATATTCCCAACGGCGTTCGCGCGAATCCAGCTTGGTGATGTCTTCCCATGCCCCATTGCAATCGCCGCTTCCCCACAAATCCTGAAAAACCAAGATGCCATATTTATCGCACGCCTGATAAAACTCCGGACGCTCCAACAAGGCGCCGCCCCATACGCGAATCATCCGCAAATTCATTTCCGCATGGAAACGCACCTCGTGGTCATACCGTTCCGGCGAAAGGCGAAGCAGCCAATCCGAATTGATATAATTGCCGCCGGTTATGTATATCTTCTGTCCATTGACATAAAATTCCCGTCCGCCATTCTGCGGGTTCTTCCTCGTCGTGATTTCCCGTATGCCAAATTGCACCTCTTCCGAATCACTCACCTGATTCCCTTGTGAAAAGGCGAAGCTAATCTGCTGCAACGGTTGCTCTCCTATGCCATTGGGCCACCATAATTGCGGATTCTCTATCGTTTGTTTCGGGAAGGCAATGAGCTGCTTTTCTTTGGGTTGCAAAGTAACCTCCCGACTGAATGTCGTGCCTTGATATTTTGCCGAGACAATCCCCTTCTGGACTTGGTCGGTTACATTCTCCAGTTCGACTGAGGTTTCCAAATAGGCTTTCGCCTGCTTTTCCGCATTCGGTTCACGCACGCCCGGAACCTTTGTCACGACATAAGGATGCTGCAAAAGGACTGCGCCGGTCGTGGTTATCGATACCTCATCCCATATTCCCGTATTCCGGTCGCGCACCGGCTGAATCCAATCCCATCCCGGCGTATATTGCATGGTGCAATTGCGGGCAATCTGGGCATCCCCGCCCTGTCCGCCATTCGGATTCCCCACATGGTCGGGCGGAAATACCAACACAGCCAACAGATTCGTGGAATCGCTACGCAGCAGGTCGGTAATGTCATACGATTGGCGCAGGAACATCCCCTCGTGCGTGTTCCGATTGACTCTTTTGCCATTCAAATAGATTTCTGCTTTGTAATTAATCCCGCGAAAGTTCAGCCAGATATGTTTCCCCGGCGTTTTCTGCACATCCGCAAGCGGACAGACAAACCAATAGGTATAAAAGTCGCGCCCTACCCGGTAAATATCCGGTATCCGTTCATTATTCAAACCCACTTCCGGCGCAGGATAGACATTGTTTTCCAACAGAGTCGTCAGCACCGTGCCCGGAACACGCGCTTTCATCCAACCTACTGTCCGGAACGGTTGCGACGTTAACCGATTCCCATCTTCACCAATCTCGCTTGCCCGCCGAGCCCACCAGCCGTCGTGCAACAATACCTTATCGCCCGATTCAGGCAATACAATCTGCTTTGCGGTTTGTCCGATAGCCGGAGCTATCCAAAAAGCAACCAGCAACATACATACTTTAAAAAGTGTCTTCATCGTGTTTTCCAATTAAAATCATGCACTAAAGGTACGGATTTAATCGAGATATAAATGCACCCATGAGCATTTTTCAAGGCCTAAATTCCGGATATTTATAATTTGCAATTTTCAAATATAATCAATTGATGATATACAATACTTTGTAATTTGCAAATATATGAATATAATCTATCGATAATATTTGTATTTTTCTAAGTAATAGAAAAATTATATTTCTATAATTTGTACTTTACTAAGTAATAATCAAATTATAATTATAATCTTTGTAAATTACAAAGCATAAACAACAAGAAAAATACGGTGGCACAAGAACTGTTTTTGTGTTTAATCCACATTCCTGCATAAAATTATGCGTCCGGCTTCCAGAATATCAGTTGTAATCATTACTTTTGCAGCTTGAAATTAATTAATAAGATAGTAAGAGGCATAAAATGACGAATAAGGTTGACAAACAACACGAGTTGGATAAACGTTATCTCCGGATGGCGGTAATCTGGGCGGAAAATTCGTACTGCGAACGCCGGAAAGTCGGTGCGTTAATCGTAAAAGACCAGATGATTATATCCGACGGGTACAACGGGACGCCCTCCGGATTCGAAAATATATGCGAAGACGAGCATAACATCACCAAACCTTATGTGCTCCATGCCGAAGCCAATGCAATCACTAAAGTGGCGGCTTCCTCAAATAGCAGCAAAGGGGCGACAATTTACATTACGGCGGCTCCATGCATCGAATGTGCGAAACTGATTATCCAATCGGGCATCGTAAGAGTCGTATATGCCGAGAAATATCGCACGGAAGAGGGCTGCGATTTATTGAAACGCGCCGGAGTTGAAGTGGATTATATAGATTTAAACGAATAAAAAAGTCTTATGAGCAGAAACAAACGACTGGCTATTTGGTTGCCGGTTCTTATCGCGGCTTGTATTGCGCTGGGAATCTTCATCGGGAATCATTATTGGTTCTTAAGTCAAGGCCGAAGCCGGAGTCTGTTCGGAGGGGGAACAGATAAAATCAGCGCTATCTTGGGGATTATCAAAGAACAATATGTGGATACGGTCAATATGACCGACTTGGTCGAAGGAGCCATCCCTAAAATATTCGGGGAGCTGGACCCGCACTCTGTGTATATCCCGGCAAAGGATGTAGCAAAGCGGGCGGAGGACTTAGAGGGTTCTTTCAGCGGAATAGGTGTCTCTTTCAATATGCAAACGGATACGATTCTGGTCATAGAAGTCGTACCGGGCGGACCCTCTGAAAAGGCAGGGATTCAACCGTTCGACCGGATTGTCACAATTAACGATACGGTTTACGCCGGGAACAAAACGGATGACACAAAAATCCAACAATTGCTCAGAGGGATGAAAAACAGTACCGTCCAGCTGGGCATCAAGCGCGACAATCATCCGGAACTGCTGAAAATCCAAGTAACGCGCGGCGATGTTCCGGTAAATACGGTCGATGTCGCCTATAAAGTGAAAGAGGGCATCGGATATATAAAGGTAAGTAAGTTCGGACGGACAACGTATAATGAATTCATTACGGCTATCGCCAAGTTAAAGCAAGAGGGCTGCCAAGCATTTATCATCGACTTGCGCGGAAATACAGGAGGATATATGGACGCAGCCATCAATATGATTAATGAATTCATGCCGGAAGGGAGACAAATCGTCTATGCAGAGGGCAAAGCTTTCCCAAGACAGGATTTCCACGCGAACGGGACGGGTACTTGCCAAGAAAGTCCCATGGTGGTGCTCACCGACGAGGGTTCGGCTTCCGCCAGCGAGATTTTCTCCGGCGCGATACAGGATAATGACCGCGGATTAATCATTGGCCGCCGCACATTCGGGAAAGGATTGGTGCAATCTCCTATCCAATTAACCGACGGCTCGGAATTATTGCTGACCGTTGCCCGCTACTATACGCCATCGGGCCGTTGCATCCAGAAACAATACAAGCTGGGTGAAGCTGATGACTACGACCAAGATATTTATAACCGTTATTTGCACGGAGAATTTGATACGGCAGACAGCATTAAGGTGAATGATACGCTGAAATACCTCACCGTCGGCGGACGCACCGTATATGGCGGCGGAGGTATCATGCCGGATATTTTTATCCCTCGCGATACGGCAGGAATCACCTCTTATTTTACAAGAGTTGCCAATTCCGGCATATTATATCGTTATACTTTGGAATATTCGGACGCACATAAAAAAGAATTCTTCAACTATAAAACGTATGAAGAACTGTGGAATTATTTGCAACAACAACCGTTAGTAAGCAATTTCACCAATTATGCGGCGAAAAAAGGAATCAAAAAACGTCCGAATCTGATTGCCATTTCACGCCATTTGCTCGAAAACCAATTGCAAGCCTATATCGTGCGCAACTTCTTCAAAGATGACGGATTCTATCCTATCTTTCTGAAAGATGACCCGACATTGCTGAAGGCAATTGAGGTAATAGAGGCAGGACGGGCGTTCCCCTTAGCGGATATGACACAGGAACAAGCACTATGAATGAAGAAAAACAAAAATTGAGGCGGGAAATTGCCCTTCAAAAACGGCAATTTCCCGCTACATTATTAGACGAATGGTCCGGACTCATCTTCCGGAGATTGGAACAAACCGACCTGTTTCAAAAAGCACGTGCCATCGCCTGCTACCACGCCCTTCCGGGAGAAGTGCAAACCGTCAGTTTCTTGGAGCGATGGTATCAGGAAAAATTAATTGCCCTACCTTTTGTAGAAAAAAACGAATTAAAATTGCTGCCTTATCAAGGAAAAGAATCGGTGCAACGCGGCACATTCGGAATTTGGGAGCCTATTGTTACGCCTGAAAGCGTTTCTGTAGAAAAAGAAATCGACCTGATTATCGTTCCGGGCGTTGCATTCGACCGCCAACTGAACCGATTAGGACGAGGGAAAGGTTTTTATGACCGATTATTGACTCAATTGAACATACCGAAGCTCGGAGTAGGATTTTCATTCCAAGTCAGAGAACAAATACCCGTTGACCCCTTCGACCAAAAGTTGGATATGTTGATAACAGAGCAGGAAATTATCGAATAACCACGTCAAAAAGATAGGCTGACCCGATTTCTTTATTGAGACTCGCCTTCAGATGCTCCTTGCTCAGGAGCAATTCGCTCCGCAATACGGCTGAATTCAAATAAATATAAAGGATTCGGTCGCGAACATAGAGCTGCCGGGTATATTGATTAGACATCGGACCCAACAGCCGGCTCCAAATGCGGGAAATACGCACTTCCATTATCTTTTCATACAGTTCGGTATTATCTTCGAAGAAGTCTCTTAATATTTCTCCTATGGACTGCGTATTGTTTCGCTTCATCTTTCTTCACTTTTCATGGGAGTAATCCGTCCCTGTTCCACTTCAAACAGCGCATAATCCTGATTTATTGTCATAAGTATCTCATCCAAATATTTGCGGTTGGTATCCGTGATAAATATTTGTCCGAATTGCGCATCACCGACCAAACGGATAATCTGAGCGACCCGTTGCGCATCCAATTTATCGAAGATATCATCCAAAAGCAATAAAGGAATCGTGCCACTTTGCTTCAAGAAAGAAAATTGCGCCAGCTTCAACGCGATAAGAAAACTTTTCCGTTGCCCCTGCGAACCGATTCGGCGAATCAATGCCCCGTTCAATGTCATCTCCAAATCATCCTTATGGATACCGGAAGAGGTATATCCCAAAATATAATCCCGTTCCCGATTGGTTTTCAAGCGTACTTCCAGCGATTCTTCCTCCAGTTGTGAAAGATAACGCAATCCCACGTCCTCACTTGAGCAACATATTTGCTGATGATACCGATTAAAAAGCGGAATTAACTCATCAACGGTCTGCTTTCTCTTGGAATAAATCATCTCACCGTACATTTGTAACTGCATTTCAAGGACATCTAAGAGAGAATAATCCCGATTTTGTTCTTTTAATAGGATATTTCGCTGTAAAAGTGCCTTATTATATTGTATCAATGAGTGAAGATAATTTTTATCCTGCTGCGAAATGATTAAATCGAGGAATCGGCGGCGTTCATCACTTCCTTCTTGGATTAAATCTGCGTCTGCCGGAGAAATCATAACCAACGGAAGCAATCCGATATGCTCCGACAATTTGCCGTACTCCTTTTTATTCCGCTTAAATAACTTACGTTGCTTTTTACGAATCGCACAAAACAACTCTTCTTCCCTTCCGTCGAAATCATATAAGCCTTGAAGCACACACATATCCTCGCCATTACGTATAATTTGACTGTCAGGCGTGTTTAAATGACTTTTACAAAATGACAAATAATAAATCGCATCCATAAAATTCGTTTTCCCCATGCCGTTATTCCCAAAGAAGCAATTAATCTTCGGAGAGAAATCCGCCTCCGCTTGGATGATATTCTTGTAATTAAGGACAGAAAGTTTCTTTAGTATCATTCGTTCATTCGTTATATCCCCGCAAAAGTAAAAAATATACCGACTTAATGCAGATTATTCAGCAAAAAAAACTACTTTTGCGCCTTGAAGCGGAAAATTGCTTCCTGAGAGAAAGAAGATTAATAAAATAACTATAAATAAATTATGGCTACTAAAGAAAAGGAAACCGTAGAAGTAGAAGAACTTGTTTCGAAATCGGAACTATTTATTGAACAAAATTCCAAGAAAATCTTGCTCGGCATTGTTGCTTTAGCAGTAATTGTGGGCGCATTTTTCGGTTATCGGCACGGATATCTGATGCCGTTACAGGAAAAAGCCAATGTTGCAATATTTAAAGGCGAGCAATATTTCCTAAAAGACTCTTTCCAATTGGCATTGAACGGAAATGGCGCGGATTATGATGGATTCGAAGCGATTATTGACCAATATGGCAATACGAATGCTGGCAATTTGGCAAAGGCTTATGCCGGAATTTGCTATTACAAATTGGGCGAAACAGAAAAAGCGTTGGAAAAGCTGAAAGCATTCGACCCAAAAGACAATATGATTTCTCCAGCTATTATCGGATTAATCGGTGATTGCTATGTAAACATGGACAACGCACAGGAAGGAGTTACCTATTTCGAGAAGGCAGCAACCGCAGCCAATAACGAAGTAATTAGTCCTATTTATTTAAAGAAAGCAGGTTTTGCATACGAAAGCCTGCAACAATACGATAATGCTGTAAAAGCTTACACTACAATCAAAGAAAAATATTTCAATTCAGTAGAAGCTGCCGATATTGACAAATATATTGCACGTGCTACTGCATTGGCAAAATAAATTATTTGCATGAGGCTTCAGAACAATCGACGTTTGTCGGATTTGTCTCCTGAAGCCTCATCTTTTTATAAAGATTAAATTATGGCTACCGCTTATCAGAATTTATCAGACTACGATTTTAACAGCGTACCGGACGCTTCCGATATGAACATCGGTATTGTTGTTGCCGAATGGAATAGAAACATTACAGAAAAGCTGTTGGAAGGAGCTTGCAATACGTTAGAAAAACATGGCGTAAAGCCAGAAAACATTATCGTCCGACGAGTTCCTGGAAGTTTTGAATTAACTTTTGCCGCAAGAAGGTTAGCCGATACAAGAGATATCGACGCGGTTATTGCTTTAGGCTGCGTAGTGAAAGGAGAAACCCCTCATTTCGATTACGTATGCTCCAGTGTCACACAAGGACTGACTGAATTAAATTCAATGTACGATATTCCTTTCATCTTTGGTCTATTAACTACTGATAATATGCAGCAAGCCGAAGACAGAGCCGGAGGAAAATATGGCAACAAAGGGGATGAAGCTGCAATAACCGCAATAAAAATGATTGATTTTTCTTGCAAGTTATAAAAATAATCCATACCTTTGCACCGCAATTGAGAAACAGAGGGGCAGTTACCAGAGTGGCCAAATGGGGCTGACTGTAACTCAGCTGGCTTACGCCTTCGGTGGTTCGAATCCATCACTGCCCACTCTTTTTTAATTGTAATGCTTACAAAAATAACGCGGAAGTAGCTCAGTCGATAGAGCACTAGCCTTCCAAGCTGGGGGTCGCGGGTTTGAGCCCCGTCTTCCGCTCATAAAAGAGAAGCCATTTCTAAGCGAGAAAAGGATTCTCTTTTTTTGTTTTATAGCCGTTTCATTGAAATTGTCGAAGGGCATTCGAACGCGAATACAAGATTCAGCCCAAAGGATGATTCTTTAAAATAAGACGTTTAGGTTTATCGAAAATAACGGATAATGGGAGGAAATATATCGGTTCTTTTTCCAAAATTAACCGATATTTCTCAACAACAACCGCTATTTTTTACACATATCCGAAGAAGATTGTTTAGGTTAATGATATAAAAAGAAAAAAATGGAAACGAATGCTTTACTTGCACCTTTATTTTTCGTAGTAATCTGTTTGGTTGTTGGTGCAATTCTCAAATCCGTTTTAAAGAAAACGAGTTTTCCCTATACGGTTGGGTTATTTGTATTAGGTATAGGATTAGGACTGTTCGACCGATTCGGTCTTTTGCAGGATGCCGGAATATTAAAATCAGCAGTTGACTTTGCCGGGAACATGGATCCGGATTTAATTCTCTATATCTTCCTTCCTTTACTGATATTCGACGGTGCTTACGAATTAGATTTGCACGTTTTCCGAAAATCTCTATTAAATTCTACCCTACTCGCCGGTCCCGGAATGGTTATTTCGATGTTTTTAATCGGAGCTTTGATAATGGGACTCGCTTATTTCGTCCCAGAGTGCAGTGGTTGGAATTGGAGCTACGCATTAATGTTCGGTGCACTGATAAGTGCTACAGACCCGGTCGCAGTCGTGGCTTTATTGAAAGAACTCGGCACGAGTAAACGATTTTCTACGTTAGTCGATGCCGAATCAATGCTAAACGACGGGACAGGTATCGTATTATTCATGATTTTCTTCGGTGTTTATTCTGCAACGGGAGCCACAGAAATGTCACCTGTCTTGAATTTTCTTTTAGTTGTATTCGGCGGAGTTTTATTAGGCTGGATTATTGCCCGGTTTACTATCTGGTTCTTGGCAAAAGTCGGCGGCGATGAATCCGTGCAAAACAGTGTAATCATCGTATCCTCTTATATTACATTCATCTTAGCCCAAAGTTTTTTGGATGTATCCGGCGTAATTGCATTAGTAGCTTTTGGTTTGACAATAACATACGTCGGTCGTCCGCGTCTGAAACCGGAAGTCAATAAGTTCATGGGGCAATTTTGGGAGCTTATGGCTTATATGGCAAATACGCTCATATTTATTATAGTAGGCGTAGTGATTGCGCTAAAAGTAGATATGACATGGAGCAGTTTCTTGTTGTTAATTGGTGTTTACATCGGAGTCAATATCGCCCGAATGTTGATGATTGTGATTCTATATCCATTTATGAAGAAAACCGGATATGGATTGACTATGAGAGAATCGTTCATTTTAGGCTGGGGCGGCTTACGCGGCGCATTAGGTCTAACATTGGCGCTCATGGTTTCCTATACGCTTGCCATTCCAGAGGATATTCGTCGTCAGATACTGCTTTTCACCGGAGGAATCGTGACTTTGACTTTAGGAGTAAACGCTACTACGATGCGTTGGTTCCTATTGAAGTTAGGATTAACCAAGGTCCCTTCAGCCAAAATGCTATTGGATTACAGTATTAAAAAACAAATCGCAGACAGCACTGAGAAATATTTAGAAAAGCTCAAGAAACGTGAAGCATTGGAGGTATCCAATTGGAAATTGGTCGAGAAATTCATGCCAGAGCCCGAACAAGCTCCGGATGTTTCCATATTAACTCCCGACGTGCTTGCCGACGTCCGGTTGCGTGTCTTGAAGAAAGAAAAAAGAGCATGCTGGGATTTGTATAATGAAGGAATTATATCGAATGTTTCACTCCGGATTCTATTAGGTGCATTAGATGAACAGTACGATCGAGACGGACGTCTTCCACTTTCGAAACGGAAATGGATTTTCAATTACTACAATCAGCCCTTCTATATCCGTTGGTTCAAACAAATCCCTGCCATAAAAGATTGGTGCGATAAGTTTTCGCACGAATGGGTTATCAATGGTTACGATTTAGGACGCGGTTTTATCATCACACAAAAAGAGGCTTTGAAGCTGATTGAAGAATTTTCTCAGTCGGATGTCTTATCGGAAGCAGAGAAAAACGCATTGAGCGAATTGAGAACCGAAGTAGAAGAGAATATCAACCACATCGGAGAGGTATTGAACTCGCTCTCGAAAGAATATCCTATCTCTTATCGCTGCGGAGTAACCCGTAAATCTATCCGAATGTTATTGGCGAACGAAAAACGTATCGTGAACCAGTTCCAAAAAGAGGGCATATTATCAGAAAATGATGCCAAAGGGCTGACCGATGATTTGGACGAGCGTTACCAAAGCTTGACGACTTATCACATAAATCAATTATTAGATAAAGTTTAAGTTGAGCAAATAATAAAAAGTGGTGTTAAAAATTTTCCTCTTTCAACTCTTTTATAGAGAGAAATGAAAAATAAATCACTACTTTTGTGTTCTCGAATTTTTAACATAAAGGAATTGTATAAGATGACTGCAACAAAACGAATTAAGCGTGCACTTGTTTCAGTGTACCATAAGGATGGTTTAGATGAAATTTTAAGAAAACTTCATGAAGAAGGGGTTTCGTTTGTATCAACAGGCGGAACAAAAGCGTTTATCGAATCGTTAGGAATCCCTTGCGATGCGGTAGAAGATTTAACTGGTTATCCGTCTATTTTAGGCGGACGTGTCAAAACTTTGCACCCGAAGGTTTTCGGCGGTATTCTGGCGCGTCGTGAGAATGAAAGTGACCAAGAACAATTGGCAAAATATGAAATCCCTGAAATTGATTTAGTGATTGTTGATTTATATCCCTTCGAAGAAACAGTAGCTTCAGGGGCAGATGAACAGGCAATCATCGAGAAAATTGATATAGGCGGCATATCTTTGATTCGCGCAGCCGCAAAAAATTTCAAAGATGTTGTTATCGTCGCCTCCAAACATCAATATGCTCCGCTGATGAATTTATTAAACGAGAAGGGAGCTGAAACAACTTTAGATGACCGCAAATGGTTTGCGAAAGAAGCCTTTGCCGTTTCTTCAGGATATGATACGGCTATCTTTAACTATTTCGACAACCGATCAGGTTCTTACTTCCGTGTAGCTGTAGATCAACCGATGCATCTTCGTTATGGAGAGAATCCTCATCAAACAGGGCATTTCTATGGCAAATTCAACGATATGTTCGAACAATTGCATGGGAAAGAAATCTCTTACAATAATTTATTAGACATTGATGCTGCCGTTAATTTAATCGACGAATTCGATGAATTGACATTTGCAGTCCTGAAACATAACAACGCTTGCGGTGTTGCTTCTCGTTCTACCGTATTGGAAGCATGGAAAGATGCATTAGCTGGCGACCCTGTTTCTGCTTTCGGTGGTATTTTAATCACCAATACAACAATTAATAAGGAAGTGGCAGAGGAAATTCATAAGATTTTCTTCGAAGTGATTATTGCTCCTGCTTATGATGAAGAGGCATTAGCCATATTGGAACAGAAGAAAAATCGCATTATCCTGCTTCGTAAAGAGTGCAAAACTTGTCCGATGCAGTTCCGTTCGCTATTAAATGGTGTATTGATGCAGGAAAAAGACTTGAGTATCCAGACAGAAGTCGATTTGGAACCAATGTCGAACAAACAACCTTCCGAACCGGAAATCGAAGATTTGTTATTTGCGAACAAAATTGTAAAGAATAGCAAGTCCAATGCCATCACATTGGTAAAAAATAAACAGTTGTGTGCAAGTGGTATCGGACAAACATCTCGCGTTGATGCACTGAAACAGGCAATTGAAAAGGCAAAATCGTTCAACTTCGACTTGAATGGTGCAGTAATGGCCTCTGATGCTTTCTTCCCATTCCCTGATTGTGTAGAAATAGCGGATAAAGCCGGCATCACAGCCGTTATCCAGCCGGGCGGTTCTATTAAAGATGATTTATCGATAGCTTATTGCAACGAACACAACATTGCAATGGTTAAAACCGGGGTTCGCCACTTTAGACATTAATAGGAATATTCTGAATCAATAGGTAGCAGATATGTTTTGCAGTTCAGTTGAGCTTATATATTTTGCTGCCGAACAATAAATCGTACCACTTGTGTATTCTCATCAGATTACACAAGTGGTTTAATCAAACTTAAATGCGGTACGATTTGTTTGATTCAAGAAAAACTGAAATACAGAGTTCAAATTCGTAATAAATAAAGAATGGGTTTATTTTCATTTACTCAAGAAGTCGCAATGGACTTGGGAACTGCCAATACAATTGTGATATGCAATGGTAAAATGGTAGTTGATGAACCTTCCATGATTGCATTGGACCGTCGAACAGACAAAGTACTGGCAATCGGGAAAGTGGCTCGTGAAATGGCAGGAAAGGAAAATGATAACATCCTTACGATTCGCCCATTACGTGAAGGCGTTATTGCCGATTTCAACGCAGCAGAGCAGATGATACGCGGATTAGTAAAGATGGCAAGCAATAAAAGCCGCTGGTTCACCCCATCTTTACGTATGGTTATTGGTATTCCTTCCGGTAGTACCGAGGTAGAAATCCGTGCCGTGCGCGATTCTGCCGAACATGCTGGCGGACGGGATGTATATATGATATTCGAACCTATGGCAGCTGCGTTGGGTATCGGTATTGATGTGCAGGCGCCTGAGGGAAATATGATTGTAGATATAGGCGGAGGAACGACAGAAATTGCCGTAATTTCATTAGGAGGTATTGTTACCAATAAGTCTATCCGCATTGCAGGAGATGATTTAACCGATGATATTGTGGAATATATGCGTCGGCAACATAATGTAAAAGTAGGAGAACGCACAGCAGAACAGATAAAAATTCATGTAGGCTCGGCATTAACGACATTGGATAACCCACCAGAGGATTATGTTGTATATGGTCCGAATCAAATGACTTCTCTGCCGATGGAAGTTGCTGTTTCCTACCAGGAAATCGCCCATTGTCTAGACCGGACCATCTCGAAGATGGAAACAGCCATCCTAAGCGCATTGGAACAAACTCCACCGGAATTGTATGCAGACATTGTTCATAATGGCATTTACCTGACTGGAGGTGGAGCTTTAATACGTGGATTGGATAAACGTTTATCTGATAAAATGAATATAGCGTTCCATGTTTCGGAAGATCCATTACGTGCCGTTGCCCGGGGAACAGGTGTTGCTCTGAAAAACATCGACAAATTCAATTTTTTGATTCGATAAAAACTAATGCGGGTTGGATATTAAGTAAAAAATACTTGATATCCAGCTCTTATTTATAGAAGACGATATGAGAAAATTGCTCGATTTCCTGTTAGGGAAAAAGCATTGGTTCTTATTTATTCTGTTTGAAGTCCTATCGGTCACTTTAATTTATCGGAATAACTCTTACCAACGGAGTGTTATTCTAAATTCATCAAATGTTGTTTCAGGTTATCTGCTTTCGCTCTCAGGCAATATCCAATCCTATTTCAATCTGCGCGAAATCAACAAGAACTTGCAAGAACAAAATGGGCAAATGGAATTAAAACTGCTGGAACTACAAGAGCAAATAGAATCTATGCAGGCAGACACAGTGACATTTAAAGGAGCAGTAGCCGACTCAACAACCATGCCTTTCCCTTATCGGTTTATCGTAGCGGATGTCGTAAACAATAGCATTGTTCATTTATCCAATTATATCACTATCAACAAAGGAAAGTACGATGGCATAAAACCGGATATGGGCGTAGTAAGCGAAACAGGAGTCGTAGGTATTGTTTCAAATGTTTCCGAACATTTCTCAGTGATTATTCCTTTACTGAATCCCAAGTCAAAGATTAGTTGCAAAGTTTTTAGAAGTAACTATTTCGGATATCTTGCATGGGATGGCAAAGATGCCGCATATGCGACTCTGGAAGAAATTCCCCGCCATTCCGAGTTCCAACAAGGTGATACCATCGTGACGAGCGGTTATTCAGCTATATTCCCTCCGGGATTAATTGTTGGCACGATTGAAGGATTCAGTAAAGAGCATGATGACAACTTCTATGCCTTACGGATTAAATTAGCTACCTCATTTGCTTCGTTACATCATGTACGAGTCATAACGAATTCTTTGCAAAACGAACAGATTAATATAGAAAAGGAAGCCAAAAAGAATGATTAACAACATACTTCGCACATTCATCTATTTTTTGATATTTGTCCTGCTGCAAGTAATGGTTCTGAACAATATCCATTTCTTACGGGTAGCCACTCCGTTTTTATATCTGTACTGCCTACTAAAGATGCCGGTCGGTATTTCGCGTAGTACATTATTAATATTCTCCTTCTTTGTCGGATGTACTATTGATATGTTTTCCAATACTCCGGGGATGCATGCTGCGGCTTGTTCATTAGTCGGATTTACTCGTGAACCGTTAATCCGTTTCCTGCAAGGAGAAGAACTGCCGCCAGAACTTTATCCTTCATACCATTCATTTGGGAACGGAGGTTTCATCCGGTATGTTACCCTGTTTGTCCTCATCCATCATGTCGCATTATTCTTTATCGAGGCGTTGACACTCTTCGATCCTTTATTCTTACTGATACGTATCGGAGCCAGTGTCATTACCACCGTTCTTTTGATTTGCATCGTCGAACTATTCAACTTTGAATCCCCCAAGGCCCAGTGAATAAGCTCAAATATAAATATGAGAACCGACGGTTCGTGGTTGGAGGGATAGTGATTACATTGATTGCTTTGTTCATTGTCCGATTGTTCTATCTGCAAATTATCGACAACGATTATAAACTACGGGCAGAGAGCAATGCTTTCTTAAAGCGGACGATTTATCCTTCGCGTGGCATCCTTTATGACCGGAACGACAAACTACTGGTCTATAACCAACCGGCTTACGATGTGATGCTGACCATGCGCGAAGTACAACCCTTCGACACATTGGACTTTTGTTCTATCTTAGGGATTACCAAAGAGCAATTCATCAAGCGGATTGCCGATATAAAGAACCGTCGCCTGAATCCGGGATACTCGTCCTATACTCCGCAGGTATTCATGACCCAGCTTTCTGCGCAGGAATGCGGTATCTTACAAGAGAAGCTCTATAAGTTCCCTGGCTTTTATGTACAGAACCGCACCATTCGCGAGTATGCTTACCCTAACGCGGCACTGCTGTTGGGGAACGTAGGGGAAGTCAATAAGAAGGACATAGAGCAAGACGACTACTACGTGGCTGGTGATAACTCGGGGCGCACGGGTATAGAGCAATCCTATGAGACTTATTTACGCGGAGTGAAAGGCGTGGAAATCCTACTCCGGGATGCGCATGGGCGTATTCAGGGGAGGTACGAGGAGGGGAAATACGATATCGCGCCCATTTCCGGGAAGAACCTGAAACTCTCTATCGATATTGAGTTGCAATCATACGGCGAGAAGCTGATGCAGAATAAGCTGGGGGGCATTGTCATGATTGAACCGGAGAGCGGGGAGGTCCTTTGTATGGTTTCGGCTCCGACGTATGACCCAAGCTTGTTGGTAGGGCGTATTCGTGGGAGGAATTACAGTAAGCTGCAAAGGGACCCCCTGAAGCCGCTGTTTAACCGCCCCTTGATGGCGCAGTATCCGCCGGGGTCTACCTTTAAGCCTACGCAGGGGCTCATCTTCCTGCAGGAGGGGGTGATTACTCCGGATACGAAGTTCACTTGCGCTCATGGATATACGTTCCGCGGAGGGAAGCCTGCATGTCATGGGCATCCCTCGCCGCTTCCGCTGGTCGGCGCATTGGCTACCTCGTGCAACTCCTTCTTCCCATGGGGGCTCCACTATATGCTGGATGACCGCTCCCGCTATCCTTCCGTGCAGCAGGCCTTCGACTGCTGGAAGGACTATATGGTATCTATGGGCTATGGGTATAGGCTGGGTATCGACTTACCGGGGGAGAAGAGAGGCTATATTCCCAATAGCAAGGTATATGACAAGATATACCGCGGACATTGGAACTCCAGCACTATCATCTCTATCGCCATAGGGCAGGGGGAGATATTGGCTACCCCGCTACAGATATGCAACCTTGCCGCTACTGTGGCTAACCGGGGATACTATGTCACCCCCCACGTGGTGAAGGAGATTCAGGATACGCCGTTGGATACCTTATATACCCGGCGGCATTACACGAAGGTGGATACGCACTATTACGACTATATCGCCGAAGGAATGAGGGGGGCGGTCGTAGGCAGTGCGTGGGGGGCTACCTGCAGGGGCGCGAACCTGCCCGACATAGAGGTGTGTGGGAAGACAGGGACTGCCGAGAACCCGCATGGCAAGGACCACTCTATCTTCATGGGGTTCGCTCCTTATAAACAGCCTAAGGTGGCTATCGCTGTATTCGTGGAGAATGCTGGCTTTGGGGCGACATACGCTGTGCCTATCGGACGCCTGATGCTGGAGAAGTACCTCCGCGGGCATATCCTCCCCGAAAGCCAGCCTATAGAGGATTATATTATCAATGCATCTATCTTACCTAATGGACTATAACACAAGAAATAACTGGACGAAGGTGGACTGGTTTACGGTGCTGCTCTACCTCGTCATGATAATAGCCGGTTGGCTCACTATTTGCGGGGCGAGCTATGAGTTCGATATCGATAAGCTGTTCGACCCTTCGGGGCGTCCGATGAACCAATTGGTATGGATGGGGATATCCACTGCCGTGGCATGTAGTATCCTCATCGTAGAGCGCGATTTCTATGAGGTATTCGCGTACCTGATATATGGGGCAGTCATTCTGCTGCTGGTGGCTACCATCTTTTTGGCTCCTGACATTAAGGGTTCGCACTCGTGGCTGGTGCTGGGTCCTATCCGTCTGCAGCCTGCCGAGTTTGCCAAGTTCGCTACCGCACTTGCGGTCGCTCGTCTGATGGGTACATACGGGTTCATGCCGATGCGCCCCAAGAACTTTATGATGATAGTGGGGCTGATAGTCCTGCCGATGCTCTGCATTCTGCTGCAGCAGGAGACCGGTTCGGCGCTGGTCTATTTCGCCTTTTTCCTGATGCTCTACCGCGAGGGCATGTCGGGCTACTTCCTGCTGGCTGGCGTATGTGCGGTGGCCTACTTTGTCATTGGGATGAAGTACGCCGAAGTGACGGTACTGGGGTGCACCAACTTGGGCATCCTGCTGGTCTCCCTTGCTGTATTGGTCATCACCACGGTATTGGTCTATGTGGAACGCAAGAATGTGCTCGCGGTCAAGGTCATCGCTGCCGTGTCGGGCGGGGTGCTGCTCATCGGCGGGGTGGTTGCCTACTTCTTCCCGTTCGACCTGAATATCGTTGTACTCTCCCTGCTGGGCGCGGTTGTCCTGTACCTCATAGGGCTGTCTGTCAAGGAGTGGGTATGGCACTATGTCCTGATAGCGGTCTTCACGCTTTGCTCGATGGGGTTCCTCTTCTCGGTCAACTATGTGTTCAATGATATACTCGAACCGCACCAGCAGGTACGCATCAAGGTATCCTTAGGGTTAAAGGACGACCCCAGTGGCGCGGGATATAACGTCAACCAGTCCAAGATTGCCATAGGGTCCGGGGGCTTTCTGGGGAAAGGGTTCCTCAACGGTACGCAGACGAAGTTGAAGTATGTTCCGGAGCAGGATACCGACTTTATCTTTTGTACGATTGGGGAGGAAGAGGGCTTCATAGGGTCGGCGGCAGTGCTTATCCTCTTCGGGGTGTTCATCCTTCGGCTGGTACATCTGGCAGAGAGGCAGGATACGACCTTCGCACGTGTGTACGGGTATTCGGTCGCCTCCATATTCATCTTCCACCTCGCCATCAATATCGGGATGGTACTCGGCATGACGCCCGTCATCGGCATACCCCTCCCCTTCTTCAGTTATGGTGGTTCCTCCTTGTTGGGCTTTACCATCCTTCTCTTTATCTTCCTGAAGCTGGATGCAGCGCGACGCGACAGATAGTCCTGACGCAGCAATATACCCTCCCATATAGGCATGGGCTGACCCTCCCATAGAGGCAGGGGAGACCCCTCCCCTATACCTATGGGAGACCCCTCCCATGCACCTATGGGAGGATCGCCCCATGCCTGTATGGGAGGGTGGGATGGATTATTATAACATGTAGTGTAGGATATGAGTAATATTATATATACCTTTGCGAGGTAACTATATAAACACATTATGAACAGAGTATTAGTAACAGTATTATTAGTAGTAGGTATGAATAATATGATACAAGCGGAGTCGAATCCATTGCTTGGGAAGTGGTCAACCCCTCATGGCACTGTGCCGTTTGACCAAATCAAAGTAGAGCACTATGAACCTGCCTTCAAGGAGGGTATCGCGTCATTGAAGCGGGAGGTGGATGCGATTGCCGATAACGGGGATGCGCCCACGTTCGAGAATACCATCGTCGCCTTGGAGCGGAGTGGTCAGTTACTCAGCCGGGTGAGTGGGGCATTCTTCAATGTATTGAGTGCGGATGCATCGGATGCGATGATGGAGGTCTCCCAGCGGGTGTCTCCTGAACTGACGGAGAGTTCGAACTACATCTACCTGAATGATAAGCTCTTTGCCCGCGTGAAAGCGGTGTACGACCAGCGTGCGTCATTGGGCTTGGACAAGGAGGATGCCAAGTTGTTGGAGGAGACCTACCGTGCCTTTAAGGAGCAGGGGGCGACACTCAGCAAGGAGGATAAGGAGAGATATCGCGAACTGTCTACCGAGATGAGCCTGTTATCCCTACAGTTCGACCAGAATGCCCTCAAAGACCAGAATCGGTATGAACTGCTCCTGACGGATGAGAAGGAGGTGGCTGGGCTTCCGGAGAGTATCCGTGAGGCAGCATCGCAGTTAGCTAAGGAGAGGGGGAAAGAGGGATGGTTGTTCACGCTGGACGCTCCAAGTTATGTCCCCTTCATGCGTTATGCCGATGACCGTACCCTGCGGGAAAAGTTGTATCGCGCGTATATGAGTATCGGCAATAAGGGGGATGAGTATGATAATAAGGAGATTGTGCGTAAGCTCGTGAATGACCGTCTGGCATTGGCACAGCTGATGGGGTATAAGGATTACGCGGAAATGGAGCTGTCTCATAAGATGGCAAAGAGTGCAGAGAATGTCTATAACCTGCTGAACCAACTGCTCGCTGACTACAAGCCGGTAGCAATCAATGAGTACAATGCGGTGCAAGGGTTTGCCATCGGGATGGAACAAGAGAATATAGCCATTCAGCCGTGGGACTGGAGCTATTACTCTGAGAAGCTCAAGGATATACGTTTCAAGGTAAACGATGAGATGACCCGCCCCTATTTCCAGTTGGACAGTGTAAAGAAAGGGGTGTTTGGGCTGGCAACTCGTCTCTATGGCATTACCTTTAGGGAGAACGCGGATATTCCTGTGTATAATAAAGAGGTGCAGGCGTATGAGGTATATGACGAGG
This sequence comes from uncultured Parabacteroides sp., assembly GCA_949289155.1. GTDB lineage: Bacteria > Bacteroidota > Bacteroidia > Bacteroidales > Tannerellaceae > Parabacteroides. Next base: position 73,759 of record CASEMX010000013.1, read on the forward strand.
AGGGGAAGTTCCTTGCCGTGCTCTATACGGACTTCTTTCCCCGTGAGGGCAAGCAGTCGGGTGCGTGGATGAATGGGATTAAGTCGCAGTACCATGACGAGAAGGGGAAGGATAGCCGTCCGCATATCATTATCGTGATGAACTTTACCCGCCCGACGGAGACCAAGCCCTCCCTGCTGACATTCGATGAGGTGGAAACGCTGCTGCACGAGTTCGGCCATGCGCTGCATGGGATATTTGCCGATGGGAAGTATGCGAGCCTGTCGGGTACGAACGTGTATCAGGACTTCGTAGAGTTGCCTTCGCAGATTATGGAGAACTGGCTGACTGAGAAGGAGTACTTGGACCAGATTGCGGTGCACTACCAGACGGGGGAGCGGATACCCCAAGACTTGGTACAGAAGCTGATAGATGCGGCTAACTTCAATGCAGGGTATATGTGTTGCCGGCAGGTGAGTTTCGGGCTGTTGGACATGGCATGGCATACGCTTACGCAACCCTTCACCGGTGATGTGATTGCGTTCGAGAAAGCTGCATGGGAGCCGGCAGTGGTTGTACCGGATGTGCCTGGCACGTGTATGAGCACCAGCTTTGGCCACCTCTTTGCCGGAGGGTATGCCGCGGGATACTATGGCTACAAGTGGGCGGAAGTACTCGATGCGGATGCCTTTTCTCTATTCAAGGAGCGGGGCATATTCAACAGGGAAGTGGCTAAGTCGTTCCATGACAACATCCTGAGCAAGGGTGGAACGGAGGACCCTGACGTGTTATACAAACGATTCCGTGGGCAGGAGCCGACTATCGATGCCCTGCTGAAGCGAAATGGCATTACTAAGTGATAGAAGTGTAAGTATGAAGGGATTGATAAAGCTGGTAGGGGTATTCCTCCTTGGGATAGCTGTTGGGTGCATAGGCATCTGGCTGGTGATATGGCTCTTTAGCGATAAGAGCATGGCGGAGATAATGGAAAAGGCACAAAGCCGCGATATCCTGACGATATTGCGGGATATGGTGGTGAACTTGGTGCTCATATTCATTACGCTGTATATGCAAATCCTGTTGCATGAAGGGGGGCACTGGCTGTTCGGGAGGCTATCCGGTTACCGGCTTGTATCGTTCCGTATCCTACAATTCACGATTATACGCGAAGGTACGAAGCTGCGTATCAAACGCTTCGACATCGCTGGGACAGGCGGACAATGCCTGCTCTCCCCACCCGACCGACCGGCAGAGGATGTACCGGTATTCTGGTATAATGCGGGGGGTGTATTGATGAACCTGATGACGGGTGCAGTGGCGTTCGCACTGTGGATGCAGTACGGGGGAAATCTATGGCTGTTCCTCGCGCTGTTCGGGCTGTTCTTCGCCCTTGCCAATGGGATACCCATGAAGATAAGTGGGATAGGCAATGACGGATACAACCAACTGCTCCTGCGACGGAACCCGCAAAGCAGGGTAGCCCTCATTATGGGTCTGCGCATCAATGCCCATATCCAAGCCGGCTCACGCCCCAAGGAATTACCCGCAGCATGGTTCATGGACAAAGAGCCAACCGACTATACTGATACACTGCAGGTAGGATATTGGTTCATGACCCTCTCCCGCCTCCAAGACAACCGCGAATGGGACGCCGCCTATACCCTCCTGACCCGGGCATTAGCCCACCGGCAGGAGATAATCGGCATATACGTAAAGGAGATGGATGCAGAACTACTCTATACCGCCCTCATCTTAGGAAGAATAGAGGAGGCAACCCGCATCTGCACAGACGAGTTAAAGCAATACCTGCAACAATACAGCAAGTACAGCTCAGCCAAGCAGAGACAATTAGCGGGCATAGCCCTATATATAGAAAAGGATAGAAACAAGGCACGAAGCATCTACGAAGAGGTACTCGCCAAACAACCGGAATACCTGATGCAAGGCGAAGTAAGGATGGACATCGCCCTCATCCATGATATGCTCCCCACAGGAGCATAAAAATATCGGTCACTCCACAAGGGGGATGACCGATACTATCAAATAGTGCAACTACACTCACTTAATATACGCCTCCATGAACTTAGCCTTAGGGGCCGGTGTCAATGTAACCGCTTTCGCTGTAGTCGGTATCAATACAGTCTGTCCCTGATGAACCGAAATCTCATACCCATTATTATCGCACAGCGTTGCCTTCCCTTCCATGCAAATATACACTACGAACGAATCCAAATCAGCAAAGTCGCGCGTCATCTGCGCATCCATATCAATCAGATTCGTTGTGAAATACTTACAATCCGCCAAATTCACCGTGGCATTAGAATGTGCTTTGTAATGCGTCCGGTAATCCGGATACAACGTATAATCGATAGCATCCTTAGCCAACTCGGTATGCAACTCACGCGTGTTACCATTCTTATCCTTGCGGTTATAATCATAAATGCGATAAGTAATATTGCTGGTCTGCTGGATTTCAGCAATAAAGCAACCTGCGCCGATAGCATGCACACGGCCTGCCGGGAGGAAGAATACGTCACCCGCATTCACATCATAGCGTTGCAACACGTCCATAATCGTATTATTCTTCACGCGCTCCACATATTCTTCCGCATTAATCTGCTGAGAGAAGCCGGAATAGAGCGATGCGCCCTTATCTGCCTTGATTACATACCACATCTCCGTCTTTCCGAAAGAATTGTGCCGCTTTTGTGCCAATTCGTCGTTCGGATGCACCTGAATAGAGAGATTATCGCGGGCATCGATGAACTTTATCAACAACGGGAAGCGCGTTCCGAAACGTTCCATTACATGCGCGCCCAATAAATCCTTACCGTATGCCTTGATTAAGTCATCTAAGGACTTATTTGCCAATTCGCCTTCTGCGACAATCGAATAATCGCCGTCAACATGCGACAATTCCCAACTTTCTCCTATACCCTCTTGTACCGGAGATATGCCCTTAAACGGACAAATTTCTGAGCCGCCCCAAATAACACTCTTCAGAATCGGCTTAAAAGTCAATGGATACAACATGGTTATCTATTATTTCTGTTTTTTAGTTGTTTTACTTGTACTCTTTTTCGTCTTTGCTGTTTTCGAAGCTACCGTCTTTTCTTTCGGAGCCTCCGCCGCAGCTTTTGTTTTCTTGGGTTCTTTGACTTTTCGCAGAACCAAAGCGGAACGCGCCGGAACATACAGTTTCAGCCATTCCTTCTTTTCCTTTTTATACAATGGGTCGAACTGCGTCAAGTGCTGGACGGAATCGTCATTCAAGCCAAATCCGCCGAAGCGCGGCGAGTCGGTATCCAACACGACCTCATATTTTCCGAGCGGAACCAAGAAGCCATAGTCCGTGAAGGACTTATTCGGGCTGAAGTTGAACACAAACACCAAATCCTTGCGCATATAGGCCAGAATCTGGTCTCCGTCGTTGTCCCAAACCTTCTGGAGCGGCGTCTTCTGGAAATCCTTCACGCTCCGAATCAGATGAACCATCTCGCGGTCGAAATCGCCCAAGAAATGATACTTCAAATCCAAGTTATCGACCAGATTCCATTGCCGGCGGGCATATTTATACGACCAACCATTCCCTTCGCGCGGGAAATCTATCCATTCCGGATGCCCGAACTCATTGCCCATGAAATTCAAGTAACCGCCATTTATCGTCGAAGCCGTGACCAGACGAATCATCTTGTGGAGCGCCATTCCGCGTTCAACCATGAAGTTGTGGTCATCCTTCTGCATGTGCCAATACATATCCGCATCAATGAGGCGGAAAATGATGGTCTTGTCGCCTACCAACGCTTGGTCGTGGCTTTCCGCATAGCTGATGGTCTTCTCATCGGCACGGCGGTTGGTCGTTTCCCACCAAATAGCCGACGGATGCCAGTCCTCGTCTTTCTTTTCCTTTATCGTCTTAATCCAGAAGTCCGGAATATTCATCGCCATACGGTAATCGAAGCCATAGCCGCCATCTTCTATCTTAGCCGCCAAGCCCGGCATACCACTCACCTCTTCCGCTATCGTAATCGCATTCGGGTTGACCTCATGAATCAGCTTGTTTGCCAGCGTCAGATAGGCAATCGCGTCGCCATCCTGATGTCCGTTGTAATAATCTCCGTAATTGCAGAACGCCTCTCCCAATCCGTGGCTATAATACAGCATCGACGTCACGCCATCGAAGCGGAACCCGTCGAATTTGTATTCCTCCATCCAGAACTTGCAGTTGGAGAGCAAGAAATGGAGCACTTCGTTTTTGCCATAATCGAAGCATAAAGAGTCCCACGCCGGATGCTCGCGGCGGTCGTTCCCATGGAAGTACAAATCGTACGAGCCGTCGAAACGGCCTAAGCCTTCCACTTCGTTCTTCACCGCATGGCTGTGGACAATATCCATAATCACTGCCAGCCCCAGCTTGTGTGCTTCGTCGATGAGCTGCTTCAATTCGTCCGGCGTACCGAAACGGGACGAAGCCGCAAAGAAACTGCTGACATGATAGCCGAACGAGCCGTAATAGGGATGCTCCTGTATCGCCATAATCTGCACGGCATTGTAGCCCTCCTCGACGATACGCGGCAGGACATGCTCGCGGAATTCATTATAGGTTCCGACCTTCTCCTCGTTGGTCGCCATCCCGATGTGGCACTCATAAATCATCAGCGGAGAAGTATTGGGTTTGAACTTCTTGGTTTTGAAGACATAGGGTTTGTCCGGGTTCCACACCTGCGCACTGAAGATTTTCGTCTCATTGTCCTGCACTACGCGGCGAATCCACGCCGGAATGCGTTCGCCGCATCCGCCGTCCCATTCAACCCAGAGCTTAAACAAATCCTGATGATGCAATTTATCCAGAGGGAGTGTGATTTCCCATACGCCGTTATCGCCGCGCGTCAGCCGATAGTCCTCCGACTTTTGCCAGCCGTTGAATGTGCCTACCATGTAAATAGCAGTAGCATGCGGCGCCCACTCGCGGAAAATCCAACCTTTCGCAGTTTTATGCAATCCGAAATACAAATAACCGGAAGCAAAATCGGACAAAGACAGCTTTCCGCCGTTCGTCAAGCTCTTCTCTTTGTCCTGCACATACTGATAACGTCCTTCTATGGCTGCTTTATAAGGTTCCAACCACGGGTCATTTTTTATTAGATTTAGAGACTCCATTTTCTATTTCTATTAATTGGTTCTATGGGCAAAGGTAAACAAAAAAACAGTAGGCAGGTGATTTCTAACGGAAAAGTTGCGGGATAGAGCGGGAAAATGCCTATTCTGCCCGGCAAAACAACGGAAAACAGCCCCCCGCACCCACACGCCGAAGGTTTGTATCGGTCGCATGGTTCGCGTATTAGTACGCCGACGTGATGTACCGGTACATGAGCTCGGCGTACTACTTCGCTGACGTAATGCACCGGTGCATGGGCTCCGCGTACTACTTCGCCGACGTGATGCACCGGCACATGGGCTCGGCGAACTACTTCGCCGACGTGTTGCACCGGTGCATAGGCTTGGCGAACTACTTCGCCGATGTGATGCACCGGTGCATGGGCTCCGCGTACTACTTCGCCGGTGTTGCACCGGTGCATAGCAAGTGAATTAAATAAAAAATGTTATTATTGCACCGTAACAAGAAAAGGGTGTACCGAAACGATACGCTCGGCACACCCCCTTCACGGAAAAATAATAACGGTTTATTTCAACCGCGCCAACGCCTCCTTGATGCGGCGCATGGCTTCGATAATATTCTCATCGGACGTCGCATAACTCATGCGGATGCAATCCGGCGCACCGAACGCACCGCCGCCCACGCAAGCCACGTGGCCCACTTCGAGCAGATACATCGCCATATCCGCCGCGTTGTTAATCTGACGGTCGCCATCCCGTTTTCCGAAATAGGAGCTGCATTTCGGGAACAGATAGAACGCGCCCTGCGGCATATTCACTTCGAAGCCGGGGATTTCCTTAGCCAGCTTCACAATCAAGTCGCGACGGCGCTGGAAAGCCTGCCGCATCGCTTCCACCGGAGCCTGCGTGCCGGTATAAGCCGCCTCTGCCGCTTTCTGGGAAACCGAGCAGGGTCCCGACGTATATTGCCCCTGCAATTTGTTCACCGCCTTGACAATCCATTCCGGACCCGCGATGAAGCCGATACGCCAACCCGTCATCGCATAGGCTTTCGATACGCCGTTGACAATCACCACGCGGTCGCGGATTTCTTCGAACTGCGCAATGCTCTCATGCTTCCCGACATAATTGATATGCTCATAAATCTCATCAGCAATGACATAAACCTGCGGATGCTTAGCCAAGACATCAGCCAATCCCTTCAGCTCCTCCCGGCTATACACCGAACCCGTCGGATTCGACGGCGAGCAAAGAATCAACAACTTCGTCTTCGGCGTGATGGCCTGCTCCAACTGCTCCGGCGTAATCTTGAAATCCTGTTCGATGCCGGCATAAATCGAGACCGGCGTGCCGTCAGCCAGCTTCACCATCTCCGGATAGCTTACCCAATAAGGCGCCGGGATAATCACCTCGTCGCCCGCATTGACCAACGCCATAATCGTATTGCAAACCGACTGCTTGGCTCCGTTCGCACACGAGATTTGCGCCGCAGTATATTCCAATCCGTTTTCATTCTTCAGCTTCGCCACAATCGCATTGCGCAACGCCGGATAGCCGGCCACCGGAGAATAACGCGAATAGTTCTCGTCGATAGCTTTCTTAGCTGCTTCTTTGATATGGTCAGGCGTATCGAAATCCGGTTCACCCACACTCAGATTGATGACATCGATACCCTGAGCTTTCAACTCGCCGCTTTTCTGCGACATCGCCAGCGTCTCCGACGGAGACAGCCGCTGTAATCTTAAAGATGTTTCCATATAGATAGACTTTTATTTTACATTATGCAAAGTATGTCCCATACGCTCTTTCTTCGTTCTCAGATAGAACTCGTTGTATTGGTTCGGCGTGACCTCAATCGGCACATTCTCGACCACCGACAAGCCATACGCCTCCAAACCGACACGTTTCACCGGATTGTTGGTCATCAGCCTCATCTTCGTAACGCCAATATGTTGGAGAATCTGCGCCCCTACTCCATAATCGCGCTCGTCCGCCTGATGCCCTAAGCAGATATTCGCCTCGATAGTATCCATGCCGTTCTCCTGCAACTTGTAGGCTTTCATCTTTTCCATCAAGCCAATGCCGCGGCCCTCCTGATTCAAATAAATGACAGCCCCCCTGCCCTCTTTTTCAATCATACAAAGCGCCTTATGGAGCTGCTCGCCGCAATCGCAACGCAAAGAACCGAAAATATCCCCCGTCATGCAAGATGAATGCACACGAACCAGCACCGGCTCCTCGCCTTTGAGATTCCCTTTTATAATCGCCACATGCTCCAGCCCATTGCTCTTCTGGCGGAAAGGAATAAGCCGGAAATGCCCGAACTCCGTCGGCAAGTCCACCTCTTCCCCTTGCTCCACGATGGATTCCTGTCTCAATCGGTAAGCAATCAAATCGGCAATGGAAATCAACTTGATATCATATTCATCGGCAAAACGGCGCAACTCCGGCAAACGAGCCATCGTCCCGTCATCGCTCATGATTTCCATCAAAGCCGCAGCAGGATAAAGCCCGGCAAGGCGGCACATGTCCACACAAGCCTCAGTATGCCCCGCGCGACGCAGAACGCCCTTTTCTTGTGCATATAATGGATTGATATGTCCCGGACGGCCGAATGTTTCCGGAGTCGAAGCCGGGTCCGCCAACGCCAATATCGTTGCTGCACGGTCGGCTGCCGATACGCCCGTAGAGCAACCTTCCAGTTTATCAATTGTTACCGTAAAAGGAGTCCCTAATACAGAAGTATTATTCATCACCTGATGCGGAAGATTCAACTCTTCGCACCGGGAAATCGTAATCGGTGCACAAAGCACACCTCTGGCATGCTTCAACATAAAGTTAATTTTCTCGGGAGTAACTTTTTCCGCGGCAATAATCAGGTCGCCTTCGTTCTCACGATCCTCATCATCTACGACGATAACGAACTTCCCGTCACGGAAATCCTCGATTGCTTCCTCAATCGTGTTTAATTTGTAATCGCTCATACTTTATTTTCTTTATCTGAATGTTTACACAAATGTAATGAATATATAATAGAAATAACCTCTTCGCTCACTTTTTGTACCGTCTTTATATCTTGCAGCAACAACTTGCGCTGATAAACCGCCAACAGGTAAATCGGGAATCCGAATGGGAAGAAGATGCCAATCGCTACCGCTAAACGTGGATTGATATTCGCATTCAACTGATGATAATTTCCGATAATGGGATAATCCATCAACTTGTTCAACAGTAAATTTTGGTCTGAATTTGCTAACTCCTCGACAATGGCTTCCATCTCTTGGGCCAAGGCTTCAGCTGTCCGGTCTTTTCCTCCGGATTTCCAATAATTGAAATAATTAATCCAACGGCGATGATTCGATATATACTGTTTCGCCTCCATTTGCAAACGCTCTAATCGAGGAACAAGACTATCATAATCCGGCGCATAAATAATTACCTCCTTACGCTCAATCTTACGGCCGGCACGCTTCCCAATTAAATTTTTCAGTGCATTCAAATAGGTATCGGCGTTCAATATTACAGAATCATTTGCCGCTTTATAAGTGAGAAAAGCCCCCAACGGCGTCAATACTGCCGTACTAAGCCACATTCCTTCCCACGCTTCCCAAATTCCATTTCGCGCCATTTTGTAACCAATATTATCAATAATATAATAGAAGATAAAAAGGAACACGGAAATGACGACCGGCATTCCCAAACCTCCTTTACGAATAATGGCGCCCAACGGCGCTCCGATAAAAAAGAACACCAGACAAGCTACAGAAAGCGTGAATTTCTTATGCCATTCGGTTTTATGCAGGCGCATCCTTTGCGATTCATCGCCGATTGTCGATGCTTTGAATATTAGCTCCGAACGCATATTATCTATCTTCGTTTTCGTTTTGTTTAAAACCGATGATTGTTTACCGGGAGACAATGCATTATATATACTGTCTATATTTACATCGATATGCTGCGCTATCAATTCCAATGAATCTACTTTACTAACCTGAATAACCGTATCTTTTACCGATTTATACTCCGTAAATTGCTGCAGATAGGACTGCCGAATGGCCACCTTGGCATTATCATTGCGAAGGCTGTCCAATCTTATTCCCATCGAATCGATAGAGGTTTGTAAACTCTGGAGATTTTTCCCCATATATTGGTTCTGCATAAACGATTCGTCGGTTCGGTTGAAATTTGCATCGAAAGCAATCAAGATATCTTTCGTTTCAAATGACTCCCGACGATACGGAACCGCCGATTTAACCTTTCCCCGCTGGCTCTGGCTCTTTAGATTTTCGAATGACTCTCCATTAAAAAGCGACAATATCAAATACAATTTATCTGCCGACGTTTTCAAACGACCGGAATCCGCCACAATGACTCGCGCATTATTGAATCCCTCAGAATAATCATAAATCATCATGTCTTTTAATAGACCTATTTGATTATTCTTTTCTTTTACATACACATTAAATCCGGTAATTTCTTTGTAAAAGACCCCTTCCGGTATTTCCAATTCTGGAGATTTCTGCTTTATAGAGAATAAAAGGGTAGAAAGCTTGACTTGTGCCACAGGCATGACATAATTCTGGAAAAAAAATGCGCCAATACTCACCATACCAATAAATATAATCAGCGGACGCATAATATGAATCAATGAAACACCCGCCGACTTCATTGCAAGCAATTCGAGACGTTCACCCAAATTACCAAACGTCATTAGCGAAGCCAGCAGAATAGCCAACGGCAAAGCCATCGGTACTAAAAACAATGCCGCATAAAAAAACATTTCCGCCAATACAGGAATCGCTAAACCCTTGCCGACCAAGTCGTCAATGTATCTCCATAGAAACTGCATCAATACAATAAAGAGACAGATTCCGAATGTCATCAAGAATAGCGGCAGAAAAGTCTGCAGCATAAAAGTATATAATCGTTTTATTTTCAACATTACCCTTATCCTTGCGATTGGTCGGACAAAAGTAGTGCAAAAAAACGATAATATCCGCTTTTTATCTGTAAAACATGCCTAAATTCCCAATGTGCGCTTAAGCGTATCTACTTGCGAATCCCAAAGACCTATGGCATCTTCCTTCTCATCCGGCTCGGCAAAGTCGGTTATCTGAAGCGATGTGGTCCCCGTCAGTTCAAGTGTATGGATTAAAAATTCAAAATAGGTGAAAGGCTCCGGGTCTTCTATCCAACGATACCGGATACAAACCTCAGGCGTTATAAGAATGGCTCGTGCTTTTTGCTCCTCTTTATGCCACATAAACGTATATTCATTGTTCTTTACTGTCACCTTATCCGCAAACCAAGCTGCCAATCCTAAAGGGGTCGTCAATTGGTTCCACAGGCTAACCAACGAAACGTTGTTAAGGACATACTCAACAGAGAATCTTTCTTTTTTCATGATAGATTGTAATTAATAACGGCGCAATTTAGGAAAAAGGTTTGATATTATCAAAAAAATATCAGAAAAAAGTTTCTCATAATTAATTATTTACTATTCCCTCTCAGAAAAAAGGATGAAAAAACTTACTAAAACGCTTGCGTAGTTCAAAAATAACCTCTACTTTTGCAGCGTCAATCAGAAATGATAACGACAAAACGATGGCGAGATAGCTCAGCTGGTTAGAGCGCATGATTCATAATCATGAGGTCCCCGGTTCAATCCCGGGTCTCGCTACTAAAAAAGGCAAGCCGCTGCGAATTTCGCAACGGCTTTTTCTTTGTTCCAATCCGCAAAAGAAATGAAATGTAGGACAGGACAAAAAAAGAGAATTGCATTAAACAATTGACGGCACATAAGAAAAGATAAAACAAAGAACTTTATTCTCTCTTCTTTTTGGTAATTTATCCGATATTTCATATATTTGCAACCGATAGTGAGGTTTAAGGAGGGGGCGAATAGTCCCTTTTTTTATACAAAAATTAAAAAAGCTACGAAGTATGATAGACAAGAATGTAATTGTACAATTGGCAGAAGAAAAATTAGCTTCATCTTCCAACTATTTAGTGAGTGTAGATGTGCAGCCTGGGAATATAATTATAGTAGAAATTGATAATGATGAAGCTGTTTCAATTGACGATTGTGTAGAGCTAAGCCATTATATAGAAGATCACTTAGACCGAGACGCTGATGATTTTGAATTAGAAGTAGGCTCTGCCGGAATAACTTCTCCGTTTAAAGTACTTCGCCAATATCTAAAGAATATAGGGAACGAAGTAGAAGTCCTGACTAAAAATGGTGTCAAATTGACCGGCATATTAAAATCTGCTAATGAAAATAGCTTTATTATAACGGTAGAAAAACAGGTTAAGCCTGAAGGGGCTAAGCGTAAAATCACCATCGAAGAGGATTTATCTTTCACTTATAATGAAATAAAATACACAAAATATTTAATTAGATTCAAGTAATTATGGCCAGAAAAGAGGAAACTGTCAGTATGATTGATACCCTTGCGGAGTTCAAGGAGTTGAAAAATATCGATAAGGATACGATGATTAGCGTATTGGAAGAATCTTTCCGCAACGTAATCGCTAAAATGTTCGGAACAGATGAAAATTACGATGTAATCATCAATCCGGAGAAAGGAGATTTTGAAATTTGGAGAAATCGAAAAGTCGTAGCTGATAATGAAGTTGAAGATACGAATTTACAGATTTCATTGAGTGCTGCCCGCCAAATTGATCCGGATTGTGAAGTGGGCGAAGATTTGACTGACGAAGTAAACTTTGCAGATTTCGGTCGTCGTGCTATTTTGAATCTGCGTCAAACACTGGCTTCCAAGATTCTTGAACTACAAAAAGATAGTTTATTTGCTAAATACAAAGATAAAATAGGCACAATCGTTGCTGCTGATGTTTATCAAGTATGGAAAAAAGAAATGTTACTGCTCGATGATGAAGGAAATGAGTTGCTATTACCGAAGCAGGAACAAATTCCGGGCGATTACTACCGCAAAGGAGAAACAGCCCGTGCCATCGTATTACGAGTAGATAACATCAATAACAATCCGAAAATTATTCTTTCTCGTACAGATAAAATGTTCTTGCAACGTTTGTTCGAATTAGAAGTGCCTGAAATCAATGACGGATTAATTACCATTCGCGCTATTGCCCGCATTCCGGGTGAACGAGCAAAGGTTGCCGTCGAATCGTATGATGATCGTATTGATCCGGTAGGAGCATGTGTCGGCATGAAAGGTTCTCGTATCCACGGAATCGTACGCGAGCTAAGAAATGAAAATATCGACGTAATCAACTATACGTCGAATGTTTCCTTATTTATCCAGCGAGCATTGGCCCCTGCTAAAATTTCTTATATACGTATAAATGAAGAAGAAAAACGCGCTGAAGTCTATTTGCAACCTGAAGAAGTATCGCTGGCGATTGGAAAAGGAGGATTGAATATAAAGTTAGCTTGTATGCTAACAGAATATGCAATTGATGTATTCCGTGATATTGACGATACAGATGAAGAAGATATTTATCTGGATGAGTTTGCAGACGAAATAGACGGATGGGTAATTGACGCGCTGAAAAATATCGGATGCTATACAGCAAAGAATGTATTAGCAATACCAAGAGATGAGCTTGTTGAGCGTGCTGACTTAGAGGAATCGACAGTAGATGACGTATTGCACATTTTAGCTGCCGAGTTTGAGGATAATAATAATAAATAAGTTTTACGACAAAGTTTGATATGCCTATAAGATTAAGAGATGTATTAAAGAAAATGAACGTAGGAATCAACACTGCGGTTGAATTCCTACACCGGAAAGGTTTTACAGAAATAGAAGCAAATCCAAATACCCGGTTAGATGATGCTCAATATGCTTTGCTCGTAAAGGAATTCGGCAAAAATGCTCCTTCTTTGCAATCCAAAGAATCACAAGCACAAAAACTCGAAAAGAGAAAAGAAATATCAGCCCAGAAAAATGAAACGGGAGCTGCTATTATCAAAACTGAAATTCCTGAAGAATTCCGTCCAAAAATCATAATGAAGGGACATATTGATTTAGATAATAATAAGAAAAAGGGAGAACCTGATGTTCAACTACAGGATACTGATGCTAAAGAGGCGAAGTCTGTAGAGTCACCAAAAGTACCTGACGCAACAGAAACGGTTGAACAAAGTATTGAGATAAAAGAAAAAGATAGTATTGTGGATAAAAAAGAATCCGAAGATATACAACCAGAAATGGTCAATCTGGAAAAGGAAAATAATCAGGCAACAGAACCGGAAAAATTAACATCTAATGAAGATGAAAATAATGAACTTTTCCGATTGAGTACTCCAAGATTTGAGTCAAATATCAAGATAACCGGCAAAATCGATTTGGATGCATTAAACCAATCGACTCGCCCGAATCCCAAAAAGAAAAAAGACGACAGACGGAAAGAACGCGATGACAAGTCAAATAGTAATCGACAAGGGCTGTCTAATTTCAAAACAGGCAAAGAGGGACTGAAAGTTGCAAGTTTTAATCCAAACAAAGGAATTGAAACAGAAGACGTAGATGGGAAGAAAAAACGTAAACGCATAAAAAAAGATCGCATCAATGTAGATAACATTGCTAATCAAAGCAATAATATTCGTAAGGATAAAGATCGTCGCGATGACCGTAAGCCTCGTTTAAAAAAGCCTGTAAAAACGGAGGTCAGCGAAGAAGATGTTCAGAAACAAATCAAAGAGACATTAGCTCGCTTGACAAATAAAGGAAATAAGGCAAATAAAGGAGCTAAATATCGTCGCGATAAACGTGATGCTATCCAGAAACGTGAACATGAATTGCAAGAGCAGGAAGAAAAGGAAAGCAAAATCTTGAAATTGACAGAGTTTGTGACGGCAAACGACTTGGCAAATATGATGGATGTTCCTGTTACAAAAGTTATTGCAACTTGCATGAGCATCGGCATTATGGTTTCTATCAACCAACGTTTGGATGCAGAAACGATTAATATCGTAGCCGAAGAATTCGGTTTCCAAACGGAGTATGTAAGTGCTGACGTAGTAGAAGCTATTAAAGCGGATGAAGAAGAAGATAATGAAGAAGATTGGGTTCCGCGTCCACCAATTGTAACGGTAATGGGACACGTTGACCATGGTAAAACTTCGTTATTAGACAATATTCGAAATGCGAACGTTATTGCCGGAGAAGCAGGTGGTATCACACAACATATCGGAGCATATAATGTAACTTTATCGAACGGACGTCATATCACTTTCTTGGATACGCCTGGACACGAAGCCTTCACTGCCATGCGTGCTCGTGGGGCTAAAGTTACCGATATTGCAATTATCATCGTTGCTGCTGACGACGCCGTAATGCCTCAAACAGTGGAAGCCATTAACCATGCTTCTGCAGCAGGTGTTCCAATAGTATTTGCCATTAATAAAATTGATAAACCTCATGCCAATCCCGATAAGATTAAGGAAGAATTGGCTAATATGAATTACTTGGTTGAAGATTGGGGTGGTAAATATCAATGTCAAGAAATTTCTGCTAAAAAAGGAATCGGTGTAGATGACTTATTAGAAAAAGTACTGTTAGAAGCTGATTTGCTTGACTTGAAAGCAAACCCGAAGCGCCGGGCAACCGGTTCTATCATCGAATCATCGTTAGATAAAGGACGAGGATATATTTCAACGGTCTTGGTTGAAAATGGAACATTGAAAATGGGTGATATCGTATTGGCGGGAACACATTATGGACGTATCAAAGCAATGTTCAACGAACGTAATCAGCGCGTACAGCAGGCAGGACCATCCGAGCCTGTATTGATTCTGGGTTTGAACGGTGCTCCACAAGCAGGCGATACATTCCATGTATTAGAGACAGAACAGGAAGCACGAGAAATAGCAAATCGCCGTGAACAATTACAGCGAGAATTAGGCTTACGAACACAGAAGATGCTGACTTTGGACGATATTGGTCGCCGTATTGCTGTTGGTAGTTTCCAAGAATTGAATGTAATTGTAAAAGGTGACGTGGACGGTTCAGTAGAAGCTCTATCCGACGCTTTAATTCGTTTATCTACAGAAGAGATACAAGTAAATGTTATCCACAAGGCTGTTGGTCAGATTTCTGAATCAGATGTTACCTTGGCTGCTGCATCTAATGCAATTATTATCGGATTCCAAGTACGCCCGTCTCAACTTGCGCGTCGTAGTGCGGAAAAAGAGGGTGTGGAAATCCGCTTATATTCGATTATCTACGATGCCATCAACGAGGTAAAGAGTGCAATGGAAGGTATGCTTTCTCCTGAAATCCGCGAAGAGATTACTGCAAATGTCGAAGTACTGCAAGTCTTCAAGATTTCAAAAGTTGGAACAGTTGCCGGCTGTATAGTGAAAGAAGGTAAGATTAAACGTACGAACAAGATTCGCTTGATTCGTGATGGTATTGTTATCTATTCTGGAGAACTCGGTTCACTGAAACGTTTTAAAGATGATGCTAAAGAAGTTGTAGCTGGACAGGACTGTGGTCTGAATATTACTAATTTCAATGATATCCAGGTAGGCGACATTATTGAAGCATACGAAGAAACCGAAATTAAGAAGACGCTATAAATAAACTGAAGAATGAAGGGTTAAGAATGAAGAAGCATTATTCTCATTCTTGATTCTTCATTTTGAATTCTTCATTTTGAAAGATGCATTGGTTAGACATTCTCCTGCTGTGTCTGGCTGGATTCGGGTTTGTGAAAGGCCTGTTTGATGGAGTCATCAGGCAGGTTGTTTCGCTTATAGCCCTAGTAGCAGCTATCTTTTGCTGCGCTCAAGTAGCCGATTGGCTGCGCGGCTATATTTTGGAATTAGGTTGGTTCCCGGAATACGGAGTTACGGTATTGAGTTATATTTTAGGATTCATGCTGATAATCGGTGTACTGAAATTAGTTGGAGACGCCATGAGCAAGCTGATCGGCGTGACACCATTAAGTCTCCTCAACCATTTACTGGGTGGCGTATTTGGTCTCATGTTCATGATGTTTTTCCTGAGTTTAACACTGAATGTTTTAGAGTATATCGATCGAGGTTCGCTACTGATTCCTCGAGAAGCAAAAGTAGAATCGAAATTTTACACCTCCGTTAAACAAATCGTCCCAACCATTTTTCCATCCAACTTGTTTAGTGATATACAAGCAGACGAGCAAATAAAAGAACAGGTAGATAAGCTGGTTCAGCCATAAATGCCGTCGGCTTGTCTGTTTGTTGATAACCTATTATAAAATTATTAATAGAAATGCAAGATTCAAGAAATGTATTAGACGAAGTCACGAAAGGCGACTACAAGTACGGTTTCGTGACGGATATAGATACCGATGTCATCCATCGGGGGCTGGACGAAGAGACCATCCGCCTCATCTCTGCCAAAAAGAACGAGCCGGCATGGCTTTTGGAATTCCGCCTCAAGGCGTTCCGCTATTGGCAGACGATGGAGATGCCGGATTGGGCGCTCCTTCGGATTCCCCCAATCGATTACCAGGACATCATCTATTATGCCGCCCCTAAAAAGAAAGAAGGGCCGAAGAGCATGGACGAGGTGGACCCCGAATTGCTCAAGACGTTCGACAAGCTGGGCATTCCGCTCGAAGAGCAGAAGGTACTGAGCGGCATGGCGGTCGATGCCGTCATGGACAGCGTCTCCGTCAAGACGACCTTCAAAGAGAACCTGGCCGAAAAGGGCATCATCTTCTGCTCTTTCAGCGAGGCGGTGCAACATCATCCCGATTTGGTGCAGAAGTACTTGGGGAGCGTCGTCAGCTACCGCGACAACTTCTTCGCGGCGCTCAACTCGGCAGTCTTCTCCGACGGTTCGTTCATCTACATCCCGAAGGGCGTGCGTTGCCCCATGGAGCTTTCGACCTATTTCCGCATCAATGCGCAGAACACGGGGCAGTTCGAGCGGACGCTCATCGTGGCAGACGACGAATCGTACGTCTCGTACCTCGAAGGGTGCACCGCGCCGATGCGCGACGAGAACCAGCTCCATGCTGCCATCGTCGAAATCATCGCCCACGACCATGCCGAAGTGAAATACTCGACCGTGCAGAACTGGTATCCGGGAGACAAGGACGGCAAGGGCGGCATTTACAACTTCGTCACGAAACGCGGCCTCTGCAAGGGCGAAGGCAGCAAGATTTCGTGGACGCAGGTGGAGACCGGCTCGGCCATTACGTGGAAATATCCGAGCTGTATCCTCGCAGGCGACAATTCCGTCGGCGAGTTCTACTCCGTCGCCGTGACGAACAATTACCAGCAAGCCGATACGGGCACGAAGATGATTCATTTGGGAAAAAATACGCGCAGTACGATTGTTTCGAAGGGCATCTCCGCCGGGCATAGCCAGAACAGCTACCGCGGGTTGGTGAAGGTGTCGCCCCGTGCGGAAGGCGCGCGCAACCACAGCCAGTGCGACAGCCTCCTGCTCAGCCCCACGTGCGGTGCGCACACGTTCCCGTATGCCGACATCCAAAACGAGACGGCAATCGTAGAACACGAGGCGACAACCAGTAAAATCAGTGAAGAGCAGCTCTTTTACTGTCAGCAACGCGGCATCTCGACCGAAGAGGCCGTGGGGTTGATTGTCAACGGTTATGCCCGCGAGGTAATGAACAAGCTCCCGATGGAATTTGCGGTCGAGGCGCAGAAGCTCCTCAGCATCTCGCTCGAAGGAAGTGTAGGATAATCTTGCTGGTAGGAAATTAGCTCCCCGCAACGAGAGGAACAAATTTCCGAGCAGAAATTAGCTCCCCGCAACGAGAGGAACAAATTTCCGAGCAGAAATTGCCTCCCCGCAACGAGAGGAACAAATTTCCGAGCAGAAATTGCCTCCCCGCAACGAGAGGGAAATTGCCTCCCCGCAACAAGAGGAATAAATTTCCGGCTCTTTGAGTTTTTGCTGGATATGTGGGACGAAAGTCTCGACCGGCGATTGAACGAACGGACATTATATCCGTAGAAAGAAAGGAATAAAAGGACAAAAACAATATAGGTTAAAGAATAGTATGTTAGAGATAAAGAACTTACATGCCAGCATCAATGGCAAGGAGATATTGAAAGGCATCGACCTCTCGGTGAAAGCAGGCGAGGTGCATGCCATCATGGGGCCGAACGGCTCGGGGAAAAGCACGCTCAGCAGCGTGTTGGTAGGTAATCCGGCCTTTACGGTGACGGAAGGCGAGGTGACGTTCAACGGCAAAGACCTGCTCGCGCTCTCGCCCGAAGACCGCAGCCGCGAAGGGCTCTTCCTGAGTTTCCAATACCCGGTCGAGATTCCGGGCGTGAGCATGGTGAACTTCATGCGCGCGGCGGTGAATGCCCATCGCGAGTACAAGGGTCTCCCACCCGTCTCGGCCACGGACTTCCTGAAGCTGATGCGCGAGAAGCGGGCTATCGTCGAATTGGACAACAAATTGGCAAGCCGCAGCGTGAACGAAGGATTCTCAGGCGGGGAAAAGAAGCGCAACGAAATCTTCCAGATGGCCATGCTCGAACCGAAGCTCTCCATCTTGGACGAAACAGACTCCGGACTGGACATCGACGCCCTCCGCATCGTGGCCAGCGGCGTGAACAAACTGAAGCGTGCCGACAACGCGACCATCGTCATCACGCACTACCAGCGCCTCCTGGATTACATCAAGCCGGACATCGTGCACGTATTATATAAAGGTAGAATCGTAAAGACCGCCGGGCCGGAACTCGCCCTCGAGCTGGAAGAACGCGGCTACGATTGGATTAAGAAGGAATTTGAATAAGTATGAAAGCTGAACAACAATACATAGACCTATTCTCCCAATGCGAGGATTTGATTTGCCGTAAGAGCGCGCCGGCGCTGAATGCACTCCGGGCAGAGGCATTTGCCGATTTCGAGCGGCTGGGATTTCCTTCGCTCAAAGGGGAAGATTATAAATACACCGACGTGGCGAGGGCGTTTGCTCCCGACTACGGACTGAACCTGAACCGGCTGGAGATTCCGGTGAATCCCTACGACGTATTCCGGTGCGACGTGCCGAACCTCAGCACTTCGTTGTATTTCGTGGTGAACGATATGTTCTATAATAAAGAACTTCCGAAGGCGCATCTGCCGGAAGGCGTATATGCCGGAGGACTGGCTGACTTCGCCACAGCCTATCCGGAAGTGGCTGCCCGCTATTATGGCAAAGCGGCCGCGATGCAGGGAAATGCAATGGTCGCCCTCAACACGATGCTGGCGCAAGACGGCTTTGTGCTTTACGTCCCGAAAGACACAACAGTGGAGCGTCCCATCCAGCTGGTGAATATCTTCCGGAGCGATGTCGACACGATGGCCAACCGCCGCATCCTTTTCATCGTGGAAGAGAATGCCGAAGCGAAGCTCCTCGTCTGCGACCATAGCATCGACGATGTGAAGTTCCTTGCAAACCAAGTCATCGAGATTTTCGCCGAAGCCAATGCACACGTAGATTATTACGACTTGGAGGAGAGCAGCGTATCGACCACCCGCTTCTCTTCGCTTTACGTCAAGCAGGCGGCGGGCTCGAACGTAGTGGTCAATGGCATTACCCTGACAAACGGACTGACGCGCAACAACTATCATGTCTCGTTGGAAGGCGAAGGGGCAGAGATTTCGCTCTGCGGCATGTCCGTATTGGACAAAGAGCAGCAGCTGGATACCTATTCGCTCGTAACGCACCACGTCCCGCGCTGCACCTGCAACGAACTCTTCAAGAATGTCCTGAACGACCATGCCGTCGGTGCATTCAGCGGACGCATCCTCGTAAAGCAGGGAGCCGACAAGACGGAGGCTTATCAAACAAACCGCAACCTCTGTGCAACGCGCGAATGCCGCATGTATAGCAAGCCGCAGTTGGAAATCTATGCCGACGACGTCAAATGCTCGCACGGCATGACGACAGGCCAGCTGGACGAAAACGCCTTGTTCTACATGCAAAGCCGAGGAATCCCGCGTGACGAGGCGCAGATGTTGCTGAGCGTGGCATTTACATCCGACGTCATCGACCATATCCGCGTAGAGGCGTTGAAAGACCGCCTGCATAAGTTGGTCGAGAAACGTTTCCGTGGAGAATTGGCCAAATGCGCCGGTTGCCGAATCTGCAACTAATTGTGACAAAAACGAAACGCCGCTGTCATACGATTGTAACATCGGTCATCTATTTTTGCATCGAACAAGTTTAAGGAAGTTTTCCTTTAATATTTCTAATCTAAGGAGCCATTATCTCGAAAGCGTAGTAGAGGTAATGGCTTTTTTCATGCCTTCCTCTTGCCTCCTATCCCCGTTCCAAACATTCCACTTCCGGCAGATAAGCGTCCAAATGTTAGGCTGCCTCAGAGTAATCTGAGTGTGAGCAGATTGGATAAAATCAGCACATAGGGGACGCCGACTCAGCTCAAAGGATAGGAATCAGTGCCAGTGATTATAGGAATCACTGGCACTGATTATAGGAATAGGTAGTACTGATTGTGGGAATAGGTAGTACTGATTGTAGGAATAGGTAGTACTGATTGTAGGAATAGGTAGTACCGATTGTGGGAATAGGTACTACCTTTTCTTTATCAATGTAGCTGCATCCCCTCTCTTTGTCCGTTGTTTCATAGGATAAGCCTGCTCTCAACATCTGCTTAACGTTTGCAATATGCCGACCTTCGGGAGTTTATCTTGGAAGATTCCCTCTATCTGTCAGATTCGTTTTATTATTTATAGGATTATTTTTGTTCTAACTCAATTCATAAATACTTATTTATTTCTACCTTTGCGTTGACAGATTAGTTTTTATAATATATGAAGAAGATTAGAGCTGCCATCGTTGGTTATGGCAATATCGGAAAGTATGTATTGGAGGCATTGGAGACAGCGCCAGATTTTGAAGTTGCAGGTGTAATTCGTCGCGACCCGACCAATGTTCCTGCTGAATTAAAGGATATTCCTGTGGTAGATAGCATCACAAAATTGGAAAATGTGGATGTGGCTGTACTGGCTACGCCGACGCGCCAAGTAGAACACTTCGCAAAAGAAATCCTTGCGTTGGGTATTAATACGGTAGATAGCTTCGATATCCACGGCGGAATCGCTGACTTGCGCAATTCATTGGATGCCGTTGCGAAAGCACACAACGCTGTATCGGTTATCTCTGCAGGCTGGGACCCGGGAAGTGACTCGGTAGTACGCGCATTATTGGAAGCAATGGTTCCGAAAGGAATCACTTATACCAATTTCGGACCGGGCATGAGCATGGGACATACCGTAGCCGTAAAAGCAATCGAAGGAGTAAAGGCGGCATTGAGCATGACGATTCCTTTAGGCACAGGTGTTCATCGCCGCATGGTATATATCGAAGTAAAGGAGGGATACGATTTCAAACAGGTAGCCGCAGCCATCAAAGCCGACGATTACTTTGCCCATGACGAGACGCACGTCATCCAGGTAGAATCGGTAGATGCCCTGAAAGATATGGGACATGGCGTGAACTTAGTGCGCAAAGGCGTGTCAGGAAAGACGCAAAATCAGCTGATTGAGTTCGATATGAAGATTAATAATCCGGCTCTGACTGCCCAGATTCTGGTATCTGTCGCTCGCGCCAGCATGAAGCAACAGCCGGGTGCTTATACGATGATTGAATTGCCGATTATCGATATGCTGTACGGCGAACGCGACGCGCTTATTCGGAGATTGGTTTAACTTAATTGAAAATTGAAAGTTGAGAATTGAAAATTAAAGTAATGTTTCCCTTTTCAACTTTCAATTTTCAATTTTCAATTTAAGAAGTATGTTGGATTTTATCACTTGGACGGCCGACCCTGAGCTGTTTCATATTGGCCCGCGTGAAATCCGCTGGTATGGTTTGGCTTTTGTGTTAGGTTTCTGGATAGGTTACCTGATTGTCCAGAAAATGTGGAAGCAGGAAAAGCTGAATCCGGAATGGATTGACTCGCTTTTAATCTATACATTATTAGGAACAGCCATCGGTGCGCGATTAGGACACTGTCTGTTTTATGCGCCGGATTATTATTTAGCTAATCCAATTGAAATCCTGAAGATATGGGAAGGCGGACTTGCCAGCCATGGGGGGACATTGGGTATCATCATTGCCATTTACATTTATTCCAAACGGGTTACGCATAAAAGTATGCTTTGGACATTCGACAAGCTGGTCGTTCCGACCGGATTGGTTGCGGCGATGATTCGTTTGGGCAATCTGATGAACCACGAGATTTACGGACATCCGACAGATTTGCCTTGGGCTTTCCGATTCATTACGAACCTTCATCAATGGAAAGCCGGAGCCGAGCCGATATTCTCTGCACCAAGTCATCCGACGCAACTCTATGAAGCCGGATGCTATTTGCTGACTTTCTTCCTTTGTTCGTGGCTTTATTTCAAGAAAGAGGCTTGGAAGAAAGAGGGATTCATTTTCGGCATCTTTATGATTTGTATATTCACAGCCCGATTCTTTATTGAGTTCTTAAAGAACGACCAAGAGGCATTCGAGGCGAATATGATATTAAATATGGGCCAGCTTTTAAGCATTCCGTTCGTATTGGCGGGAATTTATTTCGTTTGGCGGGCACAAAAAAGAAGAATTGAAAACTAAAAATTGAAAATCAAAAATTAAGAACCGAGAGTAAAGATAACGCGCTTATTCTTTATTCTTCCTTCTTAATTCTTCATTCATAATTCGAAGATTATGTATAGACTAAAAGAAATTGCAGACAAAGTTTATTACGTTGGCGTGAACGACCGCCAGAAGGTTTTGTTCGAAAATATGTGGCCTTTGCCTTATGGCGTTTCTTATAACTCTTATCTAATAGCGGACGAGAAAACGGTATTGGTGGATACAGTCGATGTTTGCTATGCGGATATTTACCTGAAGAAGATAGAGGATGCGCTAAAGGGCCGTCCGTTGGATTATTTAATCGTAAACCATATGGAACCGGACCATTCGGGGAGCATTCGTCTGCTGCGCCAGCAATATCCTAATGTACAAATCGTCGGGAATAAACGTACCTTTGATATGCTGGAGGGATATCATGGGATTACGACCGGACTGTTAGAGGTAAAGGATGGAGACATCCTTGAAATCGGTCACCATAAGCTGGCCTTTTATTTGGCTCCAATGGTCCATTGGCCGGAAGTAATGGTGACTTATGATATGACAGATAAGATTTTATTCTCTGCCGATGCCTTCGGTACATTCGGCACATTAGACGGAGGAGTCATCGATACAGAACTGAACTTGGACCATTTCTGGGAAGAGATGCGTCGCTACTACTCCAATATCGTAGGCAAATACGGAAATCCAGTTCAAAAAGCATTGCAGAAACTGTCCGGTTTGGATATTCAAACGATTTGTTCGACACACGGACCGGTATGGACTGCCCATATTCCGGAGGTCATCAAGATTTATGACGAATTAAGTCGTTACGAAGGGCAGGATGGTGTCGTCATCGTTTACGGAAGCATGTACGGAAATACGGAACAAATGGCAGAGGCTATCGCATCTTCGCTTTCGGCGCATGGCGTAAAGAACATCGTTATGCACAACGCCAGCAAAAGTCATTCGTCCTATATCATTAAAGATATGTTCAAATACAAAGCCGTAATCATCGGTTGCCCGACCTATTGCAATCAGCTTTATCCGGAAATCGATTCGCTCTTACAGAAAATCGAAATACGCGAGTTGAAGAACCGTCTGTTCGGTTACTTCGGTTCATTCTCGTGGGCAGGCGCTGCCGTAAAACGTCTGGCTGCATTCGCAGAAAAAATGAACTGGACCGTCGTAGGCGAGCCGGTCGAGCAGAAACAGGGACTGAAGCAGGACAAATACGAAGCGTGCTGGGCTTTGGGCAAAGCAATGGCTGAGCAATTGAACAGCAAATAACAAGCATTTAATAACCTCGAAGGATTATGGATAGAAAAACAAAGCTTGGTAATCCTGTCCGAATCCTTCCTTAAACTATTATACTTATGAGATTAATTATCGAACCGAATTACGAGCAGTTGTCTCAATGGGCAGCCAATTATGTTGCCGCCAAAATTAAAGCAGCCAATCCGACTGCCGAGAAACCTTTTATCTTAGGATTGCCCACCGGCTCATCGCCTTTAGGAATGTATAAGGCGTTAATCGAGCTGAATAAGAAAGGTGTCGTATCTTTCCAGAATGTTATTACCTTCAACATGGACGAATATGTAGGATTACCCAAAGAACATCCGGAAAGCTACCATTCTTTCATGTGGAATAACTTCTTCAGCCACATCGATATCAAGCCGGAGAACGTAAATATCCTGAATGGAAATGCTGAAGATATCGAGGCTGAATGTGCTGCATACGAAGCAAAAATGAAAGCTGTCGGAGGTGTCGATTTGTTCTTGGGCGGAATCGGGCCGGACGGACACATTGCGTTCAACGAACCGGGCTCTTCGCTGGCTTCGCGTACCCGTATGAAGACATTGACAACAGATACAATCATTGCAAACTCTCGTTTCTTCGACAATGACGTCAACAAAGTTCCGAAAACTGCGGTTACTGTCGGCGTAGGTACGGTTTTGGATGCGAAAGAGGTGCTGATTATGGTGAACGGACATAACAAAGCACGCGCTTTGCAGCAAGCGGTCGAAGGCGCTGTCAATCAGATGTGGACAATCACTGCTCTGCAGCTCCATCCGAAAGGCATTATCGTTTGCGATGACGCAGCTTGTGCAGAATTGAAGGTTGGAACGTACAATTATTTCAAAGATATCGAGAAAGACCATCTTTGTCCTTGCTCGCTGCTGAAATAAATCGGAAATAAAACGGATTTAAAGTCGTTCGGCACAGATTGCACTTACCCGGAAAGGCAGTGCAGTTTGTGCCGGACTTTTTTTATTTACAGGCTTTCTACTCTTTTCTATTCTTCATACAGTAAATACTTTTTCCGCATGGCCTTATACGCATCCAAGTCCGATTGCCAGGAAGCGCGAATCTCCTCTTCGCTCAATCCTTCGATAATCTGCTTCCGAAGCTGGTCAGTCCCTGCCAACAAATCAAACCATTTTTCGCGGGAAAAGAAGAACTTGGCGTCGTTGCCCGATTTATGATAGAAATCCAACACAAACCGCAACGTCAATCCGCCTTCAAAAGGATATTCCTGCAGGTTCACCCCGTAACAGCATTTGTTCTTCTGCTGCGGATTCATATCGAAGCCCGGCAAAGAGGTCGGGGTAAAGGTATAATCGCCGAACTTCTCGTCCGGATAACCAATCATCTGGAAAGGATGGTACGTCCCGCGGCCTATGCTGAAAGGAGTTGCCTCGAAAAAGCACAGCGAAGGATACAGGCGGACGGACTGGTCGTTCGGAAGGTTAGGCGAAGGCTTGACCGGTAACCAATAAGGGTCGCCATGCTTCCAATTCAACATCGTCACAACCTGCAGCTTACAAGAATTCGCCCCGCTTTTCAGCCAGCCCTCTCCATTAATCATCCGGGCTAACTCGCCTACCGTCAGTCCATGCAGCAGCGGTATCGGGTCGGTCCCGACAAACGAACGGAATCCCGGCTTGCGTACCGGTCCATCCACAAAGTCGTTTGGGTTCGGGCGGTCCAATACGATAAACTCTTTCCCATTCTCGGCACACGATTCCATCACATAGTGCATCGTACTGATATATGTGTAAAAGCGCGCGCCTACGTCCTGAATATCAAAGACAACTACGTCGATATTCTTCAGTTGCTTTGCCGTCGGAGCCTTCTGTTTTCCATAAATCGAGACTATCGGGACACCCGTACGCACATCCTTGCTGTCCGCTATCTCTGCTCCGGCATCTGCTGTCCCACGAAAACCATGCTCCGGCGCAAATACACATTCGACCCGAATGCCCGCTTCTACCAAAGCATCCAACAAATGAAGCTGACGGTCATGCAAAACAGAGGTTTGATTGACCACCAATCCTACCCTCTTCCCTTCGAGCAGCGCCGTAACCTCATCCAACCGCTCTGCGCCCAATACAATCTCGGCACTCTTCTGCGCGACGGCCATCCCGACAAGGCAAAGCATAAAGCCAATAAATAAAACAATCTTTCTCATGGTTCATTGTAAATAGATGATTAAGACAAAGGTAATACTTTCTGATTTACTTCGCTCTTTTCTCTTGAAAGAAAAGAACCAAAAGTTCCCTACTTTCTGGCTTGCACCTTTTGGTTCTTTTGCATCAAGGCAAAAGAACGAAGGAATATAGGTAGGAAATTACTTCCTAAGCAACCGGAAAACTACTTACTAAGTAGTACCCCCCTCAACTTAGTAAGCTGACGAACGACAGCTTACCGACGTGACAAGCGACTACTTAGTAAGCAGTTTTCAGACAGAGCCTGAAAGTTGCCTATCGTAGCGACCGACAAGTCTATATCGTAGCGACTAACCTCTCTATATCGTAGCGTCGGACCTCGCTACGATATAGACTTGTCAGCCTCTACGTATGCATTTGCCGAACTCCACGAGGGGGAAAGGAGAACTTCTATACGGAGCCGTTTGGGGTTGCTTCGGGAAGGCCGCGGAGCGGTCTCTCCAATAAAAATCTTGAAATATCTTTTACATTTCCTTTGCTTTTAGCTTTTAGATGTTTACCTTTGTCGCAATTCCGTGAGGATTAGGGGTAATCCTGCGGGAGGACATACTGAGTTTTAGCATTTACGATATTATTCCTACAACTAAAAATCGGCAAAATTTTTATCACAGAGGAATAATAAACAGGATGCTTGCACTCGTGCTGTACACTTATCTGAAAGGAGAAGGTATATCCTACAGCATAGAGTGCGGGCTGTTGTTTCTTTATCTCTGTGATGGGCGTTTGCCGATGCCTTAGTTGTAGATAATAAGCAACTTGCCCGCACTTTCTTTTTGTCTTTCATAGTGATTGGTTAGTTAGTCGTAGATGCGGCACGGCTGAATTATTTACTAACTAAACACTGGTCGGGAATGCGGTTTGGGGCAGGAAACCACGACAACTCCAGAAACAGAAACTATCGACGGCAAAACTTTCTACTTATTGGGCACTAAAGAGGATTTGAAATGGTTTCAAGAACATGTAAGCGAATCTGAAGATAATGCCAGTGCTTGTGCGAAGCTGACGGATAATATTGATTTGGGGAATGAGGAATGGGAGCCGATAATGTATAAAGAAACTGCTTCAACAGGAATTAGTGTAAATGTAAAATATACAGGTACGTTCGATGGTAATGGGAAAACTATAAAGGGGCTTTATATTAAGAAAGAAATAAGTGGTTTAGATCCTTCAACTATATTAGAAGTTCTTTCTTCCCTATATAATGGCTTGTTTGGAGTTGTAGGAGATTTAAATGCCACGGCTTTTCCCTCTGATGGTGAAGTAAAGAATTTAACTGTCGAAGGGAAAATGGAATGTTCTACTCCAGTAATGGGAATGGGTGGAATATGTGGATTAAATAAAGGCACAATCCAGAATTGTATAAATAAAATTACTTTAGTAGGCACAGGCTCAACCAAAGGTGCGACCTCTACGAACTATATAGGTGGAATCTGTAATTTAAATCAAGGTATTATAAACAATTGCACTAATGAAGGAAGTATTACCACGTCTGTTTACGCTGCTGGAGGGATATGTGGTGCAAATAACGGTGTTATCGAAAAATGTTACAATAAAGGAGCAATTACAGAGTCCGAATCTGGCCTTGCTGCACTTGGCGGAATATGTGGAGTTATAGCCGGGGACGAGAATGAGAATAAAGATTTTAAAATCAATAATTGTTTTAACACAGGCGTACTAACCGCAAATGAAGGAAGAGCTTCAGGAATTTGTAACCTTACCACCGATGCTATAAAAACGATAGTTCTGACTAATTGCCATAACTATGGAAATATAAAAGGGCAGTCTGAAAAGAAAGCAGGAATTTGTGTATTTAATAATAGCAATTATGCTATAGATGAAGAAAAAACAACTATATCAAACAATTATTATTTAGAGAGCACTGTAGAAACAGGTTGGTTATATAGCTATGAAGCAAGCGTAACTCCCAACGACCAGCCTGGGCAAGTCGAAGCTAAGTCAGAAGATGCCTTTGCCAACGGCGAAGTCCTCTATCTCTTGCAGCAAAACAATGCCGGGGTTTGGGAGCAAACCATAGGCACAGATGATTATCCGGTATTCGAAGCGACGAGCACACCATCTACTGTTTATCAAGTCACCTTCGACTACAACTACGAAGGCAGTCCCGAAGCAATTATATATTATGTAGAAGAAAGCGAATCGGTAACGGTTCCGACAATGACTCGCGAGGGCTATACCTTTACGAATTGGTCAACCGATGCCGCCGGTGAAAACGTAGTTGAAATATCCGGCTCGATTACTCCGGATGCAAGTGTTACCTACTACGCCCAGTGGCAAGCCGAGCAGACAGAAGAACCCGGTGACGACGACGACAATCCGGGCGGCATCGTTCCGGACGCTCCCAAATACTATAATATATATGAAGAGGAAATCTGCGAGGGCGTAACGGTTGAGTTCAGCCGCGATGTGGTGAAAGAGGGACAATCGGTGCTGGTAACCGTGAAGGTCGATGAGGAATTTGATGCAACGAAGATGACGCTGAAGTTCAAACGCAGCCTGTTTGGATACTGAGAGGATTTGACATTGACGCCGACCGAGAACCCGAATGAATATATCATCCAGAATATCTATACCGATATTTACGTCCGCGCGGAGGGAGCCGTGCCAACCGGCATCGAACAAATCGCCGGCGCGAAGGTTTATACGAAAGACGGCAACATCTATGTACAAACCCCAACGCAAGAGCAGGTGCAGATTATCTCAGTCTCTGGCGCAGTGCTGAAGAACGAGCAGCAAATCGGACTGAAACAGTACACCGGACTGCAGCGCGGTATATATATTATAGGTATAGGCGAGCAGCGGTTTAAAGTAAGATTATAAAAGAGGATTAAGTTAAGACATGCAACATTTCGCCATCCTGAGTTCGCTCGGGGTGGCGATTTGTGTTTTTTATAGTAGTTGGTAGTTAGGAGTTAGTAGTTGGTAGTTGGCAGTTCAATTCTTCATTCTTTATTCTTCATTCTTCATTCTTCTTCATTTTGCCAAGGGTTTTCCACCCCTGGAAACCTCGTCAGAAATTTCCGGAATGCTCCCGACCCCCCGGAAAATGTCGCCAGAAGTTTCTGGAATGCTCCCGACCCCATGGAAAATGTCGTCAGAAGTTTCAGAAATGCTCCCGACCCCCTGGAAAATGGCATTCAGAACAGTTGAAAGTGCTCCCGACCCCCGTCGGCACGTCTCCAGAAGTTTTAGTTGACCTCCCGACCCCCGTCGGCTGCTCGCTGAGTTAACCTTTCCAATGAAACGACAACCATTTTCGGAGGGAATCTTTTACCAAGGAAGTAAAAATAATCCGTGGGCATCTTGCCTTATCTCATTTTGTGTCATCCGTGTGCCATGAGCTCACAAAACAGAAATTTCTTCCCCATATCATTAGCATCTTTCCAGATATTTTTTACCTTTGCATTCAGAAAGCGGTTCTGAGGCGGATATTCTTCGCCCGGATTAAAAGGGAATCGGGTGGAAATCCCGGACAGTCCCGCTGCTGTGAAGCTCCAATAACATGCTGAAACACCTCTTGCCACTGACGGGACCGTCGGGAAGGCTTCAGGATGGGAGTCAGTCAGAAGACCTGCCGCAATTCATGCCCTGTTTCACTCGTGGGATAGCGAAACAGTCGGACAACTATCAAGATTATACATAACAAAGAGGTTCGACGCCTTGTTTATGCCTTCGGGCAGGTGGAGAGCCGCTCGGTATCAGCCGCAGTATCCGTTGGGATAGTTTATTATAACCATATATATTAGTTGTTAGTAATGTTTTTATGTGTACCAACCTTGAGGAGCCTCCGTCGAAGTGATTCGTCGGAGGTTTCCTTTTATCAAGGTGTCCCTTTATAATGACAGCGGGATGCCGTTATAGAAATCCAATATCTTGGCACGGAGGATGAAGTTATACTTTGCCTGCGCCTGTTCGACCAAGCTCTGCGCATACTTCGTCTTGGCTTCGTTGAATTCGAATACCGTGCTTTTCCCGGCATTGTAGCGGTCCTCTGCGTAACGGAACGCCTCTTCGCTGGCTTCGACCGACTTGCCGGATGCCAGATACTTCTCCTGCGCGGCGGTCGCATCATAATATGCCTGCTGGATTTCCTTATACAACGTCTTCTTGGTATTCTCCATCAGCAACTCCTGATTCCGGATGCCCAGCTTTGCCTGCCGCACGCTGTTCCGCACCTGAAAGCGGTTGAAGAGCGGAATGCTCAATGAGAATCCGATGGTCTTGCGGCCGTTCTGGTTCAGCTGGTCGGAGAAGGAGAGGCTCTCCACGTCGCCCGTATAATAATGATAATAGCCGTTCGTATAGCTTGCCCCAAAATTCAGTTGCGGGAAGTAGGACGACCGTGCCACCTTGAGCTGTTTCTTCTGGCTTTCCAGCAAATACTCCTGCTCCTTGATTTGCGGCTTCACCGCCACCGCGTTGTCATAGATATTTCCCGGAGGAACGATGCTGCTCATGTAGCGTTCGACCGCATTCCCCACTTCGGGCGATACGATATCGAACACTTCCCCACTCCGCTCCATCTCCAAGCTCTGCGCCAAGTCGAGCAACGCCAGCTTCACATCGTTCTTGGCTTCGGTCAGCGAGACATTATCGTTGGCGGCCTGCGCCTTGATGTCATACAGCTGCGACAAGGGGACCTTCCCCGCTTTCACTAAGGCATCCGTTTTGGTGACTTGGTCGTTGCTCAGCGCCAATTGCAATTCCGCGATGCGCTGCACCTCCTTGTTATAAAGCACCTGCAAATAATAGGAGGCAATCTGGAGCGACAGGTCCTCTTTCGCTTTGTTCAGGCTCTCGATGGCTGCCTTCAGGTTATATTTCTTTGCCGCAATATCGCTCGGCGTCTTCAGTCCGTCGAAAATCGGCATACTCAGCGAGATAGAGAGCGACGTGTTGGAAGAATTCTGGTCGGCAATCACGCCGGTACGCGATGGCGAACGTCCGAAGTCGAAGTTCTGTCCCAGCGAGGCATTCAGCGAAGGCAACCAGCTATACTTCGACGTGTGCAGCTGCACCTTCTGGTTCTCCTGCTCCACCTCGCGCTGCTTCAGGTCGATATTATGCTCAATCGCATAGCGGATACACTCCTCGAGCGTCCATTGCTTGGCAGGCTCTTGTGCTTGCGCCGCCCCGACAACCAGCAGGAGCGCAGCGGCGATGCTATTCATTCGTTTCATACGCTTACGGTTTACTTTCGGTTATTTATCCTCCGTGATGGCAGCTCCCCGTATCGGGTCGTCTGCCGTCAATCCCTCTTTTACCTCGATATTGATGCCGTCCGAGAGCCCGATAGTGATGGGATGCTTCTCAAACAGCTGTTCCGGCGTCTCTTGCGTCACCAAATAGACAAACGTCGAGTCGCCTTGGAACTCCACCGTACTCTCCGGGATAGTCAGCACACTGTCCGCCCGCTCCAGAATAATCTCGGCATTCGCACTATACCCGGCGCGGATAAACGCATCCTCCGGAACCTGCAACGCCGCCTTGATTTCGAACTGGATAGCCCCGTTTTCCTCCACGCCCTTCGGAGAAACATACTCCAGATGCGCGTCGAGCTTCCGGCTGTTCATCGCGCCGATGGTCAGCACGATGGGCATCCCCTCATGGATACGTCCGATTTCCGTTTCATCCACGTTTCCCTTGAATATCATGTCGTTCATGTCCGCTACCGTTGCGATGGTGGTCCCATCGTTGAAGTTATTCGCTTGGATAACCGAGTTTCCCACCTTCACCGGCACGTCAAGAATCATGCCGTCGATAGTGCTCCGTATCTGCGTGGTACTCGTGACATTCGAATTCTTGGCGATACCGTCGCGCACGATTTCCAACTCGCTTTGCGCCGTGTTGCGTTCCTCCACCGCCTTGTCGTAGTTCGCTTGGCTGGTCTCGAACTCCTCCCGCGCGATGACGCCCTGCTCGAACAGCTGCTTGTCGCGCTTATAGACCTCTTCCACTTGGCGCAGCGATATCTCAGCCACATTCACCCGCGATTCGGCGCTGTTCAGTTGCACCATTTCGGGAATCACCTTGATAGTCGCGATGATTTCGCCCGCCTTCACCATCTGTCCCGCCTCTTTCTTAATCTCGGCAATGATGCCCGAAATCTGCGGCTTGATTTCCACCTCATAGCGCGGCTCGACGTTGCCCGTTGCCACGGCTTTCGTCTCAATCGTACCCTTCACCGGCTTCACCACCTCATAAACGGTAATCACCGGCTGCGCCTTTTTCCAGAGGAAATAGAAGGTCCCGACCACCATCGCACCGATGAAGGCCAGCAGCACGTTGCGCATAATCTTCTTGATAACTCTGTTCTTCATATTCTTGTTGTTTTTTTAATTAATTATCCTGTTGCTTATCATTTTCATCCCTAATTTGCCTGATTTTTTGTTCACCGACCACTCGATGAACAAAAACGAGACCTATTTTTTGTTCACACACCACCGGACGAACAAAAATGAGACCTATTTTTTGTTCACACACCACCGGACGAACAAAAACGAGACCTATTTTTTGTTCATCCACCACCGGGCGAACAAAAACGAGACCTATTTTTTGTTCACACACCACCGGGCGAACAAAAACGAGACCTATTTTTTGTTCATCCACCACCGGGCGAACAAAAACGACCCCTCGGTTTTGTTCACCGACCCCTTGGGCTACTCGTCGCGCAGGGCATCTATCGCCTTTATCTGCATCGCCCGCCACGCCGGAATCAATCCCGCCATCAATCCGCTAATCAGCAGCACAATCGTCGCCGCGACTGCCACCCGGATGTTCACGCTGGGGTCGCGGATGATGATGTCATCGCTCGGCATCGCCAACAGGAGGCGATTCGCGAGGTCCAGCAGGAAGACGCCACAGCTCAGCCCCAAGAGTCCCGCCATCGCCGTGAGCATCAAGCTCTCGCTCATCACTTGCGAGATGATGTCGAACGGCTTAGCCCCCAGTGCGCGCCGTACGCCAATCTCTTTCGTGCGCTCTTTGACCGTCACCATCATAATGTTGCTCACACCGATGATGCCGGCAAGGAGCGTGCCCAGTCCGACAATCCAGACCAGAATGTCGATGCCCAAAAAGAGGTTGAAAAAGGTAGCGAACATCTCCGCGAAGTTGATGACCATCAACGCCTGCGGGTCGTCCGGCGCAATATTGTTGGGTTGGAAAATAATCTGCTTTGCATGTTCGATAACGCCGTTCACATCGTAGCCGGGAAGGACGCTCGCCGCCACGAGGAAGATGCGGTCACCCAAGTGCATACTCTGCTGCAGGGTGCTGAAGGGGATAAAGACGCTCTCGGCAGCCCGCCCGTTGATGCTGATGTTCGACGACTTGGTATGCGCGACGCCGACTATCTGGTAGTACAACCCGTTCACGCGGATGTACTTGCCGCATGGGTTGCCGCTCTGGAACAGCGTCTTGTTGATATCCTCGCCAATGACGCAAACCTTGCGCCGCTCGCGTTCGTCAATCTGGTTCAGCAACCTGCCGAACTGCGGCGACATCGCTTCGATGCCGAAATATTCGGGCGTGATGCCCTTCACGTTATAGGTCCCGCTTTTCTGTCCGAAAACGACGTTCTTGTCGCCGCTGGCGCCGAAAATCATCGGGGCGACTTGGTCGATGCCCTCCACTTCGCGCCGGATATTCGTCACGTCACGGTTACGGAGGTCCCATTCGCGCCCTTTATTGAAGCCCTTATAGGGAAGGCTGGTGCGGTCGGAAAAGAAGAAGAAGGAGTTGGTCGTAAAGCCCTCGGTCTCGCCCAACACGGCGTTCTTCAACCCTGTGCCCGACCCTAACAGGATAATCAGCATCAAGATTCCCCAGAATACGCCGAAGCAGGTCAGCAAACTCCGCACCTTGTTACGGGTAATCGTCACCCAAATCTCAATCCATCTGTCTTTGTCAAATAGAAGCATGACTTCAATTATCTATTATTTATTCTTTATTCGCTCCGCATGGCTTCAATCGCGCTAATGCTCACTGCTTTCCGTGCCGGGAAATAGCCCGCGAGGACGCCGGCAATGACAATCAGCACCGTAGAAGCAAAAGCGATGCCCAAATTGACGGTCGGATTCAGGAAGACCGTGCCGCCCTGCCCTGTGTTCTGCCCGACGCCGGCAGCTTCCATACCGCTATTAATCAACTCGGTCAGTCCGATGCCGAACAGCATCCCGACGTATCCGAACGCCGCTGTAACCAATATCGATTCCGTGATAATCAAGCCTAAAATAGAGGCAGGCTTCGCTCCGATGGCCTTACGGATACCAAATTCCTTTGTCCGCTCACGCACCGTTATCAACATGATATTGCTCACGCCCACAATCCCGGCAATCAGCGTCCCGATTCCGACCACCCAGATAAAGAGCGTGATGCCGTTCATGACGTTGTTCATCATCCGGAAGCTATCCGCTGTGTTCCATAATCCAATGGCGTTCGTATCGGTCGGGTCGAACTGGTGCAGACGCGCCATGACCGTCCGGAACTCCTTCTCGAACTGCTCGTTCGCCTTCTCGCTCACGACGCCCTGCAAGGTGAAAGAAAAACTACTGAAACCATATCCTTTATTATATAAGGAACGCGCTGTGGTGAAGGGAATATAGGCAGGCGCATTGTTGCTCTTCTCATCATCGTTGTAAACACCGACCACCTGCCACATCATTTTGCCCGCTTTGACGTACTGGCCCAACGCATTGCCCTCCGGAAACAGGACTTCCGCCATACGCGGACTGAGCACTATCACTTTCCGCTCGCCCTGCATGTCCAAATCGTTGATGAAGCGACCATTCTCCGTGTTTACATTGACGTAATTGATTTTCGCATGGTCCGGAAAGACGCCCTGCATCTGCCCACTCAGGAATTCCTGCCCCACCGACAACGTATCGTTGTGCCAAACATTGGCGGACAACAAATCAATCTCCGGGAAGCGCAAACGAAGGGTCTCCAAATCGCTCTCCTTAAAATGGATAATCCGCCCGGACTGCATGCCTTTCCATGGTTTGTTGGTGTAGCCGTTCCACACCTGCACCTTATTCATCGACATATTCCGGAAGTTGTGCATCACGCCATTGCGCAATCCGTTGCCCGCCGCCAAGAGGACAATCAGCATAAAGATTCCCCACGCGACCGAAAAGCCCGTCAGGAACGTCCTCAGCTTGTTCTGCCGGACTGTGCTCCATATCTCCCGAAGATTATCAAACTCGAACATCGCCTCTCCCCTCTTCAATACTTGAAATCACGCCATCTCTCAGACGAATGATGCGGTCCGTCGCCTCAGCAACCGAAGGTTCGTGCGTAACAATGACCATCGTCATGCCTTCGCGGTTTACTTTCCGGAGCAGCTCCATTACCTCAACCGTTGTCTTGCTGTCTAATGCACCCGTAGGTTCGTCCGCCAAGATAATCTGCGGCTGGGCAATCAACGCACGCGCTATCGCCACACGCTGTTTCTGTCCGCCGGACATTTCGTTGGGCATGTGCTCCGCCCAATCTTTCAATCCGACCATATCTAAGTATTCCATCGCCATAGCGTTACGCTTCTTCCGACTGACACCTTGATAATAAAGCGGAAGCGCCACATTCTCGACGGCATTCTTAAACGAAATCAGATTAAAGCTCTGGAAAACGAAACCAATCATGCGATTCCGCAACTCGGCGGCACGGCTCTCGCTCAGGTCTTTAATCAGCTGCCCGTTCAATGTATAGGTTCCGGTATCGTAGGTATCCAAGATACCCAATATATTCAGCAACGTCGACTTGCCGGAACCGGAAGCTCCCATAATAGAAACCATTTCCCCCTTCCGGATATCTAAATCGATTCCCTTCAGAACGTGAAGCGGTGCTCCATTATAGTACGTTTTGTTTATATTTCGAAGTTCTATCATATGCATTATTTTGCTATTAGACGCAATCAACCCTTCTAATGTTACAAAAAAGCTACAGAATATCCGATTTTATTTACTTCTTGCTTTTTCGACGGACAAATATAGAGATTATACAAATACTATGTATCACAAAGTAGCTATCATTAACTCAATTTAACCGAAGAATATCGAATTATATTCAATCCAGAAGAGAAACTTCCCATCGCCTTCTCCCCACTCCCGGCTATTATCCTTTTATAATTGATTATTTCACAAAAAAATCCCGACAAAATTTGCATTATATCCTATATTTTTTCTACTTTTACGGCGAAAATAATTTATTAATCTTTTAAAAACATAAACCTGCTATGAGAAAACATGTAGCTATTTTATCATTAGGTCTGCTTCTGTGGACAAGTTGCGAACAAGATTCCTTCACTGAAACAAATCTCGAAGAACAAGAGGTTATCGTACAATTCAATGTATCATTGCGGCAGGAAATTTCCCCGTTCCGAACGACGCGCGCCATCCCCGGAAACGCTCCGGAGGAGCCGACACCCCAGAAAAGCGAAACAACAGAGGAACCCGGCTCCGGAACAGAGGTTACCCAACCGACTACGACACTGACTTTCGTAGATTACGCCGTCTATGATGCCGAAGGGACCTATCTCCGCCACGCACGGAAGGAGATAAATGTAGGACCGGACGGCTCTGCACAATTTTCTTTACAAGAGAGTTTCACAGCCGGCATATACAAAATATCTTTCTTGGCGCACAGTGTAGAAGATGCCCAATTTTCGGAAGAGACGAATGTGGTTACGTTCCCTAAAATCAACGACACATTTTGGGGAAATGAAGAATTCGAAATCGAAGCCGGAGAAACCAACCAAAGCTTCTCCTTCAGCATCCAACGAGCAATCGCCGGAGTGGAATTCCATCCAAGCGATGAAGTCCCCGAACAGGTGCACCATTTCAATATCGAAACTTCTTGCCTGTATAATACCATTAACTTATTAGACGGAACGACATCCGATGCGACGATACCCCTGAACTATTCCTACATCTTTACGGCAGAAGACCGAAATCCCGGCACGCTTGTCAGCCAAATATTCTATACATTCGTTCCTGAGAAAGATGAATCTGCCGAATCCTCCTTTATTGATGCCATAACTCTCAGCGCATTAACAGAAGAGGAAGAAATAGAACGGACACGCACCCTAACCAATGTCCCAATCTATCGGAACAAAATTACTCGATATACCGGAACTTTATATACCGCAAGAATTGTTGACGGGGAATTCTCCGTAAATATCGACTCCGAATGGGATGGATACATAGACGAGGTATTAGAAGAATAAACAAAAAGCCACCCGGTGCAATCAATAACAAATGCCGGGTGGCCTCAATCTCTTCTTCCCTTTAAATATTGTACCCTTGTTGGGAATCGAACCCAAATTTACGGTTTAGGAAACCATCGTTCTATCCGTTGAACTACAAGGGCGTTATTTTTGAACGGCAAAATTAAGACCTTTTTGGTAAATATCAAAACAGTTTGCGGGTTTATCATGTATCAAAAAGGCTTCGCAGGACGAAAAGTGACTTAATTTCAGAGAAATCCGGCAAATGCAAATGATAGTATTCGAGAATCCTTTGAATAATCTGGACACGTTCTTGACGGGAGAAGGTATAAAGCGACATGTTTTCGTATGTAATTTTCAATAATCGATTAAATATCTTCGTCTCTTCTATTCCTAAGTAATGAGTATGCAAGGGAGGCACGGAAGTAAACACTCCATTTTGCAGGTCAAAGTAAACTTCCTCTTGCCGATGCGTTACATTCGGAAAGATGCCCAAATAACGCAAAAGATGAAATAAAAACACCAGATGATAATTCGCGATGCCTTTATCCGTATATTCCAACACTTGAATCGAATCATAAATGAAACGAAACAAACGTTCGTCAGGTTCCGTATCCTTCACGGCACGGAAAAGAACCTCCGAAAGGAAAAGTGCCAAAACATTCTTTATCGGATGGCACAAAATCTGTTGGAGCGGAAAACAAAGCCGTGCTTCTTTGATTCGATGGATATCGCGCTTGTTGAAATGTTCGACTTCCAAATCAAGTACTGAAAGAGGAATAAACAACGACTTGAGCACCGAACTCTTTTTCCCGCGGTTACGGGACACCATATAAGATACCCGTCCAAATGACTCCGTGTACATATATATAATAGCGTATGAATCTTTATAAGGAATCGAATGCAACACGATTCCACGAGTACTGAAAAACATAACTATCCTTTTTTTAAGATAACCGGACCCATAAAGTCCCCGACAAAGATACCCCCTTTCTCCCAATAAAGAAAGCTTTTATTATACATCTCTGACAAACAGTCTTTTATACCCATTATCTTTTGTATAATAGTCCTAAGCATCTTCTAAACAGAAGTTAAAAATAGACACATACTCCTTTTTTCTCATGAAATGCTTTGTCAGTTTAAAAAGAAAGCGTACCTTTGCACTCGCAATCGAGAAATAATGCTTATCAAGCGTATTAATATAGCTAGGATGGCCCGTTCGTCTATCGGTTAGGACGCAAGATTTTCATTCTTGAAAGGGGGGTTCGATTCCCCCACGGGCTACAATAAACAGGATTAAAAATTAAAGAGAATTTCTGAGAAATGGCAAATCATAAGTCATCAATTAAAAGAATCAGACAGACAAACGTAAGACGTCTGCGTAATAGATATTGCGCGAAGACTGCACGTAATGCAATGCGTGATTTGCGTGCAACTGAAGATTTAAATGCAGCACAAGCTTTATTCCCTAAAGTTTGTTCTATG
This sequence comes from uncultured Parabacteroides sp., assembly GCA_949289155.1. GTDB lineage: Bacteria > Bacteroidota > Bacteroidia > Bacteroidales > Tannerellaceae > Parabacteroides. The sequence goes on from CASEMX010000013.1 coordinate 112,681, forward strand.
TTGGATAAGTTGGCGAAGAAGAATGTTATCCATAAGAATAAGGCCGGCAACTTGAAATCTAAGTTAGCTAAGCACGTTAATTCATTAGCGAAGTAAGGGAATTACAAAAGATATAAAGATTAGTTAGTAATCTTATTAGGATGGCCCGTTCGTCTATCGGTTAGGACGCAAGATTTTCATTCTTGAAAGGGGGGTTCGATTCCCCCACGGGCTACTCCAGTTGGAGAATACAAGTTTTTGTATTCTCCTTTTGTGTTTTACACAATATATTCCCCGTTTCTTTTCCGGGGCAGAGCGACAAAATCGCAAGTAAAAAGAAAAGCATATTATTCATGCAAAAAGATAAGGGTATATTGCCTAAAATATCGGCTATTTTTCTGGGAATAACCGATGTTTTTCAAGGATTCCAATCCTACTTTTTCTAAGAAGATTGCCGCTTCAATTTAAAAAAGGAAAAGAAATGTTTACACCTTGAATTTTCAGAAAATATGCTAAAAATATTCCGAGAGGAATTGTGGCTATCTCAATAAATATCCATATATTTGTTAGCTTAATTACGAATAAGGAAAGAATATAACAGATTTAATTAAAGATAGGCTCATGAGTGAAGAAATTAAGAATGCGTCTTCAGAATATTCTGCAGATAGTATTCAGGTGCTTGAAGGATTAGAAGCCGTACGCAAAAGACCGGCAATGTATATTGGCGATATTAGTGAAAAAGGTCTCCATCATTTGGTTTACGAAGTGGTTGACAATTCTATCGACGAAGCATTGGCCGGATATTGTACAATGGTCGATGTAATAATCAATGAGGACAATTCGATTATCGTAACGGATAACGGTCGAGGTATCCCAGTCGATATTCATGAGAAAGAGGGGAAATCGGCATTGGAAGTGGTATTGACAGTCCTACATGCCGGAGGAAAATTTGATAAAGGGACCTATAAAGTTTCTGGAGGTCTGCACGGCGTCGGAGTTTCTTGCGTAAATGCACTTTCTACCTACTTAAAAGCAGAAGTCCGTCGTAATGGTCATGTCTACATGCAGGAATTTTCATGCGGGAAACCGCTGCATGATGTAGAAATTGTCGGCAATGCAGACTCAACTGGTACAACCATTACTTTCAAACCTGACGCAAGTATCTTTACAGTAACCGAATATAAATACGACATATTAGCGACTCGCTTGCGGGAATTGGCTTTCTTGAACGCAGGAATCACATTGCGTTTGACAGATAAGCGAATGATCAAAGAAGATGGCTCTTATAAATCTGAAACCTTCCATTCTGAGAAAGGATTGATGGAATTTGTCGAATATATTGACCGTTCAAAAGAGAAACTGATTCCGGATGTAATCCATATCGTTACAGAAAAACAAGGAATTCCGGTAGAAGTAGCTATGACATATAATACTTCTTACAACGAAAGTGTCTTTTCTTATGTAAACGATATCAATACAATCGAAGGGGGAACGCATGTTGCCGGTTTCCGACGCGGTCTGACGCGCACATTGAAAAAATATGCGGAGGATTCTAAGCTATTGGAGAAAGCAAAAGTAGAAATTCAGGGCGATGACTTCCGAGAAGGACTGACAGCTGTTATCTCAATCAAAGTAGCGGAGCCTCAATTTGAAGGACAAACTAAGACAAAATTAGGGAACAACGAAGTAACAGGAGCTGTAGATCAAGCTGTAGGCGAAGCATTAGGGTATTATCTGGAGGAACATCCGAAAGAGGCGAAAACAATCGTTGAAAAAGTTATCTTAGCGGCTTCGGCTCGCCAAGCAGCCCGCAAGGCAAGAGAGCAGGTTCTCCGCAAATCGCCAATGACAGGTGGCGGACTTCCGGGGAAATTGGCGGATTGCCAGTCAAAAGATGCGTCCGTTTGCGAATTATTCTTGGTCGAGGGAGATTCTGCCGGCGGTACAGCCAAACAGGGACGCGATAGTAAATTCCAAGCTATCCTACCTTTACGTGGTAAAATCCTAAATGTGGAAAAAGCGATGGATCACAAAATATTCGAGAGTGAGGAGATTCAGAATATCTTCCGCGCAATGGGAGTTACAATTGGTACGGAAGAAGATCCAAAAGCTCTAAATATGGATAAATTGCGATACCATAAAGTCATCATTATGACCGATGCCGATGTGGATGGAAGTCATATTGCTACATTAATTTTAACCTTCTTTTTCCGTCGTATGCGCGCTTTGATTGAAAATGGCTATGTCTATCTGGCTACACCGCCATTATATTTATGCAAGAAAGGTAAGGTAGAAGAATATTGTTGGACAGATCAGCAACGCCAAGCCTTTATCCTGAAATATGGTGGAGGAGATGAGAAACAAATCACGACTCAACGCTACAAAGGTTTGGGTGAAATGAGCGACCACCAGTTATGGGAAACAACAATGAATCCGGAAAATCGCACATTAAAGCAGATTACTATTGATAATGCCGCAGAAGCTGACCAAATATTCTCAATGTTAATGGGAGAAGATGTAGGTCCGCGTCGCGAATTTATTGAAGAAAATGCAACTTATGCCAATATTGATGCATAATTGAAAGATGAAACCGTCGTTCCATATCAACGATTTATTCCAAGAGGTAGATTCTTTCTGGTGTGAGAAAGAATTACCTCGCATTGGAATATCGGCAAACCGAAAAGAGGGACAGGCTTGTGTAGCTGAAACCTACGTGCAATCAGTCCTTCAAGCCGGAGGTTCACCCGTAATCATTCCTGCGCTTACCGATTTACAAGCATTGACAACAATAGTTAATGGTTTGGATGGGCTCTTGATGAGCGGCGGAGGGGATATCAATCCTTTGTTCCTTCAAGAAGAACCGATTCCAGCCTTACAAGATGGCGATACATTCCGGGATACATTTGATTTATGTTTAATCCGATTGGCTTCAAACCGCCAAATACCGATAATGGGAATTTGTCGCGGGCATCAAATGCTGAATATTGCTTTCGGAGGAAATGTATGGCAAGATATTTATACCCAAAATGAGCATCCTTTGCTGAAACATAGCCAGAAGTTTCCACGAGAACAGGTTTCTCATTCCGTAAAATTAGAGAATCAGGACACTATTTTTGTCAATTCTTTCCATCATCAAGCTATCCAAAAGATTGCACCGGAATTTATTGAGACGGCTGTAGCTCCGGATGGCATTAATGAAGGTATTCGCCATCAAGAAAAGGCAATATTCAGTGTACAATGGCATCCGGAAGCTTTGGCTATCCATCAAGATGAAAATGCGAAGGAATTATTTCGTAAATTTATCCATAATGCCTCTTTGTTCCGCAAGGCAAAGCAGATTCACCACCGTATTATCACATTAGATTCACATACCGATACGCCGATGATATTCCCGCAAACTTTCAATATTGGAAAGAAAGAGGGAGGGAAGGTCAATCTGCCTTTCATGGAAGAGGGATTAATCGATGCCGTTTTTATGGTCGCTTATATCCCGCAAGGGACTCGCGATGACAAATCTTTGAAACAGGCGACCGAATATGCTCTGGAACGTCTCTCGCAAGTCAAGCGACAGGAAGAATTAAACCCTAATCGAGTAGGAATAGCCTATACTCCAGATGATTTAATCCGACTCAAACAGGAAGGAAAGAAAGCAATCTGTTTAGGTGTCGAGAATGGTTATGCGATTGGCAAGGATTTGTCGAATATTACTCGCTTCCAAGAAATAGGTGTCCGCTATATCACTCTTTGCCACAATGGAGATAATGATATTTGCGATTCTGCACGAGGAAATAACGAATGGAATGGATTAAGTCCTTTCGGAAAAGAAGTAGTCCATGAGATGAATCGATTAGGAATCATGGTCGATGTCTCCCACGCATCAGAAAAAACATTTTACGATGTGCTTGATTGTAGTGAACAACCCATTATTGCCTCACATTCTTCTGCACGAGCATTATGTAATCATCCTCGTAATTTAACAGATGACCAATTAAAAGCATTAGCTACCCACGACGGCGTTGTACAACTTTGTTTGTATAAAGGATTCATCCATCCGGAGGCAGAAAAAGCTTCGTTAAGCGATGCTATTCGCCATATCGACCATATTGTCGATTTGATTGGTATCGACCATATCGGCATAGGTTCAGATTTTGATGGAGATGGCGAACTAATCGGTTGCCGTTCCAGCAATGAACTCATCAATATCACCTGCAAATTACTGGAGCATGGTTATTCGGAAACAGATATTAGTAAAATATGGGGCGCGAATTTCTTGCGGGTAATGCGCAAAGTACAAAACGCCTCCAATAATAATTAATGATAACTCTAAAAACAAAATACAATGGTGCGATTATTTTACTTATTGGCTGCGACAACACTGCTCTCTTGTAGCAATCGTTCTGCAAGTAATACGGCAGTTTCGACGACAACGGAAGTTAAACAAAGCATTCCAACCACGACTACGCCCGTATTTAACGCAGATAGCGCTTATTGCTTTGTTGAAAAACAGGTGCAATTCGGTCCGCGCGTACCAAATACGGAAGCGCACCGAAAATGTGGTGATTATTTAGCGGAAAAGTTGGAACATTTCGGAGCTAAAGTCCATCAACAAACTATGACGGTCAAGGCTTATGACGATACTCCTCTATCAGCACGGAATATTATAGGTTCTTATCATCCGGAAGCCCCAAAAAGAATTCTATTATTCGCCCATTGGGACTCGCGTCCTTACGCCGATCATGATGCAAATCCTACTAAACATAAAACACCAATTGATGGAGCCGATGACGGAGCCAGCGGCGTTGGCGTATTATTGGAAATTGCTCGCCATTTAGGGGAAAAAGCTCCTGAAATCGGGATTGACATTATCTTTTTCGATGCAGAAGATTATGGAACACCCGAATTTGTACAAGAATATAAGCCGGATACATGGTGTTTAGGCTCGCAATTCTGGGCGAAAAACCCACACGTACCCAATTATAATGCAGACTTTGGCATTTTATTGGACATGGTCGGAAGCAAAGGTGCTACATTTTACAAAGAATATACTTCAATGCGTTACGCAGCCCGGTATGTAGATAAAGTTTGGGACACTGCGCGCAATCTGGAATACGGAAAATTCTTTATTAATGCCGATGGAGGAGCCATTACGGACGACCATCAGTATGTAATAGCCGGACGGAATATCCCTTGCCTGGATATTATCAACACAAATCCGGAAGCAGAACATGGTTTCGGAAGTTATTGGCACACAGTAAACGATAATATGCAAATTATTGACCGAGAAACTTTAAAAGCGGTCGGACAAACAATAATGGAAGTAATATATAATTATTAAACGATGACAATAAACGAACTACAAGACAATGTAATCGAAGAATTTTCAACCTTCGATGATTGGATGGACAAATATGCTTTGTTAATAGACTTGGGCAATAGTCTGCCTCCATTGGATGAAAAATATAAAACAGAGAGTAATCTGATAGAGGGATGCCAAAGTCGTGTATGGTTGCAAGCAGATTATGTGGATGGAAAGATTATCTTTCAAGGAGAAAGCGATGCTGTAATTGTAAAAGGCATTGTATCGTTGCTCATTAATGTTTTATCCAACCATACGCCACAAGAAATTCTGGATACTGACCTCTATTTTATTGAAAAAATAGGCCTGAAAGAACATCTCTCTCCTACCCGTTCCAACGGATTGGTCGCAATGGTAAAACAAATGCATCTTTACGCCATGGCGTTCCGTGCAAAAGAATTGGAAGCGCAATAGAATTAAAATCAAATAGGATAAACAAGGCATTCGATCTTATATTTTGCACAAATCATGAGACTTTTTATCGAAAAAATCCGTTTGGCTTTGCAAAAGCGTTTGAAGTTGACTGAAAATAAGAAATCGTACGCGACGTGGACTGCCAAAGGGTACAAAAATGAACCTTTAGTAAGCGTGATTTTGCAATCGCATAATAAAAGTTTGCAAATAAGTCATATTGTTTCTAAGCTCCGCAAATATTCTGATATGGAGATTATCGTAATAGATGACGGTTCGAATTTTTCTCATACGGAACGTTTAATGCGTTTGTTGGATGGAGCAAATGAATTTCTGCTTCGTAGCAACGATTTATACGAGAATGTCATGTACGATAAAGCTATCCGATTAGCAAATGGCAAATATGTAGCCTTACTTCAGGACGATGATGACTTTGCAAACTTAGATTGGGTTGATCTGGCCATTCATTATTTTGAACAATATCCACATTTGGCAATCTTAGGTGGTAAAGATGGGCTGGATATAGTATTCGAAACGGATAAAGAATATGCACATGGCGGAAAATACCAATTATTATCTTCCTCCTTTTCATTTGTTCCTGCAGTAAATCGCGCCCCCATGTGGATAAACAAAGAACTGTTCTTGAAATATTTAGAACATATTGATTTCTCTTTTGCGCCTTTCCAGTTCGATGATTACGAACTTTGCGCCCGAGCATGGCTTTGCGGACTAAAAGTAGCCAGATATAATGCTAAATTTACCTCTCTAAGCGTAGGAGGGATGCGTCTTTGGAACAGTTCATTCACAAAAGAACAATCTGCACGCAATGGTCATAAACTTTATGAACGTTATCATCAGCATATCCCGGAAATACATCAATTGGTTAACCTTGCAAATAACCAAATCTCCTGTTTATCGACCAACTCTAATCAACAACCGGAATGAAAATCCTATTCTTGAATACATCCGAACGTGCCGGTGGAGCTGCAGTTGCCGCCAATCGGCTAATGCAAGCCTTACAAAAACAAGGAACAAAGGTTAAGATGTTGGTGCGAGACAAGCAAACCGACAATACATCCATTGTTTCCGTAAATACCTCCTATATAAACAAAAAGCTAAACTATTTACGTTTCGTATGGGAACGTCTGATAATATTTATCTGCAATAGGTTTTCGAAAAAACACCTATTTCAAATATCAATCGCCAACACAGGAGTAGATATCACCCAATTATCTATTTTTAAAAATGTAGATATTATTCATCTGCATTGGATTAATCAAGGCTTTTTATCCTTATCTGACATCAAAAAAATTACAGAATCTGGGAAACCAATTGTTTGGACAATGCACGACCTTTGGCCGGCCACAAGTATTTGCCATTATCCGGATAAATGCGTAAAATATAAAGATAAATGCCGCAAGTGCCCCATGTTGGAACATCCACTATGGGATTTATCCCACCAAGTAGCTCAGCAAAAAGAAAAGATAAGCTATTCAACTATCCATTTCGTTGGTTGTAGCCAATGGATAACACAACAGGCAAAAGAAAGTGGATTATTACAAAAAGCTCATTTTCATTCCATTCCAAACGCTATTCCCACCATTTTCCAGCCTAAAGAAAAAATAATAGCCAGAAAAGAACTTGGACTCCCAATTGATAAACGACTTATTCTTTTTGGAGCAGCTAAAATATCAGATAAACGAAAAGGAGCTACTTATTTAATAGAAGCTTGCCGGAAATTTTCATTGAACTCGACTATTGAGATTGTACTTATGGGCAATAGTGGAGATGAATTAATAACTCTTCTTCCTTTTAGAACCCATATATTAGGTTATTTATCAGATACCGAACAAATCATTTCGGCTTATTCAAGTGCAGATATGTTTATTATTCCGTCTTTAGAGGATAATCTCCCCAACACAATTATGGAAGCGATGGCGTGTGGTACGCCTTGTGTAGGATTTAATACAGGGGGAATACCGGAAATGATAGACCATCAATTGAATGGATATGTCGCAAAATATATGGATGCCGATGATTTGGCAAAAGGCATCCGATGGGTGCTGGATTATCCCGATAAGCAAAAGCTTTCTTCTGCTTGCATAGAAAAGGTAACCCGCTGTTATGCTGAAGAGGTCGTTGCCAAACAATACATGCACCTTTATCAGGAAATAAGTTAAGTAATAAGAAGAAATTTATATATTGCTAATACAGAAAAACAAATCTCATGACTATATTGCCCCGACTTCCGCACTTAGTCCTCCTCATTCCCTGCTATAATGAAGAGCCGATATTGCATAATACAGCGATAATTCTGATGCAATTATTACAGAATTTGGTAGAAAAACAGAAGATTGCCGAAAATAGTTTCTTGCTTTTCATAAATGACGGCAGTTCTGACCGGAGTTGGCAGGTAATCCAACAACTCCATACTGAAAATTCCTTTATCAAAGGCTTGAATCTGGCTGCAAACGCAGGACAACAAAATGCATTAATGGCCGGATTGATGAAAATCTGCGACCGAGCGGATATTTTCATCTCGATTGATGCCGATTTGCAGGATGATATCGCAGCTATTGAGGAGATGATTGATAAGTTCCGGGAGGGCTTCGATATTGTATATGGCGTTCGTCGCTCCCGGGAGGTTGATTCCTTCTTCAAACGACAAACGGCCAGTGCATTTTACAAATTAATGGCGGCATTAGGGGCCAAAACGATTTATAATCACGCCGATTTCCGACTGATGAGCCAACGGGCGGTAAAACAATTAGGGTTATATGGGGAACGAAATCTGTTCCTGCGTGGAATTGTCCCATTATTAGGTTATCCCTCCGCTACGGTTTATTACGATCGGAACGGACGCAGCGGAGGAAATTCCAAATACTCTTTCCATCGAATGCTCAATTTTGCCATCGATGGCATTACCTCTTTTTCGATACGTCCGTTACGAGTGATTGCTTCGTTGGGAATTCTTTTCTTGTTATGCAGTCTGATTGCTATCGGATACACATTGCATTCTTGGTTTCATGGGGAAACCGTTGCAGGTTGGGCCTCTTTGATGATTTCCATTTGGTTTCTGGGCAGCCTCATCCTGATTGCCATCGGCATTACCGGAGAATATATTGGCAAAATCTATTTGGAGGTCAAACATCGTCCGCGTTATCATATAGAAGAGTTCTTAGACTGAAATAAATCGGAATATTTTTATGAATACATCCATTAAATTTACAATTATAACAGTTACTTATAATGCCAGCCGCTGGTTGGAGAGGACCATACTGAGCATACTCAGTCAATCTTACCCGAATATTGAATATATTATTATTGACGGCGCCTCGACAGATGGGACTATCGACATCATCAAACAGTATGCACCGGGCATTTCATTCTGGATTAGTGAACCGGACGAAGGTATTTACAGCGCGATGAACAAGGGATTACACCATGCAACGGGCGATTATGTCTGTTTCATCAATGCCGGAGACACTTTATCGAATGCGGATACACTCCAACGGATTGCAATGAAAATCGGAAAGAAAAAACAACTTCCGGATATCTTATATGGCGAGACAGCTATCGTTGATGAAAACGGAAAACGTTTAGGAATGCGCCGGCTCAAAACACCTAAAAAATTAACTTGGAAGAGCTTCCGAATGGGAATGCTGGTCTGCCATCAATCTTTTATCGTCAAACGGGAGATAACTCCGGAATATGATTTGACTTATCGCCTCAGCGCCGACTACGATTGGTGCATCCGCTGCCTGAAACAAGCCACGAATATTTACAACACTCACCTTATTTTGTCACACTTCCTCGAAGCGGGCATCAGTACAACGCAACGCAAAGCTTCTTTAAAAGAGCGTTATGCGATTATGTGCAAATATTATGGTAAATTTGCCACCGTTTTATCGCACGTTTGGTTTGCTCTACGTTTTTATTGGGCGAAATGTTTCAAGAAAATAGTGTAAAAGACAACCAAGCAGGCAAGTATCTTTCTATCAAAAACGAATATATCTACAGATTAATTACAAAGGACAAATTATATGCAGGAATTATTAAAAAAATGGATGAAACATATCGTAGCGCTATTGATACTGCTTTTGGCTACGATTGTTTATTTTTCTCCTTCTGTTTTGGATGGAAAAGCTTTGAGACAGGGCGATGATATCAAAGCTTCGGGTATGGGCAATAGTCAGATGGGACAATACGCCGACACTGCCGAACCGGGAGAATTTAGTGCTTGGTCGGATGCCATGTTCGGCGGAATGCCTTACGTTTCGGGCTATGGAAATCCGGCTCCCGACCTGCCGCGCTATTCAATTGTCGATAAACTGTTCAAATCTATCAGTTATAGCGACGCTTCGATGGTATTCGTCGGACTGGTATGCTTCTATTTATTAATGTGCATAATGGGCGCCAGTTGGTGGCTGGCGTTAGCAGGAGCTTTTGCTTTCGCATTGGCTTCTTACAATATTATTATTATTCAGGCCGGACATATCGTAAAAGCCTACGTGATTGCCTATATGCCGCTGACATTAGCCGGCATGACGCTTCTATTCAAGAAGAAACATTTCTGGGGAGCCATTCTTTTCTTGCTGGGCGTGGCATTATCTCTCGGAAACGGGCATATTCAGATTACTTATTACTTGGTGTTGCTTTGTTTCTTCATTTATTTAGGTTATTTGGTGAAGATGCTCCGCAGCAAACAATTTGCAGAATTAGGAAAAGTAACGGCGATTATGGCTGTATGTGCGGCAGTTGCAGTCCTTCCGGGTGCAAAAAACCTATATGCACATTGGGATTTAGGGCAACATTCCACCCGCGGAACTTCCGAACTGACTCCTAAGCCGGATGCTGAAGGGAAAGTCGAAAAGAAATCCAGCGGATTAGATAAAGATTATGCTTTTGCATGGAGTTATGGCAAGATGGAGCTGATGACACTGCTTATTCCGAACGCTTACGGTTCAGCTTCAGGCACGCCATTGGGACAAGATTCCGAGTTTTACCAAGAAGCGAAGAAAGCGGGCGCAAAAGTCGGACAAGAAATCGCGGCTCCTACCTATTGGGGCGATAAGAGTTTCACTTCCGGTCCGGTATATTTCGGAGCAGTGGTATGTTTTCTGTTTGTATTAGGCATGTTTGTCATCCGCGATTCCATGAAGTGGTGGATGTTTGCCGGTGCACTCTTCCTTACTTTCCTTGCTTTAGGGAGAAATATGGATTGGTTCAACGATTTTATGTTCCATCATCTGCCAATGTACAACAAATTCCGCACAGTGGAGATGGCATTAGTGATTCCCGGACTGGTCGCTCCGATAATCGGAATATGGGGATTGAAAGAGATAATGGACGGAAAGGTGAAGACACCACTCTTCAAACGGGGATTATACGGCGCACTTATCCTTACCGGCGGACTTTCGCTGATTGTCTGCCTGATGCCGAGCCTGCTGTTGGACTTCCGTTCTACTTATGACCAATATTACCAATTGCCGGACAACCTTTATAACGCGTTGCTGATAGACCGCGAGGCGATGGCTTCGTCGGATGCTTGGCGCTCATTGATATATATTATCCTTTCTGCCGTAGCGATTCTCACCTATTACCGATACAAGACGAAACCTCGTGCGGCAATGTGGCTCGGTGTCGCCATGGTGTTCCTGATTCTGACCGACCTTTGGAAAGTCGATAAGCGGTTCTTGAGCCATGATGACTTTGTCCCGAAACAGGAAGTGAAGAATTATTACAAAGAGTCGGTCGCTGACAAGGAAATCCTGAAAGATAAGAGCTCGTACCGCGTATTAAATCTGAACGACCCGTTCCAAGATACCTCAACCTCCTATTTCCACCACTCCATCGGCGGATATCATGCGGCAAAGTTGAGACGTTATCAGGAACTTATCGATTATCGACTGCAAAAGGAGGTCAATTCCATCATCGGAGCTTTCCAAAATGTAAAAAGCACGGCTGACTTCCTGCCGGTATTTGCGGCTTGTCCGTCGTTGAATATGCTGAATACGCGCTACATTATCTATAATCCGCAATATCCGCCGCTGGTCAATCCCTATGCAGACGGGAATGCTTGGTTCGTCAATGAGGTAAAAACCGTAGCCAATGCGGATGCTGAGATAGCGGCGTTGGACCAAATCGACCCGAAACGGACTGCCGTAGTCGATGAACGGTTCGCGGCGCAATTGGAGGGATTCGTTCCGCAACCGGACTCATCCGCGACCATCGAACTGACCGCTTATCATCCGAACAAGCTGACTTATGCGACAAAAGCCGCGACCGAACAGCTGGCGGTCTTCTCGGAAATCTATTATCAACCGGGATGGCAGGCTACAATCGACGGAAAACCGGCGGAACATCTGAGGGCGGACTGGACGCTCCGGGCAATGCGTATCCCCGCCGGAGAGCATGAGGTCGTATTCGAATTCCTTCCGAAAGGATATATCATTGCGGCAAACATAGAGTCTTATAGCAGCTTTCTGATTCTCTTGCTCCTGCTTGCAGCCGTAGGTTACTCCATCTATAAAGAGGTAAAGAAGTCCTAACCTCTCGATAAAAGAAAACCGGATGCCCCGTCACGGCCATCCGGTTTTTCTTTTTAAGGATGAAGCAGCCGGTTCAGTTCGACCGGCTTGTCCGTCGTAATGAAATCCACCCCCTGTTCGATGAGCGACTTCATCACTGCTTCGTCATTGACGGTCCAGACATTCACCGTCACGCCCAAGGCTTTTGCCTCTGCAATCCAACCCGGATGCTTCTCGAATACCTTATAATGGTAATCCATATTCATTCCCAAAACTTTTAAATCCGCCGGAGAAACCTCGCCATTCAGATAAGCCACCGAAGCATAGGGCACTCGTGCTACCAGCTCCTTGCAAATATTCATGCTAAAGGAGATATAATCCACCTTATCCTCCAATTGGTACTTCTGAATCAGAAAAACCACTGCATTCACGGCACGGTCTTCGTTCACAATCCGCAGATGCGGCTTGATTTCGACCACCAATTTCATATCCGGCAGGGTAAGAAACCGCTGCAAATAGCTCTCCAGCGTAGGAAGCACCTCGCCATTCGAAAGTTGCAGGTCCTTTATCTGCGCATAATCCGCCTCTTCGATGCGCAATCCCTGAATCGAATCGTCATGATGGACTACCGGGACACCGTCGGCGGTGATTATCACATCCAGTTCTGAACCATAGACCTGCGCTTCATGCGCATTGACCAAAGAGGCGATTGAATTCTGGGCGGAACCCTCGCAATCCCAAAAACCGCGATGGGCGACAACGCGCGTCTGGGCAGACAGCGCGGAAATGGCTATGAAAGCCAATACCAAAGGGTAAAATAATGTTTTCATCGTAAATAAATTGGAATAAAGTTTCCCGCAAATGTAGGGATTATAACCGAGATTATTTCCAAAACATCCGGTCGAAAGTGCATGTGCAGCGGATAAAAAGTTCACGCTCCGGGTTCCGCTTCCTGTTTTTTGAAATAGCGCTAACAGCGAAAGCATTTTGCAGAGCTGCGAGAGGCTTGCGCTAACAGCGAAAGCATTTTGCAGAGCTGCGAGAGGCTTGCGCTAACAGCGAAAGC
>CASEMX010000014.1 GCA_949289155.1 uncultured Parabacteroides sp.
GTCCGCGAAACGTTCCTGCCGCCGGCAGCGGCTTTTTGAAGGTCCGCGAAACGTTCCTGCCGCCGGCAGCGGCTTTTTGAAGGTCCGCGAAACGTTCCTCCCGTCGGGAGCGGCTTTTTGAAGGTCCGCGAAACGTTCCTCCCGTCGGGAGCGGCTTTTTGAAGGTCTGCGAAATGTTCCTGCCGTCGGCAGCGGCTTTTTGAAGGTCTGCGAAACGTTCCTGCCGCCGGCAGCGGCTTTTTGAAGGTCCGCGAAATGTTCCTGCCGCCGGCAGCGGCTTTTTGAAGGTCCGCGAAATGTTCCTGCCGCCGGCAGCGGCAGCGGCTTTTTGAAGGGCTACGCCAGCGATATGCCATTGTTAGCGGATAAAATTCGTATTTGTCCGCGCTTCGAATGCCGGCGGATTGATTCCTGCTTGCTTTCCTGCCTCGATACATTTTAAGAGCCACGCCATATTACGTCCTAAGATACGCATGGTTTGCAGGCCTTCGATATCTTGTGCCACCTCTTCCGGCGTGTTTCCATGTACTGTGTTCCAATAGTTGGAGGAGACAACCGGCATATTACTGATGGTAAAGTATTTGTTCAGTTGGTCGAATGTTGTCGATGAGCCGCCGCGCCGGCAACTGGCGATGGCTGCCGCGGGTTTGTTGGAAAACATCTTAGCCCGGCCATAAAAGACGCGGTCCATGAAAGAGGTGAGGGCTCCCGAAGCGGAAGCGAAATGGACGGGTGAGCCAAATATGAAGCCATCCGCTTTCTCAGCTTTGTCCAAGAAAAGGTTTACCGAATCGGTGAGGCAACATCTTCCTGTTTCCAAACATTGATTACAGCCCATGCATCCTGAAATCGGGCGGATGCCTATCCAGAAAATCTCCGTTTCGATGCCTTGCGCATTCAATTCTTTTTCTATCTCTTGCAATGCCGTGTAGGTACAGCCCTTGTGATGCGGACTTCCGTTTACTAATAATACTTTCATAGACGTTGATGTTAGAGTTGTAGTGATTATTGTATGCAAAAAAAGCGAGGAGAAGTGTTGTCTTCCTTTCCTCGCTTCTTTTCTGAGCCTCTTGTCGGATTCGAACCAACGACCCCGAGATTACAAATCACGTGCTCTGGCCAACTGAGCTAAAGAGGCAGATGGGTAAGCTTACTACATGCCGTGTAGGACTTACCCGGCTGCAAAAGTAGATATAAATTCTGAATCGGCAAGCATTTTTCCGCATGTTGGCGGAAAATAATCGGTAAATGATTGAAAATCTAACCGATTGCGTCATGTTAAAATATGTATTCCGTCTCTGCGATACGATTTAGCAGTTTTTTAGAGGGATTCTCTGCGTCCGAATAATGCAGATTTTGTAATTTTGCGCCATATTTCAAATCAAATATTTAAGTAATTACACAATGGGTGGTTTTTTTGGTACGATTTCGAAATCGTCCTGTGTTACGGATTTGTTCTACGGCACAGACTACAATTCTCATTTAGGAACACGCCGCGGCGGTATGGCGACTTACGACAAGGAGGCGGGTTTCACACGTTCAATTCATAATCTTGAAAGCTCCTATTTCCGTTCTAAATTTGAAGCGTCCCTGCCTAAGTTCGTAGGGAACGCCGGCGTCGGAATCATCAGCGATACGGATGCGCAACCGATAGTCATCAATTCTCATTTGGGTAAATTTGCCATCGTGACAGTAGCGAAGATTAATAATATCCCGGAGTTGGAGAAGGAGTTGCTGGATGCGAACATGCACTTCTCGGAGTTGAGTTCGGGAAAGACGAACCAGACGGAATTGGTCGCGTTGCTGATTACGCAAGGCAAAGATTTCGTGGAAGGCATCGAGAATGTATATAATAAGGTAAAGGGCTCCTGTTCGATGTTGCTGCTGACGGAAGACGGTATCATCGCTGCCCGCGACAAGTGGGGACGTACGCCTATCGTCATCGGGAAGAAGGAGGGGGCATACGCCGCTACCAGCGAGTCGAGCAGTCTGCCGAACTTGGATTACGAGATTGACAAATACATAGGACCGGGCGAGATTGTCCGCTTACGACCTGAAGGAATAGAACAAATGCGCAAGCCGAATGAACGGATGCAGATTTGTTCTTTTTTGTGGGTATATTATGGTTTCCCTGTCTCCTGTTACGAGGGGCGGAACGTCGAGGAGGTCCGTTTCCTGAGCGGCTACAAGATGGGGCAGAAGGACGAATCGGAGGTGGATTGCGCGTGCGGTATTCCGGATTCGGGTGTCGGCATGGCGTTAGGTTATGCCGAGGGCAAGGGCGTGCCTTATCACCGGGCGATTGCGAAGTACACACCGACCTGGCCGCGCAGCTTTACGCCGGCTAATCAAGAGATGCGCTCGTTGGTGGCGAAGATGAAGTTGATTCCGAACCGCGCCATGTTGGAAGGCAAGCGTATCCTGTTCTGCGACGATTCGATTGTACGCGGTACGCAGCTCCGCGATAACGTGAAGATTCTGTATGATTATGGAGCGAAGGAGGTACACATGCGTATCGCTTGCCCGCCGTTGATTTACGGTTGCCCGTTTATCGGCTTCACCTCGTCGAAGAGCGATTTGGAATTGATTACGCGCCGCATCATCAAGGAGCTGGAGGGCGACGAGAACAAGAATCTGGATAAATATGCGACAACCGACTCGCCGGAATACAAGAAGATGGTTCAGATTATTGCCGACCGCTTCGGGTTGAGTTCGTTGAAGTTCAATACGCTGGAGACACTCATCGAGGCCATCGGCCTGCCGAAATGCAAGGTCTGCACCCACTGCTTCGATGGAAGTAGCCAGTTTTAAACAAGAATTACGAATTATGAGTTACGAATTACGAATTTCCGGTTCCAATTCGTAATTCATAATTCGAAATTCGTAATTCCTTCCTCACCACTTATAATTAAACCCGAAACTCAGCAGTTCGTTTATCTGGAGATAGCTGTCGAAGTCGTCGCGCTTCGCTACTCCGTCGTCGTACCGCATATTCACCGTGATGTTAGTAGAAAAGAAGCGGCTCCATGCGAAGGTGAAGCGGTTTTCCCATTCGCCTTCGATACGCTTATAGCTCGTGTTGTAATAGAAGCGGGAATACCAGCTCACGTTCCGGTTGAACTGGAAATTCAGCGTCGCATTGATGGTCGAACCGAACAGGTTCTCGGATGTCGGGTACGTGCCGTCCTTTTTCACTTGGAAGTGGCTCTCGCGCTTGATGTCTGCGTCGATGGTCTTGCGGTACGTATAAGACAGCGGTGCGATGTTGATATTAAACGTCAGCGACTTGTGTTTCTTCTCGAATGTCTTGTTGAGGTCATACTTCATACCGAGACCGAAGTTGAGGCTCAACGGCGAGAGGAACCCTGCCTGTTTTACGTTCGAATTTTCCTCGAAGCTGCTCAGTAACTGCGTCTTGAACTCCATGTCGAACGTGTAGTACCACTTATAGAAGGCTTGGTAACCGATGTTGCTGTGGATACGGAGCAGATTGTCGCTCACTTTGTAGTTCCGCAGCGTGTCGTTCGGCGCCGTATAGACGTTGAGCTTCAGTTCCACCTCGTTGGCGACCTTCACGCGGTCCTTTTCGTAGTTGTAGGTCAGATACTCCCGGTTGTTGAGGTTCAGCGAGCTGGTTCCGCCGTTATGCCAGTTGGGGGAGATGTAATTCTGGGCAAATTGCATGGAACTCTCGAAGTGGGAGGTCCAGTAGCGCCGTTCGGGGATGAATTTGGGCGGCGCCTCGACGTCGTCGAAGCTCACTTCGCTCTTGATCTCGAGCGGGAAGTTATTTTTCAGGTCTTTCCGCATGACTTTCGGCTTGAAGGTCTCTTTGGGCATCATGCGCATCGAGTAGCGGAACTGCGCGGGATAGTTTTCCTCCATGTAGGCGAGGGTCTGCTCTTCGGTCCGTTTCCGCGTCAGGTAATCGCCGAAAATCGAGTCTGTTTCCAGCAGCGGCCGCGGGGTATAGCGCGGCGCCAGCAGCGACGGGTCGTAGAAGCGTTGCTCTTTGGGCAATTCTTCCCCGCGGAACACCAACGGCATGAAAATCGGGTCTACGATAATGGTGTCGCGGAAGGTGACCGTCTCGTCGAAGCGGTGGGTCGTGTCTTGCGCCGCTGCCAGCAGGGCGAGCGCTTCGGGACACATCTCCAGCACGTCGCGGTTCAGCAGGCGCAGCAGATGTTCGGTCGGCTGCATCGGCGCGGCATATTCGCGGTTTATCTCTTCCAGTTTCCGGCGCAAGTCGGGCAACTCCGCCTCCTCGACGTGGAAAAGCGAGTCGTTGTACACCTCTTCCGTCGTGAGCGGCGGCGCGAGCGGTGTCCGCTGGATAATGGCGGTGGTGTCTTGTGCCCGGAGCATTGCCGAACCGCACAGCCATAGGCAAATGAAGATAATAAACTCTTTTCTCATTGTTCTCCGTGTTGATTAAGTCTGTCTTTGCCCCGCAAAATTACACATTTCCGACCGATTGCCAATCAATCGGTTCGCCTTAATGCGTTTTTCTCGTCATTTTCTCCATTTCTTCCGAAATGTATGCGGCGGAGTGGCATATAACCGATTCTTGTTAGATGGCATAAGCGTATTTGAGGTCTCTTTTGAAAAGCTCCCCTGTTTTAGGGGAGCTGGCACGCGAAGCGTGACTGAGGGGTCAGGATTTGAATGTCGGAGTTATGTTTATAAGTAATAAATGGGAGAAACCCCTCACCCCTTCGGGGAGCTCCCCTAAGACAGGGGAGCTTTTCCATACGGTGCATCCATGCACTGGTGCGGAGAGCGCGCAAATTGGCAGACGTACGCTGTTGTTATGGCATATATTAATATTTTTTATTTAATTCGCGAGCTTTGCACCGGTGCAACGCCGCTGAAGTAGTACAGAGAGCCCATGCACCGATGCAAAGCTGCTCTGAAGTAGTATGGAGAACCCATGCACCGGTGCAAAGCTGCTCTGAAGTGGTTCAGAGAACCCATGTACCGGTGCAAAGCTGCTCTGAAGTAGTACGGAGAACTCATGCACCGGTGCAAAGCTGCTCTGAAGTAGTACAGAGAACTCATGCACCGGTGCAACACCTCTCCGTAGTAGTACGGAAGCCATGCGACCGGTGCACGGCGACTTTTTCCGAAAAAAATGGGCGGGGCGGCAGGTCGGTACGGATTATTTTGTAGCTTTATGCCCGAAACAGTTGAACAAGTATATATGGAGATACAATTTAAGCCGATAACGGTGGCGGACAGGGCGCAGATTACGGCGTTTACCCTCTCGTCGGAATTGCAGAACTGCGATTTGGCGTTTGCGAATATGTGCAGCTGGCAGTTCCTCTACGGCAGCGAATATGCCGTGCATGAGGGCTTTCTGCTGATTCGCTTCTGGATTGAGAATAAGAAACGCATCGCCTATATGCGGCCGTTCGGCGAAGGCGATTTCCGGAGAGCGGTGGGATGGCTCGAAGCCGATTCGCTGCGGCACGGGCATCCGCTCTGCCTGCTCGGTGTGACGCCGCGCACGAAACGGCTCCTGCAGGAGCTTTTCGCCGACGATTTTGCCTTTATCCCGGAGCGCGACTACTTCGATTACATCTATTTGCGCGAAGAGCTGGCTACGCTGCGGGGCAAGAAGCTGCAGCCGAAGCGCAACCACGTGAACCGCTTCAAAAAGCAGTATGCCTACGAATACCTCCCGCTCACCCCCGCGCTGGTGGCCGATTGCCTCGCCTTCGAAAAGAAATGGTATCGGCAGAACCATACGGAGGAGGACGCCGACGAACTGAGCGCCGAACGCCGCTCGATGACCTTTGCGCTGGAGCATTTCGAGGCATTGGGACTGACGGGCGGGATGCTGCGCGTCGGAGGCTGCCCGGTGGCGTTCACCTACGGGTCGCCCATCAATGCGACGACCTTCGGCGTCCATGTGGAGAAGGCGGACACGGCGTATGAAGGCTCCTACGCGGTCATCAACCAAGAATTTGCCGCGCGCATCCCGGAAACGTTCACCTATGTGAACCGGGAGGAGGACTTGGGCATTCCGGGGCTCCGCCAAGCGAAGCTCTCCTATAACCCCGTACTGTTGTTGGAAAAATGTGCAGCAATTAAAAAAAGATGATATGGAGAGAGTACAACGTAAACGACAAATTATGGCGCTTTGGCGCAAATGCTTCATCGATTCGGAGCGATACATCAAGCTTTTCCTCAACACCTTTTATAGCCCGAGCAATGTGGTGACGATTGAGCGCGACGGACAGGTATTGGCGTTCCTGTTCCTGCTGTCGATGCCGGTGAAGTTTTACACGCGCGAGGTGCGTGCCTCTTATATATACGCCGTGTGTACGCATCCGCAATTCCGTCGTCAAGGGCTGATGAAAGAGTTGATGGAAAAGGCTTTCAAGAAGGCACGGCGACGGGGTGATAGATTTTTGTTCCTTGTCCCTGCCGATAAATGGCTTTCTGACGTGTATCAGCGGATGGGCTTTCGCGAAGCCTTCTTCGTCAAGAACCGGCAAATCCACCTGCAGTCCACGATGTTCGACACGAAGTGCATCAGTGAGGCGAAGAGTGCCAACACGGTGTATTCCTATTTGCGCAAGAAGTGGGAAACCCACGCGGTGAGTGTGCTTCATAGCGCAAAGGAAATCCGGTTCGATATGATAGATTTTCGAGTCGAAAACGGCGGCTGCTACCTTTACAAGAAGGATAAGAAGGTGGTTGGATTCATCATGGCATTCCGCAGGAAGGATACGCTTTATATCCGCGAGCTTCAGGCCGATACGCCGGAGATAGAAAACGAGTTGCTGGCTTTCGTCTCGTTGCGATATGGAGGAGAAAGAATCTATCGCATCCATGTGCCGGTACTGCCGAGCGAAGGCAGGCCGTTCGGCTTGGTGCGTGTGGTGTCCTCAATCATTTTATGTGGAGCGAAGGATGACGAAGAGCACGCGCCGTTCATACACGTCGTGTATGATGACATAGGCCCTTCGGAGCAGGTGCGGTTGCTGTTCAATAACCCGCCGCAGGTGAATTGCATGAACCTGATGATGTTATAAGGCGTTACGCAAAAAAGCGGATGACGGATGAGGGGGGCGGCACGCGCCCGCACCTTCATCCGTCATCCGCTATGCGTACCAGACGGTTAGAGCGTCAGTTCGATGACGTAATCCACTTCATCGGGGACTTTGTCGAAGAGCAACAGCACGCCCTGCTTGTCTTGTTTGAACTTCACCGAAGATTTATCCTTGAACGCTACCGCTTTCTTGACCTTTTGCGTGATAGGCAGGTAAAGTCCGTTGTCCGGAAGGTTCAGGATGTGCACGAACAGGCGATTGCCCTTCTGCGTCGTCACTCCCCAGTCGTGCGGCTTGACGATTCCGCCCCGCGTTCCGTAGATGGTCTCGCCATACACCTGCATCCATTCTCCCATCTCCTTTAATCGCTGGACAGCGACGGCAGGCAGTTCGCCATTGGGCTGCGGGCCGATGTTCATCAACAGATTGGCATTCTTGCCGGCGGCGTTGACCAAGTAATGGATGAGCTCCTTCGTGGATTTATAATTCTGGTCGGTGATTTTGTATCCCCACATTCCGTTCATGGTCTCGCAAGTTTCCAGCGGAAGCTGGCTGATGCTCTGCCCGGAAAGCCCGGCTTTGTTCTCGCCCGGAAGGTCTCGCTCGAAAATCTGGATATCTTCGCCCTCGAAGGGTGTCTGGTGGTGATTATTCCCAATCAAACAGCCCGGTTGGAGGCGGTGAATCATCGCGTATTGTTCGGGAAGCTGCCAATCGAAATCCGGGTCTTGGTCATGGTCCCACCATCCGTCGAACCAAATCGCGCGGATAGGACCGTAATTCGTCAGCAGTTCCGTCAATTGGTTGTTCATGAACTGATAGTAAGTCTTCCATTCGCCATGCTTTGTGCGTCCGGTTCCTCTTCCGGTCCTGCCCAAGGGATAATAATCCTCCCGATACCAGTCCAGATGCGAGTAATAAAGATGCAGAGCGATACCTTGCTTCTGGCACTCTTCGGACAACTCTTTCAAGATATCCCGTTTGAATGGCGTCGCATCGACGATATTATAGTCCGAATACTGGGTATGGAACATCGAAAAGCCTTCATGATGGCGGGAGGTCAAACAGATATACTTCGCGCCGGATGCTTTAATCGCTGCGACCCAATCGTGCGCATTGAACTTGGAGGGATAAAACCCGGAGGCTAGTTTCTCGTATTCGTTCCGGTCGATATTGGCGTTGGTCATATACCATTCTCCTTGAGCCAACATACTGTAAAGTCCCCAATGCAGGAAGATGCCGAACTTATCGTCCTGAAACGCTTCGCGCGATTTCTTATTTTCCTCTGTGGGCACATAATTCTGCGGATTTGCCGGCACGGCAGCAGATAGATTCGTTGCCAATAGTCCGGCTGCCGCCCAGATGCCGAACCATTTCTTCAATAGATTCTTTCTCATGAATATTAAATTTTTAGAAGTTTGTTGTTCATTTGTGCACGAAGGTACGCATAAAATCTGAAAAAGATGTGCAATATCTCAAACGCAGTATCTATCTTTGTCCGAAGAATCAAAGAAAGTTATGACAATACAGGAAATTACTAAAGCGTATAACCGCATCATCGGCCGATTGGATAGTAAAGAGTTGAAGAATGCATTTGATGATTTGCAGGGCCTGATGGCAGGAACTAACCAATATGCCTTCCAAGATAAACTGAATGAGTTGCAGGATACCTATAAATATATGCTCCGTTATCGCATGGATGGGGTGCAAGACCCGATGCAACGGCAGATTTACCAGCAAATCCAGTCCTCGGCGTATGAGTTGGCAGATACATTGAAGCAAAAAGCGTTGGCAGTCGATTCGCCGTTGAGTTTTTATAGCCGGAGACGTGCGTTCAAGATGCAACCGTCGGTTTCTTTTAAACAAATACACCAGATTTTGTCGAAAAACCGGGATATCGAGCTGCTCTCAGGGGATATTACTGCCAAGAAGCAGCTGGAGGCGGAGGTGCTTGTCCTGTTTAATAAAATCTGGCTCTCCGGATTCCTGGTCACTGAGGAGAAAATCGATATCCAAGATATATTGCACGACAGAGAATTGCCGTATAGCGTGGGTTGCCAAATCGTCTCTGCGCTGTTATTGGGATTGGAAGAGGCGTTCGACAAGGAGAAGATGCTGCTACTGTTCGATGCGGCGGAGAATCCTGAGCAGGAGGTATCGGCGCGTGCCTTTGTCGCGTTGCTGATTATCCTTTATAAATACAGGAAGCGGACGGAGCTGTATCCGCAAATCGGGAATCGCTTGAATGCGCTGGCTGAAACGAATCCGGCATTCCCGCGTATCGTACAAACCATCACGCTGCGGTTTATTTTGGCGCGGGAAACCGAAAAAATTTCTCGTAAGCTACAGGATGAAATCCTTCCGGAGATGATGAAGCTGGACCCGATTATCGGGAAGAAGCTTAATTTGAAAGATTTGACGCCGGACGCGTTGAGCAACGAGATGAATCCGGAATGGCAGGATGCGCTGTTCTCGAATAAAGAATTGAACCAGAAGATGGCGGAGTTCAGCGAGCTCCAGATGGAAGGGGCGGATGTGCTGCATTCGACCTTCGTGCATCTGAAGAATTACCCCTTCTTCCGCGAGGTGGGCAACTGGTTCCTTCCTTTTTCCCTCTCTTCGTTGATTGACGGGGAGGAGGATAGCCAATTTAATTCGACTTGGCAACTGATTGATGCCATGACGCAGGCGTCTTATATGTGCAATTCGGATAAGTATTCTCTTTTCTTCAGCATGAAGCAGTTTGCGAAAGAGGCGCGTGGCTTGGTGGAGCAACAGGTCAACCACGAGTTAGCGGAATATGTCCAGCAAAATAAGGAGGAGCTTATCGGGAACCGCCCGGCGTTGGAGTTGATTGTCGGGGAATATGTGCAGGATTTGTACCGCTTCCATAAATTATACCCGTCCCACCTGGATTTTGACGATATATTCACCTATCCGCTGGATTTCCATAACCTGCCGGTGTTGAAGCCTTTCATTTCCGATGCGGAAAGTCTGACGGCCATCGCAGAGTATTATTTGCGCAAGAATTATTTCCAAGATGCCTTGGTGATTTACCGGCGTTTGCTGGATGAGCATTCGGAGAACGACGTGCTGTATCAGAAATCCGGGTATTGCCGGCAGATGAGCGGGGATATCGAGGGGGCATTGAAGGACTATCTTCATGCTGATTTGCTGAATCCGCAGAGCAAGTGGGTCATCCGCCGCATTGCCGGGTGCTACCGTACGTTGAAGCAGCCGGAAAAGGCCTTGGAATATTACCACCGTTACGAGGCCTTGAGCCCGAAGAACCTGTCGGTGCAAATCAGCATCGGCCATTGCCATTTGGAGCTGAAGAATTATAGCGAGGCGTTGAAGTATTTCTTTAAGGTGGATTATTTGGATACGGAAAGCCATAAGGCATGGCGGCCTATCGCTTGGTGTTCGTTCCTGACGGGCAAATATGACCAAGCGCGGAATTATTATAAGAAGATTCTGGACCATCAGCCGACGATGCAAGACTATTTGAATGCCGGGCATACGGAATGGGTTTTGCAAAATATGAATGCCGCGTTGGAGTATTACCGGAAGGCGGTCCGGGAGGAGAAGGGCGATTGGTCCAAGTTCTATGAGCAGTTCGAGCAGGATGTGCCGGATTTGAAGAATGCCGGGGTGGAAGAGGAGGAGATTCCTCTGGTCTTGGACGAACTGCGGTATCGCTTATGAAGCTTTCGAACGCTTTGATGGGGAAAAAGCAGGGCTTCTGAAGTGTTCGGAAGCTCTGTTGGCGAAAAAATAGGGCTTCTGAAGTGTTCAGAAGGAGTGTCTGCGGAAAAACTGCGCTTCTGAAGTGTTCGGAAGGAGAGTTTTTTGAAAAACATAGGTTCTGAAGTGTTCGGAAGGACTGTTTTTCCGGCGACAGGGCTTCCGAACACTTCAGAAGGTTGATTTTTTCAGCGACAAGGCTTCCGAATCATTCCAATACTTCAGCCGTCCATTCGCGAATGGTACTTTCGCTTGCGCCATTCAGCAGTTTCCCTTTCCCGAAATTCAGCTCCGGATAGCTCTGCTTGAGGAGCTTTACGCTATTCGAAATACTGCTTCCGCCGGAAGTGGCGAACGGGATGATGGTTTTCCCTTGCAAATCGTGCGCTTCGATGAATGAATTGATAATGCGCGGCGCGGCATCCCACCAGATGGGATAGCCCAAGAAGAGGACATCATAATTCGACAGGTCGTTTTTCTTCTCTTTCAAGGCAGGGCGCGCCTTCGGGTCGTTCATCTCGACAGAGCTTCTCGATTGCTTATTGTTCCAATTCAGGTCTGCGCCCGAATAGGCGGTTTCGGGAAGGATGCGGAAGAGTTCACCGCCTGTTACTTTCGCGATTTTCTCAGCAGCATTGGCGGTTGTGCCTGTAGCCGAGAAATAGGCAATCAGGATTTTCCCCGATTCATTCTTTTGCTCGTTGCTTTGCCGAGCAGACACAGTAGTACACATAGCGATAATAGCGAATAAAGTGAATAAAAATTTCGTTTTCATGCTGTTTATGATTTAAATAGATTACTTTCGTCTGCAAAGATAACCGTCTGGGAGAGGGCAGGGGTGTATATAAATTACGGAGGAATGTACCTTATTTACAGAATATGCCTTTGTAGCGGGGGGAGTGCTTTTCCGGTTGAAAGGAAATGCGTAATTTTAGCTCGCAATTCAAACTCATAACTTTAAAGCAATATGAATGATATCATAAACATAGATTCGGTCGATGTATATAATAAGCTGTTTGGGCTGGAGACGTTACATCCGTTGGTAAGTGTGGTCGATTTGTCGGAAGCGAAAGGCTATCCGGAGCGCTTTACGGTGAACTATGGCATTTATGCGCTCTTCCTCAAAGACACGAAATGCGGGGACATCCGCTACGGAAAGCGGACGTACGATTATCAGGAGGGCTCGATAGTCAGTTTTGCTCCGGGACAGGTCGCTGAGGCGGAGATGTTGAAGGGCGTCCAACCGAAAGCACGCGGGATTTTGTTCCATCCGGATTTAATCAAGGGCACTTCATTGGGGCAGGAAATCCGGACCTATTCCTTTTTCTCCTATAATTCTTCGGAGGCATTGCATCTCTCGGAAGAGGAGAAGCGGATTATTCTGGATTGCTTGGATAAGGTGAAGATGGAGCTGGCGCATCCGATAGACAAGCTGAGCAAGCGGCTGATAGCGCGAAATATCCAGCTGCTGTTGGATTATTGCATGCGCTTCTACAATCGGCAGTTTGAGACGCGCACGGAATCGAACCGGGATGTGCTGACACGGTTCGAGGCATTGCTCGAAGATTATTTCCAAAGCGAGAAGACCCAGACGGTAGGGCTGCCGACCGTGAAATATTTTGCCGATAAAGTATTCCTCTCGCCTAATTATTTCGGCGACTTAATCAAGAAAGAGACCGGAAAGACGGCGCAGGAGTATATCCAGAACAAGTTGATTGATGTCGCAAAAGAGATGATTGTCGGGACGGATAAGACGGTGAGCCAGATTGCGTATGACTTAGGATTCCAATATTCGCAACATTTTAACCGGATATTCAAGAAGAATGTCGGATATACGCCGAGTGAGTATAGGAAGTTGAACTGAAACCGGCGGATGGAGTTCAGGTATTTGGTTCGTTTCCGGAGATATATCCGTTCATGATAGCGTAGAATGTGAGTCCGGAAACGGTTTTGATGCCTAACTTGGCGGTGATGTTTTTCCGATGGGAGAGTACGGTGTTCAGGCTGATGTTCAGATGGTCGGCGATTTCCTTGTTGGTATATCCGGATACGACTTGTTGCAGTACATTTATCTCCCGCGAGGAGAGCGCTTTGTTGTTTTCTGCCGGCGAATGGGCATCTGTGGAGAGCAAAGGTTCGATTTGTTCGATGAATTGTTCGATAGGCACATCCGTCGCCAGCAGGTTCAGATTGCCGGATAGGGGAGGCTGGCAGGTATTCCCGGTTTTCCCGTCGAGCAAGATGAATGTTTTGGTACGTCGAGGCAGGAAGAAATCGATATTTCGCAGGAAGAACTCCATATCGGTGAAGTAGAAATCGAACATATCCGCCGATTCCCGATTGAAACTCCGCTCATTGGCGAATCGGGCGACCGTCACGGGCACAAAATATTCTTTCAGCAGGTTCTCCAATCCGAATGCCTGCAGCGTATCCGGCAGTAAAATGGCAATTTGTTTGTCTCGTGTCATAGCTCAGGCGGTTTTATTCTTGATTTGCTTGCTTCATTTGTTGGATGATGGGCTGTAGAATACGGTAGCGAATCCGGTTGTGCTGCTTCATGTCCTTTTCCAAGCTGCTGATGGCAAAGATAACGGCATAACAAAGGTTGTCGTTATATTCGCCGGATAGATGTTTAATCATAATGCGCTTCAGGTCAGTCAACAGGGCTTCGGCATTTTCTTCATTGTTCTCTTTCCCTGTCTGAGGCAGCTCTTCAGTTGCATCGAACGACGAATCGGACGCCACCTTCCGGCTCAGTTCCAAACAATAAGGGAACCATTTTTGTTCGTCCTTCTCTATTTGTGCGACCAGCTGTTCCTTAAAAGACTGGAAGAATTTGCCGATTAAAGCCAAGGTCTTGTTCCCCGGAGTGCTTTTGGCAATAAACGACTCCAAGTGGCGGGAAATATTCGGCAGCTGATAGCGAAGATAATATTGGTAGGTCTTGTTTAGGTAGTCGATAATCTGTGAAAGATGGAAGGCTTTCAATCGCTTCTCAGGAAAATATTCTTCATTCAGAAAGGTATTGATAATAATCAGCAGGAAATCACTGTCCAATTGGTGTTCTTCGCATACTTCGCGGATGGATTTATCCTTCAGTCCTAAGCGAATCCCCAATCGGTTAATTACAGGAATGAGTGAAGGGTGCGATTCCACCACTTCACTCATTGGCATATGGGATTGTATTAACGACATATCAAGCCTCTTCCCATTGTTTGCGCAACAGATTCAGCGCATTGACTACAGCAGCGGCTTTATCTTCGCTTTGGCATCCGCATTCGAAGCTTACATATTTATTATAGCCGATAGCTTTCAGTCCTTTAAAGCCTTCTACATAATTATCTGCCTCACCATCTTCGCCCGGCATACTGCGCCGTTTCAAACTGGCTACGTGCACATGTTGCAAATATTCGCCTGCTGAGATGAATGCGCCCATATCGGAAGTCTCTTCCCAAGACATGTGCCAGAAATCGCCCATGCAGCGGACGCCCGGATTGTTAATGTCCCGACAAAGCGAAGCGGCATCTGCCACTTGACGCAAATAAAATGCCTCTTTGCGATTGAGCGGCTCGAAGATAACGGTTGTCCCGTGTTGCTGGGCAAAGTTGCCTAACTCATTGAATTGTTCGCACAAGAAATCTCTCGTTTCCTGCGTGTGCGGCATGCAGGGCTTTTGTCCGTTGAATGCCGGAACGATGATTACACCGACTGAACCTAATTCGCCGGCAGCGGCTAAAATCTCTTTCATCGTGTCCATACATTCTTGGCGAACCTTCGGGTCGGTCGATAGAATGAATCCTTTGAATCCGGCGCAGATAGCACTGATTTTAATGTTCCTGCCATTTAATGCCTGCTTCAGTTCGTTTACTCGTTTTGCAAGGTCGCCTCCTCCCGGTTCAAGGCCAACTACACCGTTCTTTTCCATGAAATCCAACTTTTCATTGAGGCTTTCACCGGGAGCAACGCCCTCCTGCAGAGAAAGATTCAGTTGGGCTGACGGTTTATATTCAATTCCTGCTAAGGGAGTAGTGGCTGCAGCCGATTCTGTCGTCGTCGATTTTCCGGTACAAGCCGCAAATGCGGTGCTTCCTGCTGCCAATGCTGCTCCAGAAATTCCGACTTTCAGGAAATTTCGTCTATTAAGTGTCATGATTTTTTTTAGTTTATGAGTTCGTGGGTTAATGAGTTTTGCCGTGAAAGGCATTACAATTGGGAAATAACCGAACTTGTCAGGAGAAATACCCAACAAATTCGGTATGATTTCCCATTGTTGTCATGAAAGAATTCGATTATTTTTTATCGATGGGCTTTCCCGGAACCGGAACAACGAATCCGCTCATGTCCATCTTGCCTAAGTTCAAATCTTTCGGCGTATAATCCAGAGCAGAGGCGGTCATTGCGTCCCAAGTTGTCTCAGCTCCTGTGTAAGCCGATTCGCGTCCCATGATAGCTGCCATGTTTGGAACAGCTGTTTCGCTGGCTTGTTCTATCGGCTTATTTGCCCGGATGCAATTAATCCAGTTCACATGCTCCAAAGTATATGGGTCGGTCTGTTTATAGGTATTCTTTTCTGCGTCGAAGTCATACTTCCAAAGCACATTTCCTGCCAAGTCTTTAATCTCCATTGTCGAGCTGTCCCACGAACCTTTCGTCCCTTGGATAAATTCGCTTACATTATTGGCACAGCCATCGATTTGGCGGCACATGCTATGCAAGTGGATACCGTTTTCCATGGTGAAGTCCACACTGAAATTATCGTATTGGTCTCCGGTCAGACGGCGTTGGCGAGAACCGAATCCGACTGCTTTCACCGGTTTTAATCCGCTAAACCAAGTAAAGACGTCGATATTATGTACGTGCTGTTCGACAATATGGTCGCCTGACAACCATTTCCAGTTTACCCAGTCCTTAATCATCCATTCGCAATCGCTCCATCCTGCCTGACGTTCGCGATACCACAGCATGCTCTGGTTCCAATAAACGATACCGCCGGTGATTTCGCCAATCATGCCTTCCATGACTTTCTTATACGACTCGACGTAACTGCGCTGATGGTGACGTTGCGTTCCCGTAACGACGCACAAATTCTTTGCTTTAGCCTGTTTTGCCGTAGCCATAATTGTACGATAGCCGATGGGGTCAACACAAATCGGTTTTTCCAAGAAGCAATGTTTGTTCTTTTCTACGGCATATTTGAAATGTTCCGGGCGGAATACGGGAGGAGTAGCCACGATAACCACATCGACACCGCTATCGATAACCTGTTTGTAGGCATCCAATCCTACAAAACGCTTGTCTGCCGGGATATCGATATTCTTTTCTTTCTTCAATTTGTCGGCCAGTTCGTCCACTCTTTCCTTGAATGTGTCGCCCAAAGCCACGATGGTAACTCCGTTTGCCGCAGCAAGGAAATTGAATGCCGCACCCGAGCCGCGTCCGCCGCACCCGATGATTCCGGCTTTCAGTTCTTTTCCATCAGTTGCCATATCCGGCAATTCGGGGATGTAATACGTTCCCGGTTCTTTCAATGCCTTTTGAGCATTTGAACCGGCGTTGTTTCCGCCACTGCAAGAAGTTAATACTGTTGCAGCGCTTCCGCCGCCGATTGCACTCAAGGCTCCGGCCATTGCTGTGCTTTTCAAGAATGACCGTCTGCTAATTCCACTATTCTTTTTCATAAATATTGTTTTTTAGTCAGCAATTATATTGGTTACTTTTGTTTATTTCTCATATTCGCAAACCACGCGGAAGCCGATGCCTTTGATGTCTGAATACCACCAAATGCTCTTCGGTTGCTGCGGGTCGGTCTTTAGCCAAGCATCATGCTGGGTATGCGAACGGGCAGCGCATCGTACGTCGGCTGCATCCGAAGTATAATTTCCGCCGCGCACTACCCATTCCTCACCTTCCGTCGAAATCGGGTCGGTTACGTTATCGCCTCCTTTTTTGTAGGCTTCCGGGTCATACTTGTCGGCGCAATATTCCAATACATTCCCCAACATATTCTTCAGACCGAACGGATTGGCTTTTACAGCCGATGGTTCTTGTGTCTTGTTCTGGCTGTTCTTAGCATAAATCACGTAAGAACTGATGCTATCGGTTTCCGCTGCGAAGAACTTGCGCCAGAATCCTTGGTCGGAGAAGTCTTTTGGATTTCCGCTGAAGAAGTAGGGCGTTTCGCTTCCGCCGCGTGCCGCATATTCCCATTCCGCTTCGGTCGGGAGACGGTATTTCTTTCCCGTCTTCTTAGATAACCACTGGCAGAAGGTCTCTGCTGCATAATGGGTCATGGTGATTGCCGGACGGTCGCCGCTTCCCCAGCCTTGGTCAGGGAATCCGAACGGAGGAGTCGGTCCGGAGATGGCATCTACATCCGGGTCGCTGCTATTATTCGCATAGACTGTTTCGGGAGGCGTGCGCCCTTCGCTCATCGTATTGGCGAAGAATGCCCAATACTGGTCCCATGTGACTTCCACTTCCGCCATGAAGAACGGACTGACGGTCACGTTGCGTACCGGCGATTCGTCCGCTTTGTGGAACGGTTCGTTCTCCGGGCTTCCCATCTGGAATGTCCCGCCCGGTATGGCTATCATATTAAAGGAAATCATCGTTCCCGGTATCTGCTCTGTATAATTGGAGAAAGAGGTAATCGGTGTCGCCTCTTTATAGAACAGGCTGGTATCCACTACGGCTGCGGTCTGCGAGCCCGGAATGCCGGTCATCTGGGCGTGCGAATAGTTCGGATTGTAATGCCCTGCGTCCAAATGGCAGCTGATGCACTGCAGGTCCAGCTTCTTTTCGTTCTCTTCGTAATAAAGGTGCGCCGTTACCCCGTCGTCGGTGATGCCTTCGGGAAACAGGTTCTGATGGCAATCTTTACAGGATTCGTTCGGGATGTAAGCGACGGCGTGTTCCAGTTCCGATTTCATATCCCAGTTGAAGTCGGCGCTGTCTTTTGTCAGGTAAGACCAGACGTCTTTCAATCCCAGCTTCATCTTGGCCGAATAATGTGCCCAAGTCTGCGACTGGGGCGGCAGGTGGCAATCCACGCAATGCGTCAACACGCCGCTCCCGTTGTTGACATGTTTCGATAACTTCCAGCTATCGTACACATGCGGATGGACGTGGCACATCATGCATGACTCGTCAGACGAGAAATAGACTGAAGTTTTATAGGCTCCAATCATGATTCCGGCTCCTAATCCGAGACCTACCAACAGGATGAATGGTTTCCCTTTAAAGAAGCTCTTCTTTTTGTCAGAATGCGAACTATGACTCATTTTTCCGTTCGTGTTAATGGTATCTTTATGTTAAGTCTAAATAAAGGTCGTTCTGAGTAGCTCAGCACTTCCTGTCTGTGCTTTTGCACAAATCGGGAATAAAAGTACTATATTCCTTAATAATGGAAAACTTTTGCTGTATGTTTAACGTAAAATAACTAAATAAACTGCTCCTTCTTCCCCGTGGAGCATGATTTTGCTACCCGGACAAAGCGACATTTCCCTCCCGAAGAAAAGTTCTTTTCCTGCCTGTGACAAGTTTGGCTCACCACGGGGAAAAGTTCTCCGCTCCCTATGGAAAACTTAAAACGCCACAGGCGTTTTTATAAACGACTGTGTGGTTTTTAAAAACGCCTGTGGCGTTTATAGAAACGGCAGTGGCGTTTTAACTTTTCTACGGCAGGCGGAGAACTTTTTCCCACGGGGAAGAAAACTTGTGTTGCCGGTGTACGGAACTTTTCTTCCCCGTCCGCTTTCCGGTTCCTATATATATAATGGTATAAACCGAAGGCGGGAGGAGCGGATTTATTCGTATCTTTGTGCATAAATTTAAGGATAGAGAATATGCGGATTATCGAAGTATGTGCCAATTCGGCGCAAAGTTGTGTAGAAGCGGAAGCCGGCGGCGCGAAGCGGGTAGAGCTGTGCGCGGGCATTCCGGAGGGCGGGACGACGCCGAGTTATGGGGAGATTCGGACGGCGCAACGCCTGACGTCGAAGATAGATATTAATGTAATCATCCGTCCGCGCGGCGGGGATTTCCTTTATACGGAGGCGGAGGTGGAGTCGATGTTGCAGGACATTGCGCTTTGCCGCGGCTTGGGCGTGCATGGCGTCGTGTTCGGTTGCCTGACGAAAGAGGGCGATATCGACGTCCCGCTGATGCGCCGGCTGATGGATGCCGCCGGGCCTTTGTCGGTCACGTGCCATCGTGCGTTCGATGTGTGCCGCGACCCATTCCGTGCGTTGGAAGAGCTTATCGAATTGGGGTGCGACCGCATCCTGACCTCCGGGCAGCAATCGGATGCCGTGAAGGGAATCCCTTTAATCAAGCAATTGGTGGAACGGGCGGCAGGGCGCATCATCATTATGCCGGGTTGCGGTGTGCGCGAAGAGAATATCGCCCGGATTGAAGCGGAAACAGGGGCGAAGGAGTTCCATACGTCGGCGCGAAGCGTAGTCTATAGCCGGATGGAATACCGGAACGAACGGGTCCCGATGGGAAGCAGCGCGGTGACATCCGAATTCGAAACCGTGCAGACCGACCGCGAGAAGGTGCGGCGGATTGTGGAAACCGGCGTTTGATTTTTGCTTCTTCACGCTTTAATTATTTGTCTGTTTCGTAAATTTTGTTTTCCTTTGCGGAAAATATATCATTTTAAGGTGAACCTGATCATAGAACAAGGAAATACGTACGCCAAAGTAGCCGTTTATGATGAAAAACAAAGCATGAAGGCTTATCTGATGTTCAAAGAATTCAATAAAGGGAGCCTGCAATCTCTCTTTGAAACGTATCCTTTGAAAAATGGCATATACTGTACGGTGACCGACGTGGACGAAGAGTTGGTCGCTGAGTTGCGTAATCGCCTTTCCTGTTTTATTTTCCTTGACGAAAAGGTACGCGTGCCCGTAACGGTCAAATATAAGACGCCCCATACGTTAGGAAAAGACCGTCTTGCCGCAGTCGTAGGAGCGCATTCTTTGCAGCCGGATAGGAATCTGCTGATTATCGATGCCGGGACCTGCATAACTTACGAATGGGTAGAGGCAGGCGGCGTGTATAGAGGCGGGAATATCTCGCCGGGCATGACAACTCGCTTCAAAGCCTTGAACCATTATACCCGCAAGCTGCCGTTGATAGAAGAAACGGACGAGGTTCCGGCTTTCGGAACCTGCACCGAAGAGGCCATCCGTGCCGGGGTAGTCAATGGAATCGCCTTTGAAATGGACGGATATATCGACCGTTGGAAACAAAAGTATGGTGATGTTTTTGTTTTTTTAACTGGAGGACATGCATTTTATTTTGAAAGCCGATTAAAAAATCCCATCTTTGCAGACAGTAATTTAGTGTTGATAGGATTAAATAGAATCTTAGAGTACAATGTTGAGAATTGAAAAGATTGTTTTATTAGGAGTTTTGATGATGACTCAGGTAGCGGCTTGGGCGCAAAATAACACAGCATCTCCTTATACCCGGTTTGGTTTTGGAGAATTGGCTGACCGTTCGTTTGGAGCGGGCCGTGCAATGGGTGGCGTGGGGATAGGATTACGTTCTCCTAAGCAAATTAATCCGATGAATCCGGCTTCTTATAGTTGTATGGACTCATTGACCTTTATTTTTGATTTCGGTGCGTCGTTTCAGGCTGCGACCTATAAAGATGCGTCGAATCAATATAAGAAATTGAATGGGAATATAGAATACATTGCACTGCAATTCCCTATCACGCGTTGGTTGGCTATGAGTGCGGGACTGTTGCCCTATTCGTTTGTCGGGTATGAGTTTGGTGAAGTCGCCCAAGTCGGGGACGAATATTACCAAAATACCTATTCGGGTACAGGAGGATTAAACGAATTGTATGGCGGATTGTCTATAGATATATGGAAGAAACGGTTGGCGGTGGGCGCTAATTTTGGTTTCTTGTTCGGCAATGTGGAGCATATACAGAACTTGACGTTTCCGACATCGTCAACATCTTATATAAACAATCGCACACAACGGATTGAGGTCCGGGATATGCGGATGAATTTCGGTATTCAATATACACATCCTCTGAGCGCAGAGGAGAGTCTGACATTCGGTGCGACTTATTCTCCGAAGAATAGCTTGAATGCAAAGACATATGATATCTTGCAACGGCAGACAGCGGAAGGAGGAACCATAGAAGCCTCGACGGATACGATTCAGGGCGCGGCTTACGACTTGCCGAATACGTTTGGCGTTGGCGTTTCGTATATGAAAAAGGACAGATTGACATTAGCTGCGGATTTCCAATATGAGGATTGGAGCAATTCTTTATATAGAGGCGAGTCTGGGAATTTTCAGAATCGAAAGCGTGTAGCTGTCGGCGCGGAATATTTGCCGGATAACAAAGACAAGAATTACTTTAAGCAAATCCGATATCGGGCAGGTTTCCACTACAATAATTCGTATGTAGTCGTAAATCGGAATGCAGATAATGGGAACAAAGGCTATGGCTATAACGAATATGGTGTCAGTGTCGGTTTAGGATTGCCGGTGATGGATTATCGTTCGTTAGTGAACGTCGCTTTTGAGTTTGTAAAAGTAAAACCGAAACATGCATCATTGATTGATGAGCAGTACTTTCGGGTTACATTGAACTATACGTTTAATGAACGTTGGTTCTATAAGTTTAAGTTGAATTAATCAGTTAACTTTAATAGAAAATATAGATATGAAGATCAAAGTTTTATTATTAGCTCTTGGCTGTACAATGGGAACATTGGGAGCTTACGCCCAGAAAGGGGTGGACAACGGAACTCGATTCGGTTCGGGTGAGGATAGTGTCCGTTGTATTACCAACATTAGTTTGTTCGTACCTTATGCTAAAGGCGGAAATTACAAAGACGCCCAAGAATTTTGGAAGATAGCCTATACAGAATGTCCGGCTTCTACCAAAGACCTTTATTTGTATGGTGTACGTATTGTCGCTTGGCAGATTGAAAATGAAAAAGACCCTGCTAAAAAGGCTCAGCTGTTGGATGAGTTGATGGCAGTTTATGACAATCGTGTGAAGTATTTCGGTAATGACAAGCGGTACGGTAAGGACTGGATTGTGGCAAATAAAGCCGAAGATTATGTGAAATACGCAGGCGATAAATTGGATGCCAATAAACTGTATGGCTGGTTGAAAGAGGTTATTGATGAAAAAGGTAATGCTTGCGAAGTAAAAGCTACTTCTTATTTGATGTTTGCTGCATTGAAGAAATTGCAGGCTGACCCGAACTACAAAGATCAGTATATTCAGGATTATTTGAAGTGTGCAGAGATTATCGATGCACAAATTCAGGCAGCTACTGCAGCTAATAATCAGAAAGAATTGAAGACTTTGCAGGCATATCAGACAAATGTAGAATCAAACTTCGCTAATAGTGGCGCAGCTGATTGCGAGACATTGGCTAATGTATATGGTCCGAAGTTGGATTCCAATAAAGATAACCTTCCGTTTTTGAAGCAGACGATTGCTTTATTGAGAAAGTCTCGTTGCCAGGAATTGGATGTTTACTTTAAAGCTTCCGAATATGCTCATGCAATCGAACCGACGGCTGAATCAGCAGTAGGTTTGGCTAAGCAGGCTGTAAAGAAGAAAGATTATGAGACAGCAATCAAACGCTTTGAAGAGGCTATCGGTTTGGAAACTGATGCAAATACTAAAGCTGAAGATTACTATATGATGGCATTGCTGGAGTATGAACAGAATCAGTATTCAAAAGCTCGCGAAGATTGCCGTAAAGCAGCTGAGTTGAATCCGAACTATGGTGCTCCTTACATGTTGATTGGTAATATGTATGCTTCTACTGCGAAATCTGTTTATCCTAATGACCCGGTTCTTATGAGAGCTGTATATTATGCGGCTATTGATAAGTTCGCAAAGGCAAAACAGGTTGATCCGAGCTGTGCTGAAGAAGCAAACAAATTGATTGGTTCTTATAATGCACATTTGCCTTCAACAGAAGAAATATTTATGCATCCGGATTTGGAAAAAGGAAAACCATTTACTATTGGCGGTTGGATCGGCGAAACGGTTACGATTAGATAATTGAATTGTATGATTCAACGTTTTCGAAGTAAAACGGATATACAAGGCATAACAACTACAATCTCTGTAGTTGTTATGCTTCTTTTGTTTTCAGTTACTCTTTTCTCTTGTAGCAAAGAAGTAAAGGAAGTTGTTGAGGTCTCGTCTGATCCGGAGAAGAGCTATACGATGAAGGCGACACAAGTAAATACATTAATCTCTGATTCGGGGATTACACGTTATCGAGTGAAGGCGAAGGTATGGTTAGTCTATGGGAATGCCAAAGAACCTCATTCCTATTTTCCGGAAGGCATATATGTGGAGAAATTTGATACGACTTTTCATACCGAAGCAAGTATAAAAGCCGATACTGCCTATTATTTTGATAAAAAGAGTTTGTGGCAATTGATAGGAAATGTTGAAGTCGAAAGTTTGCAAGGAGAGAAATTCAATACTTCGGAGTTATTTTGGAATCAAAAGGAGGAAAAGGTTTATTCTGATAAATACATTCGAATTCAACAGAAAGAGCAAATTATTACAGGCATAGGATTTGAATCAAATCAAAGTATGACGCGTTATCGCATATTCAATTCGCAAGGAGAATTCCCGGTAGAGGAAGAAACAGCTCCTCAAACTCCGAAAGATACAATAACGTCTGCTTCTCATGATTCGATTATTCCTTTAAGCCAAGAAATAAAACAAAGGTAAGTGGAACACTTATTTAACATATTGATACCCTTAATTTTTTCCGCTTTCTTTTCTGGGATGGAGATGGCTTATCTCTCTTCTAATAAACTGCGTTATGAACTGGATAAAAAGAATGCCAATTTGACAAATCGTATATTGGATTTCTTTTTCCAAAATCCGAATCAGTTTATTTCTACACTATTGGTCGGGAATTGTATTGCATTGGTTGTTTATGGTGTGCAAATAGTTCCATTGATAGCACCTTTATTTCAACCCATCTTTGAATATCCGATTATAGCTTTTCTAGCCCAGTCGATATTCGCAACGTTCATCGTTTTGTTTGCCGGCGAATTTATACCGCGATTGGTTGTTAAGATAAATCCGAATTTCTCGTTACGATTATTTGCCGTGCCATTATACCTTATATATATAATATTGTATCCTGCGTCGAAATTGTTATCTCTGCTTTCTGTTTTTATTTTGTGGTTGATGGGAGTGAGGAATTTGAATGTTTCAAATGTCTATACATTAGGAAAAGTCGATTTGGATAATTTTATCCAGCAGAGCATTGAAGATGCTCCGGCAAAGTCGGAAATGGATACCGAAGTGAAGATGTTTCAAAATGCATTAGATTTTTCAAAAGTCCGATTGCGTGATTGCATGGTTCCGCGAACCGAGATTGTGGCGTGTGATAAGAGCACTGCAATGGATGAACTTCGTGCACGTTTCATAGAAACCGGACTTTCTAAAATCTTGATTTATGATGAAAGCATAGATAACATTATTGGCTATATTCATTCTTCGGAGTTATTCAAGCAGCCCGAGGATTGGACAACTAAAATCCGAAAAGTATCGATAGTCCCGGAAACGATGGCTGCAAATAAATTAATGCGAGATTTGATGCAAGAGAAGAAAAGCATGGCTGTGGTTGTTGATGAGTTTGGAGGAATATCAGGTATCGTGACCTTGGAAGATTTGGTTGAAGAGATATTTGGTGAGATTGAAGATGAGCATGACGTAAAAACTCGGATTGCTAAACGAATTGCCGATAATGAGTATTTAGTTTCCGGACGGACAGAGATTGATTCTCTGAACGAAATGTTTGGATTGGATTTGCCTGAGTCGGATGACTATGTTACGGTGGCAGGGCTTATTCTGCATATTTATCAGAAATTCCCTAAGTTGAACGAATCTGTAACTTATGGAAGATATACATTCAAAATCATTAAGATAACGGCTACGAAAATAGAGTTGGTACGCATGAAAGTGGGTGAATCATGAAAAAAAATCCCGAAAATGAGGTTGCTTTACCTTTTTTTCGTATCTTCGTGCGCTTAAAATGGAATATATAAAAGATAAAATATAAACTTTAAAAATAAAAAACGATAAATGGCTACGCTGGAAAAAATTAGAAGCAAAGCAGGATTGCTGGTTCTCGTGGTAGGAGTGGCGTTGTTCGCTTTTATCATTGGAGACTTTTTGAACTCTGGTTCAACCTATTTCAGACAATCTCAAGAGCAGATTGCTGATATAAATGGAGAAGTTGTTAATATTCACGATTATCAAGCTCGCATTGATGAGATGACGGAAATCTATAAGATGCAGACCGGACAGACAAGTCTTCCGGATGAATCGATGGCACAAATCCGTCAGAATGTATTCGATACAATGGTAAGAGACGTTGTATTGGGCGAAGCTACGGAAGAATTGGGCATGGAAGTGAGTCCTGAAGAATTGTTCGATATGGTACAGGGCGAGAATATTTCTCCGTTGATTCAGCAGATGCCGATGTTTGCAAATCCGCAAACCGGAGCATTTGACCGTAACACATTATTAAACTTCTTAAAGGCAATCGATAATGACAATATCGCAAGTATGCCGATAGAACAACAAGACCAACTGATTAAAGCGCGTAACTTCTGGTTGTTCTGGGAGAAGAATATCAAACGCCAGCGTCTGGAACAGAAATATACTACTTTATTGACGAAGGCTATCTCTGCAAATAAGTTGGATGCAAAAGAATCTTTCGATGAGAATGCCAAGAGTGCAGATATCGTATATGCTATGCAATCGTATTCATCGATTCCGGATTCAACCATTCAGGTAAGCAATAGTGAAATCGAGAAGTTATATAATCAGCGTAAAGAGCTTTTCAAGCAAAAAGAGACAAAAGTCGTAAAATATGTCTCTGTCGATATCCGCCCAAGCCAAGAAGATTATGACAATGCGCAGAAGGATATTGAATCGTTGAAGGAAGAATTTTCGACAAAAGAGAATGTGGCTGATATTGTAAATGAAAATTCTGAAATTCCTTATGTGAATGCTTTCTTTACGGAAAAGTCTTTTGACCCAGAATTGAAGCAGTTTGCAACTACAGCTGCGGTAGGAGATGTTTACGGACCGGTATTCGAAAGCGACCGATATAGAATGTTCAAGTTGGTAGATAAGACAACTGCTCCGGATTCTGTAAAAGTGAGCCATATTATGTTGGTACGCAATACTGAAGCTGAGACGGCTGCATTGGCAGATAGTTTGATGGGCGTTCTGAAAAATGGTGGCGATTTCGCAGCTTTGGCAGCTGAATATTCAGTCGATCAAGCTAAAGAAAGAGGCGGTGAGCTGGGTTGGTTCACGGAAGTTACGGCTTTAAGAGGAGTAAACGAAGATTTCAAAAACGCAATCTTCTCGGCTCCTGTAAACGAGGTTAAGGTGGTTAAATCGTCGTATGGAACACATTTGGTAAAGGTTACTGAGAAAACATCGAATGTTACAAAATATAAAGTAGCTGATATCGATATGGTTGTTTCTCCGAGTTCGAAGACTTATAGCAATCTTTACAATGATTTAAACCAGTTCCTTTCAGCAAATCGTGACATTGCGAAATTGGATACTGCGGCAAAGAATGCAGGGTATAATATTGTTTCTAATGTTTCATTGACTCCGGACAATCAGATGATTGGAACAATCAAAGGCTCTCGTCCGGTGATTCGTTGGGCATTCCAGAATGATAACGGAGATGTATCGGATATCTTCGAATGTGATGATAAATTTGTCATCGCTGCGGTTGAAAAATCATATCCTGCCGGTTATGCTCCGGTTGAACAGGTGGCTGCAGGGCTGAAAGCAGAGTTGTTGGCACAGAAGAAGGGCGAGAAAATTGCCAGTGATTTGGCAGCTAAGAATCTGACTTCGGTTGAAGCTTACGCTGAAGCGATGGGTTCGTCGGTTGACAGTGTGAAATTCGTTTCTTTCGGTACGCGCCGTATCTCCGGTATTGGATTAGAGCCGAACTTAAATGCTGCTGTTTCGTTGGCTCCGGTTAATCAGGTAAGCGCTCCGGTTAAAGGAAACAATGGCGTGTATGTATTTAAGGTATATGCTGAGAATAAGAATAATCAGGAGTATAACGAGGCGAATGTTATCCGTTCATTGGATGCGAACAATGCCTACCGTATTTCTTATCAGGCGATTTCTTCTCTGATTAATAAGGCAGATGTTGAAGATAACCGCATTCGTTTCTATTAAAAAGCGTTCTATGTGATAAATGAAAAAGGCTTTTCGCCGGAAGGTGAAAAGCCTTTTTTGTTTGCTTTTATTATTGCGATTTATTCTCTCATTCGTCTTTTAAGAATCCCTGTTCTTTCAGCACCTGCAGCAGGACTTCCGAGAAGTGTTCATTGTTCGCTTTCGGATAACGCAA
Organism: uncultured Parabacteroides sp.; assembly: GCA_949289155.1. GTDB lineage: Bacteria > Bacteroidota > Bacteroidia > Bacteroidales > Tannerellaceae > Parabacteroides. The sequence continues at coordinate 27,230 of CASEMX010000014.1, forward strand.
ATCGGTAAATACCTGCGCCAGCGTTTCTTTGTGATTGATGCGGACGAATTCCTTATTTACCGCCAATTCCTCTTTCTCTTTATAGAAACGGTCGATGGATTCCGGCGTATAATCGTGGTAACTCTCCTCATGCAGGATAGCAGCCAATGGCAAGCGTTCGGATTGTGCCGGTAGCGGTTCTTCCGGATAACCCAGCGTAATCGTGATAATCGGGACAACCAATCTCGGCAACGAAAGAATCTTGATGATTTCACCGGCATTATAAGCCGTCGTGCCCAAATAGCATAATCCTAATCCCTTCTCTTCCGCAGCTTCGGCAAAGGCTTCGGCAAACAACATCGCATCGATAGTCGCCGCCATGAACATCTGCAGGTTGTCGAATCCGGCTTCCGCCTTCCGTTGTTCTGCCCATTTTACAAAGCGATTGGCATCTGCGCAGAAAGTCAGGACGACTGGGGCGGCTGTTACCATCGGCTGGTTGAAATGGGCAGGAGCCAACCGCTCTTTTCCGCGCTGGTCGCGCGTTACGACGACACTATATAATTGCATATTCCCCGTATTGGAGGCTTTAGACGCTACTTCCAGCAATTCATTCAACAATTCGTCCGGAATCGGCTGTTGCGTATATTTGCGGATTGTCCGCCGTTTTTTCATACATTCAATCATAATGTTTTTCTTTTTATTTTATTTGTGAGATAAATTTCATTCTTCTTGCAAAAATAGGGCATATCTCTAAAAATCTCCCTTGTTTCCGAAAAAATGTCGGTTATTTTCCCGGAAACGTCGGTTATTTTCTCGGTATTCTTTTTTTTGCTATTTTTGAATCGGGATTCATTAGGGAATCCTCTTTTGTTTAACAGAAATAAAAATTGGAATTATGATTAGATTGAATGTATTTATTCAGGTAAGCGAGGCGAATCGCGCTCAAGTATTGGAAGCTGCCAAAGAGTTAGTGGCTCAGTCATTGAATGATAACGGCTGCGTAGCCTATGATATCTTTGAAAGCGCGACGCGCAAAGATGTTTTGATGATTTGCGAAACGTGGAAAGACCAAGCTTGCTTGGATGTTCATCAGGCAGCTCCGCATTTCACGACGTTGGTTCCGAAGATTCAGGAATTGGCGGAAATGAAGATTGAACAGTTCGAGTTTTAATGAAGAAAACGTTCCTCCCGTCGGGAGCGGCATTTTGAAGGCTTACGAAACGTTCCTCCCGTCGGGAGCGGCATTTTGAAGGCTTACGAAACGTTCCTCCCGTCGGGAGCAGCATTTTGAAGGCTTACGAAACGTTCCTCCCGTCGGGAGCAGCATTTTGAAGGTCTACGAAACGTTCCTCCCGTCGGGAGCGGCATTTTGAAGGCTTACAAAACGTTCCTCCCGTCGGGAGCAGCTCAGCGTAGGGCTGCCATTAAAGGTCTTTCAGCAGGATGTTTTCGTTGTTGCGCACCAGCTCTTCTCGCGTTTTGAGGAGGGTTTTCCATTCTTTATTGAACAATCCAGTCGTATCGATTTTGAAGTTCTCCGAGCCGTATTGGTCTATTTTTTCAAACAACAGACTGACGCTTATCTGGTTGATATCCATCGCCGGCTGATAATGGATAATCCGTTCGTCGTTCCCTATCATGACCTCCGTGATGATGTTCATCTCGGTCAGCATATACAGGATTTGCGTCGTGATACGGATGGGTATCCGGTAGGAATCGGACAGCTCGTCGGCGGTATAGGGCTTCTCCCCATTCGCGAACCGTTTGATAATCAGAGAAGCAATAAGCAACGTCAGGAAATCTTTGTAACGCCGGCTGATGTTCTTGCTGTCCCGTTCGAAACTGAACTTCTTTACGTTTTGGGAAGCATAAGAAAGCTCTGCACCAAACAGGCATATCAGCCAAGATAACTGCAGCCAGAGCAATAATAAGGGTAACGCCGCGAAACTTCCGTAAATGGCATTGTACTTGCTGACCCAAATCTGACCGCTGATATAGACCAATTGGAAGAATTGGAAAGCGCATCCGGCAATGATGCCGGCTATCAGTCCGTTAATCACCTTTACTTTCGTATTCGGCAAAGCGATATACAGCCCCGCAAATGCCAGCGAAGTGAAGACGTAAGGCGTGATATGCAGCAGCAATTCGACGACCGGCGTCAGAAATACGTAATGTTGCAGGAAGGAATTTTGAAGTGTCGAGATAAAGATAGACATACCGCTTGATGAAACCATCAATACCGGAAGGATGACAAACAGCGCCAGATAATCAGAGATTTTACGGAACCAAGGCCGCGACTTGTTGATTTGCCAAATATCGTTGAATGTATCTTCGATAGAGGAAATCAAACTGACTACCGTATATAACAAGAGAATCAAACCGATACCGATGATGATTCCGCCCTGCGCCTGCGCCAGATAACTCTCGACAAACTCGAACGCCTTGTCCAATTCCATCTGATGGCCCGGAAAAAAGTCCATCAACTCCTCCCGTACCGTATTTTGGAAGCCGAACCCCTTAGCCACTCCGAAAAGTACGGCCAGCAGCGGGACGATAGCCAATAACGTATTATAGGTTAATGCCGAAGCCCGCGTTTGCAGGTTCTCACTCTGGAATCCGCGGATGGCAAGGATAATCGTCTTGATGGCATTGATATAGATTTCCTTTAGACCGCTCACTTCGTTCTCGGTAATACGCCAGATATCGTAGGTAATGAAGTGAATTGCCCAATTCAGGAAGGCTTTCAGCCGCTCGATGCGCGATTTATCTTTCTTTTCGTCTGTCATGTGGGCAAAGATAGTAAAATCTCTCCGACTACGGAAAAACAAATTGCCTGCAATCTGCCATTTCCGCGCCAATATTTCCGTTTGTCCGCTATGTTAAAAAGCAAATGAGGAAGAACAATCTATTTGATAATTCCTTATATTTGGTGCTGACAATCTTTTAAATCAATAGGCTTATGAAAAAGTACATCGCAGAAATGGTAGGAACGATGGTTCTCGTATTGATGGGCTGCGGAAGTGCAGTTTTTGCCGGTAGTGCGGCAGGCGCAGTAAGTGCAGGAGTAGGAACATTGGGCGTAGCGTTGGCTTTCGGTTTGGCTGTGGTCGCTATGGCCTATACTATTGGAGGAATATCCGGATGTCATATCAATCCGGCGATTACGCTGGGCGTATGGCTCTCCGGACGCATGAACGGAAAGGATGCCGGCATGTATATGCTGTTTCAAGTTATCGGAGCCATTATTGGTTCGGCTATTCTTTGGACATTGGTGGCTACAGGAACCCATGGCGGTCCGACGGAGACCGGCAGTAATTCGTATGGCGACGGGATGATGCTCCAAGCTTTCTTGGCGGAAATGATTTTCACGTTCATCTTTGTCTTGGTTGTATTGGGTACGACGGATAGCAAAAAGGGCGCAGGAAACTTTGCCGGGCTGGCGATTGGTTTAACATTGGTGATGGTACACATTGTATGCATTCCTATCACAGGGACGTCGGTTAATCCCGCACGCAGCATCGGTCCGGCTCTCTTTGAAGGAGGCAAAGCCTTATCGCAATTATGGCTCTTTATCGCAGCTCCGCTTATCGGTGCGGCATTGAGTGCGTTCGTCTGGAACGCTATTGGCAACGACAAAACGGCATAGTCCGATTTCTTCCCCTAAAATAAGAACGAGCTTCACTCTTTCCTTTTGTTTAGAGGATAGCCGAAGCCCGTTCTTATAAGGATGTCAATTTATTCTTCTCCTTTCAATGCCGGCAGACTGATATGATATTTCACTGCGATAACGCGGGCAAGAAATACAGAGACTGCAGCGATGAACTGGGTCAAAGCTAATGGTAAGCCGGCATAATCGCAAGCATAATAGACAAACCCGCCGAATACGCAAGCCAATGCGTAAATATCTTTGCGGAAAATAAGCGGCTCTTCGTTAATCAGAATATCGCGCATCATTCCCCCGAATGCGCCGGTGATTGTTCCCATCACAATAGCCACCCAATAAGGAAAACCGAAGTCAAGTGCCTTGGCCATTCCCACGATTGCGAACAATCCCAAGCCGATAGCATCGAAAATAAAGAATGTATTATTCAAGCGAATCACATACTTTCGGAAGATAAGGACGAAAAGCAATGCCAACCCGGATATAATCATATAAGAAGCCTGTTGCATCCAAAAAGGAGTGGCATTCAGCAATACGTCTCGGATTGTTCCTCCGCCCACTGCCGTTACGACACCCACTACATAAGCACCAAACCAGTCGAACTTCTTCGCCGATGCCAAACGGATGCCGCTAATGGCAAAAGCGAACGTACCGACATAATCACATAAGGTAATGAAATCAATCATCTGTCTATTTTTGGCGGCAAAGGTAATATATTTCGAGGATTGATTCGCTACCAAATTATTCTGATGTTTGTTATCGCAAATAAAAACTATCCGACATCTTCGTAAAAATATCCCTACTTTTAGGCTAAAGAAGGGACTTTTTTTCGAATATGTCCCATTGTTCAGCCCAACCGCAGCATAGCCTCCACTTTTTCCCTCGCAATTGCTTTTCCCCTTGAAAAATTCGCAGAAAAGAGGGTGAAAATGAGTTGATAAGGAGGAAAACGGGTCGCTTACAGAGTCTCCAAAACGTGTAAAATGCTATTTCGCGGACGAAATTCTATTTTGCAAGCCGTGCAAAGCCTGTTTCGCGGATGAAATTCCATTTTGCAAGTTGTGCAAAGTCCGTTTCGCGGACGAAATTCCATTTTGCAAGTCGTGCAAAGTCTGTTTCGCGGGCGAAATTCCATTTTGCAAGCCGTGCAAAGCCTGTTTCGTGGACGAAATTCCATTTTGCAAGCCGTGCAAAGCCTGTTTCGCAGACGAAATGCCATTTTGCATGTTTTTTGAAGCCCAATTCTCGGGTTATCGGCAGCGACCATTGACTCGCCAGCTTAACCTTTTTTGACGAATGATCGGGCAACAACGGAATTACGAATGCTTTGCTATACCGCTTCCAAGTCTTTAGTAGGGGAGAAGGGATGGTTATTTTATTTTCCTCTTCTTCCAAAGTTGATAGCTGTTGATGATATTTTGCCACAATACATACGAGCCGGGAGCAACTGATGAGAGAGGGTCCAAATAAGTATAAGACATCCAGATAGCTAATACGGTATTTTTCTGTCCTAAAGCTTGACCGGCGCTGGTTCGGTCGTGGTAATAGGTTCCGATTCGCTTGCCTAAAAGGAATTGGATGGCGCAAGTTATCAATCCAGCCAAAGCAATCCAAATCTCTACCCAAACCGAAGCATCGCTCTGAAACAGGGATTTGAAAGTTTGTGCCGTTACAATGGTTAGCGCTATCGCCCAAAGGTAAAATGCCGCGTTATGCAGGTTCAACAGGAAGAGATGTAATTTCGGAAGGAAACGACGAATCAGCAATGCCGCTATGAAGGGACAGAGCAGCAATGGAAATACTTTGCTTAATATCTTTAGGAAAGCGGTGAGGAATGACAAATCGGCGTGGGGCTCAACCAGCGGGAAGAGCAAAGGAACGGCAATAGCTGCCAGAATATTCGATAGGAGGGTATAAGTAGTCAATGCCGAGACGCTTCCGCCCAACTTCCCGGTAATGACTGCCGCCGCCGTAGCCGTTGGACATATCAGGCAAACCATCGCTCCTTCGAATACCTCCTTATAAGTACCTGACATGTGTCCGAAAAGTAGGAGACCTACCATCAGCAGACAGGAAATAACTTGAAACAGCAGCAACCATCCGTGCCAGCGGACCGGCATTAAGTCGCGCGGATTCACTTTACAGAAGGTCAATAATAACTGTAAGAATATAAGTAACGGAGTCAATACGGCAACCAATGAGTTCATGAATGGCTTTGTCGGTTCTAAAAAGGAAAAATTGGCAAAAGCAAGATAACCTAATGCGCCCGCTAACATGGCCAGCGGAAGCGTCCAATTCTTAATAAAAGTCAGCATCTCTATCTTCTTTAAAAACGGGTGCAAAGTAAGTCATTATTTCTGAAAAGAGAGGGGAGAATAATCGAAAAACAAAGGCTGCGAGATTCACATCCAGCAGCCTTTTACACTAACCCTTAACTTTAACCAATGAAAAACAATAATCTATTTCGTTTTGATAAGAGGTTATCGAATAATCGATAACTCTTTGCTTTGATAATCTCTGCGTTTTGGGCAGAATTTGTTGTTTAGACTATGCCTATAACATAGCGTTACAAATATAATACGCTTTTTGCACATAGCGCACGTTTCCTCCTATATTTTTCTCACTTTAACTTTTTTTAATCAACTATACTTCCTATGAATTATGTACTTTTGGCGGCAAATAAAGAGATAGATATATGGAATGGATTATTATTGGCTTATTAGTCGGGATAATTATCATACAATTATTCCTGCTCCGAAAGGCTTCGGAAGCAAATAACAAGCAGACGGACGAGAATATCCAACGGGCATTCGAGCGCATCGAACGGAACTTCCGCGAAGATTTCAAGTTGAACCGCGAAGAGAGCCGTGCCGTGGCGAAGGATAACCGCGATGAACTGACGGCGTCGATGAATAATTTCCAAGCGGCATTCGAGCGGGGGATTGCCAACTTCAATGCGTTGCAGCGGGAGAAGTTTTCGGCGTTGAGCGAACAACAGCAGCAATTAGTTACGAACACGGAGAAGCGATTGGAGGAGATTCGCGTTACGGTCGAAGAGAAACTCCAAAAGACATTGAACGAACGCATCAGCCAGTCGTTCCGTATCGTCAATGAACAGCTGGAGAATGTCCAGAAAGGATTGGGCGAGATGCAGACGTTAGCCCAAGATGTAGGCGGATTGAAGCGTGTACTGAGTAATGTCAAGACGCGAGGGAACATCGGTGAAATCCAATTGAGCATGCTTCTCGAACAGATTCTCGCGCCGGAGCAATATGAGGCGAATGTCAAGACGAAGAAGGGTTCGGATGCGGTGGTCGAATTTGCCGTTAAGTTGCCCGGCAAGGACGATGGGCAGGACTTTGTCTATCTTCCTATCGACGCGAAGTTTCCGAAGGATGTATATGAGCAGCTGCTGGATGCTTACGACACGTCCGACCCACAACAAATCGAATCCGCCGGCAAGACGCTGGAATCGACCATCCGGAAGATGGCAAAAGACATCTCCGAAAAGTATTTGGCTCCTCCCTTTACGACCGAGTTCGGTATCATGTTCCTGCCTTTCGAAGGCATCTATGCCGAGGTGGTGCGCCGGGCTTCGTTGTTGGAGGACCTGCAGCGCAACTATCATGTCGTGGTAACGGGACCGACTACCCTCGCGGCGATTCTGAACAGTCTCCAGATGGGCTTCCGTACGCTGGCTATCCAGAAGTATTCCGGCGAAGTATGGAAGATATTAGGGGCGGTCAAGAAGGAGTTCGAATCGATGAGCGGTATGCTGGAGAAGGCAAAGAAGCATTTGGAGACTGCCAACGGGCAAATCGACAACGTGCTGGGCGTCCGTACAAGAGCCATCCAGCGCCGGCTGAAAGATGTCGATACGCTCAGTGCCGAAGATGCCCGCCGCATCATCCCGGAGATTGGTCCGCTGGAGGAGGAAGAAGATAACACTTAATCTTCATTTCTCCCGCACATACACCCGATGCGACCTCACTCCTTTCGCGTCGATGCCTGAGCCTTCCGTTTGTGCCCAGCGGCGCAGTTCCTGTCCGGCGGTCGTCTGGCTGAGTCCGGTCAGGGCGGCATATTCGCCCACGCGTATGAACGGATGCTCTTCAAGGAAGCGTAGTGCCAGTGCGAGCCGCTCTTCGGGCGTATATTTCGAGCGGTAAAGCCTGCGCTGTGTGGACGAACGTTCCAAGCGGCAATGCCGGTTCACTTCGCGTACCAACTCCTTATCCACGCGGAAATGCACATCGTTCACCTCGATGCTGGTCGCATTGCGCCGCGTCCCGCTTCCGTCCGGCTCCTCGCGTTCGCGCCCCTTCTTCAGTCCCAGTGCAGGCGAGAGGGTCCCGATGCCGTCCAGCGTCACCGAACGGCCCATGCCCATCGTCATCGCCATCCGCTTAGCCACTTGGCAAATCACGCCCTTCACCTCTCCGGCACTGAACGTCGTACCCTCAGCCACCTGCTGCGCCAGCTCGTCCAAACTGCAGTTCTCCTCCATCTCCAAACGCGGATAAAGCAGCGTCTGCCCTTCATTATGGAGGTCTATCACCTCTTGCATTACATATTTCGCACACATATCCCTATTGATTTAAATGTTATACCCTTTGATTTACATGTTTATACCCCGAAGAAAAGTTCCCTTCCTGCCGGAGAAAAGTTCGATACACCACGGGGAAAAGTTCTTTTCTCCCTATGGAAAAGTCAAAACGCCACTGTCGTTTCTATAAACGCCTGTGGCGTTTTTACAATTGCCCGTGTCGTTTTTATAAACGCCACAGGCGTTTTAACCTTTCCTGCCTACAAAGATAACTTTTCCTGCCGTACTTTCCAACTTTTCACCGGCAGGAAGGGAACTTTTCTTCGGGAGGTAGGGGCGGAGGGCTGCGCGTCTGCCGGGAAAGTTCTTCGGGGATATGGGGGAGCTTGTCCGATAGATGCCCGTCCTTCCCGCCTCACGGAGCTTTTGCCACAAACAAATATTATCGTTATCTTTGCCCCTTCTTTACGCAATATACCGATATAAATATGATTTCGATAGATGGATTGACGGTGGAATTTGGGGGCACGACGCTCTTTTCCGATATCTCTTTTGTGATTAATGAGAAGGACCGCATCGCGCTGATGGGCAAGAACGGCGCGGGCAAATCGACTTTGCTGAAGATATTGGCAGGGGTGCGCGAACCGACGCGCGGAAAGGTCTCTGCGCCGAAGGATACGGTGATTGCCTACCTGCCGCAGCACTTGATGACCGAGGACGGGCGGACGGTGTTCGAGGAGACGGAGCAGGCTTTCGCGCATCTGCATGAGATGGAGGCGGAAATCAACGACATCAACCGGCAGCTGGAGACGCGCACGGACTATGAGTCGGACGAGTATATGCAGCTTATCGAGCGGGTGTCTGTGTTGAGCGAGAAGTTCTATTCGATTGAAGAGATTAATTATGACGCGGATATCGAGAAGACGCTGCTGGGACTGGGCTTCAAGCGGGAGGACTTCGGCAGACAGACGTCGGAGTTCAGCGGCGGATGGCGGATGCGTATCGAGCTGGCAAAGCTCTTGTTGCAGAAGCCGGACGTGCTCTTGCTGGACGAGCCGACCAACCATCTGGACATCGAGTCGATTCAGTGGCTGGAGGATTTCCTGATTGAAAGCGGTCAGGCGGTGGTGGTCATCAGCCACGACCGGGCGTTTGTAGACCATATCACGACGCGTACTATCGAGGTGACGATGGGGCGCATCTACGACTATAAGGTGAATTACTCGCAATACCTGCAGCTCCGCAAGGAACGGCGCGAGCAACAGCAGAAGGCTTACGACGAGCAGCAGAAGTTCATTGCCGAGACGAAGGAGTTCATCGAGCGTTTCAAGGGGACCTATTCGAAGACGCTCCAAGTGCAGAGCCGCGTGAAGATGCTGGAGAAGCTGCAAATCCTTGAGGTGGATGAGGAGGATACCTCGGCACTCCGGCTGAAGTTCCCGCCTGCCCCGCGTTCGGGCTCTTATCCGGTCATCATCGAGAATGTCGCCAAGAGCTATGGCGATAAGACCATCTTCCGGAACGTGAACCTGACCATCGAACGCGGCGATAAGATTGCCTTTGTCGGGCGGAACGGCGAAGGAAAGTCTACCCTCGTGAAGTGCATCATGGGCGAAATCCCCTTCGAAGGCGACCTGAAGCTGGGGCATAACGTGATGATAGGTTACTTTGCCCAGAACCAAGCCTCGCTCTTGGATGAGAACCTGACGGTGTTCCAGACCATCGACGATGTGGCGAAAGGGGATATCCGCAATAAGATAAAAGACCTGCTCGGTGCATTTATGTTCGGCGGGGAGAACTCGGCGAAGAAGGTGAAGGTGCTCTCCGGTGGGGAGCGTACGCGGCTGGCGATGATTAAGCTCCTGCTCGAACCGGTGAACCTGCTTATCTTGGACGAGCCGACCAACCACCTTGACATGAAGACGAAGGATATCCTGAAGCAGGCGCTGATGGACTTCGACGGGACACTGATAGTCGTGTCGCATGACCGTGACTTCTTGGACGGATTGGTGACGAAGGTCTATGAGTTCGGGAATCAGAAGGTAACCGAGCATCTCGAAGGCATCTATGAGTTCATGCAACGGAAGAAGATGGAGAACCTACGGGAGTTGGAACGTAAGCAATAGGCTATGGAACAGTTATTGGCGTTGCTGAAGAAGTTCTTCGGATATACTTCGTTCCGTCCGTTGCAGGCGGAAATCATCCAGCACATCCTCCGGAAGAGGGATTCGCTGGTGTTGATGCCGACCGGCGGCGGGAAGTCGATTTGCTATCAGTTGCCGGCTATCTATCTGCCGGGCATTACGCTGGTCATCTCTCCGTTGATTGCCCTGATGAAGGACCAAGTGGAGGGATTGATAGCCAATGGTATCCCGGCGGCATCGCTGAACAGCATGATGAGCGAGAGCGAACAGCAGCAGGTCAAACAGCTCTGCATCCAAGGGAAAATCAAGCTGCTGTATATCTCGCCGGAGCGGGTGAAGGTAGATGCGGACTGGTTCCTTCCGCGCTTGGATATCTCCTTAATCGCCATTGATGAAGCACATTGTATCTCGCATTGGGGGCATGATTTCCGTCCGGAATATACGCAACTGGCTATCTTGAAGGAGCGTTTCCCGCAGGTTCCGTTCATTGCCCTTACCGCTACGGCGGATAAGGTGACGCGCACCGATATCGTAGAGCAACTCAAACTACGCGAGCCGAAGATATTCATCTCCTCGTTCGACCGTCCGAATCTCTCGCTGACCGTACGCCGCGGATTGAACCAGCGGGAGAAGATTCGCGCCATAGTCAGTTTCATCCGGCAGCATAAGGAGCAGAGTGGCATTATCTATTGCCTGCGCCGGAATACGACCGAGATGTTGGTGCGCGAGCTGGAGCCGTTCGGCATCCATGCGACGGCCTATCACGCCGGACTCTCCCCGCAGGAAAGGGACCGTGCACAGAACGATTTCATCAACGACCGGGTCGAGGTGGTCTGCGCGACGGTAGCTTTCGGGATGGGTATCGACAAGAGCAATATCCGTTGGGTCATCCACTTCAATATGCCGGGCAGCATCGAGAATTATTACCAAGAGATAGGCCGTGCCGGACGCGACGGAGCCAAGAGCGACACGCTGCTCTTTTATTCGTTGTCCGACCTGATTGTGCTCCGCCAGTTTGCCGAGGAGAGCGGGCAGCAGGAGGTCAACTTGGAGAAGCTGAACCGTATGCAACGCTATTGCGAGTCGGATATTTGCCGTCGGCGCATATTGTTGAGTTACTTCGGCGAGGAGGTGGAAAAGGATTGCGGCAACTGCGACGTCTGCCTCAATCCGCCGGAACGTTTCGACGGCAGTGTATTGGTACAGAAAGCCCTGAGTGCGGTCGTTCGGACCCAGCAACAGGTGGCGATGGATATGCTGATTTATATCCTGCGGGGCTCGGCGCGTGCCGACCTGACCGAGAAGGGATACCACCAGATTAAGACCTACGGAGCCGGCCGTGACCTGTCTTATCTCGAATGGAAGGAGTATATCTACCAGATGATACAGTTGGGGTTCCTCGAAATGGATTATGCCAATGGTAACAAACTGAAGGTTACCGCACTCGGCATGAAGGTGCTCTACGGACAGAGCAAAGCCCTGTTAGCGAAGTACCGCCCGGCAACGGAGAAAGAAACGAAGCGTTCACGCCTTGCGGCAGAGGAAGAGAAAGCGGCACGGTCGCGCCTTGTCCGTTCGGCATTCACGGCGAAGGTGGACGAACAGTTGTGGGAGGCCCTCAAACAGTTGCGCAAACAACTTGCGGAGAAGGAGAGTACCCCGGCTTATATCATCTTCTCGGATGCGGCGTTGGAGGATATGGTGGAGACGAAGCCGACTACGCTGGAGGAATTTGCGCAGGTGCGGGGCGTGGGGCAAATCAAATTGGAGAAGTACGGCCGCACCTTCGTGTCGCTTATCCGCTTTGTCTTGAAGATGCCAAAGCTGGCATGACTTCCCCGGACAAATCACATTTCCCTCTGGGATTTGAGGCTTTTCACGTGTTGTAAAGTGCTTGCGGCTTTAGAATGGGAGGATTGCAAGCGGTTTAACCCCCTCTCTGCAAGCCGGGAAATAGCTTCCAAAACGTGCAAAATGTCGTTTCGCGGACGAAATTCCATTTTGCAAGCCATGCAAAGCCTGTTTCGCAGACGAAATTCCATTTTGCAAGTCGTACAAAGCCTGTTTCGCGGACGAAATTCCATTTTGCAAGCCGTGCAAAGCCTGTTTCGCGGACGAAATTCCATTTTGCAAGTCGTGCAAAGCCTGTTTCGCAGATGAAATTCCATTTTGCAAGCCGTGCAAAGCCTGTTTCGCGTGGATGAAATACCATTTTGCACGTTTTTTGAAGTCAAATTTAGGGCATACGGATGACACAGATTCGACAGATGGCCACAGATGAATTGGGGGCATCACGGATTTACACGGTTTTTTAATCTGTGAAATCAAAATAAGCCGTGAAATCCGCGTAATCCGTGCCTAAAAAATAAGAAAAGTCGCATCAGTGGTCATCTGTCGAATCTGTATTATCTGTGTGCAAGCCATCCCGCGTAAAGTATAATTATTAATGGAGTCAATATCCGCCGCCCAATGCCCGGTAAAGGTAAACGACGGAAAGAAGCTCATTGCATACGGCAGAGTTCAAGCTGATTTGCGCACTCAGGAACTCACGCTGGGCGTCGAGCACATCCATATAGTTTGTCACTCCGTTGATATATTGCAGCTGTGCCAGCTCCAGATACTTGCGAGCTGCTGCTTCCAGTTTGGCCTGCGACTGGCGCACCTCCCGCGCCTTGCGTACGGAGACAATCGCATCGTTCACCTCCTTAAACGCCTCGATGACGGTCTTCTCGTAACTATGAAGCTCCTGTTCGTACTGCGCTTTGGCCACCTTCAGCTTTGCCTTATTGCGTCCCATCGCAAAGAGCGGTTGGACCAAATCCGCTACCGGCAACCAATAGGGGCTCTTCAGGAAGTTTCCCAAATCGTCACTTTCCAAACCAAAGGTCCCGGTCAACGAGATTTTCGGGAAGAGGTCGGTGTATGCCACGCCTACCCGTGCATTCGCTTCGCGTAACGCCATCTCTGCCTGACGGATATCCGGACGACGCTCGATAAGCGAAGAGGGCAGACCGGCAGGCAAGGCTTCCGGCAGATGTTGGTCGGCAAGGCCCTGTCCGCGCTGGATAGGATGCGAGTAATCGCCCAACAAGAGAGCCAAGTCGCTCTCTTTTATCTTGATTTGCCGCTCCAAGTCCGGAATCAATGTCTCGGTACGCGCCAATTCCACCAATGCCTGATTGTACGCCGTCTCGGAAGTCAATCCTCCTTCGTAACGGAGTTTCGCCAAGCGGACCCCTTCGCGCCGGGCATCCAATGTCTGGCGGACAATCGACAACTCCTCGTCGAGCGCGCATAGCTCATAATAGCCTGCTGCTACTCCGGCGATGATGGTCAGTTTCAGTGCCCGTTGCGCTTCCACGCTTTGCATATACGCTGCGATGTCCGCTTCGTTTGCCCAACGGATATTCCCCCACAGGTCCAACTCCCAATTCAAGCGCAACTTCGCACCAAACTCCGGGTCGGCACTACGGTTATCACTTCCGCCATAATTCGTTACTTCCGTTTCTCCGTGCAAATTAGCCCCTAACGACGGGAAGAGACGCGAGAAGTTAATCCGCTTGGCAGCCATCATCTCTTTGATTTTGGCTGCGGCTATCTTCATATCCTTGTTGTTCTCTAACGCACGGTTAATCAAGCCCTGTAATACCGTATCCCGGTAAAGACTCTGCCAAGTGATGTCCGAAACGGAAGTAGTATCGGTCGTCGTCCCATCAATGGTTTCCGGCAGGTTCAGGTCCGGACGCGCATATTCCTTTCCTAACTTACAAGAAGAGAAGGAGAGTGCAAAGGCAAGAATCAGAATGAACGGTAAGAACTTCTTAGGGCTTATCTTCTTTATCTTGTCTATATTGGGACGATAGCGGGACACTTTATCCAGTTTCAACCCTTTCTTTATCTTATAAATCAAGACAAAGAAGAAAGGAACCATCACAATACCGGCACTGATTGCCACCAACATACCAAAGAAGATACCCGTACCGATACTGTGGCGCGAAGCTGAACCCGGACCCGAAGCCAACACCATCGGCAACATACCAAGGATGAACGCCAACGAAGTCATCAAGATAGGACGGAAACGCATCTGCGCCGCATGGATAGCTGCCTGTACGGCATCTACACCATTATCCACCTGCACTTTAGCAAATTCCACAATCAAGATGGCATTCTTTGCTGCCAGACCGATTAACGTCACCAAGCCAATCTGGAAATAGACGTCATTCTCCAATCCCGTTATCCATATACCCAAGTAAGCGCCTAAGGCAGCGATAGGTAAGGAAAGCAGAACGGCAATCGGCACAATCCAGCTCTCATATTGGGCAGCTAAGAAGAGAAAGACGAAGAGGAATACCAACGCGAGAATCATCCCCGTCTGTCCGCCTGCCTGCTTCTCTTGATATGACAAACCGCTCCATTCGAGGGCGATATTATCCGGCAAATGCTCTTGTACGATACGCTCCATAGCCGCCATAGCTTCACCGGTACTATAACCAGATGCGGCAACAGCATTGATAGGAGCCGTAGAGAACATATTGAATCGCTTAATCGTACCCGGACCCGTGGTGTATTTGGTTGTTCCCAATGCAGTCAGCGGAACCATCGAACCATTCTTTGCCCGTACAAAGAAGAGGCCTAAGCTCTCTCGGCTTGCACGATAGGGCGCTTCCGCTTGAATATACACACGATAGATACGGTTAAACATATTGAAGTCGTTCACATAAACCGAACCTAAATAGGCTTTCATCGTCGAGAAGATATCAGCTACTGGTATCCCTAAAAATTTCGCCCGGTCTCTATCTACATCAAAATAGATTTGCGGAATCTCAGCTTGCAATGCCGAAGAGATATTCTGTAATTCCGGAGCTTGACTGGCATAATAAAGGAAAGTATCCGTTGCTTGGACGAGATCATCCCAAGTAGCTTCGCCACGCGCTTCCAATTGCATTTCCAAACCTCCGCTTTCTCCCAAGCCGGGGATAACCGGCGGGCGGTTTACATACCCTTTCGCTTCCGGATAATAATAGAGCTCTTTACGTACCGCCTCCATCACGTCAGCCACGCCCATATCTCCACCTTTACGTTCTTCCCAAGGCTTGAGTATGACAGTCAATGTAGCACGGTTCTGCGATGTTCCCAAACGACTGCTGCTTCCAGTTACGTTTTGTACATAGGCTACTGCCGGTTGCTCCATAAGAAAATCAATCATACGATTGGTAACTGTCCGCGTACGTTCCAGTGTCGCTCCTTCAGGCAATTCCAATTCGACGGTAAAGAAACCTTGGTCCTCTTCCGGGATAAACGAGGTAGGCAATACGCGATTCAATACGAAGATAACCACAATCACCATACCGAAACCTGCCAAAATCCGTCGCGGTTGCTGCATGGCTTTCCGTAATAGACCGGTATATTTATGATTCCCTTTTTCGAGCCACTCGTTTATCTTTCGGAACACAATATTCTTCTGCCCTTTTGTCGGACGAAGCAAAATAGCACAAAGAGCCGGACTTAATGTCAATGCTACTACCGTAGAAAGGATTACTGATACCGCAATCGTAATGGAGAACTGGCGGTACAACTGCCCCGTGATACCACTTAAAAAACTTACCGGAACGAATACTGCCGCCAATACCATTGAGGTGGCAATTAAAGCACCTGTCAATTCTTTCATTGCGCGGTGCGTTGCCTCTCGTGGGGAAATATCTTCTTCATTAATAATACGCTCTACATTCTCGACGACCACAATCGCATCATCCACCACAATACCGATAGCCAATACCAAACCTAAAAGGGTCAGGGTATTTAATGAGAAGCCCATGATGAGCATGAAACCGAATGTACCAATCAACGAAATAGGTACGGCTATTGTCGGAATCAACGCCGCACGCCAATTCTGGAGAGAAAGGAATACTACCAATATCACAAGGAAAAGGGCTTCGAACAGTGTCTTATACACTTCATGCACGGATTGAGAGATGTATTCAGTCATGTCGAACGGGAAGTTGTACTCCAATCCTTCAGGGAAGTTCTTGCTGACCTCCTGCATCACATTGCGTACATTCTCGGCTACTTCCAAGGCATTCGCTCCCGGAAGCATATAGATCGCCAAGATAGCTGCATTCTTTCCATTGATGCCACTCTCGGTATTATATGATGAGGCCTCCAAGGAAACACGTGCCACATCACGCATTCTTACTATCGAACCGTCTGAATTGGCACGGATTACAATATTCTCAAACTCTTCGACCGTAGAAAGACGCCCCGATGCCGTCACAGGAAGTGTTACATCTACATCGATAATAGGTTGCTGGCCAAACGCACCTGCCGCTGACTCGCGGTTCTGGTCCTTCAAGGCATCTTGCAAGTCTTTTACGGTCAATCCCATCGTAGCCAAGCGGTCGGGATATACCCAAATCTGCATACCGTAATAACGGCTACCGACGTTCGATACTCGTCCAACTCCCGGAATACGTCTTACAACGTCCAATACGTTAATTGTCGCGAAGTTACTTAGATATATCTCATCGAACTTAGGGTCGTCGGACATCAACGTAAGTGTCATCAACTGACTCGGTGATTGTTTCTCTATGGAAATACCATTCTGGATAACCTCTGCCGGAAGACGGCTCTCTGCCAACTTCACACGGTTCTGTATCTCTACTGCTGCCAAATCAGGATTGGATGAGACATCGAATGTAACCGTAATCGTCAAGTTTCCGGAGTTCGAACAGTTACTTTGCATATAAAGCATCCCCGGCGTACCATTCAATTCCTGTTCGATTGGTGTCGCCACAGCTTGCGAAACCGTCAATGCATTTGCTCCCGGATAAGATGCGCTCACCTTCACTACCGGCGGAGTAATCTGCGGATATTGTTCGATAGGCAGCATCACCAGTCCGATGAAACCTACCAAGACTATCAGCACAGAAATGACCGTCGAGAATACGGGACGATCTATAAAAAATCCTGCTCTCATCTTATTCCTCCTCTTTTTCTCTTAATGCTTGAATCGCTTTCTCGTCGCTTGATAGGATAGGCTGTACCTTCACGTTCGGTTCCAACTTATGATAACCTTCGATGACTACTCGTTCGTTTTCGCCTAATCCGCGTTCAATCACTACCGAGTTTTCTATTTCCGGACCGATTTGTACGAAACGCTTTTCTGCGACATCATCTCTTCTTAATACGTAGATAAATGCACCACCGCCTTCAATCGATATGGCTTTGCGAGGAATTACAATCGCCCGTTCACGTACATCCAACAGGAGTTTGACACGCGTCGATTGTCCCGGCAGCAGCTTACGGTTCGGATTCGGAAGAATTGCTCGGACAGTAAAGGTTCCGGTATTCGGATCGACCGATGGGTCTGCGAAATCGACTACTCCCTTTACCGGATATTCTGAATTATCCGCCAATGTAACCGATACCGTCGGCTGCCAAGAACGGGTTGTGTCCTGCACGCCGAACTTCACATTCCGTCGCTCCGCACGCAGATAGTCCAAGGCCGTCATCTTGAAGTCCACATCGACCGTGTCACTCTTTACGACTACGGCCAACTTCGAGTTCGCACCCGGTCCTACTAACGTACCGATATCCACTAATCGTTCACTGATATATCCTGATATAGGAGAGGTTACTTGCGTATAGCTCAGTTCCAGTTCCGCCTGTTCCAAGTCCGCCTTGCTCATTGCCACATCCGCTTCGGCATTCTCTTTTGCAGCAATCGCATTGTCCAAATCCAGCTGGCTGGCGGCATGTTGTTCGTACAAAGGAGCCAGACGTTCCACATCGCGTGCCGACTTCGCTGCTTGTACCTCATTCTTGCGGAGTTGTGCTTTTGCCTTTTCTACTTTGGCTTTATAGACGGCCGGGCTGATAATGAATAGCGGGTCACCCTGTTCTACCCGTTTGCCCTCTTCAAACATCATCTTTTCCAGATACCCTTCTACGCGGGCATGGATTTCGACCGTACTCTCTGCCCGTATCGTTCCCACATACTCGCCATATATCTGGACATCCTTCTTTATGGGTTTCTCTACAATCACGATAGGCAACAGCGGCTCTTCCTTTTTCTTACAGCCTGTTACCAGCAAACCACAACACAAACAAACACATGTCAGCCATGTCGTACTTTTACTCATACTCTGCATTGACTTTCTACCTATGGTTAATACTTTACTAATTCGCTTCGAATATAGAAATAATCGTTCCAAAATCATACTCTTGCTATTAAATTTCGTTATTAGTTTAATGCTTAAGGAAATAGCGTGTAAAGATAGGTATTTATTTCTATATCCTTCACATCCTTGCTGAGGAATAATTCTACACAACTTTGTAGAACCGCCACATTCAGAGGCAACAAAAAGAGACGTCATGTCGCATGACGCCTCTGCTAAAATAGTTCATAATTAATTACTTAATATTTGTCCTGCTAAGCTATCCTAAGAAGTTACACAACGGACAAATAGCGTATTAGTAAAATAGAGAAACAAACATTTTATTTAATCAATATCAATTCTATAATATCCTTCGTAATAAAAAGAAAACGCAGTCTGCCTATAAGCCGGGTTCTGTACTCATGGCGGTGCATGAGCGTCTGCCATTTATCTACGTTTATCGTCGCCGATAAACTCCAGCGGTCTACCCCCCAGCATCGGACGAGCAGCCCTACATGCGCTGGTGTACATGACCTTACAACCCATAAGGCGTACGGCATCCTTTGTCACCAAAAGACCCGGTGAGCTCTTACCTCACCTTTTCACCCTTACCGGAACACATCCGGCGGTTATTTTCTGTTACGCTACTCAAACCTCGCGGCCTGCTTCCCGTTAAGAAATATGGTGCTCTGTGTTGCCCGGACTTTCCTCTCATCTCATAGAGACAAGCGGCAGACCGGCAGACTGCGTGGGCGCAAAGATACGACTTTTCTTTATTCGTCGCGGCTTCCGCCTAAGAAAATCATGATATAATACAGCAACGTTGCCAACGAACCTAACGCAGCGACTACGTAGGTATAAGCGGCTGATTTCAATGCATCTTCTGCCTTATCGTGCGTGAATACGTTCGTGATTCCGGCACGGCTCAGCCATACCAATGCCCGCTGGCTTGCGTTAATCTCGACCGGCAATGTGATGAAACTGAACAGCGTGGTCGAGGCAAACAGGATGATGCCGAACAGCATCAACTGCGGGAACGTATGCAGAAGCAACATTCCACCCAGCAACACCCACATCATAATGTTTGAAGCGAAGTTGACTACCGGCACAAGCGCCGAGCGCATCTTCAGCGGCGCATAGGCATGAGCGTGCTGGACGGCGTGCCCGCATTCGTGGGCAGCAACGGCGGCTGCCGCGATACTATTGCTTGCATATACGCTTTCGCTTAGATTGACAGTTTTGTTCAACGGATTGTAATGGTCAGTCAGATGACCGGGCGTGCAAGTTACTTTTACATCGTAAATGCCGTTGTCTTGCAGCATCTTTTCGGCCACCTCGCGGCCTGTCATTCCATTGGGTAAGGGGATTTGAGAATACATCTCGAATTTGCGCTGGAGACGGTTCGATACCATCCAGCTTAATAAGGCAAAGCCTATAAAAATAATCCAATACAACATATTTAAATTACTATATATAAATAATTACGCGCCAAATATAGAACAATTTCCCGACCGGCAATAAATATTCATCGCTAATATAACTTAAAAACAGATAACTGTACGAAAGGAAACCAGATTTCTCCCTTCTTGGAATATGTCTGCCAAGGGTCATAATGACTGTTGGTCAAGGGTCATAATGACCCTTGATTAAGGGTATCTGATACTGTTGATAAAGGGTCACTGTGCCCCTTCATTATACCCATTTTTCATCTATTATATATAATATGGTAGGATTAGTGCTTTGCACGAACGGACTCGATATAGTCGATAAAGGCGCGGTTGACACACTTGACTCCGCCAGCCGTCGGGTAATCTCCGCTGAAATACCAGTCGCCGGTATGCTGGGGGCAGACCTTATGGAGCGCATTGAGCGTTTGATAGACAATCTCGACTTGCGCCTGCGTCCCCGGAGGCGTCAACAGCTGTACTATCTTAGCCGAGATTTCCTCGTCGGTGAAGGGGGCGTAGATATCCTTCACATAGTTTACCATCTGCTCCTTCGGCAGTCCGACCTGCGCCTTCGACTTGCGGTAGGCTTCGTCGATAATCTCCTTCCAGCCCCGCTCTTCCAGCAATGCCATTGCCGCCTTAAAAGCGATGAACTGCTCCATGCTTGCCATGTCGATGCCGTAGTAATCGGGATAGCGCACCTGCGGAGACGACGAGACGATGACAATCTTCTTTGGATGAAGTCGGTCGAGTATGCCGATGATGCTCTGTTTCAACGTAGTGCCTCGCACAATACTGTCGTCTATGATAACCAGATTATCCTCGTAAGGTGTCAGGCTGCCATACGTGATGTCGTAAACGTGCGCGGCAAGGTCGTTGCGCGTGTTGCCTTCGGCGATGAACGTGCGCAGTTTGATGTCCTTGATTGCGACCTTCTCGAAGCGGATGCGGCGGGAAAGAATACGTTCCAATTCGCCGCGTTCCCAGTTCTCCCCTAACGACTCGATAAGGGCTATCTTCTGCTGGTTCAAATACTCTTCAAAGCCCTCCAACATGCCGTAGAAGGCAACCTCTGCAGTATTCGGGATGAAAGAGAATACGGTATGTTCCAAGTCATTGTCTATCTTCTGCAAGACAGGCTCGACCAGACATTTTCCCAGATGTTTTCGTTCCTGATAGATATCGGTATCACTGCCTCGGCTGAAATAAATCCGTTCGAAGGAGCAGGCCTTCTTCTGTTGCGGCGCATTGATTTGCTCAAGGCGCATGGCTCCCTGTTTGTTCAACAGCAATGCCTCGCCCGGTTGGAGTTCATGTACCTGCTCTGCCGATACATTCAAGACCGTCTGAATGACGGGGCGCTCGGATGCAACGACGACAATCTCATCATCTTTATACCAGAATCCGGGGCGTATTCCCCAAGGGTCGCGCACGGCAAAAGCCTCACCGCTCCCGGTCAGTCCGCAGATGACATATCCTCCGTCCCATGCCGGTGAGGAGCTCTTCAACACATTGGCCAAGTCGATGCGCTCTTCGATAAAGTGCGTGATATCCATCCCTTGCAACTCCTCCGACTTTGCCACGTTGTACAGTCGTTCCACCTCGCGGTCCAAGCGATGTCCTACCTGTTCGAGCATGATGTACGTATCGGCATACTTCCGCGGATGCTGCCCTTGGGCAGTGATGTCTTCGAATATTTCATCGACGTTGGTCAGGTTGAAGTTCCCGCACAAGGCAAGATTCTTAGCGCGCCAATTGTTCCTTCGGAGAAAAGGATGCACGTACGAGATACCGCTCTTGCCGGTCGTCGAATAACGGAGATGTCCCATGTAAAGCTCTCCGGCGAAGGGCAGGCACTGTGCTGCATAACATGCATCGTGCAGCTGCTCTGCGGTTAAATCCTTGAAGTGTTCATGTACATTGGCGAAGATTTCAGTGATGGCTCCGGCTCCTAACGCTCGCTCACGGAACATATATTCCTCACCGGCATTGGCCTGCAACTTCACACAGGCAAGCCCTGCGGCCTCTTGTCCCCGATTGTGTTGCTTCTCCATCAAGAGGTAGAGCTTATTCAGACCATACATCCAAGTTCCATACTTCTCTTCGTAATACGGCAGCGGTTTCAGCAATCGAATCATTGCCACACCGCATTCATGCTTTAACGGTTCCATAGTGATTTCTAATCTTAATCCTGATTCAGCTTACAAAATAACAACATTTCACCCATACGCCGGATAAGCTGCATCGTTAAAATCTACTTTTTATCTATTTCTTTCGATATGAAATGTGATTCGATGCATTTGCTTTCATATTAATATATAATAGTTAGATAATGCTATGAATCGAAAGAATTCCGCTCCTTGCTACGATTTTTAAGAGATTCTGCTCATTCGTTTCTTTGATTAACGATATCAATTTCCTATTTTTGCCGACAAAGTGAAAAAGATTGGTAACTTATATTAGATAAAAAGAAAGTAAATAATCATATATCATTGCTTTTTTATATGAAAGTTCAATTTTTGAAAATGCAAGGCGCAGGCAACGACTATATCTATGTCAATGAAATGGAGTATCCCATTGCTTGCCCGGAGAAAGCCGCTATCGAATGGAGCTGTCCGCATACCGGGATAGGAAGCGATGGCTTGGTACTTATAGGTTCCTCCGATAAAGCCGATTTCCGTATGCGTATCTTCAATGCGGATGGTTCCGAAGCAAAGATGTGTGGCAATGCCAGCCGTTGTATTGGCAAATACCTCTACGAACAAAAGCTTACGGACAAGACCACCATCACCTTGGAAACACTCTCCGGAATTAAGACGTTGCTTCTGCATCCGGATAACCAATGTCGGGTCAATTCCGTAACGGTCGATATGGGAATCCCGCAAGATATCCACTCCGTCGATTTAGGAGAGGGGTATCCTTATACAAAAGGCATTGCTGTATCGATGGGGAATCCGCATTTGGTTATCTTTGTCGAGGATATTAATAGGGTGGACGTAGCCCAAGCAGGAGCATTGCTCGAACAGCATCCACTGTTTCCCGACCGCGTCAATGTAGAGTTTGCCGAGATAAAGGATTCGGGACATATCCGGATGCGTGTCTGGGAACGGGGTTCAGGCATTACACAAGCTTGCGGAACAGGAGCTTGTGCGACTGCAGTGGCGGCTGCTTTCACCGGACAATGCAAGCGGGAAACGGATATCCAGATGGATGGCGGGACGTTGCATATCCATTGGGATGACCGGACACTCTACATGACCGGCCCGGCAATCACGGTATTTGAAGGGAGCATTGAATATAACGAAATAACACAATAACAAAATAAAGAGATTATGGCTTTAGTAAACGAACATTTCTTGAAGTTGCAAGGCAATTACCTATTTGCTGACATCGCAAAGCGCGTGAATGCGTTTAAAGTGACCCATCCGAATGCCGCGCTTATCCGTTTAGGTATCGGAGATGTGACTCAGCCGCTCCCGCCTGCTTGCATCGAGGCAATGCACCGTGCCGTAGATGAGATGGCAGACGCACGCACTTTCCACGGCTATGGTCCGGAGCAGGGATATGACTTCCTGATTGAAGCCATTCGGCACGACTTCGCTGCCCGGAGCATCAATCTTAGTCCGGCTGAAATCTTTATCAGCGATGGAGCCAAAAGCGATACAGGGAATATCGGCGAACTGCTGCGCTGGGATAACAGTATGGCTATCACCGACCCGGTCTATCCGGTCTATGTGGATAGCAATATTATGTGCGGAAGGTCGGGCGTATTGGAAGAAGATGGGACATGGAGCAACGTCACTTACTTGCCCTGTACTGCAGAGAATCACTTCGTGCCGGCGTTGCCTTCGCATCGTGTGGACCTTATTTATCTTTGTTATCCGAATAACCCGACAGGGACGACCTTGACCCATGATCAGTTGAAGCAATGGGTCGATTATGCCATTGCCAATGATACGTTGATTATTTTCGATGCAGCTTACGAGGCATATATTCAGGAACCGGATGTACCGCATTCGATTTATGAGATACGTGGGGCAAAGAAGGTCGCTATCGAAATACGCAGTTTCTCAAAGACCGCGGGATTTACCGGCGTGCGCTGCGGATATACTATCGTCCCGAAGGAGGTGACGGCTGCGGATATCAATGGAAAACGCATCCCGTTGAATCCTTTGTGGAATCGCCGGCAGTGCACGAAGTTCAACGGCACGAGCTACATTACCCAACGGGGAGCTGAAGCTGTCTATACTCCGCAAGGACAGAAACAGGTCAAAGAAATCATCGGTTATTATATGGGGAATGCCCGGCTCATGCGCGAGGAACTTACCCAAATGGGATTCGAAGTGTATGGCGGAGTCAATGCGCCTTATATCTGGCTTCGCGCTCCGAAAGGCATGAGTTCGTGGAAGTTTTTCGACAAATTGCTGTATGAAGTGAATATCGTCAGCACGCCGGGAATAGGTTTTGGTCCGAGCGGTGAGGGATATGTCCGCCTGACGGCCTTCGGCAAACATGAAGACTGCATCGAAGCTATGCAGCGTATCCGGAAATGGATGTAAAGTTTATGAACCATACTTCCGTGCAAGTGCGAAAACGTGTTTTAATTTAGTTTCATGCTTCCGCACAAGTGCGAAAATGCAATTCAGTATAATTTTTAGGTACAAAAAAAGAGTGTGCCAAAAACTATTTGACACACTCTTCACATTTTAATCTGATATAGGATTTATCCTAAATACGATTTTAAGAGCTTGCTACGTGTTCCTTGTCTTAATCTTCTGATAGCTTTTTCCTTGATTTGGCGGACGCGCTCACGAGTGAGCCCAAACTTGTCGCCAATCTCTTCCAATGTCATTTCTTGACACCCAATACCGAAAAACATTTTGATTATTTCGCTTTCTCTTTCGGTTAAAGTAGCAAGAGCTCTGTCAATTTCCTTCGATAATGATTCGTTCATTAGCGACCGGTCAGCCACAGGAGCGTCATCGTTCACCAACACATCCAAGAGGCTGTTATCTTCTCCTTCGACAAACGGAGCATCCACGGAGATGTGCCGACCCGATACCTTCAATGTATCGGAAATCTTGTCCACCGGAATGTCCAGTTCTTCTGCAAGTTCTTCAGGCGAAGGACGTCGTTCGTTTTCCTGTTCGAATTTTGAAAATGCTTTGCTAATTTTGTTCAGCGAACCTACCTGGTTCAAAGGTAAACGGACGATACGCGACTGTTCAGCCAAAGCCTGCAGAATCGATTGGCGAATCCACCATACCGCATAGGAAATAAATTTGAAGCCTCGTGTTTCATCGAACTTTTCAGCCGCTTTTATCAGACCTAAGTTTCCTTCGTTAATCAAGTCCGGTAAGCTTAACCCTTGATTCTGGTACTGTTTAGCTACAGAAACAACGAAACGCAAATTTGCTCTGGTCAATTTCTCTAATGCTTTACGGTCTCCTCTTTTGATTGCCTGTGCCAATTCGACTTCTTCTTCAACGGTAATCAAATCTTCACGGCCTATTTCCTGAAGATACTTATCCAATGAAGCGCTTTCGCGATTGGTAATGGACTTTGTAATTTTTAATTGTTTCAACGAATTAATTGAAAAAATACAGGCTACAAAGGTAATACATTCTATATAAAAGAAAGAGGCTGGGTGCGTCCAACACCCAGCCAATTAAAATCATTTAACCAAAATATGTCTCTGAAATTTGTCTTTTCAGAATATTTTATTAATCGTTATTCAGGTCGATTGCGTAAATCTTTGTCCGTCCGTTTTCCGGATAGAATCCTTTGATGACCAAGAAACGCTCGTCGGAAGAGCTCTTCAGCAGGCGGTCAACCATCTTTTCCAATTGTTCCGGAGAAGAAATCTTCTGGTCGTTCACAATCATGATGATGAATCCTTTTTCTATTCCAGCATCTCTGATTTTTCCTTTGAGCAATCCGGTAACTTCAATACCATAACTTACGCCATATTCCCGTTTCTGTTCATTGCTCAGGGCTTTGAAGGCTGCGCCTAAGACATCTGCGCTATTTCCTTTGACCGCTTCGATGACGCGTGTGCTACCCTCGGCATTTTTTAGTTCTACGGTGAAGTTTTTCTCCGAGCCTTTGCGGTTGACGGTGACTTTTACCTTATCTCCCGGACGATATTTGCTGATTTGCTCCTGCAAAGCATGGCTGGATTTAACTTTTGTACCATTGATTGCCACAATCACATCGCCCTCTTCGATACCTGCCGCTTTAGCCGCACTCTTTTCAGCAAATTCAGAAACATATGCCCCTTCTGATACTTTAATATTTTCTTTCATTGCCTCATATTCCTTCTTTACATCGTCCCGCAGATTCGGATAACTCAGCGCATCCATAATATCATCCACACCAATCATCATTACTCCCAATACAGCCCGTTGGACAGTCCCGTATTGTTTCAAATCGCTGGCAACTTTCCCGGCGATACTGATTGGAACCGCGAAGGAATACCCCGCAAAGTTCCCGGTTTCCGAATAAATCATCGTATTAATCCCAACTAATTCACCTTTTGTATTCACCAATGCACCGCCACTATTGCCCGGATTTACGGCAGCGTCGGTTTGAATGAACGACTGAATCTTGTTTTTGTCATTACTCCCTGTCATTGCAAATCCGCGGCCTTTAGCGCTGACAATCCCTGCAGTTACTGTCGAGGTCAAATTAAAAGGATTTCCGACAGCCAATACCCATTCGCCGACTTTCAGCTTCTCAGAATCGCCAAAAGGAATGGTCGGAAGGTCTTTGGCATCGATTTTAATCAAAGCAATATCTGTTGCTGGGTCCGTTCCGATAAGTTTTGCATCGAATTTACGGTTGTCGTTCAATGTGACTTCCAATTCGTCGGCTCCTTCTACCACGTGATTGTTTGTGATAATATAGCCATCCGTCGAAATAATTACGCCAGAACCGGCTCCGACCTTTGGTTGTGGTTTCGGACGTTCAAAATTTCCGCCGCCGAAGCCAAAGAAATATTCAAACGGATCAACATAACGTCCGCGAACCGACGGTTCTGTTGCGTTGGTTGTCGCCATGATATGTACTACTCCATGCACTGCACTTTCTGCTGCAACCGTAAAATCGGTATTTTCTGCGGCTACAGAATTATAATTAACCAAACGAACTGGCTGATCGAATACTGTGGAAGTACTATCTCCCGTTATGTATTGCTGTTTACTCATCAAATAAGTGTTTGTGCCAATAGCTGTACCAGCACCGACAGCTACTATAAAAGCAATGCCCACAACACTTTTCCAAACTGTCTTCATATTATTCATCGTTTAAGTTAAACATTCGATTTTAACACTTTCACTATGGCAAAGAAATAGCAAAAAATGTACAGATAATCCTTTTGGCGCTTATTTTTTATCACTTTTAACGAGGTCTATTCCGGGGTTAACCGCACTTAACGGTACTTTGTCATGCAAAGTTCCTTTTTAACATTCTAAACGCTGACTTTCTGGCAGGAATAGGGGGAGAGGAGGGAGAAGATATCACTTTGCCAAATAAAAAATGGGCGTCTGCGTGCAACTTATGCAACAAACGCCCGATAACAATTATGAAACATTCAAGAAATTCGTGTTTTATTTTCTGTTTATTGGCTTATAAATAGCCAAGCATCTTTGAATTTTGGATTTTTTCGGAGTATTTCCATATATTTCTCAGCACTTTTCCGGTCAGTAAACCGATCGGCATAAACGCGGTACTTTGTTTTGTTGTGAACCACGTTGATATTTGGGCAATCCTTCTTGCCGTTTTCCTTCATATATTGACGTGCTTGTTCATTTGTCGGGAAACTGGCAATAACAACATGGTACATTTTCTGGGCAACCACCTTTGTTTCTTTCTGAGCGGGTTTCGGCTCAGTTTTTTCCTTCACCTCTGTTCTGGAAATATCCGCCTTTACTACTTTTTTTACTACTGCTTTTATTTCCGTCTTTGGCGATTCGACAGGCATATTTTTCTTTTCTGTCCAAACATCCTGTGCAATCATTTCAGTAGGGACAAAGCTGGCTGTATATGCTGAGCGATTCACCTCTTTTACCGGAGTTGAAATCGTAAAGAACAAGGCTACTACTGCAGCTGTAGCTGCGACGGAACGAATCAAACGGCGGCTTACCGGAATATAATACATTTCTGGTTTCTTTTCTCCGAGGATGGTTACCGCTTCAGAAGATTCTTGCTGCAAAGGTTCGAAAGAAAAAGCCTCCAAACCGAATAGAGACGCATTTAACCAATCAGCTTCGTCTGCCAAAAAGATTAATTGTCCCTCTTCTCCCAACGAAAATGAGCCGATGTTCTCCATTTTCAGCATTTTGTTCTGTTGTAAGATATCTCTTAATCCGGAAACATCTTCTTGCATCA
Organism: uncultured Parabacteroides sp.; assembly: GCA_949289155.1. Classification (GTDB taxonomy): domain Bacteria; phylum Bacteroidota; class Bacteroidia; order Bacteroidales; family Tannerellaceae; genus Parabacteroides. Next base: position 55,552 of record CASEMX010000014.1, read on the forward strand.
GTTGTCGTGCCCTCCGATAGTCCGTTTTTTTCGCTTGCATATAGGCTTCAATCAATAAACCGTCGTTATATTGCAACGTTTCATTGAATACGATTTCTTTCCGTATCGGTTCGAAGCGGTGATTTTCCGCTTTATATAATGTAGGAACCGTTTGCACAACGAAACCGCCGAAGTCGGGGACGATAACGCAGTCGTGAACCGACAATAATTGTTCAATATGTTTTATAATCCTTAGCATAACACAAAAGTAATATTTAAAATTGGAAATCAAAAATCAAGAGCTTAAAAATTGGCTGTTTTGCGGAATTAAGGAACCGACTTCCTATTTTCTTTTTTCAGTGAATAAGTTTTTATTTAACTTTGCCCGTCTAACGAAACAGAAAGATGTTATTTATCGATACACGGATATTGTCTTATAAAGTCACGCCTTTTCTTTTCGGCTGGTTGGCAGATCGTCTATTGGGTGACCCGCAAGGATGGCTGCATCCGGTAGTTGGATTTGGGAAAGCAATAGCTTATGGCGAGAAACGGCTTAACCGGGGAAGTGACCGGATTATCAAGGGCGGATTATTGGCGGTCGGATTGGTTATTGGGGTTTATTTGTTGACTTATTGGGTGTTGTATTTCGTCGGCTTGTTACATCCTTCTCTTTTTGGCGTTTTTACGGCAATAGGTGTATTCTTTTGCTTGGCAGGAAAGACATTAATTGCCGAAGTCAAGGCTGTTTTTGAAGCTGTAGAGCGTAGTACGGAAGAGGGACGACGACAAGTGGCACGAATCGTGGGAAGAGATACCTCTAATCTCACTCCGCAGGAGATTCGGACCGCAGCGTTGGAAACTTTAGCGGAGAATCTGAGTGATGGGGTGATTGCTCCGATGTTTTGGTTCCTTCTTTTGGGACTTCCGGGCATGATGGCGTATAAAATGGTGAATACTTTGGATTCGATGATTGGTTATAAGAATGAACGTTTTTTAGAGTTCGGACGTATCGCGGCGCGTATGGACGATTTTGCCAACTATGTTCCGGCACGTATCACTGCTTTTCTCATGTTGGCTGTTTCTGGCAATTGGAATAAACGAGATTTTGTCTTTACCTATGGGCATGCTCACGCCAGTCCGAATTCGGGGTATCCGGAAGCCGCATTGGCAGCGATATTAAATTGTCGGTTTGGAGGTACGCACGATTATTTCGGGAAACCTGTGGTAAAGCCCTATATCGGGACCAACGAACGTAATTTTACTATCGAAGATATGTGGCAAGCTATTCGAATTAATAATAATACGGAGCTGGCAATGGGGGCATTGGTCAGTATTTTCCCTTTTTTCTTCGGATAATTTTCCTTTTTTATCAGATAAATTTGTCATGAGATGTAGGAAAAATTAATATAAAGAAGGGCAATAGGGGACAAAATTCCCGAGCAAAGAAAAAATGATGGTATAAAATAGAGAATATGGAAGTTAGATTGAATAAATTAATGAGCGATTACGGGCTTTGCTCCCGGCGTGAGGCGGATAAATTCATTGAAATGGGGCGCGTAACGGTTAATGGAAAGCAACCGGAGGTCGGTCAGAAGGTAACGGAAGATGATATTGTCTTAGTGGATGGGGAACAAATTCGGATGGGCAAACATTCGAAGGCAGGAAAGATACGAGCTATGACGCCGAAAGCGGAAAATTTGATTTATGGTCCGAGAATTGAAAGGGAAAAACGGAGCGCACGACCGAAATTGGAACGTCCGGCAGCAAATCAACAGGCACAAGTTCAAGAAGAGGAAGGAGATGCGAAAATGCGCCGAGTGCATTACGTAAAATATAATAAGTATGCCGCCGCTCGTCACGCTGCAAAAGAACGCGAAGCGCAAGGCGGAAAACCGCAATTGGATAAAAAGAAAATTGTTCAGGAAGCAATGCAACCGAAGTTTGGTAAATCGTTGAGCCGTTCGGCAGTGGCACAACGAATTGCCGCATCGCCTAAATCGGCAGCTCTGCGGAAAACAAGCCGGAACAATCCGCTGAATAAAGCAAAGCGGAAAGCGCGTAATTCATAATCCGTAATTCAGGGTTTAGGAGATGGTTATTTTAATTACAGGTGGGCAACGTTCCGGAAAAAGCCGTTATGCGCAGGATTTGGCTTTAAATCTGACGCCGAATCCGGTTTATTTGGCGACTTCTCGTATATGGGATGAGGAGTTTCGCCGGCGTGTATTGCGCCACCAAGCCGAGCGTGGACCGGAATGGACCAATATTGAGGAGGAAAAGTACTTGAGTTGCCACGATTTGACGGGGCGCGTCGTCGTAATTGACTGCGTTACGCTTTGGTGCACCAATTTCTTTTTTGATTTGAATAGTCAAGTAGAAGTTGCTCTCGAACAAATAAAAAGAGAATTCGATGCTTTTATCCGACAGGAGGCGACTTTTATATTTGTGACCAACGAATTAGGTATGGGAGGCGTATTGGTTGACGAAACTCAGCGGAAATTTACAGATTTGCAGGGTTTGGTAAATCAATATATTGCCTCTAAGGCAGATAAGGTTTTGTTAATGGTTAGCGGAATACCTTTGAATGTGAAATAATTTTTGGGAAAGGGCAGATTTTAGAGGAGAATACCTATCTTTACAAATAAAAATAGTGACAGAATGCGATTATGATTACTTTCCAAATAGAAAAACCGGATGAAAAGATTCGAGAAGCATTGATAGACCGAATAAATAGTTTGGCAAAACCAAAAGGTTCGTTAGGAAGATTGGAATCGCTGGCTTTGCAAATCGGATGGATTCAGCAAACGCTTCGTCCGAAATTATTACATCCGGTAAATGTGATTTATGCTGCCGACCATGGGATTGCAGATGAAGGCGTTAGTCAATCACCGAAAGAGGTAACGCGGCAAGTTATCTTCAATTTTTTGAATGGTGGTTCAGGTGTTTGTTTTCTTGCTCGCCAACATGGATTTGAAATAAAGATTGTAGATGGTGGAGTTGACTATGATTTCTCGGAAATTCCGCAGATTATTAGTCGAAAGATTCGGAAAGGAACACGCAATTTTCTACATGAAGCGGCAATGACGGAAGAAGAGTTGGAAAAAGCTCTGCAAATAGGATCTGATATCGTGAGCGATTGCCATCAGGAGGGTTGCAATGTTATCAGTTTCGGCGAGATGGGAATCGGGAATACGTCAGCTTCCAGTTTATGGATGAGTTGTTTGACGGAAACACCGTTAATAGAGTGCGTAGGTGCGGGTAGCGGCCTGAATGCCGAAGGGGTCCGTCATAAATATCAAGTATTGAAGGCTGCGCAAGAGAATTATCGGGGCGATAGCAGTACATTAGATATTATGCGTTACTTTGGGGGATACGAAATGGTCATGGCTGTCGGAGGAATGCTCCGTGCCGCCGAGCTAAAAATGATTATATTGGTGGACGGATTCATTATGACGAATTGTGTATTGGCTGCTTCTCGACTTTATCCGGATATATTGCATTATTGCGTCTTTGGACATTGCGGAGACGAGGGCGGGCATCGTAAATTATTGGATTATTTGCATGCCGAGCCGCTTCTTTATTTAGGAATGCGCTTAGGGGAGGGTTCCGGAGCGGTTTGTTCTTTTCCGATTGTCGATTCTGCCGTTCGGATGATTAACGAAATGCACACGTTTGAGGAGGAAGCTATCACTAAATATTTCTGATATGTTACGCATATTGGCTGCTTTTATCTTTTTTACCCGTTTGCCTTTCTGGCGAATGGCTGAAGTACCAAATACATACTTTAAAAATGTAGTTACTTACTGGCCTTTGACAGGATGGCTCACTGCCGGACTGAGTGTGTGTGTTTTATATGCTGCTTCGATGGTATTGCCTGATTCGGTTTCTTTATTATTGGCTATGGCGACCCGATTGCTGGTAACAGGTTGTCTGCATGAAGATGGATTGGCTGATTTTTTTGATGGATTTGGCGGTGGAACCAACCGGGAACGTATTTTATCTATCATGAAAGATTCGCATATCGGAAGTTATGGAGTCATCGGTTTACTTTTTTATTTCGCTTTTTATTATGCATTGTTGAGTAGTTTGCCGATAACTATTGCCGGTGCAGTTATATTGGCGGGAGACCCATTCAGTAAAGGGGTTGCAGCGATGATAATCAACCGACTTCCTTATGCTCGTAACGAACAAGAGGCTAAAAATAAAACGGTATATAGCTGTATGACGCTGATGGAATATATAATATGTATCGTGACCGCAGTCATTCCGCTGATTTGGTTGCCGGAGAAAATCTATCTTTGGGCTATTTTGTTTCCAATCGCAACATGGTGGCTCCTTACTTTTTTCTTTCAGCGGAAAATACAGGGCTATACTGGCGATTGTTGCGGCGCAATATTCTTATTATGCGAATTGAGTTTTTATTTTGGAATAGTAATGCTTTATTCATTTTGAATGAGATTTAGAAAAAATACATGGAAGATTGAATCTTTTCAGTAAGGTAAGGGTTTGTCGTCTTAAGATATTCGATTTTTGTTTGTAATTGTCGGTTTGATAAAAAAATATGAAGGTTTATTTGGTAAGACATACTTCTGTAAATATACAAAAAGGAGTCTCTTACGGACAAACAGATGTCCCGTTGCGAAATTCGTTTGAAGTCGAGGCAGAAGTGACGCGAAAAAATCTGGAGGGGTTAGTTTTTGACCGCGTATTTTGCAGTCCTTTAGGCCGTTGTGTCCGATTGGCTGCATTTTGTGGCTATCCGGATGCCATTCGAGAGGGACGTTTGAAAGAACTTAACTTCGGTGATTGGGAAATGAAATCTTGGGATGAGATATCGGCTGACCCTTATTCTCGAAAATGGTTTGAGGATTGGGTAAACGTTCCGACACGCAATGGCGAATCTTTGATGCAATTATATAATCGTTTGACTGGATTTTTTGAAGAACTGAAGGAGCAAACTTATCACCAAGTTTGCCTTTTTACTCATGGCGGAATTTTGACATCTGCCTGCGTTTATGCTGGAAAATATGGATTAAAAGAGGCTTTTGAACATGTTCCTCCTTATGGAGCAGTGATTTGTATAGAAATTTAATCTATCTTTACCGAGAAATTACGATGATAAAGATGCGACAACATTTTGACATAGATAGCGTATTAGGTACAGAATTGCAAGATCCAACCAAGCGCCGAGCGGCTTTTTCCCGTATAGTTACATTGTATGGCGAGAAATTATACTGGCAAATTCGAAAAATGGTATTAAGTCATGAGGACGCAGATGATTTGTTGCAGAATACTTTCTTGAAAGCATGGAGTAATTTAGACTATTTCAGGGGAGAAGCAAAAATTTCGACTTGGCTATTTAAGATAGCAATCAATGAATGCTTGACTTTTATTAATAAGCAACGCATGCAAAACAGTATTTCGATAGATGATGCAGATGTTTTTTTGTTGGAACGCCTTAAGAGTGATGAGTTCTTCAATGGAGATGAAATCCAATTAAGGCTTCAGGAAGCTATCTTGAGACTTCCGGAAAAACAACGGTTAGTATTCAATATGAAATATTTTGATAATATGAAATATGATGAAATTTCGGAAATACTCGGGACGTCTGTCGGCGCATTAAAGGCTTCTTATCATTATGCTGTCAAAAAGATAGAAGAATATTTAACGAAAAGTATTTAAACCATCTGTCAATGGAATAGTCTTATTAAATATAAAAGCCAAAAGATATGAAAAACGAAGATGATAATCTGAAAAAAGTTCCAAAAGAAAATCCTTTCCGTGTCCCAGAAGGGTATATGGAAGGGCTGACAGCTCGGATTATGAAGCAAATTCCGGACGAAATGCCGCAAATCGAGCCTCAAGAAGTCTCGTTATGGGAAAAAGTTCGTCCGATTCTCTATCTGGCTGCTATGTTTGTGGGATTAGGCTTATTTTTTGAAGCCATTGCTTATTTCGATACTTCAGAAGAGGCATCGATAGTTTCCGATTCTTTGTTGGTAAATACGGAAGTGCCTGATCAATCTTTGTTTACGGAAGAGGATTCTTATAATGAAGATGAAGATTATCTTGCTTATATTGAAGATTGGTATGCGGATGCTTTAATTCAAGAAGAATTGAACGAAGAAGAATAAACGATTTTTTTACGAAGGTATTAACTTTATTTATATATATAACTGGTATGAATAAAATAATTCTCTATATATTTGCGCTGGTTTTAGGAATGAGCTTCACAGAGGTGAGAGCACAAGATTTCAAACGACAAAAGTCTTTCAATAGAGAAGCATTTGAATCCAAAAAAAATGCTTTTATTACGGCGGAAATCGGATTAACTCCGGAAGAAGCTGCTGCGTTCATTCCATTATGTAATGAATTGCAGCAGAAAAAGTTTGAGGTCGGTAAAGATTGTAGAAAAAAGAGTCGAGCTATTTGCAAAAAGCAAAATGTTTCTGATGAAGAATACAATCAAACGATAAATATTTGTTTGGAAAGCCGTATCAAAGAAGCAGAGTTGGAAAAAGAATATTACGAGAAGTTCAGTAAGATTCTGAAACCAGAGAAGCTTTTTAAGTATAAAGGCGCAGAGATGAAATTTGCAAAGCTCTTTATGAAAGAGCGGAGTAAGAATAAAAAGGAACATCTATAAGATATAAGAATAAAATTATCATTATTTGTGTTTTTTGTTTAGATTTAGTTTTGGCGTTTAATTTTTTAGGGAGGGTTAGCGACGGGATGTCGGTTCCCTCTTTTTTTATGCTTTCTTCTGAACAAAGCACACTTTTCTTTCATTTAATTCCATTACGGTCTTATTTTATTTTGTATTTTTGTTTCCCGAATTTATAATAGAAAAATAAAAAGAGATGATGACACGGCTATTGACAAGTTTGCTGATAACCTTATTGGTTTTGTCTGTTCCTTTTTCACAGGCAAAGGCAGAAGATGAGAAGGAAACGATTGTCCTTATCGATACCGATATGGGAAAAATCAAAGTAAAGTTGTATAATGATACACCTTTACATCGAGATAACTTTATTAAAAATGTAAATGAGCATTTGTATGATGGATTATTATTTCATCGCGTTATTCGGCAATTTGTTATTCAAGCGGGGGATATTCATTCAAAAGATGCTCCGCTGGATAAGCATTTAGGAGATGGTGACCCGGACTATCGAATTCCGGCAGAAATTGTTTATCCGAAGCATTTTCATAAGGCAGGAGCTCTGTGTGCTGCACGAACCAGTGACGATGTGAATCCAAAGAGGGAATCTTCCGCTTCGCAATTTTATATTGTAACGGGTACTTTCTATACAGAGATGGAATTGGACAAGTGGGAAAAGGAGAAGAATATTAAATTTACGCCGGAGCAGCGGGAAGCTTATATGATGGAGGGTGGACGTCCGGACTTAGATAACCAATATACTGTGTTCGGTGAGGTTATCAGCGGCATGAAAACCGTTTTTAAAATTCAAATGGTGGAGACGAACGATGAGGACCGCCCGAAGAAGAATATCAAAATCAAATCAATGAAGATTGTTGAGAAATAAATGAATCATTATAAGGAGACGATTCGTTTAGGTGTCCCGATTATGTTGGGACAGCTGGGGATTATTGTGGTGAATTTTGCCGATAATATTATGGTCGGTCACCATAGTACGCAGGAATTGGCTGCTGCTTCGTTTGTCAACAACTTTTTTAATTTGGCGTTTATTTTCGGAATGGGCTTCTCTTATGGATTGACACCCATCATCGGGCGTCTTTTCGCGCAAGGGAAAAAGGAAGAGGCGGGAGCGGTTCTGAAGAATAGCCTCGTGATAAACTTTATCGTCGGCATTTTGCTCAGCCTCTGTATGCTGTTCCTTCTTTTCAATCTTGATTGGTTGAATCAGCCGAAAGAGCTGTACCCCTACATTCTTCCTTATTATATATTGCAGCTGTTTTCTGTCGTTTTCGCGATGCTTTTTAATTCGTTCAAACAGTTTAGCGATGGGACGACCGATACGCTTACGCCGATGTATATCATGCTTTCTGCGAATGTCCTGAATATTATAGGCAACTACTTTTTGATTTATGGACACGGGGGCTTTCCTGAAATGGGACTGACCGGGGCTGGCATTTCTACGCTTTTCAGTCGCATTTTGACTTTTGCGGTATTCCTCTTGCTCTTTTTTAACCGCAAAAAATATGCGATTTATTTGCAGGGTTTCCGTTCGACGCGTATCTGCAAAGAGAAAATCCGGAGCCTTGTGCGATTGGGACTGCCGGTCGGTTTTCAGATGGGGGTAGAGACCGGCTCGTTCAGTTTAAGCGTCATCATGATGGGATGGATTGGGAGCATTGCCTTGGCTGCATATCAAGTGGCAGGAGTCATTACGACGCTTGGCTTTATGTTTTATTACGGTATCGGAGCCGCCGTGTCGATTCGCGTCAGCAATTTCTACGGAAGCGATAATCCGGCGGAGATTCACCGTGCAGTGAAGGCAGGTTTTCATATTATGCTTTGCAGTATGTTGTCGTTTGTCGCTTTTCTGTTGCTTTTCCGGGCGCAAATCGGATATCTGTTTACTCCAGAGGAAGATGTCGTCCGGTTAGTGGCGATTTTCTGTTGGCCGATGATGCTTTATCAATTCGGAGATGCGTTGCAAATCTTGTATGCCAATGCCCTGCGAGGGATTACTGATGTAAAATATATGGCGAAGGTGGCGCTGCTTTGCCACTTCGGATTGGCACTGCCGATTGGTTACCTCTGCGGATTCGTATTGGATTGGGGCGCACTCGGCGTGTGGTGCGGATTTCCGATTAGCTTAACCACTTTAGGCATCCTTCTTTGGTTCCGTTTTAGTAGATTGCTTCGGGAAAAGGAGTTAAATTAAATACTGGTACACCCGTTGAGGGTCGTCAATTGGTGTTCCGCCGCAAAAATATGCCGATTGTAAGGTTACAATTGGTGTCCCGGCGCGAAAATATGCCGATTGTAGGGTTACAATTGGTGTTCCGCCACGAAAATACCCCGATTGTAGGGTTACAATGACTTTCCGATTATCGTTTGATAAGCACGGTAATTTTCAGCGCGAGGTCGAAAAAGACCATTTTCGCATTGACGTTTTGGGAAATATGAAGTTCGGCAGTCGCAAGCTCGTCCATCAGGTCAATGACGTTCCGTTCATTAATGAAAGGAGAAAAACGAATGGCAAATGCCGCCTCTTCACGATTCATATAGTTCAGTTCCGGCGCAGAAAAGCGGCAGACGAAATTCTCCCGGATTAACCGTTGGCAATAGGCGAGGAAATTCTTCTGCTTTTCCCGCCCGATGGCGGCAAGCTGGTCGGCCTGCTCTTTCATGCCTTTTACGTTGCGCGCCCACGAGTTGCGCATAATGGTTTTGAATTGTTCCAAAAAGAATTGGTTTTCTTCGTTAATGCTGATAGCCTGAATCGCTTGCAACATGCTTCCGTTGGCAAGATGCGCGATATATTTGGCATCTTCCGGCGAAAGTCCGTAACCGGATTGCATGGCAGCAGCGATATCTTCGGAATGGATGCCGTGGATATTGATTCGTTGGGCGCGCGACTGGATGGTCCCCAAAACCGACTCCGGAGCTTCAGATACCATCAGGATAGCCGTCCGAGCGGGAGGCTCTTCGATAATCTTCAACAGCTTATTCGCACAAGTCGGATGCAGTTTTTCGGGCAACCATACGATAAGAATACGGTATTCTGCCTCATAGATTTTCAGACTCAGCTTATGCATAATCTCGTCACTCTCTTTGGAGTAAATCAATGCCTGGCTATTTCCGGCGTCAATGTAATCCAGCCAGTCATCTAACGAGAAATAGCTATGTTCGTGCAAGAAATTGCGCCATTCCGGGAGGTAATCGTCGCATAACTCCTTTTTACGCTCTTTTTTGGCGACAATCGGAAAAACGAAATGCAAATCCGGATGCGCCAGCGCATCATATTTAAGACATGAGGGACAATGCCCGCAGGAATCCGTATCGCTCCGGTTTTGGCAATTCAAATAGCGCGCATAAGCGAGAGCCAATGCAAATGCTCCGGTTCCGCCCTTCTCCGTGAAGAGCTGGGCGTGAGGGATAACGCCTGTTTGTGCCGAGCGGATGAGATGCTGCTTAATCTCTGTCTGTCCAATGATATCTTTGAAATACATCGCTTTTTATTTTAATTCGGGAAGGGGTTATGCGATAGAAATCAGTTTGTGGGTTTGCAAACTCAGCCGCCAATGGGGATGAGCCAAGATATATTCCACCACCTCCTGTGTATTTTTACACGAACAGGGCTGGAGGAAATAATGCGTAGCCGGCAATGTCGCGAAAGACTCGACATCTTGCCCGGTAAACACCACTTTTACTTCATCCATGCGCTCCAAGACGACGGGCGCATCCTTCGGAGAGCAGGTAATCCAGTCGATATCTTTGGGCAATGGATGCGTTCCGTTGGTTTCGATGCAAACATATTTCCCGATGGCATGAAGGCGGCTAATCAGTTCATCGTCTATCCAAAGCGAAGGCTCACCGCCAGTCAGGATAACCATCCGCGCCGGACATTGTGCCGCTTGACGGATAATCTCTTCATCGCTCATGAAAGTACCCGCTTCATGCTGCGTATCGCAAAAGCTGCATTTCAGATTGCATCCGGAGAAACGGATAAACAATGCCGGCGTCCCGGTATGGAATCCTTCTCCCTGCAAGCTGTAGAATATTTCGTTAATCTTTCTCATAAATAGCCGTGTTGCCTTCAGATTCTTGTACCTCTACTTTAAAACAATTCGGAACACGCTCACAAATCCAACAGGCGATATTCTCGGCTGTAGGATTGAATGGCAGGATGTCGTTCAGGTTCTTATGGTCCAGTTCCTCTTTCACCAGCTGTTTAATCAGGCTGAAATCCGTAACCATGCCATCTTCGTTTAATTCTTTCGAGCGGCAATGGATGGTGATAATCCAATTATGCCCATGCAAGTTGCTACATTTGCTCGGATAGGATAGGGAGAGCTGATGCGCTGCTGATATTTCCAATCGTTTGATAACCGTGTACATATTTATATTATAAATCGCAATATTGTCGTGCTGTAGTGTGCAAAGATACGGCGATTTGCCGATTCTGTATGCAAAAGCATTTATTTTTCCTGAAAAAATAGACAAGGGTCGAGCGTTCTATTTTGTCAAATCTATCGCCTCTGAGAAATTTCTACAAAGGAAATAGTGGATATCCTGATTTTAATTGCTAATTTTACCAACCTTTTTGCAAAGCGGATACAATAATGGGGCAGTGCGAGAAGGAAAATGAGCAAGATAAAAAGAAAAAAACATATAAATGACGAACAAATGGAATTATCAACCTCCTACCCAAGAAGAAATTCGGTTGCGGGACAGGTTAGTTGCCGAACTGGAACTGAATCCGGTTATCGGCTTGCTGCTTGTCCGGCGGGGGCTCACCTCGGCTGAAGAGGTAAGGAAATTCTTCAAACCGAGCTTGAACGACCTCGAAGATCCATTCTTAATGCCGGATATGGAGAAGGCGGTCCAACGGCTGAATCATGCGTTAGGACATAAGGAGAAGATTTTGATTTATGGGGACTACGATGTGGACGGAACAACTGCCGTAGCATTGGTGTATAAGTACTTGAGGCCTTTTACCTCTAACTTGGATTATTATATCCCTGACCGGTACGATGAGGGGTACGGCATCTCTTGCAAGGGGATAGATTATGCGTATGAGCAGGGAGTTTCCCTGATTATATCCTTGGATTGCGGCATAAAGGCCGTGGATAAGATTGAGTATGCCAAGCAGAAGGGAATCGACTGTATCATTTGCGACCATCACATGCCCGACGCTGTATTGCCCGATGCCGTAGCCGTTTTGGATGCCAAACGGGAAGATTCGGTGTATCCCTACGCTCATCTTAGTGGTTGTGGCGTCGGATTCAAGTTCATGCAGGCGTTTGCGATAAGCAATGGCTTCCCATTCGGTGAACTGGAGAAGCTGTTGGAGCTGGTTGCGGTCAGTATCGCTTCGGATATCGTTCCGATAACGGGAGAAAACCGAATCCTTGCCTACTATGGCCTCAAGCAAATCAATAATAACCCAAGCTTCGGTATCAAAGGGATTATCGATGTCTGCGGGCTCTCAAATAAGGAGATAACCATCGGCGATATTGTCTTTAAGATAGGACCGCGTCTGAATGCCTCCGGGCGGATGATGAATGGCAAGGAGGCGGTCGAACTGCTGCTTTCCCGGGACGCTTCTACGGCAAGAGCCAAGAGCGAAAGCATTAATCACTACAATGAGGAGCGCAGAGAGTTGGACAAGAAGATTACCGACGAGGCAAATGAAATTATACAGGGATTCGACAAGCAGGGAGAGCAAAATGCCATCATCGTCTATAATCCGGAGTGGCATAAGGGGGTAATCGGCATCGTGGCGTCCCGTCTGACCGAAAAGTACTACCGCCCCGCCGTAGTTCTCACTAAAGCATCGGATTTGGTGACCGGTTCGGCGCGTTCAGTGATGGGCTTTGATATTTATAAGGCGGTTGAGGGCTGCCGGGACCTGCTGGAGAATTTCGGGGGGCATACTTACGCGGCGGGGCTCTCGCTGAAGGAAGAGAACCTCGAGGCGTTCAAAAAACGCTTCCAACAAATCGCTGCCGAGGAGATTATTCCGGAACAGATGACGCCCCAGCTCGATATCGATGCCTTTTTGGATTTAAAGGAGATAACTCCGCGGTTTGCAGCCGACCTTAAGAAAATGAGTCCCTTCGGACCGGAAAACCAGAAGCCCGTTTTCTGTACCCGTGGTGTTCTTGACTACGGTACGAGCAAATTGGTAGGAAAGGAGCTGGAGCACATTAAGCTGGAGGTAATCGACAGCAAGTCGCCCTCGTCGCCCATCCACGGAATCGCTTTTGGCATGAGCAGCTATTGCGACGCCATAAAAAAGATGATACCGTTCGATATCTGTTATACCATCGAGGAGAATACCTATAATGGCAATACGAACCTCCAACTGCAGGTCAAGGATATTCGCTTCGGAGAAGATGACACGATGCATGGATAATCCGACGCTATTTCTGCAAATCCTTCATCAATTTTGGGGTTACAACTCCTTCCGCCCGCTGCAAGAGGAGATAATCCGCTCGGTTTATGCCGGAAAAGATACTTTAGGACTCATGCCGACGGGCGGCGGCAAGTCCCTTACCTTTCAAGTGCCTGCCTTAGCGATGGGCGGTGTCTGTATTGTCGTGACGCCGCTAATCGCCCTTATGAAAGACCAAGTTGACAATCTGAAGCGTATCGGCGTGAAGGCGACGGCAGTCCATTCGGGAATGAACCGCGAGGAAATCGTCGTCCAGCTGGAAAACTGCATATTCGGGGATTACCGATTCCTGTACGTCTCGCCTGAGCGGTTAGGGACGGAACTTTTCCAAAATAAGATGCGGGCTATGGACGTGAAGCTCTTGGTGATTGACGAATGCCACTGTATTTCGCAATGGGGCTATGACTTTCGCCCGTCTTATCTCAAAATCGCAGAAATACGCGAAGAATTGCCGCATGTGCCGGTGCTTGCGCTGACGGCTACCGCGACGCCCGCCGTCGTGGAGGATATTCAGGAAAAGCTCCATTTCCGAGAGAAAAACGTCTTCTCAAAGAGTTTTGCGCGGCCGAATTTGGCGTATATCGTGCGGGATACCGATAATAAGCTCGAAACGCTGGCTTATATCCTCCGCCGCGTCCCGGGGACGGCTATCGCCTACGTCCGCAACCGCAAAAAGACCAAAGAGGTGGCGGATTACCTCCGGAAGGAGGGTTTTTCTGCCGATTTCTTCCACGCCGGGCTGAATCACGAGGAAAAAGTCCTGCGGCAGAACCGCTGGAAGAGCGGAGAGACCCGCATCATCGTATCTACCAATGCTTTTGGGATGGGCATCGACAAACCGGACGTTCGGCTGGTAGTCCACCTCGATATGCCGGGTTCTTTGGAGGAATACTACCAAGAGGCGGGTCGCGCAGGGCGGGATGGGCTGAAGTCCTATGCCGTGGCGCTCTGTTCGCCGAGAGATGCCGCGATATTGAAGCGTCGGACCGCTGAGGAGTTCCCCGACAAGTCATTTATCCGCCGCGTATATGACGCACTGGGGAATTTTTACCAGATTGCCGTCGGATTTGGCTTGGATACGGTCCACGATTTCCGGATTACCGATTTCTGCGCGGCGTATCGCTTCCCTTTGCTCCAGACGCACCATGCCTTGAAGATTTTGGAGCTTTCCGGATACATCGAGTATATGGAGGAGCCTGACAAGGCATCCCGTTTGCTTTTTACGGCTACGCGCGAGGAGTTGTACAAGTATCTTCGGCAGGATTCCCTCACGGATAGCGTCCTGCAGGTCATCTTGCGCTCATATACCGGTCTCTTCTCCGATTTTGCCTACATAAATGAATCGGAAATAGCCACTCGAGCGGGCTGCAAACGCAATGAGGTCTATCATCTCCTCGTCGGACTCTCGAAGTATGGCATCGTGAAATATATCCCTGAAAAGCAGACACCGACCATCGTCTATCGCCAGACGAGGGAGGAGGAAGAGCGCGTTTATATTCCCGCCGCCGCATACGAGGAGAGAAAGGCGCGGAGCGAGGCGAGAATCCAAAAAGTGTTGGAATATATCGGCTCGACAGAGACCTGCCGCGCGAAGATGCTCCTGAATTACTTCGGCGAGCAGCTCGCGGAGGATTGCGGCACGTGCGACGTCTGCCTTTCCCACCATCCGAGCGGAATGCATCTGTCCGAGTATCATACGATACGTCACGCGATAGAAAAGCTCTTGGCGGAGTCTCCGATGACTGTGGAAAAAATCTATGAGACCCTCTCTTTCCCTAAGGAGAAGCTCCATTCTGTCGTGCGCTACCTCGCGGACAACGACCCGCACTTCCGCATGGAAAATGATATGCTCTTTCGAATGGATGATTAGCCATTAGAATTTGAAAGCATAAACGCTGCGACTGCGGCTGCTCATTATAAAATATACACTCATCTTTCCCTCTTTCTATCCCTCATATATCCTTTTCCACATTTACGTTTAAAATATAACTCTATTTTTATAAAAGAAGCATCGTCTGATGCTCGCACGGCAGCTCTTTTTAAAATGGAGCACCGTTCGACGCTCGCACGGCAACTCTTTTTTAAATAGAGCACCGTTCGACGCTCGCACGGCAACTCTTTAAAAAATGGACTATCATTCGACGCTCGGATTAGTCTCCTTTTTGAAAAGTGAACCAATCCGACGCTCGAATTGGTCTCCTTTTGGAAAAGTGGCACAATCCGACGCTCGAATTGGTCTCCTTTTGAAAAAGTAGACCAATCCGACGCTCGAACGATGCTCCATTTCCAAAAGAGGCATTATCCAATATTTTCCATTATTTTTTAAAGTAAAAATAGCATTCACCATTTTATTTTTTATTTTGTATCGAAAAAATTTGGATGAACAAAAGATTTTTTGTACGTTTATGGCGAATTTAGAAACCACAAAATTTTATATTATGGGAAAAATACAAAACTTTAGCATCACAAGCCTTCGGGTAGAGGAAGATTTCGGATTCCAGCTCCGTATTTTAAAATATTGCGAGTATCTTCCGAAAGAGAATGATGGTTCACCGGAAGATGGAGCCTCTTCGGTTCTTACGGTGGCTATGGAGAAATTTACAGGGTCTCTGCAGAAATTTGATGTCACACTCAAGGAAAGCCATATAGTTTCCGGAGTGAAAAAGGCAGCAGATAGCAATATTCTAAGGAATAAATGGTGGAGATGCAGTAACAACTATGTCAATGATATGTGCTTTCATCCAGATACCTCTGTCGCAGAGATAGCTAAGGAGTGCAAGGCTATTTTTGATAAATATGGCAATCCGACGAACCTGTCTCAGACGCAGGAGAGCGGTATTTTGCATAATTTGTTCCAAGATATAGAAAAACTCACTACGGAAAAGCTGGAAAAGATTCATTTTACGGAATGGTTTGCAGCTATGAAACAGTCAGAACAGGATTTTCTCAATGCAGTCGATGAACGTGCCGCTCAGGAAGGAATACGTCAAACCGGTATTATCCAAGAGGCGCGCGATGCTGCTGATACGGCATACCGGTTACTTATCAGTACGGTAAACCTTCTTGCTGAAATAGGGGACCCGCAGCCTTACGCTGACTTCATCAACAGTGTAAATGCCCTTATCGCCCGCCAGAAGACAGTCTTAAAGATTCGTGAGACCAATTCGAAGAGGGAAGAGGGTACGGATATTGAAAATCCGGGTGGCGGAAGCGGCAGCGGAAGCGATAATCCGGGATATGAACCTATCTTGCCGCCGGAAGATGATAATAATGAAGGTGAGGAACCGGAAACTCCAGGCGGAGGCTCGACTGAGGAGCCGGGTGGCTCGTCGACGGGCGGCAATACCGAAGAGCCGGAAACTCCGGGCGGCGGAGAGGAGGAAGAGGACAATCCTTCGGGACCGGGGATTCCGAACCCGTAGGAAGTTGAAAATTGAAAATTGAAAGTTGAAAATTCATTCATTTAATGTAAGTGTGAGAAAATCTCACCCTTTTTTCTTTCGATTAATTCTATATTTCCAATTATGATATAAAAATTTTCAATTTTCAACTTTCAATTTTCAATTCGTATAAGTCTTTCCCTGACGGACGTTGGAATACGCGCAAGCCGAACTGCGGAATGCTCGCGATGAGGTGGTCGAACAATTCTGCCTGCGTCGCCTCGTGCTCCGGCCAGATGGTGCTCTGAGTGAAACAATAAATCTCTATCGGAAGGCCTTCCGGCGTAGGTTGCAGCTGCCGGACCATCTGGAGCAGCTCATGGTTGATATTCGGGTGCGACCGGATATAATCCAAAGCATAATTGCGGAATACGTGTAGGTTCACTACCTTTTGCGCTGTCTCTTCTTCCGAAAGCCAGCCCGACGACACAAATTCGGCAACCTCTTCCGGCGTACAGAACCGGACGGTGTTCAGGTCGATGTTCAACGCGCGTTTTATCCTTCGCCCGCCGCTTTCCCACATCCCACGCCAATTTTGGAACGAATCGCTCACTAAGGCATAGGGCGGTATGGTCGTGATGGTCTTGTCGAAATTCTGGACCTTCACCGTTGTCAGAGATACCTCTATCACATAGCCGTTTGCCCCATATTTCGGCATAGTAATCCAATCGCCCGGTCGGAGCATGTCATTTGCCGAGAGTTGCACCCCGGCGACCAATCCCAAGATAGTATCGCGGAAAACCAACATCAACACTGCCGCCGATGCACCCAATCCGGCAAGAATAGAGACCGCATTTTTGTCGATTAGGATGCTTATGATAATTATGATGCCCACTCCGATGGCAATGATATTCATCATTTGATAAATACCCTTCAGCGGACGGTTGCGCAGAGACTCATGCTCGTTGGAGTATTCATACAGCGAGTGGAGAAAGGTGCTTATCAGATGGAGGGCACAAACGACGCCATAGATAAGGCAGATTTTCTCGCAGAGCATCAACCAGAAGGGCAGGTCGAAGAGAATAAACGAAAGGAGTGGGTAAATGACGATAGGCGGAATCATCCGGCAGAAACCCTGCATCATCTTTTCGTTGAACAGGTAATCATCCCACGTAGCTTTGGTGCGCGCCGTAATTTTATGCACAGCCGGAATCACAAGGTATCGGAAAAGCTGCGTGACGAGGTACGCCACAAAAAGTACCACTAAAAAAGCCACCAGCCGGGCCTGTATAGTCCAAGTGCCCTGAGTTCCGCTCAGTTCTGTCAGCCATTCGTTCAAGGCGAGTCTCCAATCTTCCATATCCTGCTATTTTGAAAATTCTAAGGCAAAAATACAAAAAGTGAAGGATTATTAGAGAAAAAAGGCACACAGATAGCACAGATTAAACAGATTTGCACAGATTTTTATTTAATCGGGAACCGGAAAATAGCAATCTGTGAAAATCCTTAGTATCTGTGTCATCTGTGTGCCCTATTCATGCGGATATACACTGTCCGACAGTAATCTTGCTTCGAATCAGAGCAAGTCCTTCAGTCTGCCGTCCGTCTGGAGCTGGATTATCAATTCTCCGAACAACGTATTCGCCCATGCCATCCACGGCCGCGTATAATCATTCGGATTATCCTTGTGGAAGGACTCATGAATAAAACCAGTGCCCGCATCCGTGTCGCGTATCGTCTCTATGCAATATCTGATTTCGTCCTCGTCTCGGGAGGTATGTGCCAACATAATTAAGCTCATGGGCCAGATATAGTCGATGCCTATATGCGGTCCGCCGATACCTTCCGCCACTTTTCCTTTGAAGAAATAGGGATTGGCCTTGCTCCAGACGAACCGGCGGGTGTTCTGATAGACAGGGTCGTCGAGCGAGACACAGCCAAGGAACGGAAGCCCCAAAAGGCTGGGAACATTCGCGTCGTCCATCAGATTTCTGCCGCCGAAGCCATCCACTTCGAACGCATAAATCTTCCCGAACTCAGGATGCTCTATAATACCATATTTTTGTATCGCTTCTTCCACTTCAGCAGCGAGCGACTCACATTTAGCGGCTAAATCGTTATTGTTTCTCAACTTGCGGAGCATCTCGGCAGCCTGCCGCAGAGAAGTCACGGCAAAGAGGTTGGACGGAATCAAAAATCCGAAAATGGTAGCGTCGTCCGACGGGCGGAATGAAGATACAATCAAGCCCACCGGATTGACCGGACTTCCGTAGTCATTCAGCAAAGTATCGCTCTGCTTAGCGGTGGTACGACCGAATTTGTACGGACCGTTGCCATTCTTGCGCTGTTGCTCGACAAATGTCTGCAAGATGAGCGAGATGGCCTTCTCCCAGTTGCTATCGAACGGAAAAGCATCGCCCGTCTCCTTCCAGTAGTGGTATCCCAAGCGGATAGGGTAGCACAGCGAGTCGATTTCCCACTTCCTTTCGTGAAGTTCCTTCTTCATCTCGGTGTGGTCCGACTCCCATTCGCTACCGGTAGGACCCTCGTTAAATCCATTGGCGTATGGGTCGATGAGGATGCAATCGACCTGCCGGCGGATGACTCCCTGCAGCATTTTCTTCAACTTATCGTCCTGATTGGCCAAAACGACGTAAGGATATACCTGCGCAGAGGAATCTCGCAGCCACATGGCGTGAATATCACCGGTCAGCACAAAAGTATCGGGTCTTCCATCCTTGAGCTTGTATTCGCACGTCGTATCGAGCGTATTCGGATAACAGTTCTCGAACATCCACGCGAGTTTAGGGTCTTTGATGTGCGCCTTCACCTCCTGAAGCTTTTTTTCCACTGCTTCGGATGTAAACTTGCGAGCCGACGCAGCGGGACGCTTGGTCGAGAAATCGCTCCATACTTTTTTCGCATGTTCGGTGAACGAGCCGGCTTGCGGCACTGCCGGAGCAGCGGTAGCCTCTGTTTTAGCTAAAAGGTGGTCGCCCATGACTAATCCGGCCAGAGAAAGTGAGCCGGTCCTCAGAAAATTTCGTCTTGTTGTCATAATTTTATCATTGTTTCTATGGTATGTTTTCGGCAAATGTACAAAAAAAACCGAAGATACAAGCCGACGGTCGATTAGAGTTGCTCCAATCGAAATCCCGCCCGCCTACGCTCGGTCAGCTGTACTTGGGAAAAAGAGGAATAAAAAAAGGCGCGTCCGATGGCTCCGGACGCGCCTTGCTATGATTAAGCGAAAAAGAGAATCAATAATTGCGCAGTCAATACGCGCAGGAACATCGACAAGGGGTAAACCGTGGCATATCCTACTGCCGGAGCGTCGTTTCCTGCCGTTGTGTTCGCATAGGCAAGAGCCGGCGGGTCGGTCGTGCTGCCTGCAATCAAGCCCATCAGCGTGAAGTAATTTACCTTGTAGAAATAGCGGGCTATGAATCCGATAACCAAGAGCGGAACCATTGTGATGATAAAGCCATAGCCAATCCAAGCGTAACCTCCATTTATGACCGTATCGACAAAGCCGTCGCCTGCATTGAGGCCGACACACGCCAAGAACATCGCCAAACCCACTTCGCGGAGCATTAAATTGGCGCTATGGGTCGTAAAAGTCACCAGTTTGTAGTGATATCCGAAACGGCTGATTAAAATAGCGACGATTAGCGGTCCTCCTGCCAATCCTAACTTAATCGGCTGCGGGATACCGGGGAATGCGAACGGGATGCTTCCCAAGACGATACCCAAGGCAATCCCGACGAAAATAGCAATCAGATTAGGCTCGTTCAGACGCTTCATGGAGTTACCCAGCACCTTCTCGACGTTGGCTATCGACGCTTCTGTACCAACGACATTAACGCGGTCTCCGACTTGCAGAGTTAAGTTTGGCTTCGCTACCAAATCCATTCCTGCACGGTTAATACGCGTAATGTTGATTCCATAGAGCTTGCGCAGCTTCAAATCGCCCAAACGCTTGCCGTTCAGCTCTGGTTTAGTAATCAAAATACGGCGATTGATGAACTGGCTCTCCATGCGAATCCACTGCTTGCGTTCCATGTCGATTTCTTCGCCGATGAATGTCTTTAGCGTCTCAACGTCCTGTTCCGTGGTAATGACGAACACTTTATCGTTCTCATGCAGTACGGTCGAGGAAGAGACGATGTCAATTTGCTTGTCGCTGTCTCGCCAGATGCGCGAGATGACGAAATCGCGGTGTTCCAACAGTGCGGAAAGCTCGCCCACCGACTTATTGAAGATAGCCGGGTTCTTCACGATTAAAGAAATAGGCATTGCTTCGTTGGTGTGCGAAGTCTCGGTTCTTTCCAAGTCTTCATTCTCCTTTTGGAAGGAAACGCGAAACGCATAGCGGATAATAATGGTAGAAAGGATAATACCAATCACACCCAACGGATAAGCTACCGCATATCCCATCGGAATAGTGCTGTCGCTTACGCCATACATATCAGAATAGGCCTGTTGAGCGGCGCCCAATCCCGGAGTATTCGTTACGGCTCCGGACAGGATACCTACCATGGTCGGTATGGGAATGTTGGTTGCAAAATGAATAATCAGGGTCGTAATGACGCCTAATAGAATGATTCCGCAAGCTAACATGTTCAAGGTAATACCTCCGTGCTTGAAAGATGAGAAGAATCCCGGACCAACCTGCATTCCGACAGAATAAACGAATAAGATTAATCCAAATTCTTGAAAGAAATGAATCACTCCCGGATTGATGGTAATTCCAAAATGCCCTAAGATGATTCCAACAAATAAAACTAACGTAATTCCTAACGATATCCCGAAGATTTTAATCTTGCCTAATTGGATACCCAAAGCAATCACAACTGACAGTATTAATATGGAGTGCCCGATTCCTTGCCCCCATATTAGTTCATTTATCCAATCCATTGATTTAAATAATAGTTAATGTATTAATGTCTCTTAATAAGCGTGCAAAAGTAATACTTATTTTCATACTACAAAAATGAAGATATCGATTATAACATTCATTGTATTAAAAAACAACTGTAAATTAGCGGGATTTTCATAGTATTTCGTGTGAAAATAGCCTATATTTTTCCAGGAATGGCGCTCTTTTTTGAAAAAGTATCGAATGTTTTTCTATCTGCATTCGTTGGGTTGAGAGATAGTTTGTGTTTGCGGAAACGATACACTCTTTGTAATTTTGCGGCCGAAAAATAAAGAGATAGAGAAAATGGCAGAGTATAGAGACATGAGCAAGCAGGAGGTACTCTTGTTGAGGCGGAAATTGGATTTGTTGTTGAGAACGGGGAAATTGCTGGTTGAGAGTGCGGCAGATACCAACCGAATCGACCGGAACATGAAGCGGGTCGCCGCTTTCTTGGGAATTCCCGAAGATAAACTTCATTTGGATATCCGTTGGTCGATGATTATGGTGAATGTAAGTGATGAAGCTCATTCTTTTTCGAAATTCCAGAAATGTGAGAAGCATGGGATTAATATGACGGCAATTACAGAAATCAGCAAATTGTCGTGGCGTGCAATCGAACAGGATTATTCGTTGGACCGATATGAAGAGGAATTGGAGAGAATCGCTAAACAACCGCGTAATTATAAACCTTATCTGGTAGCGATTTGTGCCGGTTTTGCTTGTGGTGGCTTCTGTAAATTGTTCGGAGGCGATTGGATTGCTTTTTTGTTTGCGTCTATTTGTGCTTTTGCAGGTTTCCGGATTCGGGCGCGTTGCATGGAATTTGGCATCAATGCCTATATGAGCATGGCGATAGCGGCATTCATCTCGACCTGTTTGGCTTATTTGACTTCGCTGACCGATTGGTCTGCCACGCCTTATCATTCGTTGTTGGCTTGCGCTCTGTTTATTGTTCCCGGCGTACCATTAATCAATTTTGTCGATGATATGTTGGATAACTTCTTGCTGGTGGGTATTACGCGGGCGGCGAATACGGTGATGATGATTGGAGCGATGGCTTTTGGTATTGCTTTTGCCTTGCGGCTCTTCGTAATGAATGATGTAACGATAGACCATAAATTCAGTGAACTGAGCATGGTTCCTCATGACCCTTATTACGTTTATGCGATTGCCGCCGCTATTTCAGCCATGGGCTTCTCGATGATATTCAATATTCAGCGCCGGTTGTTGTGGGTGGTCGCTTTAGGCGGAATTCTGGCGGTTTGCACCCGCAATTTCGTAAATTTTGAATTAGGCTACGGTCCGGTGGTCGGCTCGTTCATGGGGAGCTTCGTGGTCAGCTTGATTGCGGTAAAAGCAGTTTATTGGTTCGACGTACCCAATCACGTGCTCACGATTCCTTCCGTTATCCCGATGATTCCGGGTGTGTTGATGTACCGCTCGCTGTTGGCTTTTATCAATATGCACGGCGTGGTCGGTGAGGTGACGAATGCCTTTTATAATGGAATTAACTCGGCATTGATTATTTTCTGCATCTCTTTGGGAGTTGCCGTACCGAATATCTTTGCCCGACGTTACATTGCGAAAGACCGGCGTCGCCTCTTGGAGCAGGAGTTGCAGAAGCGCAGAGAACGCGGAAAGTTTATAGAATGGTAAATAAGTATATATTGTGATGGAACAACATTCGCAGAACATTAACAAGGTCATCGTGCGTCCGTTGCAGATGGCCGATTACAAGCAGTTAGCTCAGTCGTTCAGACGGGTTTATTCGGATGGTTCGGATGTCTTCTGGACGCGCGAGCAAATTGAGAAATTGTTGACTATTTTCCCTGAAGGGCAGGTGGTCACGGTGGTGGATAATAAAATAGTAGGTTGTGCGCTTTCTATCATAGTAGATTATGACAGAGTAAAGAATGACCACACGTACGCCGACGTGACGGGGCAGGAAACTTTCAACACGCATAACCCGAAGGGAAATATCCTCTATGGTATCGAGGTTTTTGTGCACCCTGAGTATCGCGGACTTCGCTTAGCCCGTCGAATGTATGAATACCGCAAGGAGCTGTGCGAAAGTTTGAATTTGAAGGCCATCATGTTCGGAGGGCGTATCCCGAACTATCATAAATATGCGGACCAGATGCGGCCGAAGGAATATATCGACAAAGTCCGTAAAAAGGAAATCTATGACCCGGTTTTGACCTTCCAGTTGTCCAACGACTTCCACGTGCGCAAGGTGATGACCAATTATTTGCCGAACGACGAAGAATCGAAGCATTATGCGACGCTTTTGCAGTGGGACAACATCTATTACCAGCCCAAACCGGAGGTAATCGCTTCAAAGACCACAGTCCGGGTAGGATTAGTGCAATGGCAGATGCGTCCCTACAAGAGCATCAACGATGTATTCGAACAGGTGGAGTTTTTCGTGGATGCCGTGTCGGATTACAAGAGCGACTTCGTGCTCTTCCCGGAATATTTCAATGCGCCGTTGATGGCTAAGTTCAACGACAAAAGCGAATCGGAAGCCATCCGCGAATTGGCCCAATACACTGACGAGATTCGTCGGCGCTTCATCGACCTTGCCATCAGTTACAATATTAATATTATTACAGGCAGTATGCCGCAGCTCCGCGAAGATGGGCTGTACAACGTCGGATTCCTCTGCCGTCGCGACGGGTCGTATGAAACGTACGAGAAAATCCACATCACCCCGGACGAGGCGAAGAGCTGGGGACTTTCCGGAGGCAAACGCGTCCAGACCTTCGAGACGGACTGCGCGAAAATTGGCATTCTTATCTGTTATGATGTCGAGTTCCCCGAATTGTCCCGTATCATGGCGGACCAAGGAATGCAGATTCTTTTCGTGCCCTATTTGACCGATACGCAGAATGCTTACTCGCGGGTTAAGGTCTGTGCGCACGCCCGTGCCATCGAGAACGAATGTTTTGTTGTCATCGCCGGGAGCGTCGGAAATTTGCCGCGCGTTCATAACATGGACATCCAGTACGCGCAGTCGGGCGTGTTTACGCCCTGCGATTTTGCATTTCCGACAGACGGTATGCGTGCCGAGGCTACGCCCAATACGGAGATGATTCTGGTGTCGGATGTCGATTTGGATTTGTTGAGTGAGCTGCATACCTACGGGAGCGTGCGCAACCTGAAGGACCGCCGCCACGATTTGTATGAAGTGCGTTTGAAACGGAACCGATGACCCTCCCGCAGGGCGATTAAAGCACGAAACGGCATGGCGAAAACAAAAACTGTCTATGTCTGCTCCAACTGCGGGGCGGACTCTCCGAAGTGGATTGGCAAATGCCCGAACTGCGGGGAATGGAATACTTATGTGGAAGAAATCGTCTCGCGTGAGCCGGTGGCAACGAAACGCGGCGGGCAGTCCGGCGGACTCAGCCGGAGCATGCGGCCGGTCCTGTTGCGCGACGTGACTTCCGAAAAGGAGGAGCGTATCGACCTGCTGGACGCTGAGCTGAACCGGGTGCTGGGCGGCGGATTGGTGCGGGGCTCTCTCGTCCTTATCGGCGGCGAGCCGGGCATCGGCAAATCGACGCTCGTCTTGCAGACCGTCCTCCGCTTGGCGCGGCTGAAGGTCCTTTACGTCTCCGGCGAAGAAAGCCTCCACCAGCTGAAGATGCGGGCGGACCGGCTCAATCCTGAGAGCCAGAATTGTCTGATTCTTTGCGAGACGAATCTGGAGAAGATTTTTTCGGAAGCCGCCGACGCCGTGCCCGATTTGCTGGTCATCGATTCGATACAGACCATCTATACAGACGCCGTCGAGTCGTCGCCCGGCAGCGTTTCGCAAGTGCGGGAGTGCAGCGCGGCGATTTTGAAGTACGCCAAGGAGAGCGGCACGCCGGTGCTCCTGATTGGCCATATTAATAAGGAGGGAAGCATCGCCGGACCGAAAGTGCTCGAACACATCGTCGATACGGTCCTGCAGTTCGAGGGCGACCAGCATTACATGTACCGAATCCTTCGCAGCATCAAGAACCGCTTCGGCAGCACGGCGGAGCTCGGAATCTATGAAATGCGCCAGACCGGGTTGCGGGAGGTCGATAATCCCTCGGAGCTGCTCCTGACCCAGAACCATGAGGGGCTCAGCGGCGTGGCGATTGCCGCTGCCATCGAGGGCATCCGTCCCTTCCTTATCGAGACGCAGGCGCTGGTCAGTTCGGCGGTCTATGGCACGCCGCAGCGCAGCGCGACCGGATTCGACATCCGCCGCATGAATATGCTGCTCGCCGTCCTCGAAAAGCGCGCCGGATTCAAGCTCGCGCAGAAGGACGTCTTCCTGAACATCGCCGGCGGGCTGCGGGTCAACGACCCTGCGATAGACCTTGCGGTCATCAGCGCGATTCTCTCCTCCAGCCTCGATATCACCATCGAACCGGGCATTTGCATGGCGGGCGAGGTGGGGTTGTCCGGCGAAATCCGTCCGGTCAATCGCATCGAACAACGGATACTGGAAGCTGAGAAATTAGGGTTCCACCGCATCCTCGTCCCCTATAATAATCTGAAAGAGAGCTTGCCGGCAACGAGGGCAATCGAAATCGTCCAAGTGCGCAAGGTCGAGGAGGCATTCCGGCAATTATTCAGCTAAAAGACAGCCGCTCCCCCAAAGGGCGGCTTTTTTTGTGCCGGAAATCAGTTGCCCGCGTTGCGTGGAGGTTTATTCTTGTGGGAAAACAGTCGGCGGCGGAGCCGTCGAACGATGCTTAACCGTTGGCGAGCAGCGCGAGCCTGCGGTAGGCTGCCGGTGTAT
>CASEMX010000015.1 GCA_949289155.1 uncultured Parabacteroides sp.
TCGGAGGAAAATGGTAAAAAACAGAGTAAAAACGGAGTAGAAGACCCCTCGACTGCGCTCCGGGTGACGAAATGATAGCCTGATTCCGATTTGACACACTCCCCTTTATATAATAATGTATAGAAAGTAAGAAAAATGAAAACGGTAGTTTACACAGAGAAAGAACAGATGGAAGAAATCCTGCGCGCATGCCAGGTTTGCTTCGTTGGGATGGCGGATACGGACGGCGTGCCGTATGTGCTTCCCATGAATTTCGGGTATGAAAAGGGCGTCCTTTACCTGCATTCGGCGCAGGAGGGGCGGAGCATCGAGACGCTCGGTAGGAATCCGCGCGTGTGCATTGCGTTTTGCCCATCGGCCGAATTGGTAGCCCAGCACGACGAGGTGGCTTGCAGCTACCGGATGCGTTCGGAGAGCCTCCTTTGTTGGGGCAAGGTGGAATTCGTGGAAGACTTCGATAAAAAGGTCGAAGCACTGGACATCCTGATGCGCCAGTACAGCGGAAGGGCGTTCACTTACGGGGCTCCGGCGGTGCGGAACGTGAAGGTTTGGCGGGTAGAAATCGAGGAAATGAGCGGCAAAGCCTTTGGCGTTCCGTACAAGAAATGAGCCGATAAGCTATTTTTCGTATATTAAAAACCGCTTGGCGCGCACCAAAAGCCGGATATTTCACTACTTTTGTTTCCAGAAAGTCACTATAAAGGGAGGATAAAACCATGGAAATAGAACAGAACATTCGGCGAGAGACGGTGCGCGTATTGCTTCGCATCACGCTCTTTTTAGTATTTTACATCGCGCTGATAGCCGTCGGAATCGGCATCTTCTGGGGCGCATACGAATTGACATCTTTCATTTTGCTTTCCGAGAGTATCGAATGGACGAAGCACATACGTGCAAACGTGATGCTTGTCTTGGCATTGCTGGGTATTTGGGCGTTGGCATTCTCGCTGGGCTTCTATTTGGTAAAGCCGTTGTTCTCGTTTACCCGCTATAAACGTGAAGGAAGTCTGGAAATCACACGCGAAGAGGCGTCGGAATTGTTCGTCCTGATCGACGAATTGACCCAGCAAGTGGGATGCGAGAAGCCGAAGCACGTGTACCTGACTCCCGACGTAAACGCCGCTGTGTTCTTCGATACCAGCTTCTGGAGCATCTTCTTTCCCGTCCGCAAGAACTTGGAAATTGGTTTGGGGCTGTGTCCTTCCATGAGCCAGGAGGAATTGAGGGCGGTTTTGGCGCACGAGTTCGGGCATTTCTCCCAGAAGACGATGCGCGTCCGGGCCAGTGTGAACGTAGTCAATACGGTATTGGGTAATTTGGTCAATACGGAAGATTTCTACGACCGGTGGCTTCATACGTGGTGCAATTCAAGGATTTATATCTTGGCGCTCTTTGGAAAACTGACCCGCGCCTTGACCCAAGGCATCAAACGCTTGAACGTCTCCATGTACCGGTGGGTGCAAAAGGCGCACTTGGGGCTTTCCCGCCAGATGGAATACGACGCGGATACGATTGCTTGCCGGGCGGTGGGGACGGAGAATATGGTATCGGCACTCTGCAAACTCCCTATACTCGTATCAAGACAAGCGCTTTACGAACGGTTCGTAGTCAACTCGCAACGCGAAGGGAAATACATCGACGCGGATGCTTATTGGCAAGGATACGCGGCCATTGAACCGGAATTGGAACGGGCAGGCGACATCCTGGCGCATATTTCCTATAAAGAGCGGATGACGAAGCCTGCCGAGAGTTGCAGCGAATGGCCTTCACGCCTCGAGATAAAAGACATTTGGCGTTCGCATCCCTCGTTGGAAGAACGTATTGCCCATGCAAAGGAAGTGAGCGCCCCCAACGAATCGAACCGCCTATCCGACCCCGCTTGGACGTTGTTCCCCGAAAAGGCGTGCGAAGCCGTCGGGCATTATCGCATGGATTGCATTGCCCGTCTCAAAGAGGAGGAGAAGGAAAAGGTTGGCTTGGATGATTTCAAGGCGTGGGTCACGTCGGAGGTGGACACCTATTTCTTGCCGCAAGCATTACGTCCTTTCTACTCGAACATTACCTTGCGCTTCCCGATTTCCAATGAACCCCAAGGCGATGCCGCTTATCCTTTTACGCCGGAGAACCGGAACGCGCTATTGGAATTTGAAACCGCTTGGCAAGACTGGCAGACCTTGCAACGGATTGCTACGGGCGATGCGGAAGTCAAAGAGTTCCGTTACGAGGGAAAACGGTATACGGACAAGCAAGTCCCGTTCGACGCGCATCGTTCTTATCTGGAGGCTTTGCTTGAAAAGGCAAAGGCTATCAACGAGGCCGTTTACCGCTACCTTTGGAACCATGCAGAGAACCCATCGGCTTTGAAGGGGGCATACGAATCCCTCTTTTATATACCAGACTTCCAAGCGGAATATGCTCCCTTGAGAGATGCATTCGACCAAGTAGCGGATGAATTGGACCGGCTGACCCAGGAAGAGGTAGAAAAGGATAAACAGCGATACATCGACGAATTGCAAAGATGCGAATCGGCCTTGCGCCAATTGATTGGCCATTTGCGCCGGGACTTGCTGGAAAGCATCGTGCAAGAGGCATATCTGGACCAACTGGCCGACTATGCCCGCGAGACGCACCTCTCCGTATTGGATATCAATTGGAAGGCCGCCAAAGAGATGTGGCACATTATCGAGGCCTTGGAGGATATTCACAACCAGTTGGAAGCTACGGCAAACCAGCAAATCAGGGAGGAGCTGAAACGATGCTTCAGAAATGCGGGAAGCTGAAAGCGCCTCCCACATTTCCGGATTAGTATTTCTTGAACGTGCCCTATTTTAGAACATATAAAGCATTACCCACAGAACGCGATGGTTAGTAACGGTATGCGTATCCTCTATTCGGCCTCGTTTATCAGGTGTTCCGAACCATCCAGTCGAAGGAGAATATTCAACTCCGAATTTCCAGTGTGGCAAAGCATAGGATAATTGTACATTGGCAGTGACCATCTGTCCGACTTCCAAGCCGGTTCCATATTGATTGATAATATCTTTTCCTGTTCCCAGATTCTTTAGGTATCCTAAGAACAGTCCTTGTATCCATTTCTTCCCGTGTACGATATTTAACCATGTAGAAGAAATCCGGAATGGGGTATATTCTTGTTCTCCAGTGCGGTTATCGAAAGAAGTGACGCCGTAACCACCCAACATGCAGGTGTGGGTCATATTTGAGCCTAAGGTACTTTTAGCAGAAAAGGTCCAGTCAGGTAATTTATATTGTGCGTGCGCTTCGAAACTAAGCGATGTGATGCGCTCATTTAACTTATAGACTTTATCATCTATCGTATTTTGGGTGCGTGGAGTAAGAGAAAGGAGTTGAGCTCCGGCTCCGACTTGAAAATCTCCGGACCGATAATCTACTCCGGCATGGAATTCCGGAACGCAACTATTCTTAATGTAGCTTTCACTTTTGCCATCTGGTCCTTGTGAAAGATATTGTAATTGCCAGAGAGCGGTTCCGGTGAATTGCCAATGCGGAGTAGTGTAACGATAACGGATTTGCGGTGCTCGGCTGAAGGCATTGAATGGCGCACCGGTACTTAGATTCAACATTTCCGGATGGATATCTCCGAAGAAAGGATGCCATGTTTGTCCGAATAGGATAGCAGAACGTTTCCAAGCTAAATTGATGTAGGCGTGACGGATTCGGAGGACAGCGAAAGATGTTCCTGTTCCGCGAAAGTCTGTCTCAATCTTGGCGGATGTTTTCACACTACCGATGTTAGGACCGGTCAAATCAACTCCTAAACGAGAGTAGAGTAAATAAAAACTGCTGTTAGATTTGGCGTTTAAGTCTTTCCCATCAGCATCATACTCGTGGTCCATAGGATATAAGTGGAATAATCCATCTACGATTTCGCCATTGGCTCGTGAATTATAAAACAAATCGCCGCGCACTTGCCCATAGAATTTGTATGTGAAGTTTTTCTTCTGCGCGAATCCGGTAAAAGCCAGACAGGATAGAAGTCCGGCCAGCACTAATTTCTTTATCATTTCCTGTATTACTTATTTCAGAGCGCAAAAGTACAAAAAGGTGAATGATTTTAGCCAATAATTCCGTACCTTTATCCCCCAAGAAAATTAGAGTAAGGTATGGAACGGTTTCGAATAACAGTTTTGTGTTTATTTCTCTTTGTTGCTTGGATGGCAAAGGCGGAGGAGAAAGATTATGATTTTGGTGCGCAAGGCATTCAACGAGAAGTATTGGAGAATTATTTAGACCGCTCAATGACATTGTCGAATGTATTGGTCCCGCGTGAAGGGGAAATACAATTGGCAGACGATATTCGGATGATAAAACACACGGGAGTCAAGTTTGTAGGGCGTGCTATTATGGTGTGGGAACATGAGAAAGCTTTGCTTGAGCCGATGTTCTGGTCGAAGGCAAAGGATATTATTGAGGAATTGCACGCGTACGATTCGGACATTGTCTTTCAAGGTTGCTTATTTGAGGCCATATCGGAAGATGTGAACTTGATAGAGATTCCGGAATGGGTATTTGAAGGTTATGGGCGGACACCTGAGAAGCGGCATTTCAATTATCAGGCGATGCTAAACCAAGAGGGAAAATATGTGGATCATTGGCATAAAGGCGGAAGTGTCCCGGATATTAGTCGTGAAGAGACGCAACTATGGTTTTATTATTTGGCATGTTCCTATATGAATATCGGTTGTGAGGCTTTCCATTTAGGGCAGATTGAATTAATAGGTATGAATGACCCTGAGCGCGAGCATTGGAGCCGATTGATTCAACATATCCGTGCTTATGCGCAAGAGCATGCTCGCAGGAATTGGGTGATTCTGGATGCACATACGCCGAAAGGGGGAATGGTAGTAAATGGGAAGAGCCTGTTGGACTTCAATTCATTCCCGATGCGTATTTGTGCTGTTCCGACATCTGATGCATGGCAAGAGGGAGAGGTCCAGCCAGCAGAGTTGCGCATGAACCATTTGGATGCGCTCTTTGGAAGAAGTGAAGGTTGTGAGACTCCCTCCGGCTGGAGTTGTGAGAGTCTGCCTTATTTGGTTGAGATAGATAATTATGGGAAGGAAGAACCGGTGAATGTGGCTGACACGGCATCTTATTTCCCTTGGGGTTGGGATGAAATCAGTTGGTTTGCCAAGCAACCCGAGTCGTATCGGAACCAGTGGTTAGCGTATGCTTGGAAGTGGGTGAAGAAGAACGACCCGAATGGGCATGTAGAGATGCCCGGAATACGCGGGATATGCTGTCCGAACCAGACGAAGAATATCTATCGGGCAAACATGCGGAGCGAGGAATCTCCGTTTGGATATAATCAAGAAGAGACGATTCGGCGGATATGGTCGGCCGAGTAGCTCTTCTTATTCCAGTTAGATTGAATAAATTAGTTACTTATGAAGAAAAAGAAAGATATAAAGAATAAGGAGAAGAAGGGAAGAGGCAAGCGAATGAAGAAGGAGGCGATATTGCATAGTGTCGTCTCTTTGTTTGAGTCCTCTCCGACATTGTCCTTCAACTATAAGCAGGTCAGCAAGCAAATCGGCGTGGAGAACCAAGTCCAGAAGCTTCAGGTGGCGGCTATATTGGAGGACTTGGCATTGGGTGGCTACTTGAAAGAGATCGACCGTGGGCGATATCAGCTGAATCATAAAGGCACGGTGGCGGTGGGTACTTTCGTGCGGCGCAGCAATGGCAAGAACTCTTTCCTCCCGGAAGATGGCGGGACGCCGGTATTTATTGCCGAGCGTAATTCGGCTCATGCGATGGATGGGGATAAGGTGAAGGTGCAGATATTCGCCCATCGTAAGAATGCGGAGCCGGAAGGTGAGGTCGTAGAGATATTGGAATCCAAGGAGCGTACCTTCGTGGGCAGGCTGCAGGTGGAAAAGGGTTTCGCCTTCTTGATTACGGAAGATAAGACCTTGGCGAACGATATCTTTATACCTAAGAACGCACTC
The DNA here is from genome assembly GCA_949289155.1 of uncultured Parabacteroides sp. GTDB lineage: Bacteria > Bacteroidota > Bacteroidia > Bacteroidales > Tannerellaceae > Parabacteroides. The sequence goes on from CASEMX010000015.1 coordinate 5,991, forward strand.
AAAGGCGGGAAGAATGGCGACAAAGCCGTGGTCCGTATCGTGAAGTGGCCGGAAGATGCCAAGAATCCGCTGGGAGAGGTCATCGACATCTTAGGGCAGGCGGGCGACAACAATACGGAGATGCACGCTATATTGGCGGAGTTCGGGTTGCCTTATCGTTATCCGGAGAATGTGGAGAAGGCGGCTGACCGTATCCCTGACACGATATCTGAAGAGGAGATTGCCCAACGGGAGGACTTCCGGCAGGTGCTGACCTTTACGATAGACCCGAAGGATGCCAAAGACTTTGATGATGCGCTCTCCGCCCGGCAGTTGGCGAATGGAAACTGGGAGGTCGGTGTGCATATCGCCGATGTGACGCACTATGTCAAGGCGGATAGCTTGATAGACCGGGAGGCGCAGTCGCGGGCTACTTCGGTTTACTTGGTCGATAGGACCATCCCGATGCTTCCTGAGCGTCTCTGCAACCAGATATGCTCTCTGCGGCCGGAGGAGGAGAAGCTCTGCTTTGCCGTTATCTTTGAGATGAATGCCAATGCCGACGTGGTGCAGTCGCGCATCTGCCGGACAGTCATTAAGAGTGACCGCCGATTTACTTATGAGGAGGCGCAGCAGGTTATCGAGACCGGCGAGGGGGATTGCAAGGAAGCTATCTTGGCATTGGACCGATTGGCAAAGAAGCTGCGCGAGCGGCGTTTCAAAGAGGGAGCTATCAATTTCGACCGCTATGAGGTGAAGTTCGAGATAGATGAGCAGGGCAAGCCGTTGAGTGTATATTTCAAGGTGTCGAAGGATGCCAATAAGCTCATCGAGGAGTTCATGCTGCTGGCTAACCGGACGGTTGCTGAGTTCGTAGGTTGTCCGCCCAAGGGGAAGACGAAGAAGACCTTCGTCTATCGTGTACATGAGCTGCCTGACCCTGATAAGATGGAGAACTTCGCCGCGTTTATCCGCCGCTTCGGGTATCGCTTCAAGACGGAGGGGAAGACGCGGGATATCTCTAAAGGCATCAATACGTTGCTGGACCAAGTGCAGGGGAAGCCGGAGGAGAATCTTATCGAGACGGTCGCCATACGTGCCATGCAGAAGGCGAAATACTCGACCGAGAACATCGGGCATTACGGCTTGGCATTCGACTACTATACGCACTTTACCTCACCCATCCGCCGCTATCCCGACATGATGGTGCACCGCCTCTTGGAGCGGTACATGGCAGGGGGCCGCAGCGTGACGAAGAAGAAGTATGAGGAACTGTGCGAACATTGCTCGTCGATGGAGCAGCTGGCTGCCAATGCCGAGCGCGCTTCGGTCAAGTATAAGCAGGTTGAGTTCATGAGCGACAAGGTAGGACAGGTCTTCGACGGGGTCATCTCCGGGGTGACCGAATGGGGGCTGTATGTCGAACTGAACGAGAATAAGTGCGAGGGGATGGTTCCGCTCAGGGACTTGGACGACGACTATTATGAGCTCGACGACCAGAACTACTGCCTGATAGGACGTCGGAAGAAGCATCGCTACAGCTTGGGTGACCCCATCACCATCCGGGTGGCTCAGGCGAACCTCTCTCGGAAACAACTCGATTTCCAACTCGCCTAATCTTTCCATATCATTATATTATAGCTGGTTATGTGTCTCGGCAGGGGAGATGATTCCCCTGGCCGGGGGCACTCCGATATCTACCCGAAAAGTTCACCATGGTGAGGTAGGTGAGTTCACCATGGTGAGGTGGGGGGAGTTCACCAAGGCGAGGTCGGGCAGTTCACCATGGTGAACTTGAGGGGCACTCCATGGTCTGTTGCCGGCCTTTCTATGGCTCAATAGATGAGCATCCCCGTCAGCCCGGCAAGCAGAATCATCAGTATGGGGTGTACCTTGAATTTCAGTGTAAGGATAAATGCCGCTCCGAAGATGAGGAAGCTCTTATAGTCGATGAAGTTCTCGCTGTTCATCAACAGGAGGGCGGCAGCAGCTATCAGGCCTACCGTGACGGGCCGCAGACCGAGGAAGGCGGCGGCGACGTACTTGTTGTTGCGGAATCGGGCGTAGCTGTACGAGATGAGCAATACCAGCAGGAACGAGGGCAGGCAGACGGCAAAGGTGGTCAGGCAAGAGCCCAATATCGCCATCGCGGGTGAGTAGCCGGCATTATGGATAGCGGTGTAGCCGATATAGGTCGCGCTGTTGATGCCTATCGGACCGGGTGTCATCTGCGATATCGCCACGATGTCGGTGAACTCCTGCAGGGATATCCATCCGTATCTGTCCACTACATCGGCTTGTATGAGGGATAGCATCGCATACCCTCCGCCGAACCCCAAGATGCCTATCTTCAAGTAAACGTAAAATAACTGTAACCAAATCATAGCCTACATCTTCTTATATTTCAATCCATATACTATGCCGCCGACGATGGCAGCGAGGATAATCCATGCCGGAGAGACGCCGCCTATCCAGATGAGCAGTGCCGCAGCGACCGGAAGCAACAGCTGCACGTGCGAGAGTTTGATGGCGCGTGCCGTAGTCAGGCAGGGGACGACAATCAGCGCCACCACTGCCGGACGCAACCCCTTGAACGCCTTCTCTACCCAGACGTTGTCTCGCACATGGGTAAAGAACAAAGCGATGGCAAGGATGATGAGGAAGGAAGGGAGTATCGTCCCCAAGGCGCAGCAAACAGCGCCCCACGTCTTGCGGAGCTTGTAGCCGACGAATATCGAGATATTGACGGCAAAGATGCCGGGCAGTGACTGGGTGACGGCGAACAGGTCGATAAAGTCCTCCTTGCTGAGCCAGCCCTTATCGACGACCTCCCGCTCGATAAGGGGCAGCATCGCATAGCCTCCTCCGATAGTGAAGGTCCCAATCTTGACGAATGTCATGAACAGTGTCCAATACACGGCTTCGGATAGGTATTAAGAGTTGCGGGTAATGCTTGTATAGCGTTCGTCGTCATTCAGGATACGCAGTGCCTCCTGATAGCTGGCGTTCACATCGTTGATGATGTAGAAGTACTCCGTCATGTCATAGAGGTCGCGGGCGATAAGCGCCTTGATTTGCAGCCGGATGAGGGGCAGCGAGCGGTTGTAGCCTGCCTCGTCGAACTTGATGCCCTTCTCATCAGCCAACTGGCGCAGATGGCTCATGATGTCGTCTGTCACCTCGAACTTTTCCTTATAAGTTGCCGGCTTCTTATATTTCTTCGCCAGCTCATTGCGGTGCATATCCAAGTAATCCATAGCCACCCGGTTCACCAAGCCTTTGGAGACCAAGTCGCGATGGTAGTCCGAATATCTCGTCGTATCGATAGGGATGAATACGTCCGGCATGATGCCCCCTCCTCCATAGACTGTCCGCTTGCTCAGCATAGTGCTGAACTTCAAAGAGTCAGGGAAGTGGATGCTATCTGCGCTCATCAGCTCCCCCCGGTTGTACCGGTCGATAAGGTCATGGGCGTAATCCTCGCCCTTCCCCTTCTCGTAGGGCTTCTGGATGCATCGGCCTGTCGGCGTATAATAGCGCGCCACGGTGAGGCGAATCATCGAACCATCCGGTAAAGGCAGCGGACGTTGCACCAAGCCCTTGCCGAAGGTACGGCGACCGACTATCACGCCCCGGTCCCAATCCTGCACAGCTCCCGAAAGGATTTCGCTGGCACTTGCTGAGGACTCATCGACTAATACAACCAGCTTTCCCGTCTCGAAATTGCCCTGATAAGTCGAGATGGCGTCCTGCCTCCGCTGTTTGTTTCCTTGGGTATAAACGATAAGTTTCCCCTTGGATAGGAACTCATCCGCCAACTCGATGGCAATGTTCAGGTAACCCCCGCCATTCCCTTCGAGGTCCAATATCAACTGCTTCATTCCCTTCTTCTGCAGTTTCTTCAGCGCCTCTCGGAATTCATCCGCCGACGAAGCCGCGAACCGGTTGAGCTTGATATAACCAGTGTTCTTATCCGCCATGTAAGCCGCATCGATGCTATATACCGGGATTTTCCCCCGTGTAATGTTGAAGTCCAGCAGTTCCGGCTCATCAGCTCGCTTCACCTTTACGCGCACCTCCGAGCCCTTAGGGCCCCGTAACCGCTTCATGATATCAGGTGTTTTCATCTTCACCCCGGCAATGACGGTATCATTCACCTGCACAATACGGTCTCCTGCCATAAGCCCCACCTTTTCGGAAGGTCCGCCGGATATGACCTGAATCACGTACACAGTATCCGTCAACATATTGAACTGTATACCGATACCATCGAAGTTCCCTTCCAGAGGTTCTGTCATCTCTTTGGTTTCCTCCGGGTCAGTATAAGTGGAATGCGGGTCTAATTTCTCCAGCATTCCCGTGATGGCATCTTCCACTAACTTGCTTTCATCTGTCGGATCCACGTAGAGATTGCTGACGGCATATAACGCCATCTGGAGTTTACGCGCGTCCATATCCCGTTTCTGTGCCGTAAGGGTGGTGGAGCAGGTTATCCCGGCAAAGATGAGTAAAGAATAAATAAACCGTTTCATAATATCTTTTCCAAATGTATCTCTTGTTATAGTTGCATCCCTTTCGGTAAGAAACCAGTTATGTCCTTTCCGAAGTGCAGTAGTTCCCGTACCACGCTCGAACTGATATGCGCATACTGCGGTTCTGCCAGCAGGAAAATAGTTTCGATGCCGGTCAATTCCCGATTGATGTCGGCAATGGTCTTCTCATATTCGAAGTCAATGATAGAGCGGATGCCGCGTAGGATGAAATGCGCCCCCAGTTGCTTAGCTATATCAGTAGTCAATGTCTGATAAGTGACCACTTCGATACGTTCTTCCCCTCTATACAGCGCGCGAATCTCTTCCAGTCTTCGTTCCACTGGGAAACAGCACTGTTTCCCCTCGTTGATACCGATAGCGATAATTATTCGGTCAGCCAATTCCAGTCCGCGTTTCACCAGCGATTGGTGTCCAATTGTAAACGGGTCGAATGAGCCCGGAAAGAGCGCTATACGCTCGTGCTTATTATCTGTTTTTGTTCCCACGTTCATGAGTCTTTAGAGTCTAAATAGCTTGTCTTATGTCTTGCTCTTCGGATATCCACATCATTGGATAATATCTTCTTCAATTACTAAGTTGTCAATGATGAATCCTTGTCGTTCCATGGTGTTTTTCCCCATGTAGAATTCCAGCATCTCTTTAACTGCATCCTCCTTTTTCATGGACACTTGGTCTAACCGGATGTCTTTTCCGATGAAATGGCGGAACTCATCGGGTGAAATTTCCCCCAATCCTTTGAAGCGGGTGATTTCCGGATTCTTTCCTAACTCGCGGATAGCATTTTGTTTCTCTTCTTCACTATAACAATAAATAGTCTTTTGCTTATTACGTACACGGAAAAGAGGCGTTTGCAGGATATATACATGCTTCTGCTTGATTAAATCCGGAAAGAACTGCAGGAAGAAGGTAATCAATAGCAGGCGGATATGCATTCCATCCACATCCGCATCAGTTGCAATGATTACTTTGTTATAGCGCAGCCCATCCAATCCGTCTTCGATATTCAGAGCGGCTTGTAAAAGATTGAACTCTTCGTTTTCATAAACAATCTTTTTGGTCAGTCCATAGCTATTCAATGGTTTTCCTCGTAAGCTGAAGACCGCTTGATAGTTCGGATCGCGACTTTTTGTAATAGAACCACTGGCCGAATCGCCCTCTGTGATAAAGATGCAGGTATCTTCTACATTCTCTCCCTTTGTATCGTTTAGATGAATGCGGCAATCACGTAATTTCTTGTTATGCAAATTTGCTTTCTTCGCTCTTTCACGAGCCAATTTAGTTACTCCGGCAATTGCCTTGCGTTCCTTTTCCGAATCTTGGATTTTTTTCAATAAAATATCGGATGTTTCCGCATCTTTATGCAGGTAATTGTCCAGTTCTTTCTTGAGGAAATCGCTGATGTACTTGGCTACGGTCGGACCATCCGGTCCCATGTCTTTCGAACCGAGCTTCGTCTTCGTCTGGCTTTCAAATACCGGCTCTTCAACTTTTATACTGATTGCTGCAACGATTCCTGCACGGATATCTGTGTATTCGAAATTCTTATTATAGTATTCCTTGATGACACGCCCGATTGCTTCTTTGAAAGCAGAAAGATGCGTCCCTCCTTGCGTCGTATGTTGTCCGTTGACAAATGAATAATATTCCTCACCATATTGATTGCTGTGCGTAATTACGACTTCGATATCCTCTCCTTTCAGGTGAATAATCGGATAAAGTGGCTCGGTGGTCATATTTTCATTCAGTAAATCCACCAATCCCCTCCGGGAATAGAATTTCTTACCATTATATAATATGGTCAATCCGGAATTGAGGAAGACATAATTCTTGAGTAATGGCTCAATATATTCGTCTTTATATTCATAATCCTTGAATATTGTCTTATCTGGAATGAAGAATACCGACGTTCCGTTGGGTTCTTTGGTTGGTTGGATGGCTGATTCTTCCGTAACGATGGCTTTACTATATTCTACACGCTTACATTCGCCATCGCGGAAACTTGTAATTAGGAAATAACTGCTCAGTGCATTGACTGCTTTGATGCCGACGCCATTTAGTCCGACCGACTTTTTGAAAGCTTTACTGTCATATTTGGCTCCGGTATTCATTTTGCTGGAGACATCGACCACTTTGCCTAACGGAATCCCTCGGCCGTAATCTCTAACCGATACTGTTCCTTCGCTGATAGTTACTTCAATTGTTTTTCCGAATCCCATCATGTATTCGTCAATTGAGTTATCAAGCACCTCTTTTAATAGGACATAAATTCCGTCGTCCGAATGATTTCCGTCGCCTAATTTGCCGATATACATACCCGGACGTCGCCTGATATGTTCCATCCAGTCTAATGTCTTAATATCTTCGTCGCTATAAGATACGGTTCCTTCCGTTGGCAAGTTCAACAAATCTTTTTCTTCTTTGCTGTTATCTCCGTTGTTCATTCTTCGTTTCTTATTTAGAGATTCGTTTGATAAACGCTCTTCTGGTCTTATGATGTTCGCGCTTGAAATAGCTCCATTGAGCCTGCACAGCATTATTTGTTTCCAGTTCCGGATTACTTTCGGCATAGACCACGCCCAGTCGGTTGTAGACAGGAATCAAATCATTGAAAAGAAGCGCATTCACCCCTTTGCTTTGGTATTCGGGCAAAACGCCGGTGAGGTACAGGTCAATCACTTTGGGCTTCGACTTCAATGCCTTCAAGAGGTAAATCCATCCCAACGGGAAAAGATGCCCGCGCGCCTTCTGCATCGCTTTCGAGAGGCTGGGAAGCGAAATGCCGAATCCGACCACCTCGTCGTCCGCATCCCGCGTAATGACCGTCACCAGCTCATAGCGCAACATCGGGATATACATATTGATATAATAATCGATTTGCTTCTCGGTCAGGGCAGAGAATCCATAAAGCGGCTCGAAGGCGGCATTCAGCGTGTGGAATATCTTATGGGCATACGGCATAATCTCCTCTTTGTTCTTGAATTTGCGGATAGAAAGGCCATATTTCTTCCGGACGATTTCGCCGATGCGCTGATGTTTTTCCGGAATGCCTTCGCGGGGAACGAATATCTTAAACTCATGCCAATCCTGGTCTTTCTCGAATCCCATCCGTTCCATGTGCTTCGGATAATAGGGATAATTGTAGATAGTGGCCATCGTCCCGAGCTGGTCGAATCCTTCCACCAGCATCCCTTCGTGGTCCATATCGGTAAATCCCATCGGTCCATGAAGCTCGTTCATGCCCTTCGCCTTGGCCCATTGGATAACAGCGTTGAATAAAGCATCTACTACTTCGGCATCGTCTATAAAGTCCACAAAACCAAAGCGTGCGCGCTTTTCTTCCCACGCCGCATTGCTTCCGCGGTTGATGATTCCGGCGATGCGCCCTGCGATTTTTCCGTCCTTGTAGGCCAGAAACAGGATGGCGTCGCACACCTCGAACGCCGGGTTCTTTTCCTTGTCCAGCGTCATCATTTCCTCTTCAATCAGGCAAGGCACGTAATAGGGATTGCCTTTATACAAATCGATGCTGAACTTGACAAATTTTTTCAGCTCTTGTTTCGTCGTTACTTCTCTTATTTCTACGCTCATTGATTTATTCTGCTTTGGAGGGCAAAGTTACTTATTTTTTTGAAAAGCTGATTATGTGAGTGGAGATTAGAGGGGGTACAGATATTTCCTTTCTCCAGTCTTGCTGGAATGGAATATTCTTGATACCTTGCACATTGTTTTTAATCATTTAACGGATAGATGGGTTAATTTCCCTATAATAGGACTGAGATATGCCGAGATTAGATCGTACTGACGAATTATTCAGGCGGATTTCTTTACAAGATGACGAAAAGGCTTTTCGTTGCTTGTTTTATGACTACTTTGCTCCGTTGTGCGTCTTTGCGCATCGTTACATCGAAGAGGAGGAAAGTTGTGAAGATATTGTGCAGGAAACCTTTTATCGGATATGGAAGAATCGCAAATCGTTATGTATTGAGACTTCCGCACGGAACTTTTTGCTTGCAAGCGTACGAAACAGTTGTTTGGATTTGTTGCGGCGTCAAGCGGCGGAGATGCGTTGGGCGGAACAGGCTCAGGCGGAGGCCAGTGATGCCTATATGCCGGAGTTATATACGACGGCTGAGTTGGAACAGTTGCTGGATAGTGCATTGGATAAGTTGCCTGAGCCGATTGCTTCGACTTTCCGGAGCAATCGCTTCGAAGGAAAGACCTATGCAGAGATTGCAGCAGAGAAAACACTCTCCATCAAGACCATCGAAGCCTATATGTCGAAGGCGCTGAGGTTTTTGCGCCAAGAGCTAAGGGATTATTTACCTTTCTTAATGCTATTTCTGGATTGATGGATAGGGAAAGAGGTTGTGTATGCGTCTATATAATATAAGATGAATAAGGTATGAAAGAAGAAAAAGTAGGACAGGACGAAGGAGAAAAGCGTGTGTTGGAGCTGGTTGACCGTTTGGCAGCTCAAAAGAGGGTTGATGTTGACCGGAACTGGGCGCAGTTGGAGCAGCGTATCCGTAAGGAGGAGCAACGCATGCGGTGGTATCGGTTCATACGTTCGGCTGCGGCTATTTTATTGCTTCCGGCTCTGCTCTTGTCCGGATTCTTGTATTATCATTTGCGGGAATTGCAGCAGCTTCCTGCGGAACAGGTTGAATTGACGACGGCTTATGGTATGATTTCAAAGATTATCTTGTCCGACGGCTCGGAGGTTTGGCTTAATTCAGGCTCCAAATTGGTTTATCCGCAGCGGTTCGTGGGCAAACATCGCGAGGTTTATCTTTCCGGAGAGGCTTATTTCAAGGTAAAATCCGATTCTTCCCACCGTTTTGATGTGAAAACCTCGGATGGAATAACGGTCAGTGCGTACGGAACGGAGTTTAATGTGCAGGCTTATGCCGATGAATCGAGGGTAGAAGCAACGTTGGCAGAAGGAAATATCACCGTGGAACACCCCGAATATCAGGTAAAAGAGACGCTGAAGCCCGGTGAGCAATTGCGCTATTTCAAGAAAGACCGGCAGACCGACCTCCGGGCGGTTAACTTGTCTGCCGAAACGGCATGGCGGGAGGGTAAAATCCTCTTCCGGCGCACGTCGATGAAGGAGGTTGCCCGTCAACTTTCGCGCCACTTCAATGTCGATATCCAATTGCAAGGGCAAGAAATCTGCGATTATTCTTATTCCGCTACATTTACGACCGAGACGTTGACCGAAATTCTCTCTTTGTTAGAAAAAACAGCCCCGATTCAATGCGAGATTATCGAGCCGGAGCAACAAAGCGACTATGCTTTCTCCCGGAAGAGGGTAGTTATTCGTCCTTTATAAGGCACTTCCGGACCTTCAGGACAGGACGTACGAATCGGACAACAGCTGTGATATAATCGGACAACAGTTGAGTTACATGCGGACAACAACTGTGTAACATACGGACAACAGCTGTTGTCCGATTTCTATCTCCTATGTTAAGTAACTTTTAGTCGGCAGAAAAAGTTTTTTATAACCGGATATTTCGCTATTTTTGCAGGCAAATAAGAGGATGATTCATGAACTACATAATCAAAGCGCCGGTTGATGGAGTGAAAGCCTCTATACAATTGCCGGCTTCCAAGAGTATTTCAAACCGGGTGTTGATATTGGATGCGCTGAGTTATAACCCTTTTGATGCGCAGAATCTGGCGGATTGCGATGATACGCGGGTGTTGTACGATGCGCTCCATTCGAATGAGGGATGCGATTTCGATATTAAGGCGGCGGGTACGGCGATGCGTTTCCTGACGGCTTTCTTGTCGAAAATCGTGGGGGAATGGACCATAACAGGTACGGAACGTATGAAGAACCGTCCGATAAAGATTCTGGTTGATGCGTTGAATAGCGTAGGAGCACGGATAGAATATATGGAAAAAGAGGGATTTCCGCCTTTGCGTATCTTCGGTAGTGCATTGCAAGGGGGAGAAATCAGTTTGGACGGGAGCGTCAGCTCGCAATATATCTCTGCTTTGCTGATGATTGCGCCAACGATGGAAAAAGGATTGACCTTGCATCTGACGGGAAAGATTATTTCGAAGCCTTATATCCATCTGACGTTGCAATTGATGCGCCAATATGGTGTAAAGGCGGAATGGATAGGCTCGACTATCAAAGTGCAGCCGCAAAACTATGTGCCTTTGCGATACAGGGTAGAATCGGATTGGAGCGCTGCCTCTTATTGGTATGAAATCATGGCATTGTCGCGCCAATCGGAGGTAGAGCTGAAAGGATTGGTCAAGAACAGTCTGCAAGGGGATGCCGCCGGTGCGAAACTCTTTGCCCAAATCGGTGTCGGGACGACCTTTACGCCGGAGGGTGTGTCGCTTCGTCGGAATGGAAATACCTGCCGGAAATTGGTTTATGACTTTGTAAATGAGCCGGACTTGGCACAAACGTTCGTAGTGACCTGTGCTTTGCTCGGAATACCCTTCCATTTCTCCGGATTGCAGAGCTTGAAGATAAAGGAGACCGACCGTATCGAGGCGCTGAAGAATGAATTGCGAAAATTGGGGTATCTCCTGACAGATAAGTGCGGAAGTATTTTGGAATGGAACGGTGAACGGTGCGAACCGGACGAGCATCCGCTGATAGCTACCTACGAAGACCATCGTATGGCCATGGCATTTGCTCCAGCGGCTTTGGTCCGCCCGGAAGGAATCCGAATTGCCCATCCTGAAGTGGTGAGCAAAAGCTATCCGCATTACTGGGAGGATTTGAGAAAGGCTGGGTTTGTAGTCGAAGAGGAAAGATAAAGACAGGAAATTATCGGTTTAGCTATGTGGTATCTGATATTAAGTTTAGTCGCCTTAGGCGTACTTGTGGCCATCTTCGGTTATTTTCGGAATAAGAAGCTGGAGCGGATGTTGGAACGCGGGGAGATTTCGGAAATTCCCGAAGCAAAAGAGATTCCGGAAGAGTGTTGCGGACAACATGAAACCTGCGAGCGGGATAGCTTGTTGGCGGCGGTCAGCAAGCAGATAGAATATTATGATGATGAGGAGCTGGACCGCTTCAAAGGTGTCGAACCGGATGCGTACGGGGATGCCGACGTCGAGGAATTTCGGGAAGTTCTTTATACATTGCAAGAGGTTGAAGTGGCAGGATGGCTCCGTAGTTTACAACTCCGAGGGGTCAATCTTCCGGATGCCCTGAAGGACGAAGCCTTTTTGATTGTAGGGGAGCGGAGGATACATTAAGCCTAATTTATTTACAGACAGATGGACCTATTTCAATATGCCTTTTTTCAGAACGCCTTGTTGGGGAGTTTGCTGACGGCAATCGCTTGCGGGATTGTCGGAACCTATATTGTGGCCCGGCGGTTGGTTTTCATCAGCGGAGGAATCACTCATGCCTCATTCGGTGGCTTGGGATTGGGATTTTATTTGGGTGTAAATCCAATAATGACGGCGATGGTCTTTTCTGTATTGGCGGCTTTCGGAGTAGAGTGGGCAAGTAAGTCCCAGCAGATTCGCGAAGATTCTGCCATTGCCGGAGTTTGGTCGTTGGGAATGGCGTTGGGTGTGATATTTATCTTCTTGACACCGGGCTATGCGCCGAATCTTTCTGCCTATTTGTTCGGGAATATTTTGACGATATCGCAAACGGATATTTGGGCAAGTACCGTGTTGGTGCTGGCATTGTTGCTTTTTATTGGACTCTACCTCCGGGAAATCGTCTATATTGCTTTCGATCCGAATTTTGCAAAGACTCAGAAACTTCCGGTCAAGGCATTCGAGTACATTATGATGTGTTTTATTGCGATAACGATTGTGCTTTCCATTCGGATGGTCGGAATCATGTTGTTGATGAGTCTGCTTACCCTGCCCCAAATAACGGTCAATATCCTGACATCTGACTATCGGAAAATCATGTGGGGGAGTATGGCGGTTGCTTTTATCGGTTCTGTAGTCGGATTGATACTTTCTTATTTCTTAAATATTCCGTCGGGAGCATTCATTATATTGGTTTTGGTTCTCTTTTTCTTGCTTGTAAAATGTTGCAAGAAAGGATAAATATCTGCAATAAAACCGATAGTTAATACGTTTATGTAGCATAAAATCAGAAAAAGCAGTTGAGGAAAGGTTTTTATTATATCGTCGCATTGTTGGTTTTAAGCCTTCTTTGGTCATGTAGTACGAAGAAGAATACACGGATGAACCGTTTCTATCACGCGCTGAACTCCCGTTTTAATATCTATTTCAACGGAAAGATGGCGTTTGACGAAGCGTTATTGTCTATGCAGACCGGCTATAAGGAAAATTATTCGGACATGATTCTGATGTATCCGATTAGTGCACAGCCTAAAGACAAAAGTGAGCCGGGTGGTCCGTTTGATGTGGCGATAGAAAAGAGCAATAAGGCAATCAAACTGCATTCCATACAAACCAAACCGAAGAAGAAGCCGGGATGGCGCAATGACCCGAAACAGGTGGCTTGGCAAAACCAAGAAGAATATAACCCTTTCCTGAAGAAATGCTGGATGCTGATGGGAGAAGCGCAGTTCTATAACGCAGATTTCCTTCAGGCATCGGCAACATTCTCTTATATTACTCGCCATTATAAGGAAGATCCGGAAATCGTGGCTTCGGCGAAGCTCTGGCAAGCGCGTTGCTATGCCGAGATGGGGTGGAATTATGAAGCGGAAGATATTCTGAACAAATTAAACACAGAAGGGATTCCGAAGAAGAATCTGGACCAATATGCGACGGTATATGCCGATTATTTAATCAAGAATAGTCAATTCGAAGAGGCAATTCCCTACATGAAGACGGCGATTAAAGCGGAAAAGAACCGATTACAAAAGAAACGCATGAAGTATCTGCTCGGACAGATGTATGCTTCGCTTGAAATGGACGGCATGGCTTATAAGACCTTCGGGGAAGTGATTCGTTCGAATCCGCCTTATGAATTGGAATTTGCAGCACGTATCCGGCAGACGGAGGTATTTACCGGAGCAAATTACCAAAAGATGGTCAAGAAATTGCAGCGCATGGCGAAAAACCAGAAGAATAAGGATTATCTGGACCAAGTTTATTATGCGCTGGGAAATCTTTATATGAGCCAAGAGGATACTGCACAAGCTATCAAAAGTTACGAGCTGGGCGTTGAGAAAAGTACGCAAAACGGTTTGGATAAGGCGATGTGCCAAATCAAATTGGGTGATATTTATTTCGAGAAGCGAGATTATATCAAAGCGCAACCGAATTTTAGCGGCGCGTTGGCCGGCATTCAAAAGGAATATAAGGATTATGATCGGGTATCAAAACTTTCTGCCGTATTGGATGAGCTGGTTATTCACGCTGAAGCGGTCCATTTGCAGGATAGTTTGCAAACATTAGCCAAGATGCCGGAGAAAGAACGGTTGGCGGTTATCGATAAAATCATAGAGCAGGTAATAGAAGAGGAAAAGCGGGCGCAAGAAGAGGCAGAGAAAGAGGCATTCCTTGCTGAGCAGGCGGCAAAAGGAACGGGTATCGATCGTCCGGGGACGGAAGCGACAACTGTAACCATTCCGACGGCAACAGGGGAGACGTCGTTCTATTTTTATAATCCGCAGGCGGTGGCTCAAGGAAAGACACAGTTCCAGCGGAAATGGGGACGTCGTCCGTTGGAAGATGATTGGCGTCGCCGAAAGAAGACGTTGACGACTTTTCAAGACCCTGCTGAAATGGAAGAGAATGGCGATATGGCTATGGCGGGTGATTCTTCTGCCGTGGCAGCCGGCGATTCGGCTTCTATCGGTGCAGACGACCCGAAGAGCCGTGAATATTATCTCCAACAGCTCCCGATGACGCCGGAGGATGTCGCAGCCTCGAATATCATTATAGAAGATGGATTGTTTAATATGGCAATGATTTATAAGGATAAACTGGAGGATTTGCCTTTAGCCATCGAAGCTTTTGAGGAGCTGGAGAAGCGTTTCCCCGATAATCAGCATCTTTTGGATAGCTATTATCAAGTTTATTTGATGGCGTTGCGCACGAAGGATACGGCATTGGCAGCAGAGTATCTGCAGAAGTTGAAGGATAAATTCCCGGCCAGCGATTATACGGTGGCTGTTTCCGACCCGAATTATGAATATAATATCCGTATGATGGATGTTGTCCAAGACTCTATTTATGAGGAAACTTATGAATTGTATTTGGCGGAAGATACCTCGGCGGTTCGCCGGAATTATCGTTCGGTGAGCGAGAAATATCCGCTGGCGAAGCTTTTGCCGAAGTTTATGTTCTTGGATGCGTTGACTTATGTGCAAGCCGGTGACCCAGAGGGATTCAAGCAGGCGTTGAAGGCTTTGTTGGATAAATATCCGTCGGAGGATGTATCGGAACTGGCTGGAGAGATGTTGAAAGGTGTACTTCGCGGACGGCAGATGGTCCAAGGAGGTGTTACGGGCATGACTTGGAATTTGCGCTTCGGTACGGGTGAAGATGGTTCGCTCTCGGCTGCGGATTCGGCTCGCGTATTTAAGGCGGATAAAAACGTGCCTTATCGGATGGTTATGATTTATCCGACCGGTACGATCGACCGGAATCAGCTGTTATTCTCAGTAGCGGCATACAACTTTGCCAATTTCATGGTAAAACAGCTGGACATGACCTTCGAGGAGGCGGGGATGATGAGCGTATTCATCTTGAGCGGGTTCTATAACTTCGATGAGGTGTGGCATTATTATAAAATGATTTACGGCGAAGGGGGTTATGCTTCTGCGTTGGATCGGAACATTGCCATTCTTCCGATTTCGGAGGATAATTACGAAACATTGATGCACGGCAAGACGTTGGACGAGTATGTGGCCTTCTTCGATGCGAATTTCCACGATGTAGCTCCGGAATTGCAAGCGCGTTGGCAAGCTCGTCGAGAGGCTTTGAATGCAGAGGAAACGGCGGTTGCTCCTGCCGATACGGTGCAAATCGCGGCAGATTCGGTTGCCATCGTGCCGGTTGTGCCGGTTATCGGCGTGGATTCTGTGGAATGGCTTCCGGAGGATACGATTCAGCCGGTTATCCGTCCTGCCCTCATTCCGGAGGAGAAAGAAACGCCGGTTTTGTCTGCGCCGAAGCCGGAGCGGGACAAAGGTTTGACGTTGGAAGATATCGAAGAGATACGCCGGCTCCAAGCTGAGGCAGAAGAGGCTGAAAAGGAGAAGGCTCGACAAGCTTTTGAAGTAGAAAAGGCTGCCGAGAAGGCGCAGCTGGAAGAAAATGCCGAAGAACGTGCCGTCTTGGAGGTGCAGCAAAAAGAACAGGAAGAGGCGCTCCTGAAGGCGAAAAAGGAACGGGAAAAACAGCAAGAGGCAGACCGCAAGGCGAAATTGAAAAAGGCGGAAGAGGAACGCAAGGCGAAACTCAAGGCGCGGGAGCAATTACGCAAGGAAAAAGAGCGGGCTTATAAAGAGAAGATAAAACAACGCGAAAAAGAGCTCAAAGAGAAAGAACGGGCCTATAAAAAGAAGCTGAAAGAGCGTGAAAAGGCTCGGAAGGCGGAATTGAAGGCCAAAGAGCAGGCGCGCAAAGAAAGGTTGAAGAAAAAATGATTGTTGTTCGAGATAATTTGGAGAGACTCGCAGGAAAAAAGCTGGCGGCGACTATCGGATTTTTCGATGGCGTGCATCTGGGGCATCGTTTTTTGGTGGACCAGTTGAGACGGGAGGCGCGGCAGCGGAATTTGGCTTCGGCTGTCATCACCTTTGCCCAACATCCGCGTGCGGTCCTTCATTCTGACTATCAGCCGAAGTTGTTGAACAGTTTTCAGGAGAAATTGGCGCATTTGGCGGAACTGGAGGTGGATTATTGTATCATTCTTGAATTTACGGAGGAATTATCCCGTTTTTCGGCGGAAGAGTTCATCGGTAAACTCTTGGCAGAGAAATACCGGGTGAATTTGTTGCTGGTAGGCTATGACCACCGTTTCGGGCATAACCGTGAAGAGGGCTTCGAGCAGTATGTCGCATATGGAGCGAAATGGGGAATGGAGGTCGTCAAAGCGCTTCCGTATGATGGCGGCAGGACAAACGTGAGCTCGTCGGAGATTCGGCGGTTGCTCTTGGAGGGACGGGTCGAAAAAGCGGCGGAGTTGCTGACCTATCCTTACCAGCTGCAGGGAACCATCGTCAGCGGCTATAAAGTCGGCAGGACCATCGGTTTTCCGACAGCCAACATCTCGGTCGATGAGCCGTTCAAGGTTTTGCCGAAGGTGGGCGTTTACGCTGTCTGGGTGTATATAGGAAACCGCTCGTATAAGGGCATGCTCTATATCGGCAAGCGTCCGACGGTAAACAACGGCGACAACCAGACGGTCGAGGTGCATATTCTGGATTTTTCCAGTGACATTTATGAAGATAAGATAACCGTCGCGTTTATTTACCATATCCGTGAAGATGTCAAGTTCGACAGCCTTGAGGCGTTGAAGGAACAGCTGGAGCGCGACAGAAAAGAGGTTGATAACCGTTTAATTTCACAAACCAATCAATAAAACAGCAGTCATGTATTACAAAGCAGTCGATTTACTCAAAGAGATGATTTCCCGTCCTTCGTTCAGCCGGGAGGAGGCGGACGTAGCCGATTATTTGGAAGGGGTTTGGCGGGAGGATGGATTCGATGTTCATCGGAAGGGCAACAATCTCTGGTTCTTTGCCCAGCCTTATGATTTGGCGAAGCCTACGATATTGTTGAACTCCCATATCGATACGGTGAAGCCCGTCAGCGGATGGCAAAGGAATCCCTTCGTCCCGGAGGAAGACGACGACGAGCGCTTGTTCGGATTGGGCAGCAACGATGCGGGCGCGAGTGTGGTGTCGCTTTATGGTGCGTTTTGTAGGCTGTCGCAAGTAGAACAGCCCAATAATCTGCTGTTTTTGGCTTCGGCGGAAGAGGAGGTGTCGGGAAAGAACGGAATTGCGAGCGTCCTTCCTGAATTGCCACCGATTGCCTTTGCGCTGGTGGGCGAACCCACCGGGATGAATCCTGCCGTGGCAGAAAAGGGCTTGATGGTGCTCGATTGTACCGCCAAAGGCCGTGCGGGACATGCTGCCCGCAACGAGGGGGTCAATGCCATCTATCAGGCGCTTCCCGACATCGAGTGGTTCCGTTCGTATGCGTTCCCGGAGCAGAGCGCGTTCTTGGGACCGGTCAAGATGAGCGTGACGATGATAACTGCCGGAACGCAACACAACGTCGTGCCCGATGAGTGCCGGTTCGTTGTGGACGTCCGTTCGAACGAGTTTTATTCCAACGACCGGCTGCTGGCGCTTATCCGCGAACAGGTTTCGTGTGATGTCGTAGCGCGCAGCACACGGCTGAACTCTTCGCGCATCGACGTGGAGCATCCGTTTGTCCAACGGGCGATGATGCTGGGTCGTGAGCCGTTCGGTTCGCCTACGCTGAGCGACCAAGCGCTGATGCCGTTCCCGTCCGTTAAGATGGGTCCGGGCGATTCCTCCCGTTCGCATTCGGCAGACGAATACATCCGGCTGATGGAAATCCGCGAGGCTATCGATATTTACTATAATTTATTGAACGATTTAAAGGGAATATAGCGATGCGGCAGGAAGAGGGGACGGCGGCGCAGGGGGGAGTGCTCCGTGCGGTGTTGACGCTGGGCATCGGCTCGGTTTGCACGCAACTGATACCCTTTGCCATGTCGTTTGTCCTGTCGCGCCTCTATGTGCCGGAGCAATTCGGCGGATTGGGGCTGTTTGTCAATTATGCCGGCATTTTGCTGGTCATCGCGTCGGCGCGGTATGAACTGGCGATAGTGCGCGCCCGCACCGATTCGGAGGCGGCGTCCATTTCGTTTCTGGCATTGGCCGTCGCGCTGGGCTTCTGCCTGCTGCTCTATGGCGGGCTGGGCGTGTCGGATGCGTTGGGCTGGCAGTATATCCGCGAGCTGCCCGAACGCTACTTGCTGCCCTTGTTCGTTTTTTGCTCCGCCCTTTTCCAAATCCTGTTGAATTACCATAATTATCACGAGAACTACGGGGCAATAGCCTCCTATTCCATCTTCCGGAACCTGATTCAGGCAGCGTCACGGCTTGCCCTCTCTTTTGCTTCCCGGCTGAACGGGTTGATATGGGGCGCGATGGTCGGCGTGGCAGGCGGCTGCCTGTTGTTCCTCCGTCGTCGTCCGCAGATTCCCTTCCGGCTGGTTTCGCGTCGGAAGGTCGGCTACGTTGCCCGCCGCTATGCGAACTTCCCGAAATATGCCTTGCCCTCGTCACTCTTGAACAGTCTGTCCAATAATCTGCCGGTTATCCTTTTCGCCCTCTATTTTTCGCGCACCGAGGTAGGCTATTTCACGATGACGACGATGCTGTTCTATCTTCCCATCTCGCTCCTGAGCACTTCGATAGGGCAGGTGTTCTACCGCAAGGCGTCGGTCTGGCCCGCCGGGGAGACGGCGCGTTTTGCATGGACGATGGCGCGCTTCAGCGGCGCATTGGCGGCACTGATGTTGGGCGCATTGCTTGTATTGGACCGTTCGGTATTCGAGCTTTTGCTGGGCGCCGAGTGGGGGGCGGTGTGCGATTATGCCGTTTTGTTGTTGCCCCTGTTCATGCTGACCATCTGCTTCTCGCCGCTCAGCCTCATTTTCGACGTGAAGGACCGGCAGCGCACCGAGATGTTCCTCCAAGCGTCGGCGGCAGGTCTGCGCATGGCGTCGATACTGCTGGGCGGCTGGCTGTCGTTATCCGCCCTTCAGGTAGCCCTCCTTTATGCGCTGAGCGGTGTGGCGGTCTGGGTCGTAGAGGGCGCGGTAATTTTCCGCCTCGTCCAGCTTCCGATGCACCGCCGTCTGCAATTTGTCCTCTTCATGGCCCTCCTTTTTGCCCTTTGGCTCGGATTCCTCCTCCTGTCGCCCGAATTTTAGTTCTTTTGGGGAAAATCGCCGATGCCGGGTCGTACAGCCCGGCAAATGTTCTTTGATATCTTGGAACATGACGGGAAACAAACTTAACGGCAAATTGCGCCCCTCAAGAAAAAAACGTATCTTTGCAAAGTCTATTAAAAAGTACTTTTATGAAAGATAATGAACTCAGCGACAGATATGTCAATCCTTATACCGACTTCGGTTTCAAGAAACTGTTCGGTACGGAAATGAACAAGGATTTGCTGATTAGCTTCATCAACAGCTTGCTCAGCGGTGAAGAGGTCATTACCGATTTGACCTACCTTAACACCGGGCATTTGGGGACAAGCGAAGCCGACCGCAAAGCCGTGTTCGACGTGTATTGCGAGAATAACCGGGGCGAGAAAATCCTCGTGGAGATGCAGCGCGGCGAGCAGCGTTACTTCAAAGACCGCAGCATCTACTACGCTTCGTTCCCCATCCGCGAACAAGGCAAGAAAGGCGAATGGAATTACGAACTGAAAGCGGTATATATTATCGGTATCTTGAACTTCGTGTTCGATGATGAGCACAACGACTATTACCACCACGAAGTGCAGCTGATAGATAAGCGCACCCAAAAAGTGTTCTACGACAAGCTGACGTTCATTTATCTGGAAATGCCGAAATTCAACAAGGCGGAAGAGGAACTAGACGGCATGTTCGAAAAGTGGCTCTTTGTCCTTCGCAACCTTTCGCGCCTGATGGACCGTCCGAAAGCCTTGCAGGAGCGTGTTTTCAAAAAGCTCTTCGAAGCAGCGGAAATCGCCAAGTTCTCCAAACAGGAATATGATGCCTACGAAGACAGCCTGAAAGTCTATCGCGATTGGAAAAGCACCGTAGAAACCGCTGAATTCAAAGGGCACGAAAGAGGACTGGAAGAAGGCGAGAAAATTGGACTTGCCAAAGGTGAAGAAATAGGGCTTGCCAAAGGTGAGGAAATTGGACTTGCTAAAGGCCGCATAGAATTTGCCCGGCTGATGAAAGCCTCCAACGAACCGCTTGAAAAGATTATCCAATATACGCATCTGACAGAGGAAGAAATCAGTAAGCTGTAAACAAGATGGAACAGGATGAACACCGTTTGAAAGTCTATCGCGATTGGAAAAGCACCGTAGAAACTGCTGAATTCAAAGGGCACGAAAGAGGACTGGAAGAAGGACTTGCCAAAGGCGAGAAAATTGGGCTTGCCAAAGGCCGCAAAGAGCAAGCAATAGAATTTGCTCGGCTGATGAAAGCCTCCAACGAACCGCTTGAGAAGATTATCCAATATACGCATCTGACAGAGGAAGAAATCAGTAAGCTGTAAAGGCAAGGGCGAAGTAGAGATTCGACCCATGTGTTTTCCGTTCCCTCTCCTTGCATCCTAATAAAAATTCTCAGGGAAATGGTTGTTTTTTGATTTAAATCATTATCTTTGGCATCGAGTTGGGTAAATTAGTTGCCGCTCCTGCCGGGGGAAGTGCTATTGGATGGATGATTATAGTCCCTCGGCGGGAGCTTTTTTTTGAAGGCTTACGAACGGTTGCCCGCGACGTGGTCGGTGTTTTGAAGGCTTACGAACGGTTGCCCACGACGTGGCCGGTGTTTTGAAGGCTTACGAACGGTTGCCCACGACGTGGCCGGTGTTTTGAAGGCTTACAAATGGTTGCCCACGACGTGGTCGGTGTTTTGAAGGCTTACAAATGGTCGCCCACGACGTGGTCAGTGTTTTTGAAGGCTTACAAATGGTCGCCCACGACGTGGCCAAGGTTTTTGAAGATGAATATTCTATTAACTATTTAAAATCATATAAAAAAGTATGAGTGAAATTAGTAACGTATCAAGGACAAGAGCCAAAAATGCACAGCATGTGCAATTGGCGACAGATGTGTCGGAAACAACCACTCAGGAGGTGGCAACCGAGCAGGGTTTCGGACCGCAATGGTCAAATTTTGTTGCCTGTGCAAAGGCAGAAATCGAAGAGTTTAAGCCTGAAAAGGCGCTATCTGATTCAAAAAATGTCAAGGCGGCAGATGAGAACCGCGATGACGTTACCTATCTGTATAAAACGATTGCACGGGCGTATGCTGATTTTTCCATAGACCCGGAGAAAAAGCAAGCCGGCGCGGATATTACTTTCGCGTTTGAACAGGCGGGCAATATCCCGGAGATGGATTACGCCAGTCAGACGGCAACGACTTCCGATTTGGTCGCGCAGCTCCGCAAAGAGCCTTGCCTGTCTGCTCTTGAGAAGTTGAACATTTCGACTGCGCCCGATGAAATCGAGGCGGCGAATGAGGCGTTCAACGAGGTGTATAAAAACCGTTCTTCCGTAGAGCGCCAGCGTGCGAAGCGCGACATGGCTGCCGTCCGCAAGGCGTCTGACGCGGCGATGGACGAACTTTTCAAGGCCATCAATGCGCTTTATCTGGTGAACGAAATGGTGACAAAGGATGAAAGCAAGCGCGAGGTGTTGCAGAAAATCATCGACCAGATAAACGACCTGCTGTTCCGCTTCGACAAGACCGTGAACGGCGGCTCGTCCATGTCGCCGGGCGATGAGGGCGGCTCGGGCGCGGAACCGACAACTCCGCCGGAGGGCTCGGACGACCAGAATCCGGACGAGGGAGGCGGCGGCTCGGAGGATGAGGATGACGCGGAGCAGGGCATCCCGCATCCGTAATCAGTGAAGTTGAAAATTGAAAATTGAAAATGGAAAATGAAGGGGCGGACTGAATCCGCCCCTTTTTTTATAGAAAAGTCTCTTCTCGCCGTCCGGCTTATTCCGTCATTGCCTTAATGACGGCTTCGTTGGCTGCCTTCACCTTCGCCTCGTTGATTTTAATCACTTTCCGGTCGTAGGTCATGAGGCCGTTCACTTCGCCCTCTACGTCGGTCGTCTGCGTATAAACTGCGGCAGAAAATCCGCGTTTAACCAATTCCTTCAGCTGGTTGGCATATTTGACATACTCGGCTGTGACCGCCTCGCTGTCTTTGAACTGGATATAGCCCCAGTTGCGTTTGTTCCACCAGAGATGGTCTTCCATCGGCAGACCGATGCCTCCATACTCGCCGAGCACCGTCACGCGCTGTGCATCGACCAAGTACATCTCCGGACCGGGATAATTATGCAAGTCGAGAATGTCGCCGCACGGACGGTGATTGCCTCCGCTGGCAGGATTGACCAGACGCGACGGGTCGTAATTCTCGGTCCACTCTACGACCTTCTCCGTGTCGAATTGTCCCCAAGCTTCATTGAAAGGAACCCACACCACAACCGACGGATTGGAAATACACAAATCCATGATTTCTTTCCATTCGCGGTAATAATTGGCCACCGATTCGGCGCTGCGCTCGTGATAGTAGCCGCCGTTATAGACGCGGGGCTGCCACTGGTAATCGCCGTGGTCGCCGCTCGGCATATCTTGCCATACCAGAATGCCCTCCTTGTCGCAGTGATAATACCAACGGGCAGGCTCGACCTTGACATGCTTCCGAATCATGTTGAAGCCCCAGTCTTTTGTCTTTTTAATGTCATACAGCAGCGCTTCGTCTGTCGGCGCGGTGTAGAGTCCGTCGGGCCACCATCCTTGGTCGAGCGGACCATATTGGAACAGCGGCTCGTTATTTAAGTACATCCGCATGATGCCGTTCTTATCTTTGCCCGACGAAATCTTGCGGAAGGCGGTGTAGGACTTCACGACGTCGACGGTCTTTCCCTTTTGCGTAAGCGTAACGCTCATGTCATACAGATAGGGATTCTCAGGCGACCAGAGCGTCGGATTCTGTACGCCCAGCCGGATTTCCTGTCCTTGGACGCCCTTTGCCGAAGCCACAATCTGTCCCTTGTCGATGAGCTTCACTTCGACCACCGATTGGTTGCAAGGCTCGGATGTGCCCACCGTCACGGCTAAGCTGTTCGCATCGATGTTGGGGATGGATTTGATGCTTGTGATATGGTTGCTCCCGACCGGTTCCAGCCAAACCGTCTGCCAGATTCCTGTAACGGGCGTGTACCAGATGCCCTCCGGATTGCAGGACTGCTTTCCTCTCGGCTGGAAGCCTTTGTCGCTCGGGTCCCATACGCGGACAACGAGTTTCTGTGCTCCGGAGCCTTTGAGATAGGGCGTGATGTTAAATGAGAAGGGCGTATAGCCGCCTTTGTGCGAACCAATCAAGATGTCATTCACGAAGACCTCGGCTTTCCAATCGACTGCGCCGAAGTTGAGCATCACGTCTTTTCCTTTCCATTTCGAAGGGATGGTGAAGCTGCGCTTGTACCACAGCTCGTTCTGGTCGCCGACCTCTTTCTGCACGCCGGAGAGGGATGACTCCACGGCGAACGGGACCAAAATGTTCCCATCGAAGGTCGCCGGCTCGGCTTCACCTGCCGGTTGGATGGCATATTCCCACTCTCCGTTGAGGTTCTGCCAATCGGGACGTTCCAAGAGCGGGCGCGGATATTCCGGCAAGACTTGCTGCGGATTGACCTTCTCCGCCCACTGGGTTTTAATTTTGTCGCCCGCGGGTTTCCACTGGGCTTGAGCGCAAAGGGACAACGCCAGTGCGCAACACATCAATAAGGTTTTCTTCATAAATTTGAGTTTTTAATAGTTATGTGATAATCGATTTGTCTGTTTTTCCCTGTCAATTGTTCGCATTTGTTATAAGGACGCGGTAACGATGCTTTGCCCCTAAAGAATCGCCTTGCTTTTTATGGATTATTTAGAAATGAAGGCGAATCCTCCGGGTGCATCGCTAATATACCGTATAATTATCCCCTTGAATCTCGACCGAGCTGAAATCCCCCTCCGAGAGGTAGGGCTGGCCGCCACCGATGTAGATATCGACCTTTCCTGCCCGCTCTACCAAATTCCCATCCTGATTGACCAAGCCAAGCTCTTCCGGCGTGAGAATGAAGCTCACCTCCTTGCTTTCTCCCTTCGCCAGATGGATGCGTTGGAATCCTTTGAGTGCGCACTTCGGAACGCGGGTCTGTCCGTTCTGCGGATGGATGACGTAGAGTTGCACGACCTCGTCGCCGGCACGATTCCCTGTATTGGTGACGGTCGTCGTTACCTGCAGCGGTTCGCCTGTCTGCAGCGTGGCGGCATTCTGCGGCTCGGCATAACGGAAGGTGGTATAGCTTAGCCCGTAGCCAAAGGGATAGCGCACATCGCCTTTATAATAACGGTACGTGCGGTTCGCCATCGAATAGTCCTCGAAAGGCGGCAAATCCTCGTCGTTCATATAGGTAGTGAGCGGCATACGCCCCGCCGGATTGTAATCGCCGAACAGGACATCGACAATCGCATCACCTGCTGCCTGTCCGCCGTACCAAGCTTGCAGGATGGCATCCACGTGGCGGCTCTCCCAATCGAAGCTCATCACCGAGCCGGACATGTTGACGACAACCAGCGGTTTGCCGGTTTTGTCTAATTCCTTTAGCAATTCGGTCTGCACAGAGGGGAGCGCCATTGACGTACGGTCGCCGCTCGCAAATCCGGCATATCCTGCGGCGCCGGCATCACCGGCTTCCCCTTCATAGTCCGCGCTGATTCCCCCGACGAAGATAATCACATCTGCCTTCTTCGCCCGGGCTGCAATCTCGGAGAAGGAGGGAGCGTCCGGCAATTTATCGACGATGCCTACGCCGGTGAGGGTATCGATGACGATTTGTCCACCAAACCGACGGGACAGGCTCTCATAAGGGGTAATAATCTCTGACGGCACACCGAAGTAGTTCGCCAACAGCGTTTGCTCGTTGTTCATGTTCGGACCAATCAGAGCGATGCGCTTCAGCTTATCGGCGTCTAACGGTAGCGTATTCTTTTCGTTTTTGAGGAGCACCATCGATTCTTGTGCCATGCGGTAGGCGTGCTGCCGGTGTGCTTCACATTCGATGACCTCCCGGCCGATGTTGGAGTAGGGGACTTGTTCCTGCGGGTCGTAAAAGCCTAAACGGAACTGTATCTCTAATAAGCGGCGCAGGGAGACGTTGATTTCCTTCTCGGTGATGAGCCCTTGTGCCACGGCTTGGATTAATCTTGGATAAAGGTTTCCGCATTCGAGGTCCGTACCGCTCAGCACGGCATCTGCCACCGCTTCGGTGTCATCGACATGCGTTTTGTGGTAATGGGCGAAGTCATAGACCGCCCCGCAGTCGGAGGTCACATACCCTTCGAAATGCCATTGGTTCCGGAGTATATCTTGGAGCAACTCATTGTTCCCGCAGCAGGGCTCGCCATTGAAACGGTTGTACGCGCACATCACACCGTGGACCTTCTCCTTTACCACCAGCTCCCGGAAAGCGGGAAGATAGGTATCCCACAGGTCATACGCCGTCACGCGCGAATCGAACTCATGCCGGATGCCTTCCGGTCCGCTATGCACGGCGTAATGCTTCGCGCAGGCAGCGGCTTTCAAGTAGAACGGGTCGTCTCCTTCCAAGCCCTGCACGATAGCCGCGCCCATCTTGGCGGTCAGGTAGGGGTCTTCGCCATAGGTCTCCTGTCCGCGTCCCCAGCGCGGGTCACGGAAGATATTCACGTTCGGCGTCCAATAGGTAAGCCCCCGGTAAATCTCGCCCGTCTTGCCGGCTTTTAAATCCTCGTTAAAGAGCGCACGTCCCTCCGTCGAGGTCATATCGCCCATCGTGCGCAATGCCTCTGTGTCGAATGTCGCCGCCATCCCGATAGCCTGCGGGAAGACCGTCACCTTCTCCTGCGTACGGGCGACGCCATGCAGCGCCTCGTTCCACCAGTTGTATGCCAGGATACCTAAACGCGGCACGGCGGGCGATTCGTGCTTCATCATTTGCACCTTCTCTTCCAAGGTCAGGCGGGAGAGCAAGTCGTCGATACGTTCTTCCAAAGGGAGCCGCGTGTTGCGGAAAGGATAGTCTGCCGTTTGTGCCATCAGTCCGCCTAAAGGGAGCAGGGCGCATATCAGAATCTGGTTGAGTTTCATGTTATTCGTCTTTAAAGTGTTTGTGTGCTTTCTTGATTTCTCCACAAAGGTAATATAAAGGACAGAAATACGTTAGATATTATTCGTTTTCTGCTTTATTTTTAGTTCCGGGCTGCCTACATCTTATTTTTTATCTTGGTATGTATTTATTTTCCTTCAATTGCAGGATATATTTCCTACATATTGAGGATATATATCCTACATATCGAGGAAATATTTCCGTCAGATTGAGGAAATAGAATGTATAAGCAGACAGGAGGTAGGCTCTCGGCAGTTTATTTCTACAGATTGCTGAGATAGGCGAAACCATTTCGGGTATATTAATCCATTGATTCGCATATCTTTAAACAGGAAAACGAGTGGTTTTAACCCCGCGAGAAGGCGCATTTTCCGAACCACTCGGCAGATTGCCCGGAAAATGAGCCTATTTTGAAGGTTAAATTTCGGCAATGCCGCTTCCGCCCGTCCGGAAGATTGCCAATTTCTCATTATCTTTGCAGGGTTTAATAAAGACGAGAGGAAATGAGATTCGATTATGATGTGATAGTGGTAGGTGCAGGTCATGCCGGCTGTGAGGCGGCGACGGCTGCAGCCAACTTGGGTTCGAGGACGCTGCTCATCACCATGGACATGAACAAGGTGGCTCAGATGAGTTGCAACCCGGCAGTGGGCGGAATTGCGAAAGGACAAATCGTGCGTGAGATTGATGCGCTGGGCGGATTCATGGGGATAGTTACCGATAGGACCGCCATCCAGTTCCGAATGTTGAACCGGAGCAAAGGCCCGGCGATGTGGAGTCCTCGTGCACAGAGCGACCGTGCCCATTTCATCGCTTGCTGGCGACAGATTCTGGAGAATACACCGAATCTGTGGATGTGGCAGGATATGGTGAAGGAGCTGCTCATTAAGGATAACCGGGTGTCCGGCGTGCGTACCGGGATGGGGGTGGAGTTCCATGCCAATAGCGTGGTCCTGACAAACGGGACATTCCTGAACGGATTGATGCATATCGGACGGACGCAGATACGGGGCGGTCGAATTTCAGAACCGGCAGCGACCGGATTGACCGAGCAGCTGGTCTCGTTAGGTATCAAGTCGGACCGGATGAAGACCGGTACGCCGGTGCGTATTGATGCACGGAGTGTCCATTTCGAAGAGATGACGGAACAACCGGGCGAAAATGATTTCCATAAGTTCTCTTATTTGGATACATCGCACCGCGAACTCAAACAACTCAGCTGCTGGACCTGCTTTACCAATGAGCAATGCCACGATATATTGCGCGAAGGCCTGCCTGATTCTCCTTTATATAATGGACAAATCAAGAGCATCGGCCCGCGTTATTGCCCCAGCATCGAGACGAAGATTGTGACCTTTGCTGACAAGACGCAGCACCAGCTCTTCTTGGAGCCGGAAGGGGAGAATACACAGGAGTATTACTTGAATGGCTTTTCTTCTTCGCTGCCGTTGGATATACAGCTTCGTGCATTGCAGGCAATCCCTGCATTCCGTGACGTGCAGATTTATCGTCCGGGTTATGCCATCGAGTACGACTTCTTCGACCCAACGCAATTGAACCATACGTTAGAGACAAAGCAAATAAAGAATCTCTTCTTTGCGGGACAGATAAACGGAACCACCGGATATGAAGAGGCAGGGGGGCAAGGACTGGTCGCAGGAATCAATGCGCATATCAATTGCTATGGTGGAGCTCCGTTCGTATTAGGTCGCGACGAAGCCTATATTGGGGTCCTAATCGATGACTTGGTAACAAAGGGCGTGGACGAGCCTTACCGTATGTTTACCTCACGAGCAGAGTACCGCATCCTTCTTCGGCAGGATGATGCCGATATGCGCCTGACCGAAAAGGCGTACCAATTAGGCTTGGCTTCGCAATACCGTTATGATTTGCTCACAGAGAAGAAAGCACATCGTGACCGGATTATCCAGTTCTGTTCGGACTACTCCATAAAACCGCAATATATTAATTCCGGATTGGAGCGCTTAGGCACGACATCGTTGGCTCATGGATGTAAGCTCCATGATTTAGTACTCCGACCACAGTTGGATTTGGAGAAGCTCGCAGAGTTAGTCCCCGCCTTGAGAGAGGAGTTGGATAAAGTGCCTTTCAGCCGGAAGGCGGAAATTATAGAAGCGGCAGAGATATTAATCAAGTATAGCGGATATATTAAGCGAGAGCAAATGATAGCTGATAAGATAAGCCGTTTGGAGAATATCCGCATCAAGGGGAAGTTTGATTATAATAGTATCCAGTCATTATCCATAGAAGCACGGCAAAAGCTGACACGGATAGATCCGGAGACAATAGCTCAGGCAAGTCGTATTCCGGGGATTTCTCCTAATGATATCAATATCCTGCTGGTCCTTTTAGGTCGTTGACAGGAACATGTTCCACGTGAAACAATACTTTAAGAAACGGCTGTAAGGCGTTGACTTTTCGAATATAAACTATCGAGATAAATGAATGACGAGATACGAGAGCATATAAAAGCTATCTTAGCAGTGATTCCGGAGAAGCCGGGATGCTATCAGTACTTCGACGAGAAGGGAACAATTATCTACGTGGGTAAGGCAAAGAACTTGAAGCGTCGGGTGTCGTCCTATTTCAATAAGCAACACGATAGCAATAAGACGCGGGTCTTGGTGAAACAGATTCGGGATATTAAGTACTTTGTGGTCGATACAGAAGAAGATGCGTTTTTATTAGAGAACAATCTCATTAAGCAATATCATCCGCGTTATAATGTCCTGTTGAAGGATGATAAGACCTATCCGTCTATCGTGGTGAAGAACGAATACTTTCCACGTATCTTTCAAACGCGAAATATCGTGCGTGACGGCTCCCGTTATTACGGTCCTTATCCTTCCGTTTATACGGCAAAAGTGATGCTGCAACTGATAAAGGATTTGTATCCTATCCGTACTTGTAAATATCCCTTGACACCGGAGTCGATTAAGGAGGGGCGTTATAGGGTCTGTCTGGAATACCATATCAAGCGATGCAAAGGTCCGTGCGAGGGATTGCAATCGTTAGAAGAGTACCAGCAGAATGTGTCGGAAATAAAAGAAATCTTGCGAGGGAATATCTCGCAGGTTAGCAAGCATCTGTTCGAACAAATGCAGCAGTTGGCTTCAGAATTGAAATTCGAGGAGGCACAAAAGCTTAAAGAGAAATATGAAGCCATTGAGAATTATCGTTCTAAATCGACAGTGGTTACGCCGATGCTTCATAATATTGATGTCTTCTCGATTACGGAGAACGAACCTTCTGCCTATATCAACTATCTGCATATTGGGAATGGCGCCGTGGTACAGGCTTATACTTTCGAATATAAGAAGCGTTTGGATGAAACAAAGGAGGAATTGCTATCACTTGGAATTGTTGAGATGCGAAAACGTTTCGATAGCCGAGCGCGCGAGATTATTGTTCCTTTTCCATTAGATATGGAGTTGGATGGCGTGACTTTTACGATTCCACAACGTGGTGATAAGAAGAAATTGCTCGAATTATCCGAGATGAACGGGAAGCAGTATAAGGTAGATAAGCTGAAGCAGGCAGAGAAACTGAATCCGGAGCAGCGAACGACTCGATTATTAAAAGAGATACAGGATGCACTCCATCTGAAAGATTTGCCCGTTCAAATCGAATGCTTCGATAACTCGAATATCCAAGGGAGCGATGCAGTTGCTGCCTGTGTCGTGTTCAAGATGGGAAAGCCTTCGAAAAAGGATTATCGGAAGTATAATATCAAGACGGTCGTCGGCCCGGACGATTATGCTTCGATGAAAGAAGTCGTGCGGAGGCGTTATCGACGGGCGATAGAGGAGAATGCTCCGTTGCCGAATCTAATTATCACAGACGGTGGAAAGGGACAAATGGAGGTGGTACGTTCCGTTATCGAGGACGAACTGCATTTGTCTATCCCTATTGCGGGTTTGGCAAAGGATAATCGGCATCGCACAGCCGAGCTATTGTTCGGATTCCCTCCGGAAACGGTAGGGATGAAGTTGGATAGCCCCTTGTTTCATTTGTTGACGCGAATGCAGGACGAGGTGCATCGTTTCGCGATTACGTTCCATCGTGATAAGCGGAGCAAGAATCAGAGCCGTTCGGAATTGGATGAGATAAAAGGTATCGGTGAGAAGACGAAGGAGACGCTGCTGAAGCACTTTAAGAGTGTGAAGCGCATCAAAGAGGCTACAGTGGATGATTTGGCTGCTGTTGTCGGTGTAGCGAAAGCAAGGCTCTTATGTGAAGGTTTAAATAAAGAAGCGAAAGAATAAAATCATATTTATATGCGAACAGTAATTCAGCGTGTGCAGCACGCTTCCGTTACAATAGACGGAATTTTGAAATCCAAGATTGGGGTAGGGATGCTGGTCTTGGTGGGTATTGAAGACCGAGATACGGAGGAAGACATCGAGTGGCTCTGTAAGAAGATTTGTAATCTGCGGATATTTGACGATGAAAACGGCGTAATGAATCGTTCGGTCGTGGAGATAGGAGGGGAGATTCTGGTGGTAAGCCAATTCACGTTGCATGCTTCTACCAAGAAGGGAAATCGTCCCTCTTATTTGAAAGCATCGAAGCCAGAAGTGGCTATTCCGCTGTACGAGGCGTTCTGTGAGAAGATGGGCTTGCAGTTGGGCAAAGCGGTGCAGACGGGTACGTTTGGTGCGGATATGAAGGTGGAGTTGCTCAATGACGGGCCGGTGACTATTTTAATCGATACGCAAAATAAGGAATAACAATGGAGAAAGAGATTACCCTCCGCGAAGCGCAGAGCATGGTCGATGCGTGGATACGGACTTATGGTGTGCGCTACTTCAACGAGCTGACGAATATGGCGATTCTAACGGAGGAGGTAGGAGAGGTGGCGCGCCTGATATCCCGGCTCTATGGCGAGCAGTCCTTTAAGGAGAGCGACAAGCAGAAGGACTTGGGAGATGAAATGGCGGATGTGCTGTGGGTGTTGATGTGCCTTGCGAATCAGACGGGCATCGACCTCACGGAAGCCTTTGAAAAGAACTTGCGGAAGAAGACATCCCGCGATAAGGATAGACATATTAACAACCAAAAGTTATAGCATATGGAACATACACATGATTGCCACTGTGGTTGCGGGCACGACCATGATGGCTGGGAGGAGCGCTCGGATGAGTTCGCTAAGGTGAATGCGGACAAGTATCACGAGGCGTTCGGGAAGTACGCGCCCGTAGGAAGTAATGAAGAGGTATCGGCAGCGGTGAAGGCATTGCTGGAGAAGCAGGCGAAGGAGAACTTCACGCCGGAGGTGCTGAAGCGGATACACGGTTTCATCGACCTCACTTCGCTGACAAGCCTCGACACGAAGGAGAGCATTTGGACGATGACTGAGCAGGTGAACGACTTTGAGGGGACGAGGCCGGACGTGCCCAACGTGGCGGCGATTTGTGTGTACCCTCTCTTTGTCGAGACCGTAAAGCAGGCGCTGACTGCACATGACGTGAGTATAGCAGCCGTAAGTGCAGGCTTCCCTGCTTCGCAGACATTCACAGAGGTGAAGATAGCTGAGACGGCTATGTGCGTGATGCAAGGTGCGGACGAGATAGACGTGGTCCTCAACTTAGGATACTTCATGGAAGAGAACTACGAAGAGCTCTGCGATGAATTGGCGGAAATCAAAGAGAGCTGCCGCGAGGCACGCCTGAAGGTTATACTGGAGACCGGCGCCTTGGCGACCGCGGAGAATATCCGCAGGGCTTCCATATTGGCGCTCTATTCCGGAGCCGATTTCATCAAGACCTCTACGGGGAAGGGCTATCCGGGCGCATCGCCGGAGGCGGCGTATGTGATGTGCAACGTCCTGAAGCAGTACTACGAGTTGACCGGCGAACGGCGGGGCGTAAAGGTCTCCGGAGGTATCCGCACAGCGGAAGATGCCGTGAACTACTACACCATTGTCAGGGCTGTACTGGGCGAGGAGTGGCTCACTAAGGATTTGTTCCGTATCGGCGCGAGCAGTCTCGTGGGCGACATCGAGCGTCGTTTAGGCAAGTAAGCAGGCACAAAAAGCAGAGACACGGAGTCGCAGGGCTGGGTCATCACCATTCGCGCTGCGGCTTCGTGTCTCGCTGTGTTTATACCCTTCGTTTAGCGGTATCTTTTATTCATATACGATGTAGGCAGAGACCAGCCAGTGGTTCATCTTGTCGCCTACAGCCGGCTCTGCTTCCGGAATGTCCACCTTGAAGGTATGTTCTCCTGCGGAGAGCGTACCCAACTCCGCGACTTCGGGGAGGACGTCACTGCCCGGACACCAGTTCGAGCGCGACAGGTCCGAGGAGGCGAGCGGCTCCTCTACCATCTTTTCCTCATATCCTTTATCGCCGATATAGGCTGCCAGCCGTTCGATGAGCCATACGCCCGTTGCCGGATTGAAGCGGCGGAAGGAGGCGCAGTCGTCGCGCCACGGCACAAAGTCGAGCACGGTTTTCCCATCGACAGACACGATGTTCTGTCTTTCGACGAATTCATCTCCCCCGCTGTGACCGCCATGCCCTGTTACGATGTAGTGCAGTCGGGCGTTGCGTGCCTCTGTCGGCAAGTTAAAGCTAAGCTCCATCGGCTTGCGTGCGAAGATGTCGGGATAGGACTGCCCGATATAATAGACCGTATTCATCAAGGGGACGACATGGCGTTCCGGCAGGGCATCATTGGGTAGTTCGCTCTCGTCGATGTCCAAGTCTACGCTTACCTTATAGCCCGTCTCGTTCCAAGTGTCGATGAATACGCCCACATAGGCCTCGCCTTCGAGCATAGGATAGAGTTGCGTGATATCCTGTTCCCATTTCACCGAGGTTTCCCACTGGGGGATATAGACCGGCTTGCGCTTCTCTGTCAGCGTATCTTTCGGGTGGCTATAATGGCCTACGCCGAAGGGGGTCATGAAGCGCATCAGTTCGACTGTCGGCAGGTAGTCCCTTCCGGGAATGGTCCCTATCATCTTCTCGTAGCGCGTACTGTCCACGGCGGGAAATTGCTGTTCCCCCTTAGCGATGTTCATCAAATTGATAAGCGATTCCTTTGGCAGTACGAAGAGGGAGCCGGACTTATCCCACCGGTCGCCGTTCGATGCCAGCTCTACGCGTACCTTCATCGACAGGTTGCGCTGGTATTCGGGCAGCGTGATGCGCTTGAGGATGATGCGCCCATTCACGAGCCGAATGATGCCCTCCGCGTTGGCTTCGGTATAGTTTCCTAATGAATCCGGGTGGAAGCAGACCACTTCTTCATCGAACACCTTCAGGTCGGTGTCCCCCATCGCCGGATACTCTTTCGGACCGCATGAAGCCAGTCCCACGAGTGCGAGCCCTGCGAGGCTCTTTGTAATCATGTCTTGTAGCATATTATTATCGTTATTTGTGAGTAATATCGTTAGCGTTTAAGTAGCGTAAATGAGGAGTTACAGGAGTCAGCCTGCATCCGCAGACAGGAGTTGGAGCCGATACCCGCTGTATGTATATCCATGCTACTCGCAAAGGCATTCAGCTTTAACTCCTGTGCGAAGCACTAACTCCTATAACTGCTTTACCTCCTCCTTATTACGGGTTCGGTATTCCTACCTCGCCCTCATCTTCTTCTTCCTGCTCCTCTCCGACGATGAATACGTCATTCATCGTTGCGATGCGCGGCTCCTTAACGAACTTGGCTCCACTATTACCATACTGTGTACATAAGGTAATGCTCCATATCGAGCCGTCCTCTACATCGGCGGGCAGCACGAACCCGACACGGGTCGGCGTGTTCGGAGAGAGTTGCGTAACCGAGAAGAAGTGCTCCTCCGGACTCCCCTCTCCCTGACGGATTATCTTTACGCCAATATCTTCGCCTTCTCCTCCGACTTTGATATTCCGTCCACGGATAATACACAACTGTCCCGGCGTAATAGCCACGCCTTTGCCCTTCGCAACCTCGTCAGGATGGTCATTATCGAAACCACTGACTACACTGAATAACTGCGGGCCTACCTCCGGCGCGAGAATCTTGGCGTTTATCTCCACATCGGAAAGCTCATCGCGCATCTCCTTGCTCATCGTATAGGCTATGCCAAAGGTGAGTTTTTCAGGATTCGGGGCAGAGGAGAGTTCGCTCTCCTGCAACGTCCCTTTAATCGTTAAGCGGAAGCTACCCATCTTCGTACTAACGCTGTATCCGGAGGATAAATACCACATCATACGTTCGAAGATAAGGTTACCGGTGCGGGTGACCTCAGACGCATCTTCATTCCGCGAACTGAGGACTGCCACCTCCGCGGCAATCTCTTCCATAGTTAGGCACTTCTGTAGTACAGGGCGTACATACAGCTCTTTCGTGGCTTCCGAGCTTATGGAAAGCTCTATCGCCTGAAGCAATAGCTTCGATTTCTGAGTTGGGTCTTTCATTTCCATACTCATAATAATTTATTGATTAATACTAATTGAATATTTATCCTGCCAAAAGCAGGGTGTTTTACATGTTCCTTATAGGGAATTTCATCTTTCCCCTCCGCGGAAGCTCATCTTCCCGCTACGCGACAGTTCGTCTTCCCTCTGGCGGTAGCTTCATCTTCCCGCCGGGCGACAGTTCATCTTCCCGCTACGCGGCAGCCTGTCTTCCCGCTAAAGGATACGCCTTTTCTTCATCACTTGTCATCTCGGTTGCGAATATAAGGGCTTTTATTGTAATCTCCAAACAAAAGCTAAAAAAATTAAAGGGGGTAAGAGAAAATTCCCTTACCCCCTGCTTTGAGTAAATAACTAAATGTTTAATGAACACGTACCTTGTGTACGTCTTGGTTCACCTTAATGATGTAGAGTCCCGGAGCCAAATCGAGCGTGGTCTGTCCTGCCGGAACACTCTTCGACAACTTCTGTACGCCGTAGAAGGTATATGCCTCGACAGCTGCCGGCTCTTCGGTAGTTATCATGATACCGCCATCCACCGTGCGGAGCGTAGTCGTACTCGGAGCCGCGATAGCCTCGTTTGCCACCGTACTGCCTGCCTCACGCAACGTAGGATAGTCGCCCTCTTGGTAGTTCCATTCCATACCCTCCTCCGGAAGGTTGCCATTCAGGTCAGCTACGAACGCTTCGCTCTGCATATACTCAGTGGTTAACTCTGTCTCCTTGTCGGTATAACTACCGAACGCTATCTCATTGTTGATGTAGTTCGTACCCATCGTCGTATTGTTCCTTACGCAGACGATAGATGCCGGATCTTGGCGTTCGCGATAACCCTCAGCATTCATGTCACCGGCATTCCAGCAGTTATCGATAGTACCTTCCTCCATAGTAGCGACAATACCGCCTACACGTACCCATGTATAGTCCCCTGCCGCGTTAGTCGCTGTGGCATCTATCGCACCTTCATTGCTACAGTTGAGGATGCTTGCAGCCAGTCCCTCTGCCACGATACCACCAGTGTACAGGGCAACGCCTTTATCTGAGCTACCTGCGCCTGTACTTGTTATATCTGCATCGTTCATGCAATTCACAATAGTAACGCCTTCATATGCATGTCCTACGATACCGCCCGCGTAAGTAAAGGAAGCATAGTCATCATGCTGGGTATATTCCTGCTCATGCGTCATGGTTCCTTCTGCCGAGCAGTTATTAATGGTTGTACCTACAAAGGCAGAGCCGATGATAGCACCTACGTGCACGTTATTTGCCGAGCCCTGTGTATTAGTCATAATCGTTCCTGAAGCATGGCAGTTCTCTACTATACTTGCATTCACACTTGCTGCTAAGGCGGCAATATTGAAATTGCAACCGGAACAGTTATTAAAACTTAAACTTATCTCATAATCTTCCATCGTTACGTTCTTGATAGTAGCACCCCATACATTACTAAACAATGCTGAAGATATGTTATAACCTTCCCTATTAGCTGTGCCACTACTTACCGTATAGTTCTTGATAGCATACCCATTACCGTCATATACGCCTGCGAAGTAAGCGGAACCTCCAATTCCTGCATTAAAGTACTTCCCACTGAGGTCTATATCTGCGGTCTGCTGATAGTAGATGCCTTCACAGACCTGCGCGGTCTCCTGATTAGTTGCCTTCTCTGAATCTTGGATGAGCTTTGCTAAGTGCTCAGCAGTCGAAATCTGATAGGGGGCGGCTTCTGTGCCCGTACCGCCGGCATACTCCTCTGCAGGTTCTACCACAGTCATTGCTGCCCTAAGCGTAGTTGATTGATTCGCGAGGGATGTGATACCCTGTGCCATTCGGAAAGTTCCATCGCTCGCCACTTGAGCGATTCCACTCGTTGCCACGCATGTACTCAGCGCAGCCATTAGTAAAAGTTTCTTCATGATATAAAGCATTAGTTGTCCGTCAGCCTCCTACCGGACGATTACTATAACAGATAAGAGGCATGAAGACTGCTTCAGAAGAGAAGGATGCCCCTCGTTCTATTCTTTAAAGTTAGCACCGGAGGCTGACGCTTTACCTCCCTGAATGTGGCAAAGATAACCTTTTTCTTGTACATGCAACAATTATTAAGGAAAAAAGTAAGATAATGTAATAATATTGTAGAAAGTTGTCTGGATTTGGCATTATTTATAAACGCTATGCGGGTAGAAAACGTACGCAGGGCATGAAGCGGCAGCCCCCTAATAAGAGGCTATGCCCGCTCCATGCCCTGTATATTGATTTATTCCTTTCCTGTTATTCCACAACACATAACCGGAAGAGGTGGCTCGACAGGTCCTCGGTGGTGAAGAGCCGCAGTCCGGCAGTCATCAGGTAGTCGCCGGAGTACACCTGCCCGTTCTCCTTAAAGGCAGAAGTCTTACCCGGCATGAGGTTGATTTCCTCCACACGGTAGAACTTGTCAGCGTCCAGCCCCTGCAGACGGATGGGATACAGTACCTCTGCGAAGCGCGGATGTATATTGTAGGTATAGAGCACCGCCTCGCGCTCGCCCACGCTCATCACTGCCGTATGGTTGCCCTCATAGGGAGAGACCAACCGATAGAACTCCCCATCGAGGATGGTCGGCTTCAGCTCCTTGTAGGTCGCCACCGCCTGCTTGCAGAAGGTAAGCTCGTCCTCGGTCATCTCCTTCAGTCCTATATCGAAGCCCATCTTGCACATCATAGCGACATCGACGCGGAACTTAATAGAGGTACGACGGTTCCAGCTCGTCACGTGCGCACAAATCGCCTTCATCGGGAAGAACTTCGAGAAGCCCCACTGAATATAGAGCCGTTCGATGGGGTCGGTGTTGTCGCTCGCCCAGAACTCCGTAAAGTACCGCAACGCGCCGTAGTCGCAGCGCGCCCCGCCACCGGAGCAAAGCATCATCGGGATGTCCGGATACTTCGCCTTGATACGCTCCAACACGTTGTACAGCCCACGCACGTAATCCACATAGAGCCTGTCCTGCTTCTCCCCCAAGTAGGGCGAATAGGGATTCGTAATAGGGCTGTTGCAATCCCACTTGAAGTATGCCAAGTCCGGGTTCTCCGTGAGCAGCCCGTCCACCACTCCGAACACGAAGTCCTGTACCTCAGGGTTCGTCAGGTCCAGCACCAACTGGTTACGGTAATACTGCGTCTCGCGGTTGGGCAGCTTTATTATCCACTCCGGATGCTCCTCCGCGAGGCTACTCTTCGGGTTCACCATCTCCGGTTCAATCCAGATACCGAACTTGACGCCAGCAGCCTTCGCCTCCTTGACCAAGAAAGGCACGCCATGCGGCAGCTTCGTCTTCATCGCTTGCCAATCGCCCAGTCCCGCCTTGTCGTTATTGCGCGGATACTTATTGCCGAACCAGCCATCGTCCAAGAGGAACATATCGACGCCCAAGTGGGCCGCATCCTTCATCAGCGCAGAGAGTATCTTCTCATCAAAGCTAAAGCTCGTATTCTCCCAGTTATTGAGGAGCGTGAGGCGGTCGCCCTCGCCATCCTTCAACTGATACCGCTTCGCCCATGCTTGGAACCCCCGGCTGGCGGCGCCGCTACCACGGTCGCTGCGCGAGAAGATGAATTCCGGGGTAACGAAGGTCTCGCCCGGCTGTAGCTCATAGCGTGAGGCATAGGGGTTGATACCCGCCATAAGGCGGAGATTCTTCACTTTATCTACCTCAAACGTGAAGCGATAGTTGCCTGTCCATGCAATCGTCCCCAAGACGACCTCGCCCTGCCCCTCGGCTACCGGCTCGCCCAGTCCCAGTTCGAAGAAGGGATACATGTACATAGCGGCACGTGTCCCCAGTTTAGTCTCCAGCAGCTTCTTCCCCGGAAGGAGCTCCTGACTGCCCAGTTGCATCTCCTTCGCCCAGTCGCCACTGTATTCATTGAGGAAGTACCGGGGACGCTCGAAATAGACCACTGAGGAGGCATACTGGTTCAGGTACACGGGGAGTTTCTCCGTATGCTTAATCTCAGTCCAAGTCTTGATAATATTCTCGTCGCTATACGCCACATAGTGCAGCGTGACCTCCAGCGGGTACTGCTCATCCTTCATGCGGATAACCGTTTCCGTCGCATTCCCATCGAGCGGCTTGACTTCCGAGGAGACGTACTTCAGCACCGTGCTCATATTCCCGTCGGAATGCGTTATACTGAGGGCAGGCTCGAAGAAGTCGCCGCCGCCTGCAGTCACATACGCCTCAAAGCCCTGCAACCCCGCAGAGCCGTCTGAACCCGGCTTCGACGCGGTAGAGAGATGCTTCAGGTCGGCGTCATGCAGGAGACGCTTCCCCAAGTAGGTTTGATACAGCCGCCCGTTGGGGGCAGTCTTGTAGATAAGGTCCGTCTCATCCGTCGAGATGCGGATGCATTCATTCCCCTCCTGCGCAGTGGCAACGGCGTGCCCGCAGAAGAGCAATGCAAATAGTAAGAATAGGTTCTTCTTCATATAGGTAATGTTTTAGATAAGATATTGGGGGCAAATGTAATCTTTTTTACCAATGCGATAAGACTATTTAACCGGAAAATAAGAACTACCCGGAAAGGAGGCGTTATCTTTGCCCACATAGAATGGTTGTGCGGATGAATAGGTGTTGGATGGTCATACTGCTGTTCTGTATCCCGATGTACCCCCTGCTGTATGCGCAGGAGTGGAGCAAAGAGGATTCGATACGACTCGCCGGGATACTGGCGGGCAAGGACTCGCTGCGATTGAACCCGGAATACCAACGGGCCATCCTGAACGGCACACTGATTAACACCAGTCCCGCCGGAAAGATGGGGGAATACCGCTCCGGAGTTCCCTTCACAAAGGATTTCTCGGAGTATATAAAGCTCGACAAGCGGGCACTGAACGAAGTGCGTCGCCCGCTTGATAGCGTCTCGCCCTACGCGGCAATGCGCGAGGAGTTGTATGTAGACAATACCATGCGCATAAACTCACGCATAACAGACCCGGTGCGCAAAGGAAACGTCAGCGGAAGACAACCGACCGGATACGACTTCAACGGCTGGCTCTCCTACCTGCTGAGTCCTTCGTATCGCCAGAAGGTAAAGAACCGGCGCCGCAACACGTGGAAGATATACAACGATATCCCTGCGCTGCGCATTCACGAGAAGCAAAAGGCATACAGAAAGGCGCACCCCGAGATGATTACCTCCCCGTAATCGCCCCGAAATGCGCCCTCCGCGAAACTCATAATCCGCCCTAAGGGATTAGAGCAATACCTCCTTAATGGCACGTGTCAAATCCGCTCTGCCCATTGCGCCGACGTGTATCTTCGGTTTCCCTTCCATCGGGATAAAGAGCAGTGTCGGCACCGACCGTATGTTGAACAGTGCAGCCAACTCCTCTTCTTGGTCCACATCTACCTTGTAAAACGAAACCTTGTCCTGCAGGTTCCCGGCAACCTCCTCGAATATCGGTCCCAATGCCTGGCAGGGACCGCACCATGTCGCGAAGAAGTCGATGACAGCCGGCCGCTCGCCGATGTATTTCCACTTCCCGTCGTTCATCACGTTCGATACGCTGGCTGTGAATGCCTCTTTTGTCAAGTGTACTACGCTCATAGTCCTTTCCTCCTTTAATGTGTAATCAATACTTGTATTATTTTCTCACAAAGATAAGTTGCTTTTGCCACTCTGTCAAATATATAATATCTATGCCCCGATAGATAAAAACAAACACGCCCGGAGAAGGCAAAAAGTCCCCGCCATTTCGGACAGAACAGCCGCCCTTCCCGAGAAAAGAACCGACAGCTTGGAAAGTAATCTGCGACTATCAGCGGGGAATATGGAATTTCTGCTTAATTTTGTCCGCATAAGGATACAGGGAACGTAAGTAGATTTATTAATAAAAGCACTTTTATCATGAAAAGAAAAGATTTTTTGCGACTCGTAGGGGCAGGATTGCCTCTTTCATTGGCAGGCATGCCGGCATGGGCTGCGGTGTCTGCCCATCCCGAACAGGAAAAGGAGCGGTTCACCTTTGCCTTCTTCACTGACGTACACCTTCAGATGGGAAATGGGAAGGGCAGTGAGGAGGCTTTGCTGCAGGCTTTAGAAGATGCACGGCGACGGAAGGTGGATTTTGTCCTCTTCGGCGGGGATAATATCGATACCGACCGTTTAGGGAAGGAGGACGAACAGGAAGCGAATACCAGACATGCACATTTCCGCAAGCTCACCAACGACAGCGGACTAACATGTCATTTCACAATAGGGAATCATGACCGCTACTATTACTGCAACGGAGGGAACGACCCAACCGGATACAAGCTGTTCGAAAAGCATATGGGTCCAAGCCGCCGTTCATTCACACATAAAGGCGTGCACTTTATCTTACTGAACAGCTTGAATCCGGACAAAGAGGGGAATTATTCCGTCGGAACCGAACAAATGGCGTGGCTGAAGGAGGACTTGGAAGCGGTAGGTAAGGAGATGCCGATAGTTGTCGCGATGCACGTCCCGATGCTCTCGTTGTATTATCCGGTAGTCGAGGGGAATTTCAAAGGACTGGACATGGTCTCGGATACGAAGGCTTTATTTGAGTTATTGAAGGAGTATAATCTGCAATTGGTTCTGCAAGGGCATCAACATATCCACGAAGAATTGCGGGAGCGCAATCATTGGTTCGTAACGGGCGGAGCGATTTGCGCAAGTTGGTGGAACGGTCCGCTGGTCGATACGCAAGAGGGCTATTTGCTGGTACATGTCAGCGCAAATAACCGTCTCTCGTGGGAATATATCGATTATCAATGGGAGCCCAAGGCATGATGATGGAACAACAACGTATCGTATTCTTGGATTATGTGCGTGTATTCGCCTGTCTCTTGGTAATGGTGGTGCACGCCAGTGAGAATTTCTACGGAGCAGCCGGCTCTACGGATATAGCCGGTCCGCAATCTTTCTTGCAGAATGAGTCGGACCGGCTGTGGATTTCATTGTATGACGGCTTTTCGCGGATGTCTGTTCCCCTGTTTATGATTGTTTCTGCCTATCTGCTTGTTCCGATGAAGGAGGAGCAGACAATGTGGCAGTTCTATCGCAAACGTTTTCTACGTATCCTTCCTCCGTTCTTCATCTTTATGGTATTGTATAGCACATTGCCTTTGTTATGGGGACAGATAGACGGAGCAACATCGGTGAAAGACTTGTCGAGAATCCTGTTGAACTTCCCGACGTTAGCGGGACACCTTTGGTTTATGTATCCGCTTATCAGCCTTTATCTCTTTATCCCGATTATTTCTCCTTGGCTGCGAAAAGCGACAGCGAAAGAGGAGCGTTTTTTCATTGCTCTATTTGCTTTGTCAACTTGTATGCCCTATCTGAACCGCTGGTTCGGTGAAGTATGGGGACAATGCTTCTGGAATGAATATCACATGTTGTGGTATTTCTCCGGATTCTTGGGTTATTTGGTCATGGCGCACTATATTCGGGTGCATCTGATGTGGAATCGGAGTAAACGTTTGGTTATCGGTGCGATATTAATGGTTATCGGCGCGGCATGGACTATTTTATCGTTCTACATACAGGCTGTTCCGGGTATTACGCACTCTACGCCTGTACTGGAAATCGGGTGGGCGATGTGTACCATCAATTGCGTGCTGACGACTGGCGGGACCTTTTTGATGTTTTCATGCATTCAATCTCCGAAAGCGCCGCGTATAATCACGGATTTGTCCAAGCTAAGTTACGGAATCTACCTGATGCATATCTTTTGGCTTGGACTTTGGGTGACGATAGTGAAAGATACGTTGGCATTGCCTACGGTTGCAGCCATTCCCTGCATAGCTTTGGGAACATTTGTTTGTTGCGCAGTCACATCGAAGCTGATATCGTTCCTTCCGGGTAGTAAGTGGATTATCGGATAGATGGTTAAACTCTCGTTTTTTATTCTTATCTTTGCGCGCAAATTAAATTATTTATAATGAACTAATACGATGAATTTTGTAGAAGAGTTAACATGGCGCGGCATGGTTCATACCATGATGCCGGGAACAGAGGAATTGTTGGCAAAGGAAATGGTTACAGGATATTTAGGAATAGACCCCACGGCGGACTCGCTCCACATCGGGCATTTGTGCGGCGTAATGATTCTGAAGCATTTCCAGCGGTGCGGCCATAAACCGTTGGCATTGGTGGGCGGCGCGACTGGTATGATTGGCGACCCTTCGGGTAAATCACAAGAACGTAACCTGTTGGACGAAGAAACCTTGCGCCACAATCAGGAGTGTATCAAGAAGCAATTGAGCAAATTCTTGGATTTCGAATCAGATGCGCCGAACCGCGCGGAACTGGTCAACAACTACGACTGGATGAAAGACTTCACGTTCCTCGATTTTGCTCGTACCGTTGGTAAGCATATTACGGTGAACTATATGATGGCAAAGGATTCCGTGCAGAAACGGTTGAACGGGGAGGCACGCGATGGATTGTCTTTCACGGAATTTACTTACCAATTGTTGCAAGGTTATGATTTTCTGCATTTGTATGAGACAAAGAACTGCAAACTTCAGATGGGTGGTTCAGACCAATGGGGCAATATCACGACAGGCGCCGAGTTGATTCGTCGTACGAACGGCGGTGAGGTTTTTGCTTTGACTTGTCCGTTGATTACAAAGGCTGACGGAGGCAAATTCGGGAAGACGGAGTCCGGAAATATCTGGTTGGACCGCCGTTATACTTCTCCTTATAAATTCTATCAGTTCTGGCTGAACGTGAGCGATGCAGATGCTGCAAAATATATCAAGATTTTCACGGCTTTGTCGAAAGAAGAAATCGATGCATTGATTGCTGAGCAGGAAGCTGCACCTCATTTGCGCCCGTTACAGAAACGTTTGGCAAAGGAGGTAACCGTTATGGTACATTCTGTGGAGGATTATGAAGCAGCAGTAGAGGCTTCCAACATTTTGTTCGGCAATTCTACTTCGGATGCGTTGAAGAAATTGGACGAAGCGACATTGCTGGATGTATTCAATGGCGTTCCGCAATTTGAAGTTTCCCGTGATGAGGTGTCTGCTGGCATAAAGCTGATTGATTTATGCACGGAAAAGGCAAATGTATTCCCTTCGAAAGGAGAAATGCGCAAACTCATCCAGAGCGGAGGCGTAAGCCTGAATAAAGAAAAGGTTACAGATACGGATATGCAGGTGAATTGCGATAATTTGTTGGACGGAAAATATCTGTTGGTACAGCGGGGTAAGAAAAATTATTACCTGCTTATCGTAAAATAATTCCCAAAATGCTTGCAAGGGTAAAATAAACCATTTACCTTTGCAGTGCTTTTGAGAAAGCATCGGATTGTCTCATGGTGTAATGGTAGCACTACAGTTTTTGGTTCTGTCTGTCGAGGTTCGAATCCTCGACCTCTTGTTAATTTATAGATTAGCAAGAGGTTTTTTTGTGTAGGTACGGAAATGGGGTCGGAAAGAAGCAGGTTTCTTACAATTAATACCCGAACCGTGAGGTATCTACTTCCCTATATTTCTTCTCCTTGTGGCCGTTGAACTTATAGATGAAGGTCACGGTGAGGTTGCGGTTCATCTGGTTCATGTGGAGGTTGAGCCGTTGTCCTTTGTAGTCGATGCTGCCGTCGGGCCGTAGGCTATTGAAGAGGTCGTTGCCCTGCAGCTTCAGTTCGGCTTGGTCGTGGGCGAA
Organism: uncultured Parabacteroides sp.; assembly: GCA_949289155.1. Classification (GTDB taxonomy): domain Bacteria; phylum Bacteroidota; class Bacteroidia; order Bacteroidales; family Tannerellaceae; genus Parabacteroides. The sequence continues at coordinate 50,522 of CASEMX010000015.1, forward strand.
GGTCCATTTCAGTCCGGCGTCTATCTTCCAAACCGAACTGAGGTCGTAGATGCCTTGCAGAGGCGAACTGACGCAGAGGCCATTCAATTCGAGGCGGATGTCGGGCTGGTTGGAGAGACGGATGCTGTTGTTGAGCTGGGCGATGCCTTGCCATTTCGCCCGGTTGAAGCAGATGGCGTGGTACGGGTCGCAGACATCCTTGTTGTAGGAGCCGTCCAATACGAGTTGGGCGTTCCAAACCCTGCCGACCGAGAAGGGAACAATCAGCGTCAGTCCCGCTTGCTGCTCATAGTCGTAATTGACAAATTGGTAAATGAGCGAGAGTTCGTCGGGACTTTGGTAGGGCAATTGCATGATGTAATCCTTGATATAATTATAATAAAATGTAGCGATGTACTTCCCTTTGAAGACATAAGTCAGCTGCGCGGCATAGTCGGTCGAGGGGACGAGGGCCGGATTTCCCAGTATCTTGGTATAGCCGTTCAGGTAGCTCACGGTATTCTGGAGCGTCCAATAGTCGGGGTATTCCTTGTCTGAAGAGAAGCCGAGCTGGAAGACATGCTCCAGACTTGCCATATAGCTGAGTTGAAGCGCCGGATAGACCGCCCACTTGCGGTAATCCATGAGTTTGTACCGTTCGCCCGCCACCGAGAGCGAAAGCGAAAGCCGCTCGTTGAATGCCTTTTCCACACCGGCGTAGAAGTTGTAGGTCTCCTCGTCCATCCGCGTGTCGGTATTAAGTGATGAGAGGTCTGAGCCATCCTGCGGCCGGTAGGTCTGTCCGCTCTTCTCCTTTGCAAAGGTAAAGTCGATGCCGTAGTTGAGGCTCCAGTCATTCGGTAAGGCGTGCGTCTGCCCGGCATAGAGGTTATAGCGGTCGATGGTCTGGTGTTCATCCACAAGGAAATGTTGCCGGGTGTTTCCCGTCTGATTGGTAAAATCCTGCGTTGTCGGGCTGTTGTAATGCGTATAATCCACGCCGAGATTCAAGCCGAAGGCAGCGGTGTAATCCACGTTGACGTTGTGCATCTGAGTTTCGCCGGTTTTCAGGTTGTCCGATTCCACGAAATTGCCCGACGAATGCTGGCGCGCTTTGCTGTTTGTCTTGAACGAAGCAGTATAGGCGGCGCTCAGGTGGCTTCCTTCTGCGATTTGGTAATCCACGCCGAGCCGCAGGTTATGGTTCAATGCCTTCATGTCGCCCGTGTTGATTTGGTCGATGTCGTAGGTCTGCCCCGCGAAGGAGTGATGGGAAATCATCTCCATATCCACGTCCGAATGCGTAAAGCGCGGGGCATAGCTCAGGTCCGCCGATACTTTCTTTCCGGAGTAGGAGAGGTTGAGGTTCCCGCCGCCCTTCGCGTAGGCCGATTGTATGAAGTTCCCGCTCACTTCACCCCGGAGGAACGGCTCGGCAGATTTGGCATTCTTCAGCACCACATTGATGACCGCCCCGCGCACCCGGTACTTCGCTGGCGCGTTGTACATCACTTCGATGTTTTGGACGTTCGAGACCGGCGTGCTTTTCAGGAGCTCGGTGAGCTGCTCCGCCGTCATCGACGAAGGTTTGCCATTCAGCACGACTGTAACGCCTTTGGCGCCCGCTAAGGTAATCGCCTCGTTCTGTTCGAGGACGCCCGGCACGCGCAGCAGCGATTCGTAGGCATTGCTGGCGGTGGTGCGCTCCGAGAGGACTTCGGCATCATAGACCAACGCGCCCTTCTCGACTTTCACCTGCGGACGTTCGCCCTTCACCACCACTTCGTCCAGCGCATAGCTTTGCGCCTCGAGCGTGATTGTGCCCACATCCGGAGTGTGCCCCGTCTTCTCCTGCGTCTTATATAAGAGATGTTGAATAATCAGGCGATACTGCTCCGGCTCTTCCTTGAACGCGAAGCATCCAAGTGAGTCGGTAATAACTGCATCGACGAAGGTCGAGTCGGGCGTTTGCATAATCACCGTCGCCGCTTCGACAGGACGCTGCTGGTTATCTACTATTTTCCCCTTTACATTTTGGGCAGCCAACTGGATGGCTGCGCTCGCGATAATTCCCGCGATGATAATTGTACGTTTCATAATTCGTTATTTTATCCGATTCAATTGGATAGAGAACTTTTGCCTGCATCTTTTGGGTTAAAGTTCCTGAGTCACTCAGAAGCGATGTCCGGTGAAGGACTGCCGTTCTGAGTCGCTCAGAAGTTCAGAACGGGAAAAATCAGCGTTTCCGAGTCGCTCAGAAGCGATGTCCGATGGAAAATTGTCGTTCCGAGCCGCTCAGGAGCTCAAAATCGGGCAAATTTTAGGCTTCCGAGTGACTCAGAACCTATGTCCGGCGAAAAATTGTCCTTCTGAGTGACTCAGCACCTCAAAAAATGGCCAAATTCGGGCTTCCGAGTCACTCGGAAGGAGCGTTTTTTGAAAATCAGGCTTTCTGAGTCACTCAGAAACACAAATTTTAACAAAAACCGGGCTTCTGAGTCACTCAGAAGGGCAAAAATGGGCAAAATCATAGCTTCTGAGTCACTCGGAACGACTTCCTCGCGATTTTCAGAGGTTCTGAGTCACTCGGAAGGTCTGCTTTTCGGCAGGCATAGCTTCCGAGTCGCTCAGTGGAATAGATTATTTTTCTCCTTTGACGAACATTTTGTTGTAGTTAATCGTTACCCGCTTGAAGGCTTGCAGAAAGTCTGTACCCAACGAGCCTGCTGCCAGCCGGTTTTCCGCATCGTTGACGACCTCCACTTGGCGAAGCGTAAAAGGCGTCGCACCTAATTGGAAGATAATTTCCGGCAATACATAACCCGTGAAGGATTCTATTCCGCCGAATCCGCCTCTTTTCAGCGGGCGCTCTTGGGCATCTTGCGGAATCGCATCCGGGAAACGCTCTTTGAACCATGCGCCGAGGTCGCTTTTTACATTGCCGCTGTCGAGGGTGATATCTATCGGCTGATGCTGGTAAAAGATACGCACTTTGGGTGTGTTGGAGGATAAATACATATTCGGCTCCGCCTCGCTTGGCAGTTCAGGAAAGATGAAGCAACGGTGCTCGAAGTCGAGGATGATTTCTTTGGCATCGCGGATGAAGTGATACCCCAGCACGCCGTCGAACGTAAAGACGGAATCCGTCTCTTCGTTGGGCGGAGCAATAAGAAATACAGGGTGATGATATACCATGTCTCCGACGCAGAGCGAATCCGCCACGCCCAATTTCACATAACCGATTTGCGTGCCGGAAACCGGAATGGAATCGGATACAATCTCCAGCCCTGCTTCTTTTGCATACGCTTCGGATACGAAATTGCCGAAAGAGCATCCCGTGTCGAAGATAAAATCTTTCGTGATACCGTTGACCTGTACCGGAATCATCAGATGTTGCCCGCGTCCGGCCGAGTCGATACGCATCGGGATGCTCTGTGTCACGGCGGGACGGGAGAGGAACGGCGCAGGAGTGTGGGCGAGTGCTTTCCCTATCCGTTCAATGAAAACGAAGCTATACAGTTGCTCGAATGGGATTTGTTGCTCCAGTACGGATACCAAGTTCTCTCCCATTTCTCCTCCTGCGGCGTATTGTCCCAAATTCAGGAAATTCATCGCCCGTAATGCGGACATGCCGATTTGTGTTTGTGCGTCAAGTTCCTGCTGATGGTGGGTAAATAGGTCCGCCATTGCCGCTTCTGCTTTGTCCAGCTGATTGAAGTTGACGTATAAATTGGCTTCAGCGAGCCGAGCCAACATAGGAACTTGCAAGGAATCCTTAATCTGCGGATAGCGGTCGTTCAAACGAAGCATATCTCCGCTATTCAACATTTCTGCCAATTCCAAGTCGGCGGCAGATTGCGCGTTCACATTCCCCATTAATAAGAGGGCGATACATGTTAAGATAAATGTTCTCATTTCTTTTACTGTTTATTGTTCTTTTATTTCTGCTGCAAAGTAACCGCCTTTTCTCAGGGCGATAGGTTATCGTGTCGTTATCGAATTGTTATAAGATTGTTATAGCGGGACGGATTGTTAAGGAATTGTTATAGAGGAAGCCAAAGAAGGCCGGAAGAAGTTTGGAACATTGCCGCCTTTTTTGTTCCTTTGAGGCACGAAACTAAAATTTTAGCTATGGGAAGAGCGAAATTCACAGTAATATTATCCAAAGAGGCAGAAGCTTTCTTGCAAACATTGAGAAAGAAAGTAAGAGATAAAATAGTGAACAACTTTGAAAAAGCCTCTTACTTAGTTGACCCCAAATTTTTTAAGAAACTGGAAGGTTCGGAAATATGGGAGTTTAGAGCATTGTACGGCGGCGTGCAATATAGGATGCTGGCATTTTGGGATAAGACGGATGCAAACGCTACATTGGTAGTTGCTACGCATGGTTTTGTAAAGAAAACAGCAAAGACCCCGCTGAAAGAAATCGCTAAGGCGGAAAGGATAAGAACTACGTATTTTAAATTAAAAACAAACTGATTATGAAAGAGAAGTATTTTTACACATTGGATGAAGTTAAGGATAGATTAATCGGTCCGAAAGGAAGCGAGGCGCGGAACAAATATGAAGCAGAAATGCAGGATTTCCTCGTAGGACTGACTATTCGTAAGGCACGCGAGGAAAAGCACATGACGCAAGAACAATTAGGTGCTTTGATGGGCGTAAAGCGTGCGCAGGTCTCCCGGATTGAAAATGGCAAATGCCTTTCGCTTGATTCCATTCGTCGGGCATTTAAAGCATTAGGCGTACAGACCGGTTATTTGGATATGGAAAACTTCGGGAAAGTCGCTTTGTGGGAATAAGTAACGAAAGCATGACCGGGAAATACATCAAAATACTGACGGCATTAGGACTCGTTGCTATCGTGGCGATACAGAGCCTGTGGCTGATGAATACCTATCGGCTGGTGGAAACGCAATTGGTGCAGGCAAGCAACCGGTTGTTTCCAAAAGCGGTGATTGACGAGGCTATCGAACGGTTGAGGGCTTATAAAGAAACGGCGGATGAAAATATTAATGCCGTGCGGTCTTTCAGTTGGGAGGAATCGTCGGACGAGCAGGCGATGCTGGATTTCGTGACGACCGCCCTTCATCATTATGCCGACTCGTTGTCCCAGACCTCTGTCTCTTTGCCCTTGCTCGATTCGCTCTTTACGGAGGCATTGGCAAGGGAAGATTATCATGCGGAGTTGGTTTGCCAAACAGTCGATTCGCTGGGGAATGTGCTTCAGCGGAAAGCGGACGGCGCGGTAATGCCTTCGTTCCGGACCGTCGAGACGAAGCCCGTCTTTATTAATGAGGAACATACCGAAGCAGTGCAGGCAGTGATTGTGAATCCCTATTGGATAGCATTCCGGAAGATGGGCGTGATGCTGGTGGCTACGGCGTTGTTGATTCTCTTCGTGGCGGGCTGCATCGTTCGGCAGGTGCAGATTATCATCAAGCAAAACAAGATAGCCCGCATCCGGCAGGACTTTACCTACGCGATGATTCACGACATGAAGACGCCCATCAGTACCATTTCGATGGCGGGGCATACGTTGGAGAGCGGTATCTTGGATAATAAGCCGGAGCTGCGGAAACAGTATTTCTCTATCCTAAATGAAGAGAGCGCGCATCTCCTTTCGCTTTCGGAGAAGATATTGACCATTGCCAAGCTGGAGCAATCGCGCTTGAAGCTGGTGATAGGCGAAGTGGACTTGCCGAAGCTCTTCGACGAGTTGGTGCAGAAATACCGAGTGAAGGCAGAGAAGAAAGTGGTGTTCGAAGTCGTTTGCCCTTCGCTTCCTCCGTTCCTTGCCGATGAGGAGTATTTGAAAGAGGCCATCAGCAATCTGATGGATAATTCCCTGAAATACTCGAACGAGGAGGTGCGCATCCGTCTCTCGGCAGAAGCGGGGAAAGATACGGTACATATCAAAGTATGGGACAATGGCTGGGGCATTCCGTTCAAGCAGCAGAAGCGCATCTTCGAGAAGTTTGAACGGGGCGGCTTGGAATATAAAAAGGATAAGAAGGTCTCCGGCTTCGGCTTGGGATTGAATTATGTATATCGGGTAATGACGGCAATGGGCGGGACGGTCTCGGTCAATAGCGT
>CASEMX010000016.1 GCA_949289155.1 uncultured Parabacteroides sp.
CGCAACCTCGTAGGCAACGAAGTCTTCTGGGTGGACGTGGAGACGCTGGGTGCTGACCCCGACAAGGTGGAGTCGCCCGACGACGAAACGGAGCAAGGCATCCCTAATCCCTAAGGGAATAGAGGATGAAAAAGATGCAAACGAATCCGCCCGCCCAATGTCCTAAGGGCGGGCGGGTTTTTTGTGTGAGAAGGAATAGTTCGGCGTTATTCTTTGCCAATTCAAAAAAGAGCCGTACCTTTGGAGGCAATAGATTTTTAGGCAGTAAGGTATGACGTTAGATAATTTTCATCAGCTATTGATGCTCTTTTCGCTGGTAGGAGCGATTGTATTTGTCGCTCTTTTTTTCATAAAGGCAGGGTATGGAATCTTCAGGACAGAACGCTGGGGACTATCGGTTTCCAACAAAATCGGTTGGGTATTGATGGAGGCTCCGGTGTTTTTTGTTATGCTCTATCTTTGGATACAGAGCGGGGTAGGTGTGGCATCCGTCCCGTTCCTGTTCTTCCTGCTGTTTGAATTGCACTACTTCCAGCGTTCGTTTGTCTTCCCCTTTTTGCTGAAAGGGAAGAGCCGGATGCCGATAGCGATATTGCTGATGGGCGTGGTGTTCAACCTGCTGAACGGATACATCCAAGGAGAATGGCTGTTCTACTTGGCTCCCGAGGAGTTGTATTCGCCGGCTTATTTGCAGCACGCGGGCTGTTGGATAGGTATGTTGGTATTCTTCATCGGAATGGGCATCAATTGGCATTCCGATTATGTAATACGCCATCTGCGTAAGCCGGGCGACACGAAACATTATCTGCCGCAGAAGGGCATGTACCGATGGGTGACGTCAGGCAATTACTTCGGAGAGTTGTTGGAGTGGACCGGCTTTGCCATCATGACCTCTTCGCCAGCCGCATGGGTGTTCGTTTGGTGGACATTCGCCAATCTTGCGCCCCGGGCTTATGCCATCCGGAAGAAATACCGCGAGGAGTTCGGAAGGGAAGCCGTTGGCAATCGGAAATGTTTAATCCCCTATATCTTTTAAAATATGACTTCAATCTTATTTACACCGGGAAAGATTGGACCGCTCACCATTCGGAACAGAACGATTCGGTCAGCTGCATTCGAAAGCATGTGCCCCGGAAATTCCCCATCGCAGGAGTTATTAGATTACCATAAATCCGTAGCCGTCGGAGGTGTCGGCATGACAACCGTAGCTTATGCTGCCGTAACCCAGAGCGGACTGTCGTTCGACCGGCAATTGTGGATGCGTCCGGAGATAGTAGCCGGAATGCAACTGATTACGGATGAAGTCCACAAGGCAGGTGCGGCGGCAAGTATTCAGTTGGGACATTGCGGAAACATGTCGCATCGGAGTATTTGCGGGGAAACTCCTGTCGGAGCTTCGACCGGCTTTAACCTTTACTCGCCCACCTTTGTACGTGGTCTGCGGAGAGATGAGCTTCCTGAAATGGCAAAAGCTTACGGTCGGGCAGTCAACTTGGCTCGGGAGTGCGGATTCGATGCTGTAGAAATCCATGCCGGGCATGGCTATCTGATTAGCCAGTTCCTTTCGCCCTATACGAATCATCGGAAAGATGAATATGGCGGCTCGTTGGAGAATCGGATGCGCTTCATGGATATGGTGATGGAGGAGGTGATGAAAGCGGCAAAAGATGATATGGCTGTTTTGGTGAAGATGAATATGCGCGACGGATTCAAAGGCGGCATGGAACTGGACGAATGCCTGCAAGTGGCAAAGCGTTTGAAAGAGGATGGCGCACATGCGCTGGTCTTGAGCGGCGGATTTGTCAGCAAGGCGCCAATGTATGTGATGCGTGGCGCGATGCCGATTAAGAGCATGACCTATTACATGACCTGCTGGTGGCTGAAATGGGGCGTGCGGATGGCAGGGCGCATGATGATTCCGACTGTACCATTCAAGGAGGCCTATTTCTTGGAAGATGCGTTGAAATTCAAAGCCGAGGTGAAGGATATACCTTTAGTCTATGTAGGCGGATTGGTTTCAAGAGCTAAGATAGAAGAGGTGCTGAACGCAGGTTTCCCGTTCGTGCAGATGGGACGTGCCCTGTTGAATACGCCGGACTTTGTCAATCGCATGAAGGCAGAAGAAAATTATTGCTGCGATTGCGGGCATAGCAACTATTGCATTGCTCGTATGTACACGTTGGATATGGCATGCCATAAGCATCTTCGGAATAAGCTCCCCGATTCGTTGCAACGGGAGATAGAGCAATTGGAAAAGGAGGCGAAAGGATGAAAGGCCGTGCAGTAATTACCGGCGCCGACGGGGGAATGGGTTCGGAAATCACCAAGTCCGTCGCAGCTGCCGGTTATGAAGTGGTGATGTTATGCTATGATGCAAAATCGGGAGAGGCGTGCCGGAACCGGATTGCGCAGGAAACCGGCAACGAACAGATTAGCGTGCGGCAAGTGGACCTGTCTGTAATGGCAGAAGTCAAGCGGGTAGCCGAAAGCCTGCTGGCTGAGCGCATTCCTATCCGTCTGTTGATGAATAATGCCGGAACGATGTGCACGCATTTCCAACAAACGCCTGACGGATTGGAAAGGACAGTGGCGGTGAATTATGTCGCCCCTTATCTGTTATCCCGTTTGTTATTGCCTTTGATGGATGCAGGTTCGCGAATCGTTTGTATGGTCTCGTGTACCTATGCCATTGGGAAGATAACTCCGGAGTTCTTTACGCATGGAAAGCGGGGCAGCTTCTGGCGGATTCCGATTTACAGCAATACGAAGTTGGCATTATGGCTGTTTGTCCGTCGTTTGGCATCCGAAGTCAGTAAACAGGGCATTATCGTAAATGCTGCCGACCCGGGAATCGTTTCGACGGAGATTATCCGCATGGATATGTGGTTCGACCCACTGACCGATATATTCTATCGCCCGTTTATCCGTACACCGAAGCAGGGAGCAGCCACAGCGGTGCATCTTTTATTGGATGAATTGCCTGCCCATACTACGGGGAAGATGTTCGCTTCGTGCAAGGAACGGAAGCTCTCGGAGAAATATCTGAACCATCCGCAAATGGATACGTTATGGTCGGATACGGCGCATTATTTACAAACACATTGTGGAATCAATTTAGAATAAAGTATGAACAAGAGACGCAGTGTCTCTTTAACTATAATAATATATAATGGAATCAATAAAACAGATATATCGAATAGGACATGGTCCTTCCAGTAGCCATACGATGGGACCGATGCGTGCTGCCCGCATGTTTCTGGATAAGAATCGGAATGCGGCGCGGTTTGATGTGACTTTATATGGCAGTTTGGCAGCAACAGGAAAGGGACACATGACGGACAAAGCCATTCTTGATGTACTTACACCTATAGCTCCGACCCATATCATTTGGCAACCCAAGGTGTTTCTTCCTTTCCATCCGAACGGGATGCTGTTCGAGGCATACGATGCGGCAGGAAATAAGCAGGACGATTGGACGATATATAGCATAGGCGGCGGGACATTGGCTAATGAGACATACAATGAGCAGACGGCTACGCAAGTATATGACATGAAGCATATCCGCGAAATCCAAACATGGTGCGAACAGTCCGGCTATTCTTATTGGGAATATGTGGAGCAGTGCGAAGGGAAGGAGATATGGGATTATTTGGCAGAGGTATGGGAAGTCATGCAGGATGCTGTCCGTCGCGGATTGGAATCGGAAGGCATCCTTCCTGGCGGATTGGGCATTCGCCGGAAAGCATCCGATTATATGATTCGGGCGCGCGGTTATGGCAGCAGCATAAAGAGCCGCGGTCTGGTGTATGCCTATGCGTTGGCTGTTTCGGAGGAAAATGCGTGCGGCGGGAAAATTGTAACGGCTCCGACATGCGGCTCCTGCGGCGTTATGCCGGCTGTTTTATATCATTTGAAGGAGACCCGCGAATTTCGTGACTCGCGTATTCTGCGTGCATTGGCTACGGCAGGGTTATTCGGCAATGTGGTGCGAACGAATGCTTCGGTTTCCGGAGCGGAGGTAGGTTGCCAAGGAGAGGTCGGCGTAGCTTGTGCGATGGCGGCTGCGGCTGCCAGCCAGTTGTTTGGCGGTACGCCGGCACAAATCGAGTATGCCGCAGAGATGGGATTGGAGCATCACTTGGGATTGACCTGCGACCCGGTCTGTGGTTTGGTACAGATTCCTTGTATCGAGCGTAATGCTTTCGCAGCAGCCCGGGCCTTGGATGCGAATACTTTTTCCAACTTCTCAGACGGCCGCCATCGCGTGAGCTTTGACCAAGTGGTCGAGGTAATGAAGCAGACCGGAAACGATTTGCCGAGCCTTTATAAAGAGACTTCTGAGGGCGGCTTGGCAAAAAAGTATGTTTTGAATAAGAATTCATCGGGTAATTGACCTACGAAAAGCCGCCCAGAATCCAGGCACGTTTATGTAACGCTGCAAAAAGCCGCCTAGATTTTAGGCACGTTTATGTAACGCTGCAAAAAGCCGCCTAGATTTTAGGCACGTTTATGTAACGCTGCAAAAAGCCGCCCAGAATTTAGGCACGTTTATGTAACGCTACAAAAAGCCGCCTAGAATTCAGGCACGTTTATGTAACGCTGCAAAAAGCCGCCTAGAATCCAGGCACGTTTTTGCACCGTGTCGAAAAGCTGCCTAGATTTTAGGCACGTTTTTGCAAGTGAATTGCACATTGTTTGCTCCATTGTGCCGCACATTTCTCTGTAAACTGTGCAATAATTCGGAAAAGAAACCTATCTTTGCAGCCGTTTACGCCGAGAGGCATGGTTTATTTATTCACTTTAAAACAATTTTATGAAGAAAGCTATCGCATTAGCGTGTTTATCGGTGCTGCCTTTTTATGCGGCTGCCGAAGGATTTCAAGTAAATGCACAGAGTACGAAGCAAGCGGGTATGGGACATGTAGGAACTGCCTTGAAACTGGGAGCGGAGAGTATGCACTTCAATCCTGCAGGACTGGCGTTTATGGATAAGACAATCGATTTGTCGGCCGGCGTGTCAGGAGTATTTGCCCATGCCAAGTATTCGAACGAAGGTTATACCGCCAAAACAGATAACACGCCCAGTACGCCACTCTATTTCTATGCAGGTTTTAAGATTTACGATAATTTGGCTGCCGGGATTTCGCTGAATACGCCTTACGGAAGCGGCATCAATTGGGGAAATGACTGGAAAGGTGCGCATCTGGTGCAGGATATCTCTTTGCAGGCATTCAATCTCCAGCCGACGGTTGCATGGAAGATTACAGACAAACTGAGCATTGGAGCGGGATTGATGGTGATGTTTGGAAATATCTCTTTAGACCGTGCATTGATTGGTCCGGGCTCGATGACGGCAGTAGGGCAGAATATGATAAATGCCATTCCGGAGAATATGCAAGGTCTGGTGAAGCCGATGATTGACCCGATTATGAACGAGCTTTCCCGTTATGAAGAGACATCGGCGGCGTCTGTTTCTTTGGATGGTAGTTCGCAGACCCGTTTCGGATTTAATGTCGGTGCGATGTATGATATTAATGAGAAGTGGACAGTGGGTCTGTCATATCGTTCGAAGGTAACGGCGAAGGTAAAAGAGGGAGATATCCAGTTGTGCTATGCGAATCGTGAACATTTTGAAGGGGTATTGCAGCAGATTAATACGTTGATTGCGATGGCAAAGCAAATGGGTATTCAGGGATTGCCTGAAGGAGGAATCAATGTGCCGCCATTAGAGAGCGGAACCTTCTCGGCAGAGTTGCCATTGCCGGATAATTGGAACGTAGCTGTGACTTATCGGCCTACGCAACGCTGGACTGTGTCGGGAGAAGTACAGTTCGTAGGTTGGAATGCGTATAAGTCGCTGGATGTGTACTTCCATCCGGATGCAGAGCTGGGACAATATAATATCGCGGCTCCGAAAGAGTATGAAAACACCCGTATTTACCGATTGGGAGCGCAATATGCGACAACAGACCGTCTGGATATCCGATTCGGCGCCTATTTCGATGAGACTCCGGTCAAGGATGAATATCTTAATCCCGAAACACCGAGTATGAATAAATTAGGATTAACTGCCGGATTCAGTTTCCGTCCGCTCAATCGTCTGTCGGTTGATTTCTCCTTCTCGTATGTGCAGGGATTTTCTCGGGATGGTTCTTATACGGATGCAGACTTGTTAGGGAATCCGCGTACCTTTGGCGGACATTATAAGGCTTATGCTTTGATGCCGGCGATTGGTGTTTCTTACGGTTTCTGATTTTGGGGTAGTTAGTAGTTGGTAGTTAGTAGTTAGAAAGAGGAAATCTACCAACTACTAACTACTTTCTTTTCCCTTCTTACTTTGCTGCAATAAATTCTACTTCAACCAATGCATTCTTCGGTAGAGTTTTTACCGCAACCGCTGAACGTGCCGGAAAATCTCCGTTAAATTGGGCAGAATATACTTCATTCATTGCCGCGAAGTCAGCCATATCTGCCAAGAATACAGTTGTCTTTACGATATCATCGATAGAAAATCCGGCAGCCGCAAGAATGGCTTTTACGTTCTTGAACGATTGCTCTGTTTGAGCTTTCACTCCTCCTTCCGGAAATTCACCGGTTTCCGGATTCAATCCTAATTGTCCGGAAGCGAATAACATATTCCCTACTTGAATCGCCTGATTGTATGGGCCAATAGCTGCAGGCGCATTTTGAGTTGCAATTACTTTCTTCATCTTTGTTGCTTTATAGATTAATCTGTTTCTGTTAATTTCTTTCTTTATTCATACGTTGGCGTACCACTTCATAGATTAAAATAGAAGAGGCAACCGATACATTCAACGAACCTATTGTACCAAATTGCGGAATCTTAATCATCGCATCGCAGATACGCAGGTTTTCCGGAGAGACACCGACATCTTCTGCTCCCATTACGATGGCAGTTGGTCCTTCATAATGTACCGCTGTATAAAGTTCTGCTGCCTTTTCTGATGCAGCATAGACCTTTACGCCACTCTGTTGCAAGAAACGGATAGCCTGATTGATGCTCTTCTCTTTGCATACCGGCAATACATGCAGTGCACCTGCTGAAGTCTTGATGGCATCGGCATTGACGCTTACGCTTCCTTTGGCCGGAATGACAATCGCATCTACTCCTGCGCATTCGCACGTGCGGGCAATGGCGCCAAAGTTCCGCACATCGGTTATCCCATCCAGCAGTACAATGAAAGGGTCGCGTCCCTCTTCATAGATAAGGGGTACGATATCTTCTAATTTCTGATAGGTGATTGCCGACACGAAGGCAATTACTCCTTGATGATTCTTGCGTGTGTAGCGGTCCAACCGTTCTTGTGGCACACGTTGGGTTTGGATTGCTCGTCCGCGCAGCACATCGAACAGTTCTTTTGCCAGTTCTCCTTGCAAGTCACGTCTTATTAATATCTTGTCTATCTCTTTATCTGCTTGGATGGCTTCGATGACGGCCCGAATCCCAAATACCAATTCGCTTTCTTTCATTGTCTATTTTATCTTTTCGTGCAAAGGTAGGAAAAATATCTCTATGCTGTATTATAAGGAAAGCAGCGTTCCGGAGGCATAATCCGGAACGCTAAAGGTTATTATTCTAAATAGGTATAACCATACAAGCCGGAGCGGTAGTTCGAAATAAACTCGCGTCCTTCTTCGGCAGTGATGGTTCCCTTCTTTACAGAGGAGGCTACCCATACTTCGATGGCGCGTGCCATACGCTTCGGGTTAAATTGTACATATTCCAATACGTCGGCTACAGTTTCGCCTTCGATGACTTTGTCAATTACATATTTGTCGCCTTTTACTTTGATGTGCACCGCATTGGTATCACCGAAAAGGTTATGCAAATCGCCTAATATCTCCTGATAAGCTCCGACAAGAAATACTCCTAAATAATAATGCTCGCCCTGCTTCAACGGATGAACCGGCAGGTGATAGGAGAAGTTTCGTGTCGAGATAAAGTTATCTATCTTTCCGTCCGAGTCGCAGGTAATGTCCTGCAAAGTGGCCGATTTGGTCGGCTGTTCATTCAGTCGGCTGATAGGCATTACCGGGAATATTTGGTCGATAGCCCATGAGTCCGGCAAAGACTGGAATAATGAGAAATTACAAAAGTATTTATCCGGCAAAAGCTTCGATATCTTTTTCAATTCGTCCGGCGCATGTTTGACATTTTCGGCCATATCGAAGACATCGCGGGCGATAGACCAGAAAAGACGCTCCACTTGGGCGCGGGTCCGTAGGTCGAGCAGTCCGAGATTGAACAATTCGAGTGCCTCTTCGCGGCATTGTACCGTGTCGTGCCACGTCTCAATCAGGCGGGGCAGGTTCAGATTGTCCCAAAGGTTGTAAAGCTCGCGTACCAATTCGTGTGCGTCTGGTTGAAGCTCTTCGTTTTCGTCGCATTGTGGCAGATGCGTACTTGCCAATGCTTCGATGATAAGCACAGAGTGGTGTGCCGTGAGCGAACGTCCGGACTCAATGATGATATTCGGTTGCTCCATGTTGAATTTGTTGCACACGTCGGCTATCGAAGAGACCGCATCGTTCACATATTCCTGTATGGAGTAATTCATGCTGTTTCCACTCAGCGGAGAACGGCTTCCGTCGTAATCCACACCCAATCCGCCGCCCATGTCGAAGAATTGGATATTGAACCCCATCTGCTTCAATTGGACGTAGAATTGTGTTGCCTCGCGTAGAGCCGTCTTGACGCGGCGGATATTAGTCACTTGGCTGCCGATATGGAAGTGGATGAGCTTCAGGCAATCCTTCAGTCCGTTCGCTTCCAGCAGTTCCAATGCCTCCAACAATTCGCTGGAGTTCAATCCGAACTTGCTTACGTCACCGCCCGATTCTTCCCATTTGCCGCTGCCCGAACTTGCCAGTTTGATACGGATACCGATGTTCGGTTGAATATTCATGCGTTTGGAGAGGTCGGCGATGGTCTGCAGCTCCTTCATCTTTTCCACTACGATAAAGATTTGGCGTCCCATCTTCTGTGCCAACAGGGCGAGCTCGATGTAACTTTCGTCCTTATAACCGTTACAGATAATCATGGCATCGCTATCAATGTCGATAGAAAGGACAGCGTGCAGTTCGGGCTTCGAACCTGCTTCCAAGCCGATATTGAACTTGTTGCCATGGCTGACTATCTCTTCCACTACCGGGCGCATCTGATTTACCTTAATAGGATAAATGATGTAATTCTTTGCAGTGAACCCGTATTCCTTGGCTGCTATCTCAAAGCAACCGGATATCTTCTCGATACGGTTATTCAGAATGTCCGGGAAACGGAGTAAAACCGGAGCGGCTACATCTTCTATTTGCAGCTCTTCCATCAACTCTTCCAAATCGATGGACGGACCGCCCGCCTTAGGGCAAACGGATACATGACCTTTGTCATTAATCGAAAAATAATTCAGTCCCCAACCGTTAATGTTGTACAATTCAGCTGAATCTTCAGTCTTCCATTTTCTCATTTACTTCCTGTCAATATAAATTAGAGGTATGTTAAACGTTTTCGAGGTCAAAGGTGCGAAAAAAATCGGAATTAGCGAAGGTCTTACTTGTAATTTTCTGGGGAATCAGGAAAAATAGGGTATTCCTGCGTCGCCGATGCTTATCCTGCCGGATTTGTGCTGTCGACAGCGGGGAAAGTGCTTATCCTGCCGGATTTGTGTTGTCGACAGCGGGAATAGTGCTTATCCTGCCGGATTGATGCTTTCCCCGCTGGGAATAATGCTTATCCTGTAGGATTCGTGCTGTCGACTGATGATACAGGAAATAAAATCTGTATTTGCCTACTTTTCTCTTCAAACAGTTGTTACTTCGGAAGGAATAATTTATTTTTGCGAAAGAGTAATGAATATATAACGAAAAACACGAGGTAACATGGAAGATGATGGGAATCGGATTATATTGACCATCGGTCGTCAATTCGGCAGCGGCGGTCGGGAAATAGGGCAGAAGCTGGCTAAAGCGTTGGGCATAGGTTATTATGACAAAGAGCTGCTGGCAGTGGCTTCGCGCGAGAGCGGTTTGTGTCCGGAGGTATTCGAGAAAGCCGACGAACGGGCTTCGAGCCGGATGGCGTTTGCTTTTACGATGGGGTATCCATACGTGGGCATGTTCATGCCATACAATGATATATTGTCGAATGACGAGTTGTTCCGGATACAGAGCGAGGCGATTCGCAATATTGCCGAGAAAGAGTCTTGCGTGATGGTCGGGCGCTGTGCGGATTATATTCTGCGGGATGACCCTGCCTGTTTGAGCTTCTTTATCCATAACCGTCCGGAGATACGTGTACAGCGTATTGTGGAAAGCATGAATGTGTCTGTGGAAGAAGCCAAGAACCTGATGGCAAAGACCGACAAAGGGCGCGCTTCCTATTATAATTATTATACGAATAAAGAATGGGGTGTAGCGTCCTCTTATAATTTCTCGATAGATGCTTCCGTATTGGGTATCGACGAGACGGTAGCTTTTATCAAAGCCTTTGTCGAGCGGCGCATGGAATTACGTCCGCCTCACTTCGGATAGAAGAATACGAATATGCCATACGTTTCGGGGAACCTTTGCAACTGAATTGCACGGCAAGATGTTGCAAGGTTCCTTTTTTTATCCTTCCTTTGCAAAGTAAAATTCCAATATGATGATGAAAGTGAAAGAACGAATCATGTACAGCATGTTGTTGCTGGCATCTCTGTGGGTGCTGGTGCTGACTGCTGTCCCGCATCATCATCACTTGGACGGTTCGCTCTGCATCGCACATTGCGAGGCTGTGCCCTCGATGGCGCATGCTCATGGCTGCGATATCAAAAGCGGCAATCATCCGCAAATGATTGTAGAGAACGAGCAGATAAAGTCTCAGGGAAAGACAGTGATGCCGGTATCTGTAGCCGGCTTTCTTTCCTATTATTTTACTGCTACTCCTGATATATTATTTATACCCTATTATCCCACTGTTTACCACGAATTGCTTCATAGCGTTTGGAGTGTAATTACTTCCGGACTCCGGGCGCCGCCTGTATTGCTTGTATAGAGAAAGAGTTTTTTATTGCCGGAGGAGGAGAAAGGAATAGCTCTTTCTTCCCTTGCAATGTAGTATAAATGATATTCTATAACAACAATATATTCTATGAAGAAAATATACATGATGTGTGCCTTTGCGTTGGCGGCACTCTTGGCGAGTTGCGGAGAAAAGGCGGCACACGATGAGCACGACCATGACGTGCACCACGAAGCAGAAGCGGCACATGAAGACGAACATGCACATGAAGGGCATGCAGCCGGAGAGATAGTATTTAAGAAACAAGATGCCGAAGCGATAGGTTTGCAGACAAAAGTGATGCAACCGGAGACCTTCTCGGAAGTAATCAAGACCAGCGGTCAGATTCAGTCGGCTCAAGGGACAGAAACTGTCTTGGTGGCGACAGTCCCCGGTATAGTGGCATTAGGGGAGACTCGCTTTGTAGATGGGACAGCCGTACGCAAAGGGCAGGCGGTATTGTCGTTGGCATCCCGCACCCTGTCTGATGGAGATGTAGCGACTCGTGCACAGAATGCGTATCAGACGGCTAAGAAAGAGTATGAACGCATGCAACAGTTGATTGGTGACAAGATTGTTTCGCAGAAGGATTACGAGCAGGCTCGTTTAGCATACGAAAATGCCAAAGTAGCTTATGACGCTATACACGGAAAACAGTCGGCACAAGGCGTAGCTGTAACGGCTCCGCTAAGCGGTTACCTGAAAAATATCTTGGTAAAGGAGGGCGATTATGTTACGGTAGGACAGCCTTTGGCTACAATCTCTCAAAATAGTCGGTTGGTGCTTCGGGCAGATGTCTCGGAAAAGAACTATGCTTATCTACCTTTCGTACGCTCCGCTTATTTCAAGACTCCTTATGATGATAAGGTATATAAACTGGACGAACTGAATGGGCGTTTGCTCTCTTATGGAAAGTCGTCCGAGAATAATTCCTTTTATATTCCGGTATTGTTTGAGTTCGACAATAAAGGTGCAGTAATCGCCGGGTCGTTTGTCGAAGTCTATCTCTTAGGCAAACCGATGGAGCAGGTACTGAGTGTCCCGACTTCGGCTTTAGTAGAGGAACAGGGATTGTATTGTGTTTATCTTCGTTTGGATGAGGATTGTTATAAGAAGCAGTATGTAACGTTAGGCGCAGACAATGGCGATGCAGTCCAGATTCTTTCCGGATTGAAGGCAGGCGATGAGGTAGTAACGCGCGGAGCATATCAGATAAAGTTAGCTTCTGCCTCTAATGCGATACCGGCACATACACATCATCATTAAAATGAAGAATTGAGAATAAGGAAATATGGGGAAGGACCTTTATTTTCTTAATTCTTCGTTCTTTATTCTTCATCTTTAATTTTATAGATTATGTTGAATAAGATAATACATTATTCTCTTCACAACCGGTTACTCATATTGGTCTGTGCCGTGTTGTTGATGATTGGCGGTACATATACCGCATTCCATACGGATGTGGATGTTTTTCCGGATTTGAATGCTCCGACGGTAGTGGTGATGACCGAAGCTAACGGGATGGCTCCGGAGGAGGTTGAACGGTTGGTTACATTCCCGGTAGAGACAGCCGTAAATGGAGCCATGGATGTGCGTCGTGTGCGCTCTTCATCGACTACCGGATTCTCGGTAGTTTGGGTAGAATTTGATTGGGGAACGGATATTTATCTTGCTCGTCAGATTGTTTCGGAGAAATTGGCAGTAGTCAGCGAAGAGTTGCCGCAGAATGTAGGCAAACCGACGTTAGGTCCGCAGTCTTCTATTTTAGGAGAGATGTTGATTGTTGGCATGACGGCCGATACGACCTCTTTATTGGATTTGCGTACAATAGCCGATTGGACCATACGTCCGCGATTACTCTCGACTGGTGGCGTAGCGCAGGTCGCAGTAATCGGCGGGGATATCAAGGAATACCAAATCTTGTTGGACCCGGCACGTATGAAACATTACGGTATCGGATTAAATCAGGTTCTGGCGGTTTGCCGGCAAATGAACCAGAATGCCAATGGCGGAGTATTATATGAATATTCGAATGAGTATATTATTCGAGGCGTACTCTCAACGGCAAAGGCAGAGGAGATAGCCAAAGGAGTAGTCGCACTTACTCCTGACCAGACTCCAATCCTGTTGGAGGATATTGCCACGGTAAAGGTCGGTGGAAAAAGCCCGAAGCTGGGCCTAGCATCTGAGAAGGGAAAGCCGGCAGTATTGATTACCGTAACGAAACAACCGAACACCAGTACGCTTGAGTTGACAGAGAAGCTGGACGGGATTGTGGCAGAATTGCAAAAGAATATGCCGGCGGACGTGCATATCTCAACGGATATTTTCCGTCAGAGCCGTTTTATAGACAGTTCTATTACGAATGTAAAGAACAGTCTGTTTGAAGGAAGCTTCTTTGTAGTGGTAGTTCTCTTCCTTTTCTTGATGAATGTGCGGACTACATTGATTTCGTTGGTCGCTTTGCCTTTGTCGTTATTGGTCTCTATCTTGACATTGCATTATATGGGATTGACAATAAATACGATGAGCTTGGGAGGTATGGCAATTGCCATCGGTTCGTTGGTGGATGATGCGATTGTGGATGTTGAAAATGTGTATAAACGTTTGCGGCAAAATCGTTTGCTTCCGATAGAGCAGCAACGCTCAACGAAAGATGTGGTATTTGACGCTTCCCGAGAAGTTCGTATGCCGATTTTGAATTCGACATTGATTATTGTAGTGAGCTTTGTTCCGCTTTTCTTCCTGACCGGGATGGAGGGACGCATGTTGGTTCCATTAGGAATTGCTTTTATTGTGGCATTGTTCGCTTCTACGGTGGTTGCATTAACTCTGACGCCTGTGCTTTGCAGTTATTTGTTGGATAGGAAAGGGCAGAAGCCGGCACAAGACGCATGGGTGGCACGTAAGTTGCGGGTTATTTATGAAAAGGCTTTGATTCTGGCGATTACCCATAAGAAAACGGTACTGATTTCTACCTTCTCTGTATTTGCTATTGCGCTGGGATTATTCTTTACGTTGGGCCGTAGTTTCCTTCCACCGTTTAATGAAGGATCATTTACCATTAATGTCAGCACATTACCGGGTATTTCGTTGGAAGAATCAGATAAAATGGGACGGCGGGCGGAAGAACTTTTATTACAAGTTCCGGAAATCCAGACCGTGGCACGTAAAACCGGACGAGCCGAATTGGACGAGCATGCATTAGGGGTGAATGTGAGTGAAATTGAAGCTCCTTTTGAACTTAAAGAGCGTTCTAGAGAAGAGGTAATGAATGATGTTCGTGAAAAACTATCGACTATCAAGGGGGCAAATATTGAAATAGGTCAACCGATATCGCACCGTATCGATGCGATGCTTTCAGGTACGGAGGCAAATATCGCTATTAAGTTGTTCGGAACGGATTTGAATAGGATGTTCTTAATCGGCAATCAGATAAAAGATGCGGTGCAAAATATCGAAGGATTGGTGGATTTAAAGGTTGAACAACAGATTGAGCGACCGCAACTGACTATTACGCCAAGGCGTGAGATTCTTGCCAAATATGGTATCTCTTTACCCGAATTTGGTGAGTATGTGAATGTGATGTTAGGTGGGGAAGTAGTGAGTCAAGTCTATGATGATGGAAAGACATTTGACCTTACAGTGAAGGCATCGGATGACCGTCGGGCTACAATGGATGATATTAGTGACCTGATGATTGATGCCGGAGGTGTGAAAGTTCCGTTGAGCTATGTAGCGGACATTCGTTCAGCTTCGGGACCAAATACAATCAATCGCGAGAATGTCCAACGCAAAATAGTCATCAGTGCCAATGTTTCGGAGCGAGATTTGCGTGGTGTAGTAAATGATATTCAAAAGGCAATCGAAGCTAATGTCAAATTGCCCGAAGGCTATCATATCGAGTATGGCGGACAGTTCGAGAGCGAACAGGCGGCAAGCCGTACACTATTGCTTACTTCGTTTATGTCGTTGATTGTTATCTTTTTGCTATTGTATAATGAGTTTAAAGATGCGAAAGAGAGCGGTGTAGTAATGTTGAATTTGCCGCTGGCATTGATTGGTGGAGTATTTATCCTCTGCCTGACTTCGGGGGAAATCAGTATCCCGGCGATTATCGGCTTTATTTCGCTCTTTGGAATAGCTACTCGTAACGGAATGTTGCTTATCAGCCATTATACGCAGCTACGTAGCGAGGGGGCAACGCTGGAACATGCCGTAATACAAGGCTCATTGGACCGGTTAAATCCGATTTTGATGACGGCATTGAGCTCTGCTTTGGCATTAATCCCATTAGCAGTCAACGGAGACCTGCCCGGTAATGAAATACAGAGTCCGATGGCAAAGGTTATTCTCGGTGGCTTGCTTTCATCTACGTTCTTAAACGGATTTATTATTCCTATCATTTATTTAATGATGAATAAGAGTTCGCAAAAGATCCTGAAATGAAAACAACCTCTTTATGAATTTTGTATTACTATGTAGAGTACTGAGGAAATAGTTAAATCTTTATTGGCAAATAGTATGAAAGCTAAGATTATATTAAGTGTCGTGTTATCGGTAGGATGGATGATCGCAACAGCACAACAGACACCTGTGGTGGCGAATAGCATGGAAGAGGTTCTGTTATTGGTGCAACAGAATAATGAATTGTTAAAGGCTGGAGAATCGCAGACTGAAGCATTGAAATTGCAAGCAAGGACAGAGAATAACCTGTCAGACCCAGAAGTAACCTACTCGCATTTGTGGGGCAATCAGGAAGGTATGGGTTTTACAGGGGAGTTTATTGCCAGTCAGTCGTTTGATTTTCCTACGCTTTATGCTCAGCGCAATAAATTGAACCGGGAACGTTTCCGAACGTTCGATGCCCAACAGGCTACACTCCGTCAGCAAATCTTGTTGCAAGCGGAATGGGCATGTATGGATTTGATTTATTTGAATCAATTACAAGCATTATTGGATAACCGTCTGCGTAATGCCGAGGAACTGCGTCGTTTTTATGTATCGCAATTGGAAAAAGGAGCGACCAATATCATCGAAACTAACAAAATCGAACTGGAACTTCTCAATGCCCGTAACGAAGCTCGGCAAAACGAAGCAGCTCGTGTGGCGAAGTTGGCGGAGTTGAAAGCATTGAATGGGGGAATAGCTATCGAATTTACGGATAGTGTTTATCGAATAATACCGGAATATCCGGAAGATTTCGGCGCATTCCAATTAGAAGCGGTCGGTGAACTGCCGGAAGTGAATGAATTGGTTTGGAGCGAGGCAGCTGCTGAACGGCAAATCGCTGTGGCAAAAAATCAATGGCTTCCGAATTTGACGGTGGGCTATCGAATGAATCCATCAAGCGGCGGAGAACGTTTCAATGGCTTTATTGTCGGGGTATCAATTCCTATTTTCTCGAATAGGAATAAGGTAAAGCAGGCGAAAGCTGAACGCTATGCGGTAAATCAACGTTTATGGGGAACAATGAAAACGCAGACTGCGGCATTGCATCAACTGTGGACAAAAGCTGGCGAACTGAAAAAGTCGATAGATGAGTATTCTTCAGTTTTGGAACAGCAGAATAGCATCGAACTCTTGAATAAAGCGCTTCATGCCGGACAGCTTTCGATGATAGAATACTTTGTAAACGTGACGACCTTCTATCAGAGTATGCAGAATTACCTGCAATTGCAGAATGATTACCAAAAGACCATGGCAGAGATGTATCGTTTTAAATTGTAAAATGAGCAGTCGGGAATTGAATGTTGGAAATTGAAGGTTTGAAAAGGAAGTTTTTAACTTTCAATTTTCAATTTTCAATTTTCAATACTCAAATTCTTACTACCTTTGCGCCCGAAATTCAACAAAAATAGATTGACTATGGTTATGAATGATTTAAAAACAGTGGCGAATGCGGCAATTTTGCCGTGGGAAGAGCGTCCGGAAGGCTGCACGGACGTTATGTGGCGTTATTCGAAGAATCCTGTAATCGGACGCTACCAGATTCCGAGCTCAAACAGTATATTTAATAGTGCAATTGTGCCTTTCAAAGAGGGCTATGCTGGTATATTCCGTTGCGATAATAAGGCGGTTCAGATGAATATCTTCGCCGGTTTCAGCAAAGATGGCATTCATTGGGATATTAATCATGAACCGATTCAATTCAAAGCTGGCAATACGGAGATGATTGAATCGGAATATAAGTACGACCCTCGTGTTACGTGGATTGAAGACCGCTATTGGATTACATGGTGTAACGGATATCATGGACCGACAATCGGCATTGGTTATACGTTCGACTTCGTAGATTTTTACCAGTGTGAGAATGCTTTCTTGCCATTTAACCGTAATGGCGTTCTTTTCCCGAAGAAAATTGATGGAAAATATGCGATGTTGAGCCGTCCGAGTGATAATGGACATACTCCTTTCGGCGATATTTATATCAGCTTCAGCCCGGATATGAAATATTGGGGAGAGCATCGTAGCGTAATGAAGGTTACTCCGTTCCCAGAAAGCGCTTGGCAATGCACAAAAATCGGTGCGGGCTCTGTTCCATTCTTGACAGAAGCAGGTTGGTTGCTTTTCTATCACGGAGTAATTACTACATGTAATGGATTCCGCTATTCGATGGGTGCAGCTATCTTGGATGAGAAGGATCCGACCCACGTATTGTATCGCACGCGCGATTATATTTTAGCGCCTGCCGCACCTTATGAATTACAGGGCGACGTTCCTAACGTAGTATTCCCTTGCGCTGCTTTGCAGGATGGGAAGCGTGTGGCTGTTTATTACGGTGCTGCCGATACGGTAGTGGGAATGGCATTTGGATATATCGACGAAATCATCGAATTCATTAAGACCCACTCTATGTAATAAGTATAGAATTGAAAATTGAAAGTTGAGAATTGAACATTTGGATAAATTTTCAACTTTCAACTTTCCGTTTTCAATTTATAAAAACCTTTTCAGCTCCTGATATACCCGTTGTACGGGCAGTCCCATCACATTATAGAAGCTGCCGTTGATACTTTCTACCGCAACATAACCTATCCATTCCTGAATGCCATAAGCTCCTGCTTTGTCAAAAGGTTTATATTTATCCACGTAATAGATAATTTCTTCCTCTGTCAAGGGGGCAAATTTGACTGCCGAAGTAACAGCAAAAGCGGTTTGCTTTTCGGTTGTTGTCAGACAGACACCTGTGACAACCTGATGTTCATGTCCGGAAAGGGAACGCAGCATTTGGATAGCATCTTCGCGTCCTTTAGGCTTACCGATGACTTCGTTTTCATTCCAAACGATAGTATCTGCGGTAATGAGCAGGGTTTTCTCGGCTAATGTCGATAAATAGGCGGCAGCTTTCTGTTTGGCGAGAAAAACCGGAATCTCTTCGGGACGTAGAGTAGGAGGGTAATGCTCCTCTAATCCGGGAATGATTTTTACCTCGAAGTCGATGTCCAATCCGGCAAGCAATTCCCGCCGGCGAGGGGAATTTGAACCTAAAATGATGTGATAATTTTGTTTCATGCTTACTATTGATTGATAATCCTACACTATTGGTGAAGTCCATTTGAGTTATAAATAAATAAGGACTTATCCGAAAACAAGTCCTTATCCATTTTCCTCTGAAGAAAAATCTGTCTAAACGTTTTGCCAAACCGTTGAGGAGCCTCAATGGCCTGTCTAAACGTTTTGGCAAGCCTTTGAGGACCCTCGAAGACCTCCCTAAACGTTTTGGCAAGCTTTTGAGGGCCCTCGAAGACCTGTCTAAACGTTTTGGCAGCACTTTGAGGACCCTCGAAGACCTCCCTAAACGTTTTGGCAACACTTTGAGGGTCCTCAATGACCTGTCTAAACGTTTTGGCAAGCTTTTGAGGACCCTCAAAGACCTGTCTAAACGTTTTGGCAAGCTTTTAAGGACCCTCAAAGACCTCCTAACATGTGTTGGCAGCTGAATAGAAGGTTCCTCGACCGTGCTCGGAATAGCGAAATGCTATCTTAATGCTATTTCGACACACCCTCTGACTTCCTCCGTTTCTAAGCTTATTTTTGGAAACGAGCCTTCAATTTAGCCAACATATCCTGCGTCATGGCATCCAAATCGTATTCAGGTTTCCAACCCCACTCTTCGCGGGCGCAAGTATCATCCAAAGAATTTGGCCATGATTCGGCAATGGCTTGACGTAACGGATCTACTTGATATTCCATCTGGAAATCCGGCATATATTTCTTGATGTTATTGTAAATAATTTCCGGATCGAAGCTCATAGAAGCGATATTGAAAGAGTTTCGATGGACGAACTTCGTCGAATCGGCTTCCATAATTTCAATAGCAGCGCGTAACGCATCCGGCATATACATCATATCCATGAATGTTCCCGCCGCAATCGGGCATACGAACTTTTCGCCTTTTGCAGCTGAATAGTAAATATCCACGGCATAATCAGTTGTTCCGCCGCCCGGAGGAGTTACATAAGAAATCAATCCCGGGAAACGAACCGAACGCGTATCGACTCCGAACCGAATGTTGTAATAATCGCTAAGCAACTCACCGGAAACTTTTGTAACACCATACATTGTACGTGGATTGCGGATTGTATCCTGCGGAGTCTTGTCTTTCGGCGTATTATTGCCGAATACTCCGATAGAACTTGGAGTAAATACGGCACAAGTCATTTCGCGGGCAACCTCCAATACGTTGAATAATCCGCCCATTCCTATTTTCCATGCCAATTGTGGCTTCGCTTCAGCAACGGCAGATAATAAAGCAGCCAAATTATAGATGGTGTCTATTTTATATTTAGAAACTGCTTCGGCAATCTGCTGTTCGTTAGTAATATCAACTAAAGCCGCAGGGCCCGATTCCAGCAGTTCTCCTTTGGGTTCTGCGCCGGGGATGTAGCCAGCGACTACGTTGTTGTTACCATAAATGCTTCTTAATTTCATGGTTAACTCTGAACCGATCTGACCGGTAGAGCCAATTATTAAAATATTCTTCATTGCAATTTAGTGATTTAAGTTTTGTCGGGGCAAAGGTAGAAGAATAATAATTGACTTTGCATGATTTTCTTGATTTTTTTCATCTGTATCTCGAAAAAAAATGAGACCTTTGCTCAGCATTAACGAGAATGGCTCGTTAGCTAAGCATAAAGTTAATCATTAATAAGGAAGAAAAACATGTACGGTAAATTTAAAGATTTCTTAGCTGCCGAATTAGCAAACATTCAAGCAGCAGGTTTGTACAAAAATGAACGAATTATTACAACTCCGCAACGTGCGGATATTAAAGTGCAACCCAATAGTGATGTGCTGAACTTCTGTGCAAACAATTATTTGGGCCTTTCAGATAATCAACGCTTAATTGCTGCGGCTAAGGAGGCGATGGATACACATGGATTTGGAATGTCGTCGGTTCGTTTTATTTGTGGTACGCAGGATTTGCATAAAC
Organism: uncultured Parabacteroides sp.; assembly: GCA_949289155.1. Taxonomy (GTDB): domain Bacteria; phylum Bacteroidota; class Bacteroidia; order Bacteroidales; family Tannerellaceae; genus Parabacteroides. Next base: position 20,493 of record CASEMX010000016.1, read on the forward strand.
AATTGGAAGCAGCCATTTCTGATTATTTTAAAACAGAAGATACTATCCTTTATGCTGCATGTTTTGATGCGAATGGCGGATTATTTGAACCGCTCTTTACAGAAGAAGATGCTATTATATCTGATGCATTGAACCATGCGTCCATTATCGACGGTGTTCGTCTGTGTAAAGCGAAACGTTACCGCTATGCGAATGCGGATATGGCCGATTTGGAACGTTGTCTTCAGGAAGCGCAGGCACAGCGTCATCGGATTATTGCAACAGACGGTGTGTTCTCAATGGACGGCAATGTGGCTCCAATGGACAAGATATGCGAACTGGCGGAAAAATATGATGCGTTGGTGATGGTAGATGAGTCACATTCGGCTGGAGTTGTAGGCCCGACAGGACACGGTGTAGCTGAACAGTTCAATTGCTATGGACGTATTGATATCTTTACCGGAACATTAGGCAAGGCTTTCGGTGGTGCTATGGGCGGATTTACGACTGGTAAGAAAGAGATTATTGATATGTTGCGTCAGCGTTCCCGTCCTTATTTGTTCTCTAATTCTGTTGCTCCGTCAATTGTGGGAGCCAGCTTGGAAATGTTCAAGATGTTGAAGGAAAGCAATGCTTTGCATGACAAGTTGATGGATAATGTGACCTATTTCCGTGATAAAATGTTGGCAGCAGGCTTTGACATTAAACCGACACAGTCGGCTATCTGTGCTGTAATGTTGTATGATGCAAAACTTTCGCAGGATTTTGCAGCCAAGATGCAGGAAGAGGGTATTTACGTAACAGGATTCTATTATCCGGTTGTTCCGAAAGGACAAGCACGTATTCGTGTACAGCTTTCAGCAGGCCATGAAAAAGCGCATTTGGACAAAGCCATTGCTGCTTTCATCAAGGTGGGCAAAGAACTTGGCGTGATTAAATAATCATTTTTATTGAGATACAGAGAATGATACGGCAGCTTTCGGGCTGCTGTATCTTCTTTCTTTTATTTTGTTATTATATGCAGCTTAGTAATTATCATAGCCACTGTAACTTTTGCGATGGTCGGAGTTTTCCGGAAGATTTTGTGAAGTTTGCCCTTCAGTATGGCTTTCGTGCCTATGGCTTTTCGTCTCATTCTCCGTTACCTTTCGAGACCTGTTGGAATATGTCGAAAGAAGATATGGATGAATATTTGGCGGAAATAGGTCGACTTAAGGATAAATATGCTTCGCAAATCGAAATATATGTCGGTTTGGAAATCGATTACTTGGATAATACTTATAATGCTTCGATTCCATATTTCAGGGCCCTTCCTTTAGATTATCGCATTGGTTCGATTCACTTTTTGCCCGTAGCTTATCCATTGGCAGAGAAGAATATGATGTGTATTGACGGTTCTTTTTCCGATTTTGCCGTTGCTTTGGAAAGATATTATGGCGGGGATATTCGAAAATTAGTCAACCATTATTATGATAATTCCTGTCAGATGGTTGAGTCGGGGGGAATAGATATTGTAGGGCATTTGGATAAAATCTATATGAATGGGGCTTGCTGCAAAGGTTTCTCGTTGGAAGCGGATTGGTATCAAAGGGCGTTCAGCGAATATTTGGATTTAATTGCGGAAAAGGGGTTGATAGTAGAGGTGAATACGAAAAATCTCATAAAACGTAACGAACTATATCCTCACGTTTACTATCTCGATCAGCTATTGGCACGTCATATTCCTATAATGGTCAATTCGGATAGCCATTATCCTGATTTGGTGAATGACGGACGCGGACAAGCTTTTGAACTTCTCCGCGAAAAAGGGTTTCGCACAACCTATGAATTGGTTGAAGGAACTTGGAAAGAACTGCCTCTGTGAAGTTATTTTTTCTTTCTTTTGTAATGAAACAATTTCCATTGTTCCTCTTTTGCCCCATCTCGATACAATTCGAAGCGAGCCATAACAAATAAAAGGTCTGAAAGGCGGTTTATAAACTCCATAATGCAAGACGGAACGGCATCTTCCCGGTTTAATTTCCAAAGCCTACGTTCTGCACGCCGTGCTAATGTCCGAGCCATATGGAGATGTGCCGCAGTAGGAGTGCCTCCGGGCAGAATAAAATAGGCGCTTTCCGGCAATTGGTTCAACAGTTTGTCGATATATTCTTCGCAATACTTTGCCATCCTTTCCGGAAGCGGATTAGGATTTTGATCGATTAAAGGGCTGGGAGTAACAACGAGCGACATGACACCCATCAGCTCAAACTGTATTTTGTATAATATGGCTTGTGATTCATCCTCCATCGGGAGCAAAGTCCGGACAATACCCAATTGAGCATTCAGTTCATCCAATGTTCCTACTGCTTCGATGCGTGTATCATCTTTATTTACACGTCCTCCACCGAAAATATGCGTTTTCCCTTTATCTCCGCCGCGAGTATAAATACGTCCCATGCCTATTAATTTCGGGCAAAAATACAAATAATATTTTTTTCGCGGACAATCTCTTGCAGTTATCCGATAATTTAATCCAAAAATAGGAAATTGAGCGAATATATCGGTTATTTATAACTTTATGGAAATCGGTAGAATATAAAAATTCCCTTTTGAGAGAAAGTAGGACGGATAAAAGAACTTCTTTTCGTTCCGGCTCTACCTTTTCCCAAAAGGGAATAAAAAAAGTTATGTTTCAAATCGAATTATAAGCCTTGACCGTGGCAATTTTTGTATTTCTTGCCACTGCCGCAAGGACATAAATCGTTACGACCGACACGTTTTTCGGCACGTACTGGTTCTTGCGGGGCACTCGAGCCAGTATCTAATCCCGGTTTTTCGGTACGATACTTGCTCATATCCTCATGTTCTTCCGCTTCTTTGGCTTGTTCTATTTGAATCCGCTGACGAGCTTCCGCAGCAGCTTGGATAGCCGCTGCTTGTTGAGCTACGGCGCGAGCTTGCATTGCGGCGCGGCGCGCTTCAATTTGTTTGCGTTCTTCGTCTGATACTTCGCGTACCGGAATCTGTCCGCGCATTAAGATTGCAACAGTCTTACGGTTCATCGTATCAACCATGCTCTTGAATAGATTATAAGATTCCAACTTATAAATCAAAAGCGGATCTTTATGTTCGTAGCTTGCATTCTGAACAGAGTGGCGCAGTTCGTCCATCTCACGGAGATGTTCTTTCCACGCATCGTCGATAGTATGCAGCACAACGGTTTTTTGGAAAGCTTTCACGATTGCTTTGCTTTCGGTATCGTATGCCTCTTTCAAATTGCAAGACACATTGTACATCCGTTTGCCATCGGTAATAGGAATCATGATGTTTTCGTACATCGCACCTTGATTTTCGAACACCTGTTTGATGACAGGTTGGGCAACTTGTGCCATTCGTTCCATACGCTGTTTGTATGCCGCCAAAGCAGCGTCGAATAAAGTTTCGCCTAACTTGTCTGCTTTTAATCCTTTGAACTCTTCTTCGCTCATCGGAGCCTCCATTGCGAAGGTTTTAAACAGTTCCAATTTCAAACCGTCATAGTCCATGCTATCTGCAAACTGTTCGCCTACAGCAATAGCGGTATCATAAATGGTATTCAATACATCCAATCCGATACGTTCACCCATTAAAGCATGGCGACGACGTGTATAAACAACATTACGTTGCGAGTTCATTACGTCATCATACTCTAACAAACGCTTACGGATACCGAAGTTATTTTCTTCTACCTTCTTTTGTGCACGCTCTACGGACTTGCTGAGCATCGAATGTTCCAATACTTCGCCCTCTTTGAAGCCTAATTTGTCCATCAGGTTGGCAATCTTTTCAGAAGCAAACAGACGCATCAAATCATCTTCCAATGAAACGAAGAATACAGACGAACCCGGGTCTCCCTGACGACCGGCACGGCCACGCAACTGACGGTCAACGCGGCGGCTCTCATGGCGTTCTGTACCGATAATCGCCAAACCACCTGCGGCTTTTACTTCCGGAGACAATTTGATATCCGTACCACGACCAGCCATATTGGTTGCAATTGTAACGGTACTGGTTTGACCAGCCAAAGCAACGATTTCAGCCTCTTTTTGGTGCAACTTTGCGTTCAATACGTTATGTTTGATTTTACGCAAAGTCAACATACGGCTCAATAATTCCGAAATTTCGACAGAAGTCGTACCTACCAAAACCGGACGGCCTGCTTCTGTAAGTTTTACAATCTCTTCGATTACGGCATTATATTTCTCACGTTTTGTTTTATAAATGCGATCGTTCATATCAATGCGGGCAATCGGACGGTTAGTCGGGATAACAACCACATCCAATTTGTAAATATCCCAGAACTCTCCGGCTTCTGTTTCTGCCGTACCGGTCATACCTGCCAACTTATGATACATACGGAAGTAATTCTGTAGCGTAATTGTTGCAAAAGTCTGCGTTGCAGCTTCCACTTTTACGCGCTCTTTGGCTTCGATTGCTTGGTGCAAACCGTCGGAATAACGGCGTCCGTCCATGATACGTCCTGTTTGTTCATCGACAATCATGACTTTATTATCGATGACAACATATTCATCATCCTTTTCAAACAGCGTATAAGCTTTCAACAACTGGTTGATGGTATGGACACGTTCGCTCTTTATTGAATAGTTCGTCAGTAATTCATCCTTCTTAGCCTGCTTTTCCTCTTCAGTGCCCTCCATGTGCTCTAATTGAGACAACTCAGTAGCAATATCCGGAAGGATAAAGAATTGCGGGTCTTCTGTATTTCTACTTAGCAAGTCGATACCTTTGTCAGTTAATTCGACGCTATTGTTTTTTTCGTCGATGACCAAGTACAATTCATCCGTAGCCTCATGCATGTGCCGCATGTTCTCAGACATGAAATACTCTTCTGTCTTTAGCATTTGTGCCTTTACTCCCGGCTCACTCAAATATTTAATCAACGCCTTGCTTTTCGGAAGTCCTTTATACGCACGATATAACTGAACGGTTCCCTCTTCTACCACTTTCGGGTCATCGCTTGCCATCTTTTTCTTTGCTTCAATCAGCAATTTCTGGCAAAGATCTTTTTGTGCGTTATATACGATTTCTACATTCGGGCGGAAGGTCTCGAATAATTGTTCTTCTCCTCGAGGAATCGGACCGGATATAATCAATGGTGTACGTGCATCGTCAATTAATACGGAGTCAACCTCATCGACAATGGCATAATTATGTTTGCGTTGTACCAAATCTTTCGGACTAGTCGCCATATTATCGCGCAAATAGTCAAAACCGAATTCATTGTTCGTTCCGAATGTGATATCGGCCATATAAGCGCGGCGGCGTGCGTCGGAGTTCGGTTGATGTTTATCGATGCAATCTACCGACAAACCATGGAACATATACAACGGACCCATCCATTCTGAGTCACGTTTTGACAAGTAATCATTTACCGTTACTACATGCACACCGTTACGGGTCAAAGCATTCAAAAATACAGGTAAGGTTGCCACCAATGTTTTACCTTCACCGGTTGCCATTTCTGCAATTTTCCCTTTATGCAGTACGACGCCACCGAATAACTGTACATCGTAGTGGACCATATTCCATGTAATTTCACTTCCTCCCGCCATCCAGTGGTTTGCATAAATTGCTTTATCGCCTTCGATACGGACGAAGTCAAAACGAGTCGCCAAATCACGGTCGAAATCATTGGCTGTTACGACAACCTCTTCGTTTTCGGCAAAGCGGCGAGCCGTATCTTTCATAATCGCGAATACTTCCGGAAGAACCTCTTCCAGTACGACTTCCATCTTGTCGGTGATTTGTTTCTCTATTTTATCTACTTCCGCCCAGATAGCTTCGCGCTCTTCCAACTCTTTATTGTCGATTCCGGCACGCAGTTCTTCCACTCTTGCCCGTTCGTCAGCCACATAGTCTTGGATGCGTTGTTTTATTTCATCCACTTTGGCACGCAGCTCATCATTACTTAATACTTGGATAGACGGATAAACAGCTTTAACCTTTTCTACATACGGAGTGATTTCTTTTAGGTCGCGCTGAGATTTGTTACCAAATAACTTCGTCAAAAAATCATTGAATCCCATACTTTATTGAATTGACAATTGACAATCTCGGATTATCAATTGGTTGTTACTACTTTAATTTTAAAATCTACTTTTAGTTTGTTTGAAAATAAGAATTATTTCGGAGAAGTTGTCAGTTGTATGTCCCCAACTGTCAGCTCCTGTAAGGGTAAACTTCGAGAAGCATTCGGTGGTCTGATTCTCAAGATATGCGTAACGGTTGGCGCAACTTCGGTCGCTTTTATTTCCCGGTAAATGCGCTCCGGTTTGATACCACTTCCTAAGAAGATTAATGGCGTTATAACTGCATTATTGCGTATGAATTTAACTTTCTCTTGCGGATTGTCATGATTGATTTTCCAACCGGGTTGTAGTTCGATGATTAAATCTCCACGTCCGATGTGGTGCGTTCCTTCGCGGAATTTGGCTGTCCCTTCATTCCAATCACCGAACAACAGGCTGTAATCGGTCGTCACATGCTGCACTCCGCTGAATTCTTTAAGGAAAGCTGCTGCTTTCTTTTGGATTTCGGCTAAATCCAATTTCGCATCTTCGATAGCTTTTCTATTCAGGTAAATCTGGTTGTTATAAAAACCTTTTACCCAATTGGTCTGCTGGCCGTAAAGCGCCATCAGATACATATTCAACAGGGCAACGCATCGCTTAGGGTGGAATTCGCCGCCTGCAATATAGCTATCCAATTCCTGCGGATATTCTTCTTCACTCTTATAATAGCCGGAGCCGGTGAATACCACTAAGGTTTTAGACAATCCTACCTTCTTATCGATGGCATCCAACAACTGTTCGATGTCTTTGTCTAATTGGTAATAAGTATCTTGGATTTCGAAAGAATACTCTTTGTTCATATTCTCCCGATAGTTTCCGGCATAATAGGTAATGGATAATAAATCCGGACAAGAGCGTGTCCCGAAACCGCCATACTCTAAGAATTGCATGGCTAAGCGATTCACCTCTTTATTTACGAACGGGGTCGTTTTCAGTTTCGGATAGCAGTTCCGTTCCTTTTCGCTGAAGGAATATTTAAACGGTATTTCATCCAAGACGTAGGGGAAAGCATTGAACTGCATCGTGGATAGCGATGGCGTCCAGACCATTTTCTCCAATCGTGCCGGTAACGATTCTACGCCATTGTTGTATCGGTCCACATACCAAGGCACACTTTTATAATAGGTAGTGGTGGCCCATTTCCCATTGGTATTGTCAATCCAGAAAACCCCATTGGCTGCGTGTCCGGCTGACAAAATGGCTGCTTCCGGATTGGGGGCTATGGCATACACATCGCTTCTGCCTTTCGATGCGATTTTCAGTTCATCTCCGATAGTTGAGCTGAACAGGGCTTTCGGTGAATAATTTTCCCGCGTATAATTCCCTAAATAGGCAGGGTCATATAAAATGGAATATTCCTTTTCCCGTTCGAAATCATATTTATTATTGGAAGAGATGCCATTAAAGCAGGGATTGGAGCCGGTAAACAGGGTCGCGAAAGCACTGGCTTCATCCACATTCGAGAATTCAAAGCGGATATTGGAGTACACTTTGCCTTCGTTCAGCAGGCGTTTGAAGCCGCGTTCACCGAATGTATTGTAAAAGTATTCGATATAATCTCCGCGCAGCTGGTCAACCGTAATGCATACAACCAGCTTGGGAACCTGTTGTTGGGCTTCCAAGTTGGTAACTGCCAATATTGCAATTAGCGAAGATAATATTTTCCGTACTTTTTTATCCATTTATGCTTGTTCGTGTCTCTACAATAAGTATGCCACAGCGTTTGTCTGTTTTATGCCGGCATGGATTGTTTCCCGATTTTTGCCCTCAGGAGGATACTTCCTGAACGCATCCATAATATGATTATCAAGGGAATAAAGGCTACGTTGAAGTGCTGCGGAATAAAATTCCATGCTGCCAGCATCAGCGTTGCCGCCGCAAAGTTAATAAAATGATAATAATATCCTATCTTTCTTAACTTTTTTACGAGCGAGAATATGACAACCAGCAGTTGCAAGGGATGCATCCAAAGTAGGGTCCAGTTTGGCGATGTGCAGGGATGTTCGGATAAAAATGCAAGGAAGAACAGCACGCAGCCGCCGATTCCCGCCATGAAAAACAGCAGGGCGTCCAATCCGGCATAATATCGCTTCGTTTTCCATTCCAGAAGGGTGAGGGCAGCGACAATCAGCAATAGAACGAGGGCACAGACCAGAGGCGTGAGCCATTCTGCGCTGATTTCCTCGTTCGGCTCGGCAGGGCTTACGTGGGTTGCCGATACCAAAGGGCGCGTCGAGCCGTCGGCGGCTACGATGACCGCATCCGCCATGCCCTCTTTCAAATATTCCGGCAGGAAGAACATCTCGTGCGGCGTGATTGGCCTGTCGGTCGGGCTTCCCAATGCCAAATCGCAGCCGAAAGTCAACCACGGGTGGTTTCGCGTACAATAATTAATGATGTCTCTGAAACTCTTCTCCGGAGGGGTCCAAGTGTAATCGATTTTCCCCTTTACGCTCTTCTCAATCAACAGGGCGGGGCGGGTGGCACAATTATCGAAGAAGAAATTATACCGATACTCCCGGTTCTCCGGTTTATAGTTTTCCAGCAGCGCGCTCCATATCGCCCTCTTCTCTTCCGGCAGGAAATTGAGTACCTGCTCGGTGACGCTGCTGCCCCGCATCTGGTATTCCACGATGTAATCGTCATATTTCATGGCTCCCAGCATATAATCGGTTTCCCCTTTTGCGAAGCGATAGATAAAATTGGGTTTCGAGAAGCTGAAAATGCCATAATTGAAAACATAGTCGATGCCGCTTTCCCGGTCTTGCACGCGAAGTGCGGTGTGTCCGTACAGCGTAAAGACCTCTCCCTCGTAGGGCGAACTGGTCAACAGACTGATTTGTGCGTTGTCGCTCAATGGTTGCGCTTGGACCGAAACCATCAGGCTCACGAACAGATATAAAACGATGCCGATAAACTTTCTCATTGAATGGATGCTTGATTTTCCGCTGCAAATATCGGCTTTTTTTGCGTACGCGCCGATGAAATCGGGAAATAAAACGGGAAAAAACAGGGGAGGAGCAGCCCATTTCGTCCACGGAAAATGCTCCTGCGCGCAAACGGCAACCCATTTCGTCCACGAAAAATGCTCCTGCACGCAAACGGCAACCCATTTCGTCCACGAAAAACGCTCCTGCACGCAAACGGCAGCCTATTTCGTCCACGAAAAATGCTCCTGCGCGCAAACGGCAGCCCATTTCGTTCACGGAAAATGCTCCTGCACGCGAACGGCAACCCATTTCGTTCACGGAAAATGCTCCTGCACGCGAACGGCAACCCATTTCGTCCACGGAAAATGCTCCTGCGCACGAACGGCAGCCCATTTCGTCCACGGAACGAGCCCATTTTTCCCCGTTTTTTGCCAAAATTCATCCGGATTTTATAAAAACGGGAGAGAAGTAAAGCTTTAGGAGGAAGAAATCTTTATCGGCAGGAGGGATTTAGAGCTTTCCGGATAACTGCCCAATAATTGTTAACGCGAGATTTATTTTCCTGTGGAAACTTTCTGTATCGGATTTTATCATTTACCTTTGCGAAAGTTTCTGATGGAAAATAAATAAAATAAAGAATAGCTATATGAAAATCATTATCGTAGGAGGAGTGGCTGGAGGAGCCACCGCAGCAGCACGTATCCGCCGCAATACAGAGAAAGCGGAAATCATTTTGTTCGAGAAGGGAGCGCATATCTCGTATGCCAATTGCGGACTACCTTATTATATAGGCGGGGTCATTCAGGAGCGCGAGCGGCTTTTCGTGCAGACGCCCGAAGCGTTCGGGAAGCGTTTCAACATCGATGTGCGCACGCTCTCGGAGGTTATAAGTATCGACCGGGAACGGAAAGAGGTGCAGGTGCGTACCGCAGACGGGAAAACGTATATGGAAAGCTATGATAAACTGTTGCTCTCGCCGGGCGCATCGCCTGTTCGTCCGCCGTTGAAGGGAATCGATTCGGAAGGCATCTTTACGCTGCGCAATGTGTCGGACACGGACCGCATCAAGCAGTATTTGGGCGAAAAACAGGTGCGGCGTGCCGTCATCGTCGGGGGTGGCTTCATTGGATTGGAAATGGCAGAGAACCTGGTTCATGCCGGGGTGGATGTATCCGTAGTGGAGATGGCCGACCAAGTGATGGGGCCGATTGACTATTCGATGGCGTCGCTGGTACACGAGCATCTGGTGCAAAAGGGCGTGAAGCTCTACCTAAGCCAGGCGGTAGAGGCCTTCGAGCGGACCGATGCCGGATTGGACGTGGCGTTCAAGTCGGGCATCCATCTGGAGGTGGATATGGTCATCCTTTCCATTGGGGTGCGCGCCGAGACCCGCTTGGCATCGGAAGCTGGCTTGAAATTAGGCGAAATGAAGGGCATTTATGTCAATGAATACTTGCAAACGTCGGACGAAGCCATCTATGCCGTGGGCGACGCCATTGAATTTCCTCACCCGATTACGGGCAAGCCATGGTTGAACTTCCTGGCAGGTCCGGCGAACCGCCAGGCACGTATCGTGGCAGATAATATCGTATTTGGCAATCAAGTAACATACGAAGGCTCGATTGGTACGTCCATCGCCAAGGTATTCAACCTGACGGTAGCCTCTACGGGACTTCCCGCCAAGCGCCTAAAGCAAATGGGCATCGCGTATCTTTCTTCCACGACCCATTCCGCTTCTCATGCCGGGTATTATCCGGGCGCTTTGCAGATGGCCATCAAGATTACCTACTCCCCAAAAGATGGAAAACTATACGGCGCGCAGATTGTCGGGTGTGATGGCGTAGATAAAAGGATAGATGAGTTCGCGTTGGTTATCAAACAGGGCGGAACGGTGTACGACCTGACCCGTCTGGAACATGCCTACGCGCCGCCCTTCTCTTCGGCCAAAGATCCGGTAGCGATTGCGGGTTATGTGGCGGGAAATATCCTGAGTGGAAAGATGACGCCGCTCTATTGGCGCGAGCTGAAGGATGCCGACCTCCGCGGCGTCTCGTTTGTCGATGTCCGCACGAAGGATGAATATGAATTGGGCCATATCCCTGGCGCCATCAACCTGCCTTTGGATGAATTGCGCGAACATCTAAGCGAAATTCCACAGGATAGACCGGTATGGGTGTATTGCGGTGTCGGCCTGCGCGGTTATTTGGCCAGCAATATTTTAAAAGATAACGGATTTAAGGAGGTGCGCAACCTGATAGGCGGTATCAAGACCTACAAGGCGGCTACTGCACCTGTCCGCCTTCCCGAACCCTCTCCTTCTACCCCGAAAGGGAAGGCTTCATGCGTTTGCAAGCCAGAAGAGAAGCCGGTAGCGGCAATTATCCGGGTGGATGCCTGCGGCGTGCAATGTCCGGGTCCTATCTTGAAGTTGAAACAGAGCATGGAGTCGTTGCAACCGGGGCAATGCCTGGAGGTAAGCGCCACCGATGCGGGTTTCCCGCGCGATGCGGAGGCGTGGTGTCATACGACCGGAAACCGCTTCCTCTCGAAATCGGAAGAGCACGGTGTGTACCGGGTGCGGATTGAAAAGGCCAAAGCAGCCCAGCCCACAGCGCCGAAAGCCACTTCGGGCGGAAAAGGAAAGACCTTCATCCTCTTTAGCGACGACCTCGACAAGGCATTGGCCACGTTCGTCCTGGCGAACGGTGCGGCGGCTACGGGAGAGAAGGTCACCTTCTTCTTTACCTTCTGGGGTTTGAACGCCATCAAGAAAGAACGGAAGCCAGCGGTCACGAAAGACCTCTTTGGGAAGATGTTTGGGATGATGCTACCTGCTGATTCGCGGAAGCTGAAGCTCTCGAAGATGAATATGGGCGGCCTCGGGGCGAAGATGATGCGCTTCCTGATGCGGAAGAAGGGCGTGGACTCGCTCGAATCGCTCCGCCAGCAGGCGCTGGACAACGGGGTGGAATTCATTGCCTGCCAGATGTCGATGGACGTGATGGGCGTGAAACGCGAGGAGCTCCTCGACGAAGTCAGCATCGGCGGCGTGGCAACCTATATGAACCGGGCCGATGAAGCCAACGTAAACCTCTTTATCTAACCTGGAATGGAAAAGATTCAATGTATCTGCCGGATGAGGGACCTTATGAAGGCGCTCTCCGAATTGGAAACCCAGCTGGAGGAGGCGTACGGCGTCACGCTCAACGAGGCAATGGTCCTTTGCAGCGTGGGAAGCGAGACGGTTTCGGCCGGAGACATCACCGCCTGCACGGGCATGACCCCTTCGCACACCTCGAAGACCATCCGCTCCGTAGAAGACAAGGGGTTGCTCTCGCGGAAGCTGGGCGAACACGACAAACGCCAGATGTATTTCCTCCTCACCCGCAAGGGGAAGAACTGCTTAGGACGTATCAAGGAGAAGGGCGTCAATGTCCCAGAATGGTTGGCATCGTTGTTTTCCGGAGAAGAGACACCAATAGAATAATAAATAAAGATTGAGCAATATGAAATTAGGAATTATCAGATGTATGCAGACAGAGGACTTCTGTCCGGGGACGGGAGACTTCAACGCCGTGCGCCGCAAGACGGGCGTATTCGCCGGTGTAGAGGAGGAGATAGAGATTGTAGGATTCACGAACTGCGGCGGATGCCCGGGCAAGAAAGCCGTGCTGCGGGCAAGGGAACTGGTGAAACGGGGAGCCGATACCATCGCCTTCGCCTCGTGTATCCAGAAGGGGACGCCGATTGGTTATCCCTGCCCGTTCGCCAAGAAAATGAAAAGCATCATAGAGAACGATTTGGACGGAAAGGTAACGCTGTTGGATTATACGCATTGAGCCGACAGGCATTGCCGGACCATCACAATCAAATCTTGCCCTCTTCCCCGCACACCAGCTCCACCGCCATCGTATAGCTCGCCGCCTGCTTCATGGGGCGCGGACTGGTGGTGCATTGGCTGACGATGCGCAGCCGGTAGCGTCCTGCCGGCAGGTCGTGGGGAATGAGGGTGATGATTTTGCTTCGTGTATTGATGGAGAGCTTTTCCGCCAGGATATGGCAGACTGCCTCGCCCGTCTCGGCGTTAATGAAATAGAGTCCGCGCTCAGGCAGGTCGCCGTTCATCAGCAGCATAGTGCCGTGCAGGATAAGCATACCGCCCGGTGTCAGCCGCTCGTTCGTCGTCTGGCTTGCCCCGTCTTCTACGCTGAAAATATGCAGCCGTCTGCCACCTACCGCCGAGACCGCATCCAGCAGCGGGTCGGCCAATGCTTTGCGCAACCGGGGCCCCATGCTGTAGTTGATAAATGCCTCATTCTGTGCCCTGACGGTCGAATCGAACCTCCGCTGCGTCTGCCATATCCCCGACACTGCCGGCGTCAGTCGCCCGATAGGGAGGTTCACCGCTATCCCGTCCATCAGGCAATCGATAATCCCATCCATCAGCTGCCCCACTGCCGCACGGAGGATTTCGCGCGACAGTCCGTTGCTGCCGTTCGCCGTGATGCGTGCAATCACATCGTCCATCTCGTAAGACCCGGCAAGGATGACCTGTGCCACAAACTCGTTCTCCTTGTGTACGGTATAGTTCGACCGCCGCAGTTTGACCTGCCATTGTGCTCTTTTCTTTTTCATATTCCTTATCCCTGTTATCATCCCATGCCGCTCGGCAGAGGCTGACGATATGCTTCGTACGAGGCCCTTCAACTTCGTCCGTACGAGGCTATCCCTTCCGCTCGGCAGAGGCTTTTTATTTTTACAAAGATAAGAAATATATTCTGAAGAGAATAATTTTTTATCCTCTAAAGAATATTTTTTTATTCTCCAAAGAATATTTTGCTATTCTATAAAGAATATGGAGTGTATGCCGAGTAGCAGGGAGAGCCTCGTGCGGAGGGAACAGGGAGCCTCACACGGAGAGGAGAGGGAGCCTCGCGCGTCCGTGAAGCTATTCCGAATCAGGGGCTTTCGATTCCTTAAGGAGGCGGTATTGCGCCGGCGTCATGCCCGTATGCTTCTTGAAGTAGCGGGAGAAGAACGATTGGTCGGGGAAGTTCAGTTGGAACGCGATTTCCTGCATACTTTTGTTGGTGGTGCGAAGTTGCATCTTGATTTCTTGGATGCAGCGGGTGTCGATATGTTCTTTAGGCGAATGTCCGGTCAGGTTCTGTATGATGGACGAGAGGTAGCGCGTCGTGATGCAGAGCCGGTCGGCATAGAATTGCACTTCGCGGCACGTGCTGCTATGCTGGAACACCAAGGCGATGAACCGCTCCAAGAGTTCCTCCTGCCGGGTGGTATTCGAGGCATTGCGGTGGAGGAAGAGCGCCTTTGTCTTGTCGTAGATGTCCATCAGGAAGTTCTGCATGCAATTCTTGAAGATAGGCAGGCGGAAGGTGTGCTCCCGTCCCTTATATATATGGCAGATGAATTCCATCATCTGGCGGTTCCCATCTAACTGCTCTTTGGACAACTCGGGGGACATCGGATATTGGTTCAGGAAGGCAAAGAAGGAAGGGTTGAAGGGGGTGGTTATCTCCAACAGGATGTCACGGACGAAAGTAACGTAGGAGACCGTAAAGTCCGGACTTGCCTCCAGACATTGGAAGTGCAGGCCGGCAGCCATGCCTAAATGGCAGTCAGGTTGGAGATGGTAGGTGCGGAAGTCCAGTTCCACTTGCGCGCTTCCTTTCTGGATAAAGAGGAGCGTGAAGTTCTCCAGCTTCTGCAAGGCAAAAGAGGGAGAGGGGATAGGCACGTCGATGCCCACGGCGAACGGTTCGCCCTCGGGCAGTTGCAGGATGCTCGATGCTTTGTCATTCATATTTATCTCTTCACATTTGTTTCAGGCAAAGATAGGGGCTTATTCCGATATTGACAAATACCCTTTACGAAAAGTCAATCCCTCACTACCCAAATCCCCCTACTTTTGCGGCGTGTTTTATAAAGTGAATAGATATGATAACAACAGACAAAGGTAAGAATTGGCTGCAGCTGATAGGGATTGTCGGCTGCTCAGTGTGGTTGACTTCCTGCAAACAGCCGGCTGATACACAGCTTCCTGCAGGGAATTATGAAACCATGAAGGTCTCAACGACCGACAAGGCATTGACCACAGCCTACTCCGCAACTATCCGCGGACGGCAAGACATCGACATCTATCCGCAAGTCTCCGGGACTATTCAGGAGCTTTGCGTGGCAGAAGGTGAAAAAGTACATAAAGGACAAACGCTGTTCATTATAGACCAAATACCTTACATCGCGGCATTGAACACCGCCGAAGCCAACGTCCAATCCGCTCGGGCTTCTCTCGCTACGGCTGAATTGACCTACAACAGCAACAAGGAACTCTTTGCGAAGAAGGTCGTCTCCGACTTTACCCTACGAACGGCCGAGAACAATTTCCTCACTGCCAAAGCCGGGTTAGCTCAGGCCGAAGCGCAAGAGGTGAACGCACGGAATAATCTATCCTATACCGTAGTGAAGAGCCCGAGCGAGGGCGTGGTGGGCACGCTCCCGTACCGTGTCGGCGCATTGGTGAGTGCCAGCATTCCGCAGCCCTTGACTACGGTATCCGATAATTCCACGATGTATGTCTATTTCTCGATGACCGAGAACCAGCTCCTCTCCCTTGTACGCCAATACGGGACGTTGGACAGCGCGCTCGTCGAGATGCCTGACATCCAATTGCAACTCAACGACCAGTCGCTCTACGAAGAGAAGGGACGTATCGAGAGCATCAGCGGCGTTATCGACCGGCAGACCGGTACGGTGAGCGTCCGCGCTGTCTTCCCCAATCCCAGTCGCCTCTTGCATAGCGGGGCTTCGGGGCATGTAATCTTGCCGAGCACCTACGAGGATTGCATTGTCGTCCCGCAAGAAGCTACCGTGAAGCAACAAGACAAGGTGCTGGTGTATAAAGTAGTAGATGGAAAAGCCGTCTCTTCACTGATTCAAGTGGCAGACATTGACGACGGGCGTACCTATATCGTGACCGATGGCCTTACGGTAGGCGACGAAATCGTAGCCAAAGGAGCTGGTCTGGTGCGCGAAGGAATGCAGGTGAAATGAAGAACGAAGAATTAAGCATGAAGAATTGAAAGTATGAAATCGAACATATTTATCAAACGGCCGATGGCAGCCTTTGCCATCTCGATATTGATTCTGATTATCGGAATCATCTCGCTCCTCAGCCTGCCTGTCGAGCAATATCCCGACATCGCGCCGCCTACGGTGCAGGTGTCTGCCACCTACACGGGAGCCGATGCCGATGCGGTGATGAACAGCGTCATTATGCCGCTGGAAGAGAGCATCAACGGTGTGGAAAATATGATGTACATCAGTTCTACGGCGACCAATTCAGGTTCCGCCACCATTACCGTTTATTTCAATCAAGGCACCGACCCCGATATGGCGGCGGTGAACGTGCAGAACCGCGTCTCGATGGCAGAAGGGCTGCTGCCCGCCGAAGTGACGCAAATCGGTGTGACCACGATGAAGCGCCAGACCAGTATCCTGCAAATCGGGACATTGACCAGCCCGGACGGAACGTATGACGAGAACTTCATCGCCAACTACCTTGACATCAACGTCATCCCTGAAATCAAGCGCGTGCAGGGCGTGGGCGATGTGCAGGAGTTGGGCGACTCGTACAGTATGCGTATCTGGCTCAATCCCGAACGGATGGCGCAGTATGGCCTGCAGCCTTCGGACATTTCGGCGGTGCTTGCCGAGCAGAACCTCGAAGCTCCGACCGGTTCGTTAGGCGAAAGTTCTCCCAACGTATTCCAATATACGATGAAATACCACGGGCGGTTGAAAGATATGACGGAGTTCAGCAACATCGTGGTGCGGGCAAATGCCGACGGCTCGGTATTGCGGTTGAAGGACATCGCCGAAGTGGAATTGGGGCGTGAGTCCTACGGCTTCCACGGCGAGGTGGACCAGCACCCGGGCGTGACGTTTATGGTCTTCCAGACGGCAGGCAGTAACGCCACGGCGGTGAACGAGGCCATCAGCGACAAGCTGGACGAACTGAGCCAGAATCTGCCGAAAGGCTTGAAATTCCAGCAACTGATGAGCACCAACGACTTCCTTTTCGCCTCCATCCACAACGTGGTGGAGACACTGGTTATCGCCATCCTCTTGGTTATCATCGTGGTGTACCTCTTCCTGCACGACTTGAAGAGCACGATTATCCCGTCCATCTCCATCATCGTGTCGTTGGTAGGAACCTTTGCCTGCCTCGTGGCTGCCGGATTCAGCCTGAACATCCTGACGCTGTTCGCCTTGGTGCTTGCCATCGGTATAGTGGTGGATGATGCCATCATCGTGGTGGAGGCGGTGCAAGCCAAATACGACATCGGCTACAAATCGCGCTACCTTGCCGCACGCGATGGTATGGCAGACGTGTCGATGGCGGTCATCACCTGCTCCATCGTCTTTATGGCAGTGTTCATCCCCGTCTGCTTTATGGGCGGAACGTCGGGTATATTCTATACGCAGTTCGGTATCACGATGGCGACCGCCGTGGGCATTTCGCTTATCTCCGCTATGACGCTGTGCCCTGCCTTGTGCGCCATTCTGATGAAGCCCTCGGATGGGGAGAAAAGCCCGAAAAGCTTCAACGGACGGATACGTGCCGCCTACAATGCCACGTTCAACGCCCTGATGGGCAAGTACAAGCGGGGATTGATGTACGTGTTCCACCACCGCTGGGTAGTTTGGGGTTCCTTGATTGTAGCCATAGTCCTGCTTGTCGTTTTGATGCGCACTACCAAGACCGGTCTGGTGCCGCAGGAGGATATGGGTTCCATTATGGTGAATGTCAATACTTCGCCGGGTAGCACCTTGGTGGAGACGCAAAAGGTGATGGACCAAATCAACGAGATTGTCAAGGAAACGCCGGAGGTGGACCACTATTCAAGCGTGGCAGGTTATGGTTTGCTTGCCGGACAAGGCACGTCTTACGGAACTCTCGTCATCAAGCTGAAGGACTGGGACGACCGCAAGGGGGACGAGCATAGCGCGGATGCCGTTATGGCACGTCTCAACGCCCAGTTCGCCCAAATCAAGGAAGCCAGCATCTTCTGCTTCCAGCCCCCGATGATTACGGGTTACGGTATGGGTAACAGCATCGAGCTGAATATGCAGGACAAGACCGGCGGCGATATGACTACGTTCTATCAAAGCGTGATGCAGTTCATCGGCGCATTGAACGAGCGGCCTGAAGTGGCGATGGCCTATACTACCTACGCAATGAACTTCCCGCAGATAGCCGTCGAGGTGGATGCCGCTAAGTGCAAGCGGGCCGGATTGGCCGTAACCGATGTGCTGAGCGCGTTGGGCACCTATTGCGGCGGTTCGTATGTGTCGAACTACAACCAGTTCGGAAAGGTGTATCGCGTGATGCTGCAAGCCTCGCCCGAATTCCGCTTGGACGAACATTCATTGGACAATATGTTCGTGCGCAACGGCACGGAGATGGCTCCCCTCAGCCAGTTCGTCACGCTGAAGGCTGTCCTCGGTCCGGAAATTGCCACCCGCTTCAACTTGTACAACTCTATCACGGTCAACGTGAATACGGCAGATGGTTATTCGTCCGGTCAGGCGCAACAGGCTATTCGGGAAGTAGCCGAACAGACATTGCCCACAGGTTACGGCTACGAATACGGCGGTATGGCGCGTGAAGAAGCAGCCAGCGGAGGCGCACAGACGGTATTTGTCTATGCCATCTGCATCGTGTTGGTGTTCTTGATTATGGTCTGCCTCTACGAGAGCTTCCTCATTCCGTTGGCGGTCATCCTGTCCGTGCCTTTCGGATTGATGGGTTCGTTCCTCTTCGCCAAGATGTTCGGACTGGAAAACAACATCTACCTCCAGACGGGTATGATTATGTTGATTGGTCTGTTGGCAAAGACCGCTATCTTGATTACCGAATATGCCGTTGAACGCCGCCGCCGCGGTATGGGCATCGTGGTTTCCGCTTATACAGCCGCCCAAGCCCGTCTGCGTCCTATCCTGATGACGGTGCTTTGTATGGTGTTCGGTATGCTCCCCTTGATGTTCTCCAGTGGGGCAGGAGCTAACGGTAACGGTTCGTTGGCAACGGGTGTTATTGGCGGATTGGTAGTAGGTAGTTTCGCCCTGCTTTTCGTCACGCCGGTGTTCTACATCGTCTTCGAATACCTGCAAGAGAAGCTGCGTAAGCCGATGGAGATAGAGCCAGGCCCGCAGGTCCTGTTGGAAAGCCAACGCAATGCGGAAGAGAAGAACCGCACGAAACAAAAAAATACAGACGAATAGTATTATTTCCGAACAAACAGCAGCGGATTTTTCTCGGTGGCCACTAAGGCATCCCCAAGGTGGCCACCAAGACACTCCCGAGGTGGCCACCTCGGGAAATTCGTTATGAGAATCGTGATTATCCTTTGAAATACAACATATTTCAAAATAGTTCTTATTCAATCTGATTTATTTACATATTCACCGTTATTAATATGAAAAAGATACTTCTACTGACCGCAGCTACCGCCCTCTTGAGCAGTTGCGGCATCTACAACCGATATACGCCCGTGGAGACTGTACCCGAAAATCTCTACGGAGAAGATGTCATCCTGACGGGAGACACGACGAACTTCGGGAACACAGACTGGCGCACGCTCTTCACCGACCCTGTCCTTCAGTCGTTCATTCAACAGGGATTGGAGAATAATACGGATTACCGCGCTGCCCAACTTCGGGTGAAGGAGGCGGAAGCTACATTACTCTCTGCTAAATTGGCTTTCCTTCCCTCCTTTGCCCTTTCTCCGCAGGGAGGCGTAAGTAGCTTCGACGGGGCTAAGGCGACGTGGACCTACTCCGTGCCGGTTACCGCCAGTTGGGAGCTCGACATCTTCGGGCGGATGCGCAATGCCAAGAAGCAGGCGCAAGCGCTCTATGCTCAAAGCCAGGACTACAAGCAGGCCGTGCGGACGCAACTCATCGCCGGCATTGCCAATACCTATTATACTTTACTAATGTTGGACGAGCAACTCTCTTTATCGGAGCAGACGGCGGAGGCATGGAAGGAAACCGTGGCCTCTGCCCGCGCCCTGATGAATGCCGGGCAATACGATGAGGCAGGCGTCTCGCAGATGGAGGCGACCTATTACAGCGTGCAGACTTCCATCCTCGATTTGAAGGAGCAAATTAACCAAGTGGAGAATAGCCTGGCGCTCCTCTTGGCAGAGACGCCCCGCCGGTATGAACGGGGCAAACTCTCGGAACAGGCGATGCCGGAGGAGCTTTCGGTCGGCATCCCGCTCCAGCTCTTGGCAAACCGTCCGGATGTCCGCATGGCAGAACATACGCTGGAGGCCGCCTTTTATGCCACGAACCAAGCCCGCTCCAACTTCTACCCCAACATTACGCTGAGCGGAAGCGCGGGCTGGACGAACGATGCCGGTGCGATGATAGTCAATCCCGGTAAGTTCCTCGCCTCGGCTATCGGCTCGTTGACCCAGCCGCTCTTCAATCGGGGACAGCTGATTGCGAACCTGAAGATTAGCAAAGCGCAGCAGGAAGAGGCGGAATTGAGTTTCCAACAGGCCCTGCTCAATGCGGGCACAGAGGTGAACGACGCCCTCACCGCCTACCAGACCAGCCGCGACAAGGCTGACCTCTACGAGAAGCAAGTGGAGGCCTTGCGCCGGGCAGAGCGTAGTACCATCCTGAAGATGGACTATGGGAACAGTACCTATCTGGAAGTACTGACCGCCCGCCAGACATTGCTCGGTGCGGAGTTGGAGCAAGTGGCCAACCGCTTTACGGAATTGCAAAGCCGGGTGAACCTCTACCAAGCCCTGGGCGGCGGACGCGAGTAATATAATATAATAGGAGAGGGGCATAATGAATTGAATCGTTTGTTATCATATTTTCTCTACTCTTCATATTTGATTTGTATTCAATTTCCTGCCCTTGCCTCTCTCCTTTAATTTATAGATTATCCCCAAAGCCGATAACACTTGAAATAAACGGTCCCATCCGACGCGAAGTCGGAGACAGGGATGTTTTTTACCTTATTAATATTATATGGATTACATGTGCAATATCCCTCTTAGGTCGGGGGAATAATGACGGATTGATTTGCCAAGGTGGTACTTGCCGGAGAATAGAGAAATTTTTCTATAATTATTTGGGAAATATTGAACAAATCCCTGAAAAAATACTTACTTTTGCACAAAATTACATTAAACAATTTTAGTTATATCATGGCAAATGTGATTACGATTAAAAAGGGTTTAGACATTAATCTGAAGGGCAAAGCTCCGGAAGTAATGCTAAATAGCGGAAAGAGTGCGACATACGCAATCGTTCCGGACTATTATTCAGGTATTACTCCGAAAGTAGTTGTTCGTCCGGGCGATAAGGTCAAAGCCGGTTCTGCATTGATGATTGATAAGAACCGCCCCGAAATCAAGTTCGTTTCACCGATAAGTGGTGAAGTAGCTGCCGTAAATCGTGGAGAGAAGCGCAAGGTATTGAGTATTGTGGTGACACCTGATGCGCAAAACGATTATGAAGAATTCGGCAAGAAGAGTGTTGCTTCGTTGAAAGCAGAAGAGGTTAAGGAAGAATTGTTGAATGCCGGCATGTGGCCGTTTATCAAGCAACGCCCGTACGACATCGTAGCTTCTCCGAAGGATTCTCCGCGTGACATTTTCGTTACGGCTTTCAATTCCGCACCGTTGGCTCCGAACTTCGATTTCTTGGTGAAGGGACAAGAGGTTGATTTGCAAACAGGTTTGGACGCTTTAGCCAAATTGACCAGTGGAAAAGTGTATGTGGGCGTGAAGAAAGGCTCCAGCGTAAAGGCAAATGGGGTAGAGGTCGTGGAGTTTGAAGGTCCGCATCCGGCAGGAAATGTAGGAGTGCAGATTAACCATATCAAGCCGGTAAACAAAGGCGAGGTGGTTTGGACGGTAAACGCGACAGATGTCATCCTTATGGGACGTTTGTTCAATAAAGGAGTTGCCGACTTTACACGCTTAGTGGCAATAACTGGTTCGGAAACGACCGAACAGGGCTATGTGAAAGCCATCGCGGGATGTACGATTGAAAGCCTCGTTGCAGGCAAAGTGAAGTCCGGAGAACATGTGCGCATTATCAGCGGAAATGTGTTGACAGGAACGAAAGTGGGCATGGCAGACTATTTAGGGGCTTATGATTGCCAGATTACGGTAATTCCGGAAGGAGACGACGTGAACGAATTCTTCGGATGGGCAGTACCGGGCTTCGGCAAATATAGCGTGAGCCACTCCTACCTGACTTGGTTGACAGGAAAAGGAAAAGAGTACGTATTGGATGCCCGTATCAAGGGAGGCCAGCGTGCGATGATTATGTCGAACGAATACGACAAAGTATTCCCGATGGATATCATGCCGGAATATTTGTTGAAAGCTATCATCACTTTCGATATCGACAAGATGGAGAACTTGGGCATATACGAAGTGGCTCCGGAAGATTTCGCCCTGTGCGAGTTCGTTGATACGTCAAAAATCGAATTGCAACAGATAGTCCGTAACGGATTGAACCTGTTGTATAAGGAAATGAATTAATAACATTAAATTTATAAAACATTGAAAGCGTTAAGGAATTATCTCGACAAGATTAAGCCTAACTTTGAGGAAGGCGGGAAGCTGGCGATGTTCCGTTCTGTATTTGAAGGCTTCGAATCATTTTTGTTTGTTCCGAATGCCACTTCAAAGACGGGCGTCCATATTCACGATAGCATCGACTCAAAGCGAACAATGACCGTAGTAATCATCGCATTGCTACCGGCTTTGCTTTTTGGTATGTACAATGTCGGTTATCAGCATAACCTCGCTATTGGCGCTGAGCCGGGATTTTGGATGACATTCATTTATGGATTCCTTGCCGTATTGCCTAAGATTATCGTATCTTATGTGGTCGGTTTGGGTATTGAATTTACGGTAGCCCAATGGAAGAAAGAGGAAATCCAAGAGGGATTCTTGGTTTCCGGTATTTTGATTCCGATGATTGTCCCGGTCGATACTCCGTTATGGATGATTGCCGTAGCTACGGCATTTGCGGTAATTTTTGCGAAGGAAGTATTCGGAGGTACAGGATACAATGTGTTCAACGTAGCGTTGGTGACACGTGCCTTCCTGTTCTTCGCTTATCCGACGGCTATGTCCGGAGACCAGATATGGGTGCGCACAAGCGACACGTTCGGCCTGGGTGCGGGCCAGGTAGTAGATGGTTTCTCGGCCGCTACCCCGTTGGGAATTGCCAAGGTGGCGACTACATCTACGGTTGAATTCCCTTGGAGTTTCAACGATATGTTGATTGGTTTTATACCGGGTTCTATCGGAGAGACAAGCGTAATTGCGATTGCTATCGGTGCAATCATTTTGTTGGTGACGAACATTGCAAGCTGGAAGACGATGTTCTCCGTATTCATCGGAGGCGCGTTGATGGCTTTGGTGTTCAATGTAGCAGGTCCGGATACGGCTACTGCGCAGATGCCTTGGTATGAACATCTGGCATTAGGCGGATTCGCATTTGGCGCTGTGTTCATGGCTACAGACCCTGTTACATCGGCACGTACGGAAACCGGCAAATATATTTATGGTTTCTTGGTAGGTGCAATGGCGATTATTATCCGTGTGTTGAATCCGGGTTATCCGGAAGGCATGATGTTGGCTATCTTGTTGATGAACGTGTTTGCTCCGTTAATCGATTATTATGTAGTAGAGGCGAACATCAAGCGTCGTTTAAACCGTATTAAAGTGAATAAATAAGGAAGGAATATGGCTACAAAGAAATTTAAATGTAAAGTATGTGGCTATGTCCACGAAGGCGATAAAGCTCCGGAAAAGTGTCCGGTATGCCAGGCTCCGGCTTCTGAATTCGAAGAAATCAAGGAAGAAGGCGCTCCGGCAAAGAAGGGTATAGACCGCAATAGCAATGCATACACGATTATCTATTCGGCCGTTATGGTGATATTGGTCGCGGTAGGTCTAGCGGTTACGTCCCAATCATTGAGACCGTTCCAGAAGGCTAATGAAGATAATGACAAGCGTTTGCAGATACTCCGTTCAATCAATGTGACGGTTACGGCAAACGAGGCACAGGCGACGTTTGAAGAACTGATTAAAGACGGGTTCTTGCTCGATGAGAATGGAATGAAAATCGAATCGTCCAACTTGGAAGAGGCTTTCGCCGGAGAGATGGCAGGTTCCCCTGTATTCGTAGCTACCGTTGATGGCCAGACCAAGTATATCATGGCATTGAACGGTTCCGGTTTGTGGGGAGCTTTGTGGGGATATATTTCCGTGAACGATGACAAGAACACTGTTTTTGGGGCAGACTTCAGCCACGCGGGTGAAACCCCGGGTCTGGGTGCTGAAATCGCGACTCCGGGATTCAGTGCCAAGTTCAAAGGAAAGCAACTTTTCAAAGATGGCGCGTTCAAGTCGATTGCCGTAGTCAAGCCGGGCAAGAGCGCCGAAGGCCAGGACTTTGTGGATGGCATTTCCGGAGGTACGATTACCAGCCAGGGCGTTGACCGGATGTTATACAATAGCTTGAACGGCTATGTAAAATTTTTAACTTCTCAAAATTAATCGAAAAATGGGATTATTATCTAAAAAGAATAAAGAGGTTTTAGTAGGCCCGTTGAGCATGAACAACCCGGTGCTTGTCCAGATGCTGGGTATCTGTTCGTCATTGGCGGTAACGTCCAAATTGGAACCTGCCATCGTGATGGGCATCTCGGTAACGGTTGTAGTTGCCTTTGCCAATGTGATTATCTCACTCTTGCGTAATACGATACCGAACCGTATCCGTATCATTGTCCAGTTGGTGGTTTGTGCCGCATTGGTGACGATTGTAAGTGAGGTGTTGAAAGCGTATGCTTATGATGTGAACAAGCAGCTTTCCGTATATGTAGGTTTGATTATTACGAACTGTATCTTGATGGGACGCCTCGAGGCATTTGCGTTGGGCAACGGCCCGTGGGAATCTTTCTTGGATGGTGTCGGAAACGGATTAGGCTATGCCATCATTTTGATTATTGTAGGTTTCGTGCGCGAATTGTTCGGTTCTGGCACATTGCTGGGATTCCAAGTGATTCCGGATGCGTTCTATGAAATGGGATATGTCAATAACGGTCTGGTGATTTTGCCTCCGATGGCGTTAATCATCATCGCATTGATTGTATGGTATCATCGTTCTCGGAATAAAGAACTTCAGGAAAATTAACCATTTAAACGAGTAGAAAGATGGAAGAATTATTTAGTACATTTGTCCGGTCGATATTTTCCGACAATATGATTTTCACATACTATTTGGGTATGTGTTCTTTCCTTGCGGTTTCGAAGAACGTAAAGACTGCATTAGGCCTGGGTATAGCGGTGACATTCATTTTGGTTTGTACGCTTCCTATCAACTATATGCTTGAGAACTATGTATTGAAAGAGGGGGCATTGCAATGGTTAGGTCCGGAATATGCAGAGGTGAACCTGAGCTTCTTGGCATTGCTTATTTTTATTGCGATTATTGCGGCATTTACCCAGCTGGTCGAGATGGTGGTTGAGAAATTCTCGCCCTCATTGTATGCTTCGTTGGGTATCTTCTTGCCTTTGATTGCGGTGAACTGTGCCATCTTGGGAGGTTCTTTGTTCATGCAACAACGCGCATTCCCGAACGTAGGCGTAGCTACGGTGTATGGCCTGGGTTCCGGCTTGGGCTGGATGCTGGCTATCGTCGGCATGGCCGCTATCCGCGAAAAGCTGGCCTATTCCAACATCCCTAAGCCATTGAGAGGTTTGGGCATCTCGTTCATCATCACCAGCTTGATGGGTATCGCATTCATGTGCTTCTCTGGTTTAAAGATTTAAGTTTAACGCATTAAAGAGTAATAAAGATATGATTTTATTAATGTCAGGCGGACTGACCATCATCAGCGGAACGGTCGTGTTCCTTATCGTCACGATGATACTGGTGGGCGCGTTATTGTACGCCAAAGCAAAATTGGTCCCGTCAGGGAATGTCAAGCTGACGGTAAATGGGGAAAAGGAGATTGAAACCCCGATTGGCGGCACATTGTTAAGTTCATTGCAGGCAGGAGGCATTTTCCTTTCATCGGCTTGCGGTGGAGGCGGAAAGTGCGGACAATGCCGCGCCCAAGTACTTGAAGGCGGGGGCGAAATCCTCCCAACCGAAAAGGTCTTCTTCTCACGCAAGCAACAAAAAGAGCACTGGCGCTTGGCTTGCCAGACGAAGGTGAAAGAGGACATGCAGGTAAAAGTGCCGGAAGAAGTCTTGGGCGTGAAGGAATACGAATGCGAAGTGATTTCGAACAAGAACGTCGCTACCTTCATCAAAGAGTTCATCGTACAGCTGCCTAAGGGCGCGCACATGGACTTCATCCCGGGTTCATACGCACAAATCAAAATCCCGAAATTCTCGATGGATTATGACAAGGATATCGACAAGGGCATGATTGGCGAACAGTATTTGCCGGCATGGGAGAAGTTCGGCCTCTTCGGCTTGAAGTGCCATAACGACGAACCGACTATCCGTGCCTATTCAATGGCCAACTATCCGGCTGAAGGCGACCGCTTCATGTTGACGGTACGTATCGCTACGCCTCCGTTCAAGCCGAAACCTCAGGTAGGCTTCATGGACGTGATGCCGGGTATCGCATCGTCTTATATCTTTACCCTCAAACCGGGCGACAAGGTATTGATGAGTGGCCCTTACGGCGATTTCCACCCGATTTTCGATTCGAAACGCGAGATGATGTGGATTGGCGGTGGTGCTGGTATGGCTCCGCTGCGTGCACAAATCATGCACATGACCAAGACGCTCCACACGACAGACCGCAAGATGTCTTACTTCTACGGCGCTCGCGCCCTGAACGAAGTGTTCTACCTGAACGACTTCTTGGAACTGGAAAAGGAATTCCCGAACTTCTCGTTCCACCTTGCGCTTGACCGCCCTGACCCGGCAGCTGATGCCGCAGGTGTGAAATATACTCCGGGATTCGTCCATCAGGTAATCTACAACACTTACCTGAAAGACCACGAAGCGCCGGAAGATATCGAGTACTACATGTGTGGTCCGGGCCCGATGTCGAAGGCCGTAGAAGGCATGTTGGATAGCTTGGGCGTTCCGATGGAAATGCTCCACTACGATAACTTCGGTGGATAAAACCTTCAGAATTACGAATTACGAGTTTCGAATTACGAATTATAGGATATCCCCCAAATTCGTAATTCGTAATCCATAATTCGTAATTTTTTAAATTTCTTGATTGTAAGGGCGGATGTGGGGATGCCAATCCGCCCTTATTCCGTTTTTAGGCATCTCTAAATCTCCAAAAAAGCTAATTGTCATTTGTCATAATTGTAACGTAACGGGGATTATGAATTACGAATGACGAATTATGGCAAGAAATAGTAATTCGTAATTCGTAATTCCTCATTCATTTAACCTTCATTAACCATAAAAACATAATATCCATGCAGCATCCCGCGTTCTAAAGGCATCATTGTAAGTACGAATCTAAAAGAAAGGAATAGCAATGAAACCATTAATAGCCTCTTTTTTTATCGCCCTGTTGGCTTATTCGTTATTCATTGACGATGGCAAGAAGGAGGGCGGAGGGTATCAGTTCGGGTTGGACAAGTCGGAAAACCATAAACCCCAAATGGATGAACCCCAACCTGCTGATACGTTGAATATCTATGCCGAAACAGCGTCTTTTCCAGTTGGCAAGGAATTAAAGGAGTTATAGGAGTTAGAGGAAGTTAGAGGAGTCAAAGCCGGATGTCCCGGATGATATTATCTAAAGCTATTGGCTCTGGCTCCTAATGGAGCGAAGCGGAATGATAACTGCCCTAACTCCTTTAACTCCTAAACATTCAGCTTTAATTCCTGCGCGGAAGCTAATCCCCTTATCTCCTCTTGCTCCTTAAAATCTCCTCGTAGCAAGGTATCTCCGGAAGGAAACGGCACTGTTGCCGTACGTAATCCATCTGGCAACAGATATGCCGGATGCCATTGCTCACAATCAGGTAGTCCGCATGCAGCGCCATGTCGTAACGGAGCACTTGGTCCCATACCGCTTGGGTGATTTCCACCGTCGATGCTTTATATTCCACAATGGCAAGCGGCTTCAAATCTTTGCCATAGACCACCGTGTCGCACCGTTTGGAGAGCTGGGGGAGCCGGATTGCCACCTCGTTGGCGATAAGCTCTTTCGGGAACCCTTTTACGGTGACGAGGTAGTTCACGAAATGTTGCCGCACCCACTCTTCGGGCGTCAACGCCACATACTTCCGCCGGATGCTGTCGAAAATCCATTTCCTTCCGTCTGCTTCCGTTATCTTCGCCTCAAATGATGGTAATGTCAACATCTCCTTATTTTTTTATAATTATAAACCGCTGCGGTTATGCCTGTAAAAACCATTGCCCTCCTTCATGCCCCCGACCGTATGCAAAGGTAAATACAGATGCCGGGCAAAACAAAAAAATAGGGCGGCTAAGGTGTAAAAATCTGTTAAATTACGAATTGAGAATTATGAATTACGAATTATAGGATAATCCTCCTCAATTCGAAATCCGTAATTCGAAATCCGAAATTCGTAATTCGTAATCCTCCCTTACAATCCTTACAATTATTACAAATGACAATTAGCTTTTAGGAGAAAAATGTTTCGGAGCCAGAAAAGGGGAAGTAAAAATTTTATACTATATATATTTATATATATATATAAAT
>CASEMX010000017.1 GCA_949289155.1 uncultured Parabacteroides sp.
ACACCATCAACGCCTACGCCGTCGTGCAGCCCAGCGACGAAATCAATAGCTTCATCGACATCATCAACGGACTCATCGGCTCGATGGCCGCCATCAACGGCAACAGCAGCGCGAACGAACCGGATGAAGGCAGCGAGCCCGCCACGCCCGACGAAGGCGAGAGTGTAGCGCAGCAGGCGCAGCCTTGAACTTTTGGTTCTGTTCTTTCAAGAGAAAAGAACAGACACCCCTTTTGGGAAAAAGAAAAGGGAAACGAAGGAAATAAAAAATAGTCTTTCGATTGCGCCCAACATTGGGAAATGTTTCGTAACTTCGCAAATACAAAAGACAGAATATACACAATCTATGAAAAGTAAAAGCTTAGTTTCAATCGATCAATGTACCAAAGAGGACATTCTTCGAATTCTGGATAACGCGGAAAAGTTTGAACAAAACCCGAACCGCCGATTGTTGGAAGGGAAAGTCGCGGCGACGCTCTTTTTCGAACCTTCTACGCGCACACGTTTGAGTTTCGAGACTGCAGTGAACCGATTGGGCGGCAGGGTAATTGGCTTCCAAGACGCCTCTACGACCAGTTCGTCGAAAGGCGAAACGCTGAAAGATACTATCCTTATGGTCAGCAACTATGCCGACCTGATTATTATGCGCCATTACTTGGAGGGCGCGGCACGCTATGCGTCGGAAGTGACCAACATCCCCATCATCAACGCCGGAGACGGAGCCAACCAGCATCCGTCGCAGACGATGTTGGACTTATATTCCATCCGCAAAACGCAAGGCAAACTGAACGACCTGACCATCACGATGGTGGGCGACCTGAAATACGGACGGACCGTGCATTCGCTGATTGTCGGCATGTCGCACTTCAACCCGACGTTCCACTTCATCGCGCCTAACGAGCTGCGGATGCCGGACGAGCAGAAAAACTTCTGCGACCAGCACGGTATCAAATACTATGAACATACGGAATTTACGGAAGATATCATCAACCAAAGCGATATCCTCTACATGACGCGCGTGCAACGCGAACGATTCACGGACCTTGAAGAGTACGAGCGCGTTAAGAATGTGTATATCCTGAAGAACTCGATGCTGGCAAACAGCAAAGAGAACCTGCGCATCCTGCATCCGCTTCCGCGCGTCAATGAGATTGCCTACGATGTGGATGACAATCCGAAAGCGTACTACATTCAGCAGGCACACAACGGACTCTTCGCCCGGCAAGCCATTATTTGTGAAGTATTAGGTATCTCAATCGATTAAACTTTAGCATTATGAGCGCATTAAAAAACAATAAAGAACTGCTGGTGGCAGCTATTCAGAACGGAACAGTCATCGATCATATCCCTCCGACGCAACTCTTCAAAGTGGCTTCGCTGCTGGAATTGGACAAGATGGAGCATAATACGATTACGATTGCCAACAACCTGCCAAGCAACCAGTTCGGCGTGAAAGGGATGATTAAGATTTCCGATAAATTCTTCAACGAAGATGAAATCAGCCGCATTGCCTTGGTCGCACCGAACGTGATTCTGAACATTATCCGCGATTACGAAGTGGTAGAAAAGAAGTGCGTTTCGCTTCCTGACGTATTGGTCGGTCTCGTGAAGTGCAATAATCCGAAATGTATCACGAACAACGAACCGATGCCTACGCGCTTCGACGTCATCGACAAGGAGGCAGGAACTATCAAATGCCATTATTGCGAACGGAAAATCAATAAAGACGATATTATTATTAAATAAATGAGGAATGAAGAATTAAGAATGAAGAATGGGGAATATATCATGCTATTCTTCATTCTTAGTTCTTCATTCTTTATTTCTGAAACCTCTAAACAACATGAAACATTCGTGGAAACCCGGTACTATGATTTACCCTCTGCCGGCAGTCATGGTATCTTGCGGAAGTTCGCCGGAAGAATATAACATCATCACGGTTGCTTGGGTGGGTACACTTTGTACAAATCCTCCGATGTGTTACATTTCGGTACGTCCCGAACGCTACTCCTATCCGATTCTCAAGAAAAATATGGAGTTCGTCATCAACCTAACTACGAAAGACCTTGCTTTCGCAACAGATTGGTGCGGTGTAAACTCCGGGAAAGAGCATCATAAGTTCGATGAGATGAAGTTGACTCCCGGAAAAGCGGCTGTGGTCAATGCTCCCATCATCGAAGAATCCCCGCTCTGCATTGAATGCCGCGTAAAAGAGGTGCTTTCGCTCGGCAGTCACGACATGTTTATTGCCGATGTAGTCAATGTATTGGCTGATGAGAAGTTTCTGGACGCAGAGAGTGGAGCATTCGACCTGCAAAAAGCAGGGCTGTTGGCTTATTCGCACGGCAAGTACTATGAGTTAGGCGCATTGGTCGGGAAGTTCGGCTGGTCTGTACAAAAGAAGAAAGGATAAACGCATGAAGGTTCTACTCGCTACAAGTTGTCTTCTGCTGGCGTGTCTGTCGGGTTCGGCACAGAACATCCTGCAAAACTACGACAAGCCCTATAATTTCGGGGTGCGGGTAGGCTTTAACTCTGCGTTTCCCATCGTTCAGTCGCTCATGATAGATAATGAAAGCGTAGGCGACTATCGGATTCACTATAAGGTAGGTTATCTGGCGGCATTTACGTTCTCGGTCAACATTAATCGCTTTTTCATTCAACCCAGCGTCAGTTGGTATCGGAACAATGCGGAAATCCAATTCGACAACCCCTTCCTTCCGACTACCAACATTACCACTCAATCGCCGGAGGCTATGCTGCGACTTAGCTCTGAAATCAATTCGTTGGAAGTACCTATCCTGGTGGGTTATCACTTCGTCAAAGAGGGCCCCTATGCGATGAGTTTCAAGTTCGGACCGAAAGCAATTTATCATTACAAGAGTGATTATAGTCTCAACTCTTCTACCATTTCACTGCAACATGAGGGGAATAATATTCCATACGCCATCAATTTCGTTTCGGCGGTGGGAGTTTCGATTGGGCGGCTCTTCTTGGATTTCTCCTACGAGTTCGGTTTGCATTCCGTACATTCCGACTTCTCTTATACCAATACGCAAACGGGAGATGTCGGCACGTTGTATTTATCACAACGCACCAACTCTCTCAGTTTCTCTTTAGGATTTCTTTTCTGAAACGGCTGCGGTCAACGTCCGCAAAGGCTGCGGAACTGGCAGTAGCCACATACTTTGTCATTTTCCGTCTGAGTAAAATCGACAGAAGCATCGAAGATTTCATCTAAACATGCCCGCAATTCGCTTTCGAAGTCGATTTCAAAAGGTGTGAAGCTCTCTATCCTCTCCTGCTTGCCCCACGCTATGCGATGGACAACCGCCGGATTGAAATTCTCCTCGAACAACTGACGCATATAATATATGGTAGGCTGAATGTCGCGCCCGTCGAAACCCTTTTGTCTTCCGTACATCCAAGCATACAAAAAGACTTGCATGACAGCTTTCGGGCGGTCTTTCAACTCCCGGTCGAACAGACTGTGGATTGTATCGAATACCAACTGTCCGCTGCCTGTCTTGTAATCGACTATGCGGAGCTTCGAATCGATGGCGTCTACTCTGTCGATAAATCCCTTCAGGCGCACTTCGGTTCCGTCGCTCAACGAAATGAGTTGGCGCACCAGCTTCTCGGATTCCACATAATGAAATGGCGTATAGCGTGCGTCGCGTTCCAGAATCTTCCGTGCATACAGACGAATCATCTCACCTATCAAATAGTTTTGTCCTTCGAGGGGACGAAGTGTATCGCTCTTGAAAAAGATTTCAGCAAATGCGCGGGTAATTGTATCGGTCAACAATCGTTCGTCGTCACGAATCAATTTTAGGACGTCTGCTGTCACAAGTTTTCCCCGCATGGGCTGATACAGTTCTTCCATTACTTTATGCAAGATACTCCCGAAGATGTCGCTCTCTATCGTCTCGGTCACTTCATCTTCCTCTTCGATGTTTTCAATCTTCATGAAGTAGAACTTTAACGGACAATCAAGATATGCATTAATCGCACTGGCTGACAAATCCCGGCTCCCCGTGCGGCTAAAGTCTTGTAGCTTCTGCAACACAGCGGCGTCTTTTGCGACACGAATTGGCGGAATGGACGTAGTCGCGACATCATATACGACAATCTTTTCGTTCAGCGGCACACCGAAGTGATACTTCAACTGCAGAACATAGCGGCTTACTTCACCGGTCTGCAGACCGCCACTCCGTGAATCATATAATAGTACAACCCGACGAGCACGTTGCAGCAAACGATAGAAATGGTATGCCCAAACACTGTCCTGATGCTCATACGTCGGAAGTCCGAAGCCCCGACGTAGATTATACGGGATAAACGAATTGGTTGCACGCTTCATCGGAAAGGTTCCGTCATTCATGGAAAGGAGTATCACGCGGTCGAAATCGACGGCGCGAGTCTCCAAAACTCCCATGATTTGCAGTCCAGATAACGGCTCCCCTTCAAACGGAACAGTTATCAGCTCTGTCATTCTCCGGAGTAGGCGGAAATAGGTATCTATGCGCATCTCCACTCCTGCTTCCGCTATGACCTCTTTCAGTTTGTTCACCGTAGCAAAGTAATGAAACACGAACTCCTGTTCGATATCCGCTGATGCAACTCGCCTTCCGCTGTCGTTTTCTTCCTCTTCCTGCTCTGCAGAATGAAGCCCCTCATTCAATTTTTCAAGGATGTTAATCAGATAATCCGAGCACTGCGTTGCATCTTGCAAAGGGGTAAAGATAGCCATCAGCAAATCATTCTTGCGAAGCTCGTCATACCTTATATATATACGATTGTAGCGTCGGATGTCATCGATTAATTGTGCAGCCAACTCACCGCACGCAGCCGACACATACTGATGATTCAAAATCGGAAGCACATCCCGATAGTAATACCCAATGGTTGACTCTGCTTCAGCATCATTTCCGCCTATGTAGCGCGTATTTTTCTGTAACGACAGAATCGCATCCATCAATGTGGCAACAGGAGTGCCCGATAACGGATATCCCATCGTAATATTGATATTATGGATTGACTCAGGTATCGAATTCAAAACCGGAATGAGTAGCTGTTCGTCAGGAAGTACAACCGCTGTGCGTATGGCGCATTCGTCAGTTAGCTCCTCCTCCTGATTAAATTCCTCCAACAAATGATAGACCTGTTTTGCCTCACCAATAGCCGACGGCACGCTAATCACATCAATTTGGGGAACAGCCAACTCTTCGCATGGCAATTCGAAATGAGATGGGAACAAACGCAAATTACGTTCCATAAAGAACGCCGATTTATTGTTCTTATCCCGAATTATCGGCGAAGCATAATCCCAATAAAAATCAGCGACTCCTCTTTTCTGTAGTTCCAATAGGAATTGCTCTTCGGAGACTGACAAAGCATTCAACCCCACAAACACTACCTTGTCATACGAAAGCTGATATTCCGGATGCTGCCGCAAATATTCGACTGACTCACGGAAAATCATTCCGTCATATCCGCTATTTTCATCTTCCAGTTCCTTCCGAAGTTCAGAATACAAATCATAAAGCACTTCCCATAACTCCAGAAAATGCCGCTGGTTAGGCGTATCTGATTTCGGATAGAATGAAGACCAAAAAGCGCGTATAGCGCTGATTTGTTCCTCTGTCAAGAAACTATAATCATCATCCAACATTTTCAGGTCAGACACATTCGAAAATAGTTTCCGCGCATCCGCCATGTATTTATCCACATCATCAAAGTCATTCAGCAGCATCTCTCCCCAATATAGGAAGTTATCAAACGTCTCGTCAGAGCCGCTTCTGCGACGATAGATTTCATACAACTTAAATAACGCACGGATTTTATTGACAGGATGCTTGCCTGAAACCTGATAAAACAAATCATTTATCGTCAGGATAGCCGGCGAAAACAATGGCTTAGCTGCTACTTCAGAAAGATACTTCCTGAAAAACAATCCAGCACGGCGATTCGGAAAGACAAACGCTATGCGATGTATCTCCGCGCCGTGCTGAAGATAGAACAGCTCAGCTATCTTATATAAAAATGGCTTTACGCTGTTAGATTCCATTACATATCAACTATAAAATCATAAAGCAATTATTATTTTATACTTACTTTATTCTTCCGTCGTAGGCATCTGCTCGTCAGTCGGAGCATCTTCCTCCTCTTCGGATGGCTTACGGTCTTTATTTGCTTTCTTGATTCCCTTACTGATATTAAATGACGAATTGAATTCATCGATAATACCATTCAAATCACGCATCAGCGTATTGATAAATGTAATATTATCATCCACTGTTTCGAGCAGTAAGCTTGCATAGATCAACTCTGTAATCCTTACATAAACAGCATCTGTCCGTTGGCGTAACACCTTCGAATTCTCCTGCTTATGGGCAAGCGCCTCTTTCAGACGTTCTTCCCTTAGTTGGATGTAACGGTTGTTCAGATTTTCCAGCATCTGCAATGTCTCAGTCAAGTGCAACGCTTCGATATGCGCAGCATATTCAGGCTTTTCGAAGTCATGCACCATAGTGGTTATCAAAGCTGTCTTTTCGTCGTCACGCTCGCGCTGCAAGTTCTTATAAGGTCCGAACACGGATCTCATAACGCGACCGGCGAGTTTGACATCCTCAATCGGCGACCACTCGGCCGCTGCCATAGTCTGTGTAATGAACGGAATTATCCGCTCCCGCTGCTGATTGACTTCACTCAGAGCCACAGTCTTCTCAGTGGAACGACTTTCACGAGTTCTGTCCTTCTCATCATTGATGCAACCCTTATATTCATCCAGTTCAGTCGTGATATGAACCTTCGAAAGATCTGCAATCAAATCGAGTCGATTCGCAACACGCTGGTGGAATCCAAGATGAGCAGCATTCGTAAAGCGAGAGCAATTGCTTCCTTTCACTTTCTCGTAATCTTTCATCTAAAACAAATTCTTTATAGCAGCCACGCTGCTAATTAATATAAAATACAGCCTATAAAACTACATGGATTTTTCCGATTTATCATTTCGCCAACCTAAAAGATTCATATAATCTATTAAGTCATACCAGATTCAATCTCAAAAAATATGCTATTTTACGACTTTGCACATCATACAAATTCAAAAAAGCATTGATTTTTCAAATTTGCACATTAGTAGAACTTTCAAAATCAACGATTCCATCTATTTTCACTCCATTCAAATCGATAGAATCCGTGATTTTTCGAAGTAGGAGCAAATACAATCCATTAGAATATAAATTTCCAGAAGGTTGTATTTTCATCAAGCTGGCAGCATCTGAGACGCCATCAGCAGAAAAAATAAATAGAATAAATAAAACAATAGATTTCAGTAAATGCACCAGAGTGAAATCTCTACGCAGCGATATGTTTCGAGATTTTGGAGTGCGAAGCATTTGCCAGCCTCTATGTCTTATTTATTCTATTAATCTTTTCATAGTCCAAGCATTTTAGTTTTCATTTGATTTATTTTTAGATCATGAAATTTAAAGTATCCAGCTGCAAAGTTACAACTAATAATAAATAATGCAACTTTTTACGCAATTATTTTCGAAAAAAATCAACTTTCCGTCGCACGATACGAACGGAGATTGATGAAACGCACACCTATGAACGGCTCATGCTGCAGATAAATATCAGTAAATCAGAACGGATAACCTACCGCGAAATGCCAAGCAAAGTTATCGTTGAAATTCGGATTCTTTATCGCCCAACGCGCACTGCCGCGCTTCTGAGGATTGTACGCCTTCATACCCATATCGAATCGCAAAAGGAAGAAATTGAAATCGAGGCGTAATCCGAGACCATAGGAGACGGCAATCTCTTTGTAGAAGCGTGAGAAATCGAAGTTGGCGTTCGGATGAGCTTCGTCCTCATGGAACAACCAGATATTGCCCGCGTCTATAAATGCCGCCGCCTCGAACTTCCAGAAGAGTTTAGTACGGTACTCTATGCTGAGGTCAAGGCGGATGTCACCTACTTGGTCTGCGAACGAGTTGGCGTACCGCTCTTCCATGCTTCCGGGGCCCAGCGAACGTACCGACCACCCGCGCACACTGTTAGCTCCACCAGAGAAATAACTCCGTTCGAACGGCAGTTTGGTCATGTTACCATAAGGATACCCGACGCCGAAGCCTATTCTGTAAGCTACTTTATTGCGCTGGTCAATGGTGATGCTCTTGCTGAAGTCTGCATCGACCTTCGTAAATTGCGCATACGGTATCCCCAGCAATTCATACATACCTTCAGCATTCCGGCGTGCATGGGTGATATTAGATATGGCGTAAAGCAAATTGCCTGCCGTCTCAATCGAAACACGGAGGGAGTGCGTATTATGTATCTTCTCCTGTGGCGTATAGTTAGTGAACGAATAGGTATATCCCATTCCGAAGATGAATTGGTCAGTAAAGTTATATCTCCGGGTCGATTCCGGCAGGCTCGCCGCGAAGTCCGCATCAATCTTAGGCAAGTGCACATAGTCAATATCGACTAATTTGAAGACATGACGCGCCTGCGCATTGAATCTTTGCTGCCAGATGTAGCTCCAACCTCCCGACAGCAGCGCACGCTGATATTCCGGACGTGTTTGGAAACTATATCCCACCTTGAATTCGGTAGTTGCCCGAAGCCGCCTCTTAAAAGATTCTTTGACGAAAGGAAACACGAAGCGCGGGAAAGTAATGCCAGTCTCTGCGCCGAACTCCCAATAATCGCCATCAAAGCTATCATCGCCCGACCCCAACGCTTCGTACGCTCCACGAAACTTTATCATAAACGCTTCCGAACCTCTGAACAGGTTGCGATGTTGGTAGCTGACACTGCTGGCAAAGCCTAAATCGCCTGCAGAGTTCGTTCCCTCAACATCGACTCCGAATCCCTGCAGCTGCGTAGGCGTCATCAGCACGGTACAATCCAACTTCAGAGAATCTCCCACCTCCTTCTCGTCAAAGCGTACATTAATATTCTTCAATGCACGAAGGCGGGCGAATGACGAATAAGTCTGTTCGACGTTCCGCTCATTATACATCTGCCCGGGCGAAAGATAAATGCTACGTGCTAAAGCCGACGGGCGTATATAGCGTCCGGACTTTCCATAGATTATAGCCAGATTTCCTGCCCATACGGTGTCAGTTAGGTTCAACGCATTCTGGCTTTCGGACCGCAACGGGTCATAGTCTACCACGATAGAAACCTTATCCAGATGATACTGCCGATGGTTCTCCTCGCGTACCGTCCCGTCGGGAAGCAAGCGGCGGTAAGGTTTAAGCAGCATCTCCACGTCGACCGCATAGCGGTTCAGCGAACTGTCGGCAAGATAAGTCAGGTTATCCTTATTGAACGAATAATATCCACGTCGTCTGACTAACGTAGTGATACGTCCGCGCTCTTTATCCAGCATGTCCCGGTCGAATAAATCGCCCGCTTTCACAAAGGGAGTATATGAAGCATCTGCCGGATGAAATGCCGAAGCCAACCATGAACGCTGCCGAGGCTGCAAGTGTGCAATGCTGTCGATGGTTTTGTCGTAGAGCGACATCTTATAATCACTGATGCGATAAGGTTCGTTTGGCGTCCCCTTATAAGTAACAACTGCTTTTTTATAGCGGCTGGTGTCGATAACATGCGTCACCTCGGCATTCATATAGCCTTTGTTCACGAGAAACCGCTCGAGTTCCGCTTCAGATTGGATTATCAACGTCGTATCCATAATGACCGGCGGCTCTCCCATTCGACGGAGTTGCTTGTTAACCCATCGCTTCTCATTACGCCCGGACCAGTTATATACATACAACTGCCATTTCATCAAGCCGAACACCTTAAAGTTCGGACGCTGGTGCAAATAATCGCGCAACTCCGAAGGTTTGAAGGGGCCGCCATCCGATACAATCTCGACCTTATCCAAGAGATATTGGTTGTCGGGGACATATTTCGTCGTGCTGCAACTACTTAATATGACCAGACAAATCAAAGCGTATAGAATGTTGTGTATTTTGTTCCTCATGCTGTTACTCGACCGACTTTACAGAAACAAATCCAGCGTCAGTTGCTCTTTCTCGGCTTGCAATTTGCGCAAATGCCGCTTGCCCTGCGGCGTAATGATTTCCATTTTTCCGAAACGAGTACGGATAACAGTCGTTACGACATAGCTTGTGTTGATGACTTCGCCCAGTTCGGAAAGCCGGCGCGATATTTCCAAGACGCAATCGATGCACATCCCGCTTGAAAAAGCAATCTTATCATCAATCATTTGCTTCTTGAATTCCTCGTCCTGCATATAGAAATCGATGGTCATGCCTCCGCGATTATATATGCCTTTCCAACGGTAACGCGCATCCTTCAGCACCGGAGAGATAATCTCAACCGTCGCATTTTTGTCAATCACCGGGGAAAGTTCATCCGTCCGCAGGATGAAATAATCAAACTGGCTGCGCTTCACCTCCAATGAGCCGGAACGCGGACGATTGCTTTCGTTCAGTTCCCGGAAGGAGAGTTTGCTCACTTTCGGATAGCCCTTCACCGCTTCGTAGAAATTGGATTTATATTTACAGAAACGCGGGGAGGCACTGAGCAAATCCACCAACTTCGGAGGGACACCCATCGCATGCAGTTTCAAATCGCGGCGGAACTTCGCCATCTCCCGCTGCAACAGGGCTTCGTCTTGCTCGGTCCGTTCTGCCAATGGCTGTCCACCTACCGACAACGTCGGGCGAATCAAGATTTGCATCACCATATTCAAGATAACCGAGATGCAACGCGTATTTTCGCCAGCAACTGCCCATATTTCCCGGTAACCCTCCGGCACGACAACCGGCTCGGTATATACCGTCAGCTTCACATCCAACATATCAGCCAGCGAACGAATCATCGTCAGAACCTCCTTCTCACAACGATGCCGAATCATTGCATCCATATAATTGGACTTCTCGTTAAAGTTATACCTCAGCTCCAACTTATTCGAAAATCTCATCATGCCTGTTTCGTTTCTTTCGGTTTGCGATCAAAGAAGGGATTCTTGGAAGAGGCGCTTACAGGAATTGCCATCACACATTTGCTTGCCTCACCTAAATAATGCAACCGTTGGGCTGCCAAACCTGCACTGAACATCACCCGCGTATCGACACGCATATCTGCAGCCATGGCACAAGCCGAACCGATGGCAATACCCAAATCGACCGAGTTGATGGCGCATGGGACGGCCTCCGGTTTCTCGGCGCAGGTGGCAAATCCACAATGCGCGCAGTTCAGTCCCTGTGTCTGCTGGCGCGTTCCCAGCAATACGATTGCCTCCGCCTGTTTGATATTCTCTGCATCCCGAAGGAAAAACTTCATGCCGGTCTCTTCCGCAATGCGGACCATCTCATCCGACAGGCGGAGGATATCCT
The DNA here is from genome assembly GCA_949289155.1 of uncultured Parabacteroides sp. Classification (GTDB taxonomy): domain Bacteria; phylum Bacteroidota; class Bacteroidia; order Bacteroidales; family Tannerellaceae; genus Parabacteroides. Next base: position 11,390 of record CASEMX010000017.1, read on the forward strand.
CGTCTGTCGCCATGCCGATTTCCACGATATCGATTCCCTTTCCCTTCGGAGCCGTCCGCGCTGCCGTCATCATGCGGCGGGCAGCCTCCAGCACCAATTGCTGTCTTATATTTCTTTCGTTTTCTATCATGATTATTCTTTCTGTTTATATGATGTGTTCTTCTACTTGTTCCGCAACAAATCCGGACGCAACCGGGCAGTCCGCTCCTGCGCCTGCTGCAATCGCCATTCCTCTATTTTCCGTTGATGACCCGAAAGCAATACCTCCGGAACCTTCCAACCCTTGTAGTCTGCCGGTCGAGTATAAACCGGAGGCGCCAGCAAATCGTCCTGAAACGAATCGGACAACGCACTTTGCTCATCGCCTATTACGCCGGGAATCAGACGCACCACCGCATCCGTAATTATGGCTGCCGCCAGCTCGCCGCCGGTCAATACATAATCACCCACCGATATTTCTTTTGTAATCAGATGCTCGCGGATACGGTAATCAATTCCTTTGTAATGTCCGCAAAGAATAATCAGGTTGTTCAGCAGCGACATACTGTTCGCCATCGGCTGGTTGAAGGTCTCTCCGTCGGGCGACGTATAGATTACCTCATCATATTCCCGCTCAGCCTTGAGAGCCGAGATGGCACGGTCGATAGGTTCGATTTGCATCACCATCCCCGCTTCGCCTCCAAAGGGATAGTCATCCACCCGCCGCCATTTATTCGTCGTATAATCCCGTAAGTTATGAAGATGTATTTCTGCCAATCCTTTGTCTTGCGCCCGCTTCACAATCGAGCAATTCACCATGCCGTCAATCATTTCCGGCAACACCGTCAGTATATCTATACGCATCATCTGTTCGTCCTATTTCGTTACGCAGACAAAGGTACGTTTTTTATTTCAATTGTTCATTGCCGGAGAGGGTTTTCCACCCCTGTAAAACCTCTCCAAAAGTTTTAGACGGTCTCCCGAACCCTCGGAAAATGGCTCCAGAAATTTTTAGAGTGCTCCCGAACCCCATCGGCACGTCTCCAGAAACTTTTGGAGTGCTCCCGAACCCCGTCGGCACGTCTCCAGAAATTTTTGAAGTGCTCCCGAACCCCGTCGGCACGTCTCCAGAAATCTTGAGAGTGCTCCCGAACCCCGTCGGCACGTCTCCAGAAATTTTTGAAGTGCTCCCGAACCCCATCGGCACATCTCCCAAAGTTTCTGAAGAACTCCTGAACCCCTATAGATTAGGAGTCAAATGAGTTAAATAATAGAAATTAAATAAGTTAGAGGAGTTAGTGCTTCGCACAGGAGTTAAAAGCCGATAATAATAATACAAATGAAAGCGTTCGGCTCTAACTCCTGCCACGAAAGCGAACTAACTCCTCTAACTCCTGCCCAAACTAAAGCATGAGGAAACCCCTTCCCATACTAACTACTAACTTCCAACTCCTAACTACTCCTCTAAAAACTTCCGCACCCTCTCCGCAGCCTCTCGTCCGCTCGCCATCGCCCGGACCACGAGCGACGCACCGAGGGCGGCATCTCCGGCAATGAACACATTCGGGGCAAACGACGGGAGCTGCGGCTTCAGGAATCCCATTGCCAAGAGGACCATATCCGCCTTGATGAGCTCCGGCTTGCCGACCGGCTCCATTAGCGGACGTCCCCCTTCGGGATTCGGCTTCCATACAATCTCCTGCACCTCGGCGCCTGTAACCTTTCCCTCTTTGCCGATAAAGCGCAACGTATTGATATTCCATCGGCGCGTGCACCCCTCTTCGTGGCTCGACGTCGTCTTGAGCGTACGCGGCCATTCGGGCCATGGATGCTGTGGGTCATCAGGTCCCACGGGCGGCTGCGGCAAGATTTCAATCTGCGTCACACTGCGGCAACCCTGCCGGTGCGCCGTACCGATGCAATCGCTCCCCGTATCGCCGCCGCCAATCACCAGCACATCCTTCCCCCGCGCATTCACCAATTCGTCACGCTTAAACTCCATGCCGGCAAGCAAACGGTTCTGCTGTGCCAACATATCCAGCGCAAAATATATCCCCTTCAGGTCGCGTCCGGGAACAGGCAAGTCGCGTGCCTGAGGCGTCCCCGTAGCAATTACATAAGCATCGAAGCCTTCGGGCAACTGTGCCAATTCGATTCCCCGATTAAACTCGAACACGATGCCCTCCGCACGCAACACCTCCAAACGACGGTCAATGACCGCCTTGTTCAACTTGAAATTCGGAATGCCATAGCGCAGCAATCCACCCGCGTCTTCATTCTTATCGAATACCGTAACAGCATAGCCCATCAGGTTCAACCGATTAGCAGCCACAAGCCCTGCCGGACCAGAACCGATTACGGCTACACGCTTCCCATTGCGCTCCGGATGATGGATACGCACATAATTCTCGGCAAAGGCATGCTCCGTGATAGCCGCCTCATCCTCGCGATTGGTAGTCGGCTCGTGTTCCACCAGATTCAAGACACACGCCTTCTCGCACAATGCCGGACATACACGCCCCGTAAACTCCGGAAAATCGTTAGTCGAATTGAGCAACCGGTAAGCCAACTCCCAGTCGCCACGATACAACGCATCGTTCCACTCCGGCGGCTTATTGCCCAGCGGACACGCCCAATGACAGAAGGGCACACCACAATCCATACAACGCGCCGCCTGCTGCCGGCGGTCGTTCGAGTTGAGTGTCTGTTCCACTTCGCCGAAATCATGAATCCTGTCGTGCACGGGGCGATATCCCGCCTCCTTGCGATGTATAGTCAAAAATGCTTTTGGATCTCCCATATGAATAATTTTTTTAATGTGTTAATATGCTAATGGGCTGATGTGCTAATGCCATGCGGTATGCAAACGTATTGACGCAAGCACAGCGCAACCCAATTAGCACATTGTTTCAATAATCGCGCTGCATATCGGCAATCTTCTGTTGCAACTTCCGTACCTGTTCTTCCTGCAGCACACGCTTATATTCAATCGGCACGACTTGGATGAAATCCTCAACATACCGATTCCAGTCGTCCAGCATCTGGCGCGCCAGCTTCGACCCGGTATAAAGATAATGCTGGCGAATCAGCTCATGCAGCTCCTTACGATAGGAGCTCTCCTCCACGAGATTGATTTCCACCATATCCATATTGCAGAAATAATCGAAGTCATGGCGTTTGTCCCACACATAGGCTACGCCACCGCTCATACCCGCCGCGAAATTCCGTCCGGTCTCGCCCAACACGACAACCCGACCACCGGTCATGTATTCGCAACAATGGTCACCGGCTCCTTCCACCACGGCAATCGCCCCGGAATTACGCACCGCGAAACGCTCGCCTACTCTTCCGTTGACATACAACTCGCCCGACGTCGCGCCATACAGTCCCGTATTGCCGGCAATAGTATTGTCCTCAGCATTGAAATTGCTCCGTATCGGCGGCAAGATAGCAATGCGCCCGCCGCTCAATCCCTTCGCAAAGTAATCGTTCGCTTCGCCTTCCAACTTGAAGTTTACGCCCTTCACGAGGAATGCACCGAAACTCTGACCGGCACTGCCCTTGAACTTGATATTGACCGTCGAATCCGGCAGTCCCGCTTCGCCATACTTCGAAGCAATCAATCCGCTGAGCATCGTACCTACCGCACGGTCTGTATTCTTGATGGCATAATCGAGGTTCACCTCCTCCTGCTCCTCCACAGCACGCTGGGCAGAACGGATAATCTGGCGGTCAAGCACCCCGTCCAATTCATGCAATTGCCCTGTCGTATGATAAAGCGAGCATTGCGCATCCTCTTTGAAAAGAAGACGGGAGAAATCCAGCATCGCCGGTTTGCTGCCCGCAGCCGCCGGTTTGCGTACAATCAGTTCAGTATGCCCTACTATATCGTCAAGCTTTGTATAGCCCATCGCGGCAAGATACTCGCGCACCTCCTCGGCAAGGAAGGTAAAGTAATTCACCAGATATTGGTATTTACCCAAGAAATGACGGCGCAGCTCCGGATTCTGAGTCGTTACTCCGAGCGGACAGGTATTCAGATTACACTTCCGCATCATGACACAACCCAACACGATAAGCAACAACGTCCCGAAACCGAACTCCTCTGCACCGAGCAATGCCATCAGGATGACATCACGCCCGGTCTTCAACTGTCCATCGACCTGAAGGCGCACATGTCCACGCAAACCATTCTTGACAAGCGTCTGTTGTGCTTCGCTTACCCCAATCTCCGGCGAAACGCCCGCAAAGCGCATACTGGATGCCGGACTGGCGCCGGTTCCACCTTCCGCACCTGAGATGACCACGATATCCGCTTTCGCTTTCGCTACTCCGGCAGCAATCGTACCCACGCCGCTCTCAGCTACGAGTTTCACGCTTATCGCTGCCTTCGGATTGACATTCTTAAGGTCGAAGATGAGTTGCGCCAAATCCTCGATAGAATAGATATCATGGTGAGGTGGCGGAGAAATCAACGATATGCCGGGAATGGAATGACGGGTCTTGGCAATTACTTCATCCACCTTAAAGCCGGGCAACTGCCCTCCCTCTCCGGGCTTTGCACCCTGTGCCACCTTGATTTGTATCTCTTCCGCATTCACAAGATATTCGGTCGTCACGCCAAAACGCCCCGACGCCACCTGCTTGGTCTTGCTCGACAGAGAGATTCCGTCTATCTGCGAATGGAAACGCTCGTTATCCTCTCCGCCTTCGCCCGTATTGGAACGTGCGCCCAGCTTATTCATCGCCAAAGCAATCGCCTCGTGCGCTTCTTTCGAAAGTGCGCCAAAACTCATGGCTCCTGCCACAAAATGCTTCACGATAGAGCTGACCGGTTCTACCTTATCAATATCGACCGGTGTAGCGGCACGCTTGAAATCGAAGAAATCACGGATAAAGATAGCGTCCGCTTTCTCATCTACCAGCTTTGCAAATTCCTTATACTTCTTGTAATCACCAGTCCTTGTTGCCAACTGAAGCGTAGCGATGGTCTCCGGATTCCACGCATGAAGTATCCCGTCTTTACGATAATGGAACTGCCCGAGATTAGGCAGAAAATCCGTTTCCGCCTTTTGGGAGAATCCAGCATCATGCATAATCACTGCATCTCTGGCAATCGTCTCCAGACCTATACCTCCAATCGTAGAGACCTCCGTTCCGAAATAGGCTTTGAGCAAACTCTCCGACAAACCTACCGCCTCGAATATCTTTGCACCACGATACGAACGAATGGTAGAGATACCCATCTTCGCCATGATTTTCAGCAAAGCCTTCTTCATCGCCTTGATATAATTGGCTTCGGCGGTATCATAATTCTCCTGCACTTTCTTACGCTTCACCAAATCATCGAGTATGGCAAATACCATGTAGGGACAAAAGGCAGACGCGCCATATCCCAATAAAAGAGCAGCATGCATCGGTTCACGTATCTCGCCACTTTCTACAATCAGAGCCGTCTGTACACGTTTGCCTACCGAGATAAGATAATGATGCACGGCACTGACCGCCAGCAACGATGGAATAGCAGCGTGCGTCTCATCAATATCCCGGTCGGAAAGGATAATATAATTGTAACCCTCATCTACACTCCGTGCAGCCTCTTTGCATAAATGGTCGAGTGCCGAACGCAACCCGTCTTCGCCTTTCGTGCATTCGAACAGCATCGGAAGCTTCACCGTATTGAATCCTTTGTAGCGGATATTGCACAAGATATCGAGCTGGGTATTATTCAAGATTGGGTGAGGCAAACGGACCATCTTGCAATTCGACTCGTCCGGATAGAGTATGCCTGAGCCTACCCTGCCGATATATTCAGTCAGCGACATCACCAGACTCTCACGTATAGAATCGATAGCAGGATTGGTCACTTGAGCAAACTGCTGGCGGAAATAATTAAACAACAGCTGCGGACGTTCACTCAACACAGCCAACGGCGTATCATTTCCCATTGCTGCAGTAGGCTCTTGTCCGTTGACGCACATCGGTACAATCGTATTGTCCACATCTTCCGCTCCATAGCCGAACATGAGTTCATGCCGTACAAGGTCAGGCACGGCATTGTCCACTTTACGCCCGCTCTTCAGTTTCTCCAACTGAATGCGATTTGCTGATAGCCATTGCCGGTAAGGATGCTCCGCCGCAAGACGCTCCTTTATCTCTCCGTCATAATAAATCTTTCCCTCCTGCGTATCGATAAGCAGGATTTTTCCCGGTTGCAAACGTCCCTTCTCTGCTATCTCGGAAGGGTCGAAGTCCATCACACCTACCTCCGAAGCCACCACCATCATATCATTCTTCGTAATGGTGTAACGCGCCGGACGCAAACCGTTACGGTCGAGCATTCCTCCGGCATAACGCCCGTCACTAAAGAGCAAAGCAGCTGGACCATCCCAAGGCTCCATCAGAATGGAATGATATTCGTAAAAGGCTTTCAGGTCTTCAGATATCGGGTTCTTATCATTAAAGCTCTCAGGAACCATCAACGCCATGACATGAGATAACGAAAGACCGGACATCACAAAAAACTCGAACACATTGTCCAAGCTGGCTGAGTCGCTCATGCCGGGCTGTATAATAGGCGAAATATCCTTGATATCGCCTATCGCTTCAGAACTAAGCACACTCTCGCGAGCCTGCATCCATCCCCGGTTTCCCCGTATGGTGTTTATCTCTCCATTATGCGCCAGCAAACGGAAGGGCTGTGCCAAGCTCCACGTCGGGAAGGTATTCGTAGAGAAACGGGAATGAACCAGCGCTAAGCCGCTGGTGAAATATTTGTTGGTCAAGTCCGGGAAATATTGACGCAGCTGCAAACTCGACAACATACCTTTATATATAATGGTCCGTGAAGAGAGCGAACAGACATAGAAATCCTTGTCGCTTATCCGCCGTTCCACCCGCTTACGAATCAGATAAAGCGTACGCTCAAAGGTCGGTACACGCTCGTCGGTAACGCCGGTCACAAACATTTGCTTGATATCCGGTTCATTCGCAAGGGCAGTCTCGCCCAAGCAGCTCGGATTGGTCGGCACATTGCGCAAGTGCATCAACGACAACCCTTCGCGTTCTATCTCTTCTATCAGTATGCTCAATATGTCCTGCTGCCGCTTGCTATCTTTAGGCAAAAACAAAATGCCTGTGCCATATTTCCCTTTCTCCGGGACCGGTATTCCTTGAAGAAGAATGAATTCGTGCGGAATTTGCAACAGAATCCCCGCACCATCACCCGTCTTATTGTCCGCCCCTTCTGCACCTCGGTGGCGCATATTCTCAAGTACTTTCAAAGCATTATCGACCAACTCGTGGCTCTTATTGCCGTGGATGTTGACCACCATCCCGACACCGCAGGCGTCATGCTCATAGGTACTGTTATATAATCCATTTCTCATGTTCCAATAGTTTAATAAAGTTAATTAGATGCCGGTTTTGCCATGTCTGGACGAAGACATCGCCTTGGCTGGACGAAGGCATCGCCTTGACTGGACGAAGGCATCGCCTTGGCTGGACGGAGGCAAAACCGGCATAGGATGTGTCATCGGATGAAGAGCAGCTCCCGGTACTTAGGCAACGTCCAAAGCTCATCGGCTACAATCAGCTCCAGCTTGTCTATATGGTAACGGATTTTGCCCATTTTCGGTTCTACCGTATCGTGATAAGCGATGGCCTTCTCCCGTTCATTCTCTATTTTATTTGCCACCTTACGCGCATTGATGAGCTCCTCTACTCCGGTTTCGATAGCCTGTGTCCGTTCAGCTATCTCCTCAATGAGTTTCATGTTCCGGGCACAGAGTTTCTCGGCTTTCTCTGCCGGGAATATCTGACGCATGTTTTGCACATTCTTTGCCAACTGGCTCTGGTAATGTGTAGCAACAGGCACAATATGATTCATCGTGATATCCCCCATCACACGCGCTTCTATCTGGATACGCTTCGTGTAAGTATCCCACTTCACCTCATTACGCGCTTCCAGTTCTTTACGGTTCATCACATTCATCGCCTCAAACATCCGCACAGAATCTTCCTTCAAATAGCTGTCGAAGATGAGCGGGCAACTGGTCTCACAATCCAATCCGCGCCGTTTAGCCTCTTCTACCCATTCCTCAGCATATCCATTGCCGTCGAAACGTATCGGTTTGCACGTTTTGATATCTTCACGCAGCACTTCAATAATAGCCGTTGTCTGCTCTTTTCCTTTTTCGATAAGCGCATCCACACGCCGTTTGAAATCAACTAAAGCTTCGGCCACTGCCGTATTGAGCGTAATCATGCCCGACGCACAATTGGCTTCGCTTCCCACAGCACGGAACTCGAAACGATTGCCGGTAAAAGCAAACGGAGAGGTACGGTTTCGGTCTGTGTTATCGATAAGCAATTCGGGAATCTCCGGGATATCCAATTTCATTCCCTGTTTTCCCATCATATTGAACAAATCATCCTTATCGCTCTTCTCTATATGGTCCAAGAGCTCAGACAACTGCCGGCCAAGGAATGAAGAGATAATTGCAGGAGGAGCCTCGTTTGCACCCAAACGATGCGCATTCGTCGCACTCATAATGCTGGCTTTCAACAATCCATTGTGACGATATACTCCCATCAACGTCTCTACGACAAAGGTGACGAAACGCAGGTTCTCTTCCGGTGTCTTTCCCGGAGCATGGAGCAACACGCCCGTATCGGTTGAAAGGCTCCAGTTGTTATGCTTTCCTGAACCATTGATACCGGCAAAGGGTTTCTCGTGCAGCAACACACGGAAACCATGCTTGCGTGCCACCTTCTTCATCAGCGACATCAACAGCATATTGTGGTCGTTAGCGATGTTGGTCTCCTCGAATATAGGAGCTATTTCAAACTGGTTAGGTGCAACCTCATTATGGCGTGTCTTACAGGGGATGGCTAATTCCAATGCCTGTATTTCCAAATCCTTCATGAAAGCCTGCACACGGTCGGGAATCGTACCGAAATAGTGGTCTTCCATCTGCTGGTTCTTGGCTGAATCATGCCCCATCAGCGTACGGCCGGTCAGCACCAAGTCGGGACGTGCATTGTAAAGTCCTTCATCTACCAAAAAATACTCCTGTTCCCATCCCAAGTTACATATCACTTTCTTTACAGACGAATCAAAATAGTGGCATACCTCCGTAGCTGCAACGTTCACTGCATGAAGCGCACGGAGCAATGGCGCTTTATAATCCAACGCCTCACCCGTATAAGAGATAAATATAGTCGGAATGCAGAGTGTATCATCCATAATAAACACGGGAGAAGTAGGGTCCCACGCCGAGTAGCCGCGCGCCTCGAAGGTATTGCGTATTCCGCCGTTAGGGAACGAACTGGCATCCGGCTCCTGCTGTACGAGCAATTTGCCGGAGAACTCCTCTATCATACCCCCCTTGCCATCATGCTCGATGAACGCATCATGTTTCTCGGCAGTGCCTTCTGTCAAAGGTTGGAACCAATGGGTATAATGCGTCACCCCATTTTCCTCTGCCCATTTCTTCATGCCCGCAGCTACTGCATCAGCAATCGAGCGGTCTAAACACGCGCCATTGTCTATGACATTAATTAAGGTCTCGTACACCGATGTAGGCAGATACTTATACATCTTCGCCCGGTTGAACACGTTCTTGCCAAAATACTCTGACGGACGTTCCGCCGGCACATCCACTTTCAACGGCTTTTTGTTAAAAGCTGTTTCTACTACACTAAATCTCAAGTTTGTCATGCTACGAAATATTTATTAGTTACATTTGATATTAATCAACCCGATTTTTGTGTCTTAATGATTTTATTCGGCGCAAATGTATAACATTTCGATTTCCGAATCACCAAAAAGCTGCTTCTAATTTTTATCTTTTTTATCGAAATATCAGATTGAAAGCAAAAATAGAATATCTTCTTACAATTCGATATAAATCTACTATGTTTTATACACAAATGAAGCAATCACCAAATTCTAAATATTAAAACGATTTTATTTCTCACCAAATGCTTACCTATTGCATTATCTTTGCGGCGTAGTCTTTACCGGATAATAGCGGGAAGCCGACTTTAACAGGCAACATAGTCCGGCACTCTTCGCTGGCAAGGATGAAAATCAGTGCCACTGATTATATAAAAAGGTAGTACTGATTATATAAAAAGGTAGTACTGATTTCCTACCTTGCCAGCAGGGGAGAGACGCCATCCCGCTATGAAGACTTATTAAAGGCAGTAATTAAACTTAAATTAGCATAGTATGTGTGGTATAGTTTCTATTTTCAACATTCAGGAACAAACGCCGGAATTGAGACAAAAGGCGTTGCAAATGAGCGGAAAGATTCGTCATCGCGGTCCGGATTGGAGCGGCATTTATTGCGGCGGCTCAGCCATATTAGCCCACGAACGTTTGGCTATCGTTGATCCCGAATCGGGCAAGCAACCGCTTTTCAGTCCTGACAAAAAGTTGGTATTGGCAGTCAATGGCGAGATATATAACCATCAAGACATACGCCGATGGTATGCCGGCAAGTATCAATTCATGACCGGAAGCGATTGCGAAGTCATCCTTGCCCTATACCAGGATAAGGGCGATGGGTTCTTGAATGAGCTGGATGGGATATTTGCCTTCGCATTATACGACATCGAACGGGACGAATACCTGATTGCACGCGACCCCATCGGCGTCATTCCTCTTTATTTCGGATATGACCGGCAAGGACGGCTTTACGTGGCAAGCGAACTGAAGGCGCTTGAAGGGCAATGCGATTTCTACAAGCCTTTCCCGCCCGGACATGTCATGACCAGCCATGATAAAGCGCCCCGGCGGTATTATCAGAAAGACTGGTTCGATTATGACAACGTGAAAGACAATCCTGCCGACATAAATGCCCTGCGCGATGCTTTAGAGAACGCCGTGCGCCGGCAAATGATGAGCGACGTGCCCTATGGCGTACTGTTGAGCGGCGGATTGGATTCCTCCATCATCAGCGCAGTGGTACAGAAGTATGCGAAGAACCGAATCGAGAGCGGAGGCAAAGAGGCAGCATGGTGGCCGCAGTTGCATTCTTTTGCCGTCGGCCTGCAAGGTGCTCCCGATTTAGAGAAAGCGCGGCTGGTCGCCCGGCATATCGGCACGGTGCATCACGAAATAAATTACACGATACAAGAAGGGCTCGACGCGCTGAGCGATGTGGTTTACTTTACGGAGACCTATGATGTAACCACCATCCGCGCCTCTACTCCGATGTATCTCCTTGCCCGCGTCATCAAAAGCATGGGAATAAAAATGGTATTGTCAGGCGAAGGTGCTGATGAGATATTCGGAGGCTACCTGTATTTCCACAAAGCGCCCGACGCCCGTGCATTCCATGAAGAGACCGTTCGCAAGCTGTCGAAATTGCATCTTTATGATTGCCTCCGCGCAAACAAGAGCTTGGCGGCTTGGGGTGTTGAAGGGCGTGTCCCATTCCTTGACACCGAATTCCTCGATGTAGCGATGCGCCTCAACCCATCTGCCAAAATGTGTCCCGGCAATACGATAGAAAAAAAGATTCTGCGCGAAGCCTTCTCCTCGTTGCTGCCAGAAGAGGTGGCATGGAGACAGAAAGAACAGTTCTCCGATGGCGTAGGCTATTCGTGGATTGACACCCTGAAGCGCATCACATCCGAAAATGTAAGCGATGAAGAGATGGCACACGCAGCAGAACGTTTCCCGATTAATCCGCCGCGCAACAAAGAAGAATACTTCTATCGTACATTATTCGCCGCCCATTTCTCAAGCGACAGTGCAGCGCTGAGCGTTCCCAGTGTTCCGAGCGTAGCCTGCAGCACGGCAGAGGCTCTTGCATGGGATAAAGCATTCGGCGGAATGAACGACCCCAGCGGACGTGCCGTCAGCGGCGTACATAAACAGGCTTATTAGTCTGCACTAATTCCATTCGGATAAATTCTTTTTGTAATGCCAAGCAGAGCGTGCCTTCATCTATTTTTCGCAAGACAATTCCCTTTTATTGTCCGAAATATCATGAATGGCACGCTTTCTATTCATGCACTAATTCCCTATCATTCTTCCGGCATTTGCTCGGTATCTCACTTTTTTGCATTATCTTTGTGTCTATAATGGAAGAGATTATGATAAATAATAACGAGCAGGCATCTATATTATTAATTTATACAGGCGGAACCATCGGGATGACAGAAAACAGGGAAACTGGCGTATTGGAAACATTCAACTTCCAGCATTTAATAGATAACGTCCCGGAATTACGGCAATTAGGGCATAAAGTCGATTCGTACCAATTCGACCCTCCTTTGGATTCTTCGGAAATGGGACCTGACTCATGGATGAAAATCGTCCGGATTATCGCAGAGAACTACTCAAAATATGACGGATTTGTCGTATTGCACGGAACAGATACCATGTCTTATACGGCATCTGCCCTAAGCTTTATGCTGGAAAACCTTGCGAAACCAGTTATCCTTACCGGCTCCCAGCTCCCCATCGGGATGCTTCGTACTGACGGAAAGGAGAATCTGATTACAGCCATCGAGATAGCCGCAGCCAAAGAGAACGGATTCCCTATCGTACCGGAAGTCTGTATCTTTTTCGAAAACGAATTGATGCGCGGGAACCGTACCTGCAAAGCCAACGCCGATAATTTCAACGCATTCCGCTCGTACAATTATCCTTCGCTGGCACACGCCGGCGTACATATCAAATATGATGTCGCTCAAATCTATTATCCACTTTCACGTCGTCCATTAAAACCGCATTATTTATTGGACAGGAACATCGCCATCTTGAAGATTTTTCCGGGTATATCGCCCATGGTCGTAGAAAGTATTTTGAACATTTCCGGATTGAAAGGTGTTGTAATGGAAACATTCGGTAGCGGGAACGCTCCATCAGATGATTGGTTCCTCAATATGTTGAAAGAGGCCGTCGAACGCGGAATCGTTATCGTAAATGTTACGCAATGCCGGGCAGGAAGTGTCGAGATGCACCGCTACGAAACGGGGCATAAACTTTTGGAAGCCGGAGTTATTAGCGGATATGACAGTACAACAGAAAGCGCAGTGACTAAGTTGATGTTCTTATTCGGCCATGGACTGACTTCGGCGGAAGTAAAAGAGCATATGAACTGTTCTTTGATTGGCGAAATCACAATCCCGGACACATTTATCCGGCCTTAAATATAGATAAAAAAGAAAAGATATATGAAATTGGTATTTTTTAGTTTAGCGAGCGGAAGTAGTGGTAATTGTTACTACTTGGGCACGCCGGAATACGGATTACTAATCGACGCCGGTATCAGTATCCGTACAATAAAAAAGGTATTAAAGGATAGAGCTATTGACTTATCGCAAATCATGGCGGTTTTAGTGACACACGACCATGCCGACCATATCAAAACCGTAGGTTACTTAGGAGAAAAGTTGAATATTCCGGTCTATTCAACCGAAGGAGTGCATCAAGGGATTGCCAAAAGCCGTTATGTGGAAGAGACATTGACAGCCTCAAAACGGATTATCCAAAAAGAGGTTCCCTTTCAGATTAAAGATTTCACGATTACAGCATTCCAAGTGCCGCACGACAGTACGGATAGTGTCGGTTATTATATCGAACTGGGAGAACACAAGTTCACCATCGCCACTGATGTGGGACACATTACGGAAACTGTTGGAAAATATATTGCCAAAGCGAATCATCTGGTGCTGGAAGCGAATTACGACGAAGAGATGCTCCGTTTCGGAAATTACCCGCAATTCCTAAAAGAAAGAGTTGCAAGCCCGACCGGACACCTCAGCAATAAGGAAGCCGCCGAATATTTAGCGACACATTACCGCCCCGAACTGAAAAACATCTGGCTTTGTCACCTGAGCCGCGATAACAATCATCCGGAATTGGCATACAAAACCGTAGATATCCGGTTGTTCGACGAAGGTATCCGCGTCGGCAAAGATGTTTCGCTGGTAGCTTTGAAAAGGACGACACCCTCCGACGTATATGAATTCGACGATTAAAAAAGATAACTGATAACCCTTCATAAGATGACCGTTCTTTTTTCAAAAATAACTGCTATTCTTGAAAAGAGGACGGTTTATTATATACCCCTCCCGAATCGTCCGCTCAAAACGGCAACGACAAAAGCAGCAGCAAAACGAAATGCCGTTTATCCATGTGCTCTTTCAGATATTTCAACGTCAGATAAAGATGGCTTTCCACCGTCCGTTGCGGCAGATTCAGCTGTTCGGCAATCTCCCTTGCCTTCCTTCCTTCGATATACGCCAATAGAAACACCTCGCGCCGCGGCTTTGGAATTTGCTGGAGCAACTCATACAGTTCCTGATAAAAGTCTTTTGTGTATAATTTCTCCAGTGTTTCCCCCTCTCCTTCCAATAACGCTTCGCATTCTTTGGCATATTCTTCATAGACCAACGTATAATATTGGTCTTTCACCTGCATTCGGCGGATATAATCGATACTCCGCGTATAAACCAAACGGTAAAGATACGAGCGAAAATCGTTCTCTTTTGGAAGTTCCGCAGGATGCTCCCAGACATACAGGAAAGCATCTTGCACGATATCCTCGGCTATCGTATCATCATTTAGGATAGTTGCCACATACGCCTTCAACCGAGGATAATAATGGCAGAACAGTTTCCGAAAAGCCTCTTTGTTTCCTTTTCTTACCGCTTTATAATCCTTATCCCCCAGCATACTTTGTCGTCCTATCCTATTTTTCAGAAGCCCGACCGGTACTTTCTTTGAGAAATTCGGTCGGGCTTCGTTTTGTCTATTTACTTTGGTTCAATTCTCGTATCGGGTCATCATACATCACCTGCAAACTGTCCAGCTCGTGCATCATTTGCGCTTTCACATCCGCATATTCGGGAGCGGCATAGACGTTATGCAGTTCGTGCGGGTCCTTTTGCAAATCGTACAATTCCCATTCGTCGATGTCATTGTAGAAATGAATTAATTTGTAGCGGTTGTTCCGCACACCATAGTGGCGCTTTACCTTATGCTCCGCGGGATATTCATAGAAATGGTAATAGAGAGACGTCCGCCAGTCTGACGGACTCTCACCCTTCAGGAGCGGAAGCAGCGACACGCCTTGGATATCGTCGGGTATCGGTACGCCTGCCAATTCGAGGAATGTAGGTGCATAGTCAATGTTTTGCACCATCTGGTCGATTTTTCCCTTTTTGCCGCCCGGCAACCGCATTAGCAACGGCGTATGAAAGGATTCTTCATACATGAAACGCTTATCGAACCAGCCGTGTTCGCCCATGTAGAACCCTTGGTCGGAAGTATAAACCACGAGCGTATTATCCGCAAGGCCCGATTCCTCTAAATAATCCAGCACTCGCCCGACGTTATCGTCCAACGATTTCAATGTCTTCAGATAATCGCGCATATAACGTTGGAACTTCCACTCGTAGAGTTTTTTCCCTGACAGATTCTGCCGTTTGAAGTCCTCGATTATCGGGTCATAGAACTTATCCCATGCCGCACGTTGCTCGGCGTCCATTCGCGCCAATATCCCGTCGTAACCCTGAGCCAGCCCCTTGTTTCCCTCGGCGCCGAGCATCTTTAGGTCATACACCAAATCCATATCCTTCAGGATGCTCAACTCTTGGGCAGCCGCCGCGGGGCGTCCCTCATAGTCATCGTAGAATGTGTCAGGAATCGGAAAGGTCCGGTCTTCGTAGAGCGACAAATGGCAAGTATCCGCCATCCAATTGCGATGCTGCGCCTTGTGATGGATTAAAATGCAGAAGGGCTTCGTTTTGTCGCGCCCGTTCTCCATCCATTCGATACTTTTATCCGTTATGATGTCCGTGAGGTATCCATGAATTTGCACCGTATCGTTTTGTTGGGTGATAAAGTCGGGATTGTAATAACTGCCCTGCCCCGGAAGGATTTCCCAGTGGTCAAAACCGGTCGGGAGTGTCTCCAGATGCCATTTTCCGATGAGCGCTGTCTCGTAGCCCGCGTTTTGCAACAGCTTGGGAAAGGTCTGCTGCGAAACGTCGAACTTGCAATGCGTATTATCATAGAACCCGTTCTTATGGCTATGCTTCCCCGTAATCATGCAGGCACGGCTCGGCCCGCTAAGCGAATTGGCAACGAAGCTATTGGTAAACAGGACACCGTCACGCGCGATGCGGTCCAAATTCGGCGTCTCGGCGTAGCGGGTGTCATAACAACTCATCATTTGCGCCGTATGGTCGTCCGTCATAATATACACGATGTTGAACGGCCGTTGCCCCGGCTCTTGTTTTTTGTCTTGGCAAGCAGCAAACAGCAGCATTCCCGCGAGGGAAGCTGCCGATGCCACGAGGATTTGTTTCCTTTTCATATTGTATGTTATTAGTTTTATTTTACAAATGTACAAATAAACGAAGAAAGAAAAACAAAATAAATCGAATATATTTTTAATGCAATAGGACCTCGTCCTACATCTAATCGATGTTTTATTGTAAAAAAAGCATCACTTTTTCACCAATACAAAAAACAGCCCGCCATTGAATAATACTCTTATCAATAACGGGCTTAAACTCTTAACTCAATAAAGTCATATTCCACTAAAGCGCCGGATAAATGTATTTCCAAATCAGGTTCAGCTCGGCCTGCATATCCTCGTTGAACGCGGTCATGGCGATCACGGCGTTCTTATCCGGTATGACGAGGATGAACTGCCCGTTGGCGCCATCGGCGCGGAACGCGTTATGCCGGCAACGCCACATCTGATAGCCATAACCTTGCAACCAATCGCTCTTGGGGTCGCCCTGTTTCATCTTGGCGCACTCCTCTTTCGGCGTATAGGCCGGATAAGAAGGCACTTGCGGCGACGAGGTCTCCTCTATCCACGACGCGGGCAACAGCCGCTCGCCGTTCCACTCACCTTTCTGAAGCAGGAACTGGCCCGCCTTCGCCAAATCCTCGGTCTTCAGGTACAATCCCCAGCCACCGCAGGTGATGCCCTCGGCGCTCTCCTTCCAAACCGCCCCCGTGATGCCTAACGGACGGAACAGACGGGGATAGAGATAGTCGATAACCTTCTCGCCCGTCACTTTCTGGACAATGGCGGAAAGCATGTAGCTGGCGAGCGTGTTGTAGACGTGGCGCGAGCCCGGCTTCTCCTCGATAGGACCCGCGAGGAAGCCCTTTATCCACGCTGTGTCCGCCTTGCGTATGCGTCCGGTCGGCTCGGAGGCGTAGCCCGTGGTCATGGTCAGCAAATGGCGCACCTCCATCGCAGCCAGGTTCTCGCTCACCCGCTCCGGCATTTGCTCGGGGAAGAAAGAGATTACCTTGTCGGTCACCTTCAGCTTTCCCTCCGCCACGGCGAAGCCCACCGCCAGCGAGGTAAACGTCTTGCTCACGGAGTAGAGCAGGTGCGGCTTGTCCGGCGCGCCCTCGCCCATCCATTTCTCCTTGAGCACCTTCCCGTCCTGCACGATCATGATGCTATGGATGTTCTGCGTCTCTTTCTCCACCGCCTTCAAGTAACGGTCGAAAGCCTTATCCATCTTAGCGGAAGCCTCGCCACGTGGAAGGCTTTTCGTCAATTGGTTCATGCTGATAAGCTGGATGCCCTTGTCCGCTATCGCACGCCGGATGTCCGGGTCCGTCAGCACGTCGGTCACTCCTTGGCGGTCCGCCGCCACGTCCTCGTAGCCGATGTGCATAACCGTCTCCATCTCCGAGTCGGCGTACGCCGGATGGTCGAGGAAGATGTACCGTTTCCCCGGTTCCAGCTTCGCCAGCATACGGGCGAAGCTCTCCTTCTTCTCGGCGGGCGTATCGGATTTCCCGTCGTACGAGACGAACGAATAGCCCTCTTTCTTCCCGTTGGCCGAACCGATCACGGACAAATGATACTCCTTGCCCAAGCGGTTCGCCATCTCCCACACGGCCGGGTCGAACGTCATCGAGCCCATGTGCCCCGTCAAGTGGCTGACGCGGGGAATCTCCCGCAACGCCAACTCGATTTGCGCCCGGAACTCCCGCTCTATCTCCGCCAGGTTCCACTTGTTCTCCTTCACGCTTTGCCCGGGATAAGCCGCCCGCGGCGACATCATCGGGAAGAAATACCCGTTCTCGTCCACCAAGCTGGGGCAGTCGGTCAACGGTCGCCACTTACAATTCTCCCACTCGCTGGTAATCGCCAGATGCACGCCCACGTCCAGGCCGGGATTCTCTCGCAACATCTTGACCGCCTCGGGGAACCACGCCGCGACCGGCATGACCTCCACGGAAGTGCCTATACCCCGCGTATAGCAATCCACACAAGCCTTGTTGACGGAATGGAACGCGCCCAAGTCGTCCATCCGGACGACTAAACGGGCCGCGTTCTCCTGCGCGGACATTGACAAATTCAATGTCGCCAACAAGCATATAACTAATAATCGGTTTATATCTTTCATCCTCATAGCTCACGTGATTTATTACCAACCCTCGTTCTGCTGGGCCGCCAATGTCGGATTCCTCAACAAATCGTCCTGCGGGATCGGCCAGATGAAGCGCCGGTCGGTATAAGGGATGAATACGGCGCTCGCGTCGTACCACTCCGGTTTGATTTCCCCGTTGATGACAAACGCGCCTTGATTCTTGGAGTTGTTGTAATTAATCTTGGCAGGAATGCCTCCGGACGGGCAGATATCGTCGTTCGCCAAGCGATGGATATCTTCCCAACGACGCCCTTCCCCATGAAACTCAATTCGTCTTTCCCACAAAAGAGCCTCAAGAAGCGCTTTCGTATCGGCGAAATCGGAAGCCTGGTAAGCCTGCGTTTCCGGCGAAGCCAAAGAACGGTTCCGGACCTGATTCAATAAATCCAACGCCTCTTGCTTGTTCCCGATTCGCAATTCGGCCTCGGCCTTGTTCAGCAAGACCTCCGCATAACGAAGATGGGGCGAGTAAGCGTCGTCCACTTGCGGATCCCCGTATTTATCCTCGAAATAGTAATCGTCGCTCGAACGGTACATCAACAATGCCCGTCTCTTATCATCCGGCAACCAATATTCGGAATTATAAATAATGGGAGAGGTCGTGCAGAGCGTTCTTCCTCCCTCGCGGGCGGATATCATGTGGGCGAGTGCGCCGTTCACTCCGGGATTATCCGACGAGCTGTTCGCGATAGAAAAGATTGATTCTTTATTATCGGAGTAAGCCGTAAACGGAGTAGCCGGATCGCTCTCCAACTCATAAATCCCACCTTCCAACTTATCGGCCTCCGCGATGACATTGTTCCAATCGCGCATGTGCAAATAGATACGGGTCTTCAATGCGATCGCCGCTCCTTTCGACGCTCTCGCAATCTTATCACTATTGTTCATTTCGGGAAGATACTCCTCTGCCAAATTCAAATCTGCCAATATCTGAGCGTATGTTTCTTCCACAGTAGAGCGTCCTATTGCCTGCTGCATCTCTATATCGGAAGGATTGTTCACCGGCTGGGTATAAAGAGGCAAACCATAATTGTTATTTCCTTCCATTCCGTATGGTAACGCATAATGAATCGCCAAGATATGATAAGTCAACGCTCTCAAGAAAAAACATTCTCCGATGTACTCGTGCCCCTTTTCTTCTGTCAAGATTCCATTATCAATCGCACCTTGGATACCTTTCATCACGGTATTGTAACGATTAATCGCCTCAAAAGAAGCTTCCCATAAAGCGGTATTATTCGGTGTCGTCACCGTATAAATAGCTGTATAGGTCTTATCAAAGAAAGTCGCAGTAGAGACCATATCCTCACCTCTCATCTCGCCTTGTATAATACTGGCTGACCCTAACGGATAACCACGCTCATACGTGCCATTAGGTGTATATCGGCTATTTTGAGCGGCATCATATGCTCCTATAACAGATAATTCGCATCTTTCAGCAGAAGAATAGGCCGAAATTTCTGAGAATTTATCTACAGGTTCTAAATCAATGACATTACTCTCACACGAAACAAAAGATGGAATAACTCCCAATATCGCACAAGAGAAAATGATAATAGTCTTTTTTCGTATATCTATTAGATGTGACATAATATTTCCATTTTATAAGTTGATACTTCAGAAAGTCATATTAGCTCCAAAAGTGAACGTTCTCTGTTGTGGCATACCACCATTATCTACCCCCAAACGAGTGCTCGTTTCTGGATCAAGACCAGAATAAGGCGTAATCGTGAACAAATTTTGTCCTTGAATATAGAAACGCAGCTTCGACATACTTAATTTCTCAGCGATAGCCTTAGGTAATGTATAACCAATTGTCAAATTCGAGAGTTTCAAGAAATTACCGCTCTCTACGAAATGAGAATCAGTAAATCCTGAGTTGAATATTTTCGTGTCGTAGCCATATCCTATCTTTGGAGTCATACCATCGCCCGGTTGCTCGGGAGAAACCCAGCGACCCAATATTTCCGTACCATTGTTGTAGAAGTTCGTATTCAGCAACATTGAGCGAGACTGATTCATGATTTTATTACCTCCCGAGAAACGGAAAAATACGTTCAAATCAAAATTCTTATATGTCACGGTATTACCCCAACCGCCATACCAAGTTGGCATGGAAGATCCCAATACCTTCCGGTCATCCGTAGTCAGCGTAGAGGATTGCGACACGTCGCTTGGATTATTAGGATCATAAACGGCGTAATCATACGAGCCAAACGTATCGAATTGAACCAACGAACCGTCCGCTTTTCGCCATATCGGGTTTCCGTTAGCGGTGTTCACCCCGTAATAATCATATCCGTATAATGATTTATAAGATTCTCCCTCACGGATGATGGTCCAGTTATCTATAATATCGCTACCTCCATATAACTCTTCCACCCTGTTTTTCACGGTCGAGAAATTGAAATTCGTTTGCCATGTCCAATCGTTTGTGGCAATAATCGTAGCGTTCAACGTCAACTCAAAACCAGAATTCTTGATTCGCCCGACATTATCATAATAGGAATTCAATGGGACCCCCATTGTCGGAGCGGTAGGAACCTGCAATACCAGGTCTTTCGAGTTTTTCTGCCAATATGCCAATTCGAACGAAAGGCGATTATTAAACAGTGCTCCATCAAGGCCAATATCAAACGTTTCCGTAGTCTCCCATTTCAATTGGTCATTACCCATTTGTTTCCATGCTATACCAGAATAAGGTCCATATAAGACACCCTCGTAAGTACCTAAATAAGGGAAATCACTGCCTAAATGAGAATTTCCGATTGTAGCGTAACTGGCACGAATTCTCAAATCATTAAACCATCCATTGATTGGTGCATCACTCCAGAATTTCTCTCTTGACAAACGCCATGCAACTGACGCTCCCCAAAATGTGCCCCAACGATTATCCTCCGGCAAACGAGACAAACCATCCCAACGAACAGAAGCTCCGATATAGTATTTGCTATCGTAATTATAATTAGCACGAATCATATAAGATGCCAATCCATTAAACGATTTATATCCTTTCACGTCTTTCTCGTCGAACGTATTAGAGATGATATGCTCCTTGAAGAAATTATCGGACAACTGCGAGACCTCCGCCATGGTGTACGCCTGCGTCTCGTGCGTATATTCCTGCACGGCGGTAGCGGTCAGGTTGTGGACGTCGTTAAACGTATGAACAAAATTCAACGTATTCTGCCAGTT
Source organism: uncultured Parabacteroides sp. (assembly GCA_949289155.1). GTDB lineage: Bacteria > Bacteroidota > Bacteroidia > Bacteroidales > Tannerellaceae > Parabacteroides. The sequence continues at coordinate 33,002 of CASEMX010000017.1, forward strand.
CCAAGTTTCATACTGAGAATAATACTCATATATTCTTCCACCAACTCCATGCCCCTCTCCAGCAGCAGGATCTTGATAGGTAAAATCATTTACATTAGAAATATCCAAACCACCTTGCGTTCGCAGTGTCAGACCATCCATAAATTTGATTTCCGCCCAACCATTACCAAAAGCTCGCGTATTAGTTGATTTATTGACATTATTATCCAATGACCAGACAATATTTGACAATCCATTATCAATCACGCTCAAGTTCGGCCCTCGTCCCAAGGAGAAACGTTCAGCATCAATATTATATCCCGTAGGTGAATCTGGATCATAAACCGCTACATTCGGCAACATGAAAACACCAAATCCTACGCTGCCATTAGCTCCTTCTGTATTAGAAAAACCATGTATAGTGGTACGAGACATCTGCCCGCTAATACCTAAGCGTAACCATTTCGTAGCTTCCTGCGTAAAATCTGCTTTCAAATTGTAACGCTGCAAATCGTTAGAACGTACAATACCTGTTTGATCTGTATAACCCAAAGACGCATAATATTGGCTTTTTTCCGTACCTCCACTAGCCGATATATTATGGCTCTGTTGAAAACCTGTACGATAAATATAGTCATTCCAATTCGTATCCGGCCCATTAGGGTCATAAACCGCTTGCCCCGGATTTCCCCGATTCTCGTATTTTTCGTTAGCAATCGTCACAAAATCGCGAGCGTTCAACAAATCATGCAATTTCGTAGGGCTAGCAGCAGCTATATAGCCGTCATAACTTACCTGTGTACGGCCTTTCGAACCTTTCTTGGTAGTGATAAGTATGACTCCGTTTGCCGCACGAGACCCATAAATGGCTGTAGCTGCACCATCTTTTAAGATTTCGATGGAAGCAATATCATTTGGGTTGATATCTGACAATGCGTTAAAAGTTACGACTCCTTTACCCAAACCTTTTTGGTCCTCGCCGTCTCCATTCGCTCCTCCGTTAATCGGCATGCCATCAATCACAAATAAAGGCTGTGAACTGGAGGAGATAGTACTCATACCTCTAATCTTGAACTGAGGTGTGCTTCCCAATACTCCATTCGGCGTGCTCACTTGCACACCAGCCGCACGTCCAGCCAATTGAGAATCAAAAGAGGCTGTGGCTAAATTAGCAATATCTTCACCTCCGACCTTGGCAATTGAACTTGTCACATCCTTCTTCTTTTGCGTACCATAACCAACAACGACTACCTCGTCCAGCTTTTGCAAGTCTTCTCTCAAGATAACCTTCAAATGTTTTTTATTACCAACCTTAAATGTCTCCGTCAGATAACCAATATAACTAATCTCCAATACAGCATTTTCCGGTACACTAAGCGTGAAATTACCATCTACATCCGTAATCGTACCTATTGTCGTTCCTTTGACGGTCACATTAGCGCCAATAATCGGCATTCCTACGTTATCGACAATCGTACCCGTTATCTCCTTCTCGTTAACTTGGGCTACAATTGGAGTTTCGGGAACGTCAGACTTATACAAAACAATATGCCGGTCGTTAATCGTATATTTTACATTTTCTCCTTTAAAAAGCTCATCCAGCACTTCATTAACCGAGCGATTCTTGATGTTAATGGACACTATGCGCCGTGTGTTGATTTGCTCAGAATTGTAAGTAAAATAAAACTGACTTTGTTCTTCGATGGCTCTCAGTACGTCACTTACAGTCATACTGCTAGTCTCAATTGATACACGAACGGTCTGGCAATAATCTGTATTGCTTGCAGAAAGATATAAATTCCCAGCCAACAACAAGATAAATGCATTCCCCATGACAATCAAATGCCTCTTGCATTCGGTATTAATTTTATACCGAACCATGTGTTTTTCTTGTGTTACATTCATAATCGTTATTTTTTAAGTGATCTTATGATAATATCGTTTTTCGAGATTGAATATGTCATCTTTCTTGTTTCTGCAAGTAGAGACATGACTTCCTGTATTTGCACGGTCTCATCGAAATGGCACGTGAATAACTCCTTCGCTAAGAAAGGATCCTGAATATCTATCCTTACGTTAAATTTCCTTTCTAACTCATTGCAGATAGTCTCCAATGGTTGATCCCTGAAAATGAGTTCTCCCTTTATCCATGCTCGCCACATATCAGTATCCACGTCTTTGTTTACTCGAATGCCTGTTCCCGGAGAATAAATAGCTTGTTCTTTTGGGCTCAGCGTCAACCGCTCCTGATTGTCAGCGATACCAATCTCTACTTTTCCTTCCATCAAGGTTACGCTATTTTCCTCATTTTCATAACTACGTAAATTAAACTTAGTACCCAACACTTTAATATCCAATAAGCCTCCTTGCACAACAAAAGGTTTATCCGCATCATGAGCCACTTCAAAAAAACCTTCACCTTTCAAATATACACACCTTTCATCTTTGGGAAAACGGCTCGGATAGGAGAATTCCGAACGAGCATTCAGCCAAACTTTCGTCCCGTCTGACAATGTTACAAGAACCCGCTGTCCACTCGGAACCTGAATACAATTTTCTGTAAGTACAAGCTCTCTTTCTGAGACAACATATCGATACATCTCTATCGATATCAAAGATACAAGAATGATGATAGCTGCATATTTCAAGAAAACGCCAACAAAAGAGAATAAATGCGAATGCTTCCTATTCTTTTCCATATGTTTATGGTCAAGCTTCAGCTGGGCACGCAACTCTTCATAAGCTTGCTCCAATCTCTTTTTATCAGAATATTTCAACTCATTCCTCAAACTCCACAAATGCTCCATAGCGAACAGTTCATCCGCCCGTTTTTTATCGGAACCTATCCAACGTGCAATCTCCTGCAACTCCTGTTCGTCCGCTGTCCGAGTCAAAAATTTAATTAACAAATCTTCGTTCATATTCTGTCCTTTTATTTTAAGACAACTAAACGAAGAAAACTACGTGGTGGAATTAAAAGAAAAATTAAGTTTAGGCTAAAAAAATTTCGTTTCTCATATCAATTGGTCAGCAACAACCATATAATTAAAATAGACATATCTTTAAGTTCATTCTTTAGCAATTTCATCGCCTGTTGGATATGCCCTTCTACCGTTCGTACGGAAATGCCCATAATTTGCGCTATCTCTTTTTGGCTGACTTCATGGAAATAAAACAATCGAAACGCACGGGCACATTTAGGGGGAAGTTTATCGATAGCATCCTCTATACGCCGTCTCAGCTCTTGCTCCTGCATTTGGCTGAAAATAGGATTACAATCGGAATGTTCGTCCATAAATCGAATCCGTTCCTCAGCAATTCGAATCTCACTTTTATGTGCATTGACCACTTCTTGATGCTTCAGGTGGTTCAAACAACGATTCTGGAGCCATTTATAAAGGAAAGAGGCTATATCATGCGCTTGAAGAGAGGCTCGTTGTTCCCAAAATGAGCAAAAGATATCTTGTACCAAATCTTTTGCTTCTTCCTCATCAACGAAACGTGAAGCGACCGCCATCATTTTCGGGTAAAAGTGGCAAAAAAAATCTTTAAAAGCTTTTTGGTCTCCCAACTTCACTTTGTCGATATCATACCGTTGTCGCATACTAACACTATTTGAAAGATTTAACGCATCATTCACTGTGAAGATGTCACTAAATCCATGCAAATATATCCATATTTTATCATTGAGCACACACAAAAGCCTCTTTTTTCTTTTTCCTTCAAGTGCCGTTTTCACAAAAGAAACACCCCAAAAAGCTATTTAACGTGAGTTCAATACAACTCACGCTATTTAAAAAATCATTTTTTCACCAATACAAAAAACAGCCCGCCATTGATAATGCTTTCATCAATGACGGGCTACAGCTTTAGATTACCTCTTTCGAATACTCAGAAAGAGTTTTTGTATCCGTTAATTAATCAATCACCATCCCGGATTTTGTACTAATGTCGGACAGCGTCTTAACTCTTCTTGCAAAATAGGCCACAGATAAGAACGAGGGCTTAAAAAAGTACGTCCGTCTTCTACCGTAAAGCGTTCCATACGATAACGTTTCCCATTAACTTCTATCGGACCATTCGGGTCTTCTACTGGTCTCATACCATGAGATTGACGTTGATCTTTCGGATAAGGCCAATTTGAAGCATCTACATTTGATGTCGCAGAAGAAGATTCAGGTTGCAAATAGAGACGGGCAGTCCAATATCGATTATTTTCGTAGAACAATTCTACACGACGTTCGCGTTGAATGTATTCTTCCATTAAATCTTTATCTGTAAGTACTGCGGGGGGCATTGGAGCCATAAAAGAACGAGCACGAACTTTATTAATCAAATCATAGATTTCTTGATTCGGACCACTGATGTTATTTACAGCTTCACAATAAATATAGATAAATTCAGGTAAACGCCAAATTGCCGGACCATTAATAGTATGTCCTCCGTGTCCTCTATCCCATCCGTCTTTATAGAACTTTCTCAGATAATATCCCGTATGTGAAGCTTGGTCTAAATAACTGCCACTTACAGCATCATTTCCTTCTGCCGTATTTAATTGAGTTCCTCCATACCAACTTCCATGATAACGGATGTCTCGGTAAAAACGTGGGTCGCGTTGGACACTTTCATACGGATTAACATCATCATAACCATCTGCTTTTGCATGATCACAATAAATCGGATACCCATAGCCATCCGGTCCAATATACTCGTATTCATCTACTTGTTCCTGCAACGGACGCTGACGGGCATGGCCACCTTGTGATGGAGGCAAAACATCACCCGACCAACCAGTATCTTTATCTTTAGTTACAAACCAAACCCATTCCTGTTGGATCGCATTCATATCATACATCATTTGCCATAAACGCTGCTGCACTTTATGATTATTTGTTTCAGCATTACCATCTATATCTCTGAAATCATCTTCAGCATACGTTTCATATAAACTATAACGAAGCGAACCGTCATCTTTTCGGCATTCCAATACTGCTTTAGCCGCATCACGAGCCAAAGCCCATCGATTTTCATCGTACGTATATTCATTTTTGAACACACGAGTATCATTAGGTAAAGTACCTCCATTCCATAGCGGAGTAGCAGCCATCCAGCGAACAATAGCTTTCAACCCTAAACATGCACCTTTATCTACACGCCCAAAGTATTGACCGCCATTCCAACTATCTACACGAGCATAAGCAGAATCCGCATCCGCACAAATTTTTTCAACCATTGTATGAAATGATTCTTTTTCAAAAGTCATATCATCGCCCGGATTAATCACATGGTCTATATAAACCGCTTCACCATACGAACGAATCAATAGATAATGCAAATAACCTCTTAAGAAATAAACTTCACCGATGCGTCTTCTCAAATCTCCGGCACGGCCATCCTGTGGATTATCCGGCGTATTATATTGAGCAACACCTTGTAAAATAATATTTGCCGAACGAATTGTAGAATACAAGTCATCCCAGTATTGCCCTGCACTACTCCCGGAAGGCATTCCTTGGGACGGTCCATAATTACCTACCCAAAACTGATGAGGAATCGCTCCTTCATGACTACTGGCACCGCATTCATCACTAATACTGGATATACTAAATGGTTGAAATATATCAGTGGATGGCAAGCATATTTGGCATGTGCATACAAATCTGTTACCAATTGCTCCACCTGTTCATAACGGGTAAACACTTGCTGTTCCGTCGTCTTGTCATCCGGAGTACGATCCAGATAATCTTCGCAAGAACTCATACAAAGACATCCTGCTATCAATCCTATAAAATATGTAATCTTTTTCATCATTTTCTTTTTTAATAGGTAATATCAACTCCAAAATTAAAAATACGTTGGATAGGATACCAAGAGCCATCACCATTATTAGTTTCAGGATCTACATCTACATCATCCAAACCATCAAATGTTAATAAGTTCATGCCTTGTACATAAAAACGCACATTCTGCAATCCAGCAAATCGAATTATGTTTTTGGGCAAACTATAACCAATCTCTACATTCTTCAAGCGCAAATAAGAAGCATTATATAAGAACAAACTACTATACTCATTTTTATTATTATCGTTACGCCCAATCGTTAAACGTGGATAAGTTGCATAATCTTTCGTCTCTTCTGTCCAACGATTCAGGTGCATTGGCTTAACTTTACCGATTTGGTCTTGATCAAATTGTGGAAAATCATAAACAGCTGCACCATTCAGCAACACACTGGAATTAGCAGCCCCCTGAAAGAGTAAACTAACATCAAAACCTTTATACTGGAAACCCATTGGAATACCAAATTGAATTTCCGGTGTACGCGGATTACCCATAGCCCGACGGTCATGCTCATCATCAATAACGCCATCTCCATTCAAATCTTTATAAACCACATCACCCGGATATAATGTACCCCACGGTTGATATCCCTGCCCGTTATTCATCGCATTCAACCGGTCAGCTTCAGCTTGGTCATAAACAAAATGATCTACTTCATACAAGAAATTTTCGTCAATACGCTTTCCTGTATTGGCACGCCATTCATTGTCATAAGGTACTTCATTCATAAAGATAATTTTATTACGGGCGAACGTAAAGTTAGGTTTGATATAGTACCGGAACTCCTTCCCTATCGTACCGCTCCATCCTATTTCAAAATCAATACCTTTATTATCTACAATACCGGAATTGACAAATGGAGCATCTTTCCCGGCAATTTCCGGATAACCTAATTTATTGCCATCACTCAAATTAGTGATAATATCAAAGCGATGTTCAAAGAAATAATCGGCAGAGAATGTAAGTCTTTCATCAAAGAATGAAGCGTCAATACCAATATCCAGCTTCCTTGCCTTTTCCCAAGTCAGATTCGGGTTAGCGAAATTACCTTCTTTTAATCCGTCATAATGGTTACCAAATTCGTTGACACCAAAGTCATAACCGTCTCCTCCCTGAAAGAATTGCAGATAAGCAAAACGGTCGTCGTTATTATCGGATATTTTATCGCTACCGACCAATCCATACGAAGCTCTCAGTTTCAAATTGCTTAACCATTTATCTGCACCTTGCATGAACTTTTCACGAGAAATCACCCAGCCAATAGAACCTGCGGGGAAAGTTCCGTAACGCTTACCGGGGGCGAAGTTTTCCGAGCCGTTGTATCCTAAATTGAATTCCGCTAAATACTTATTCTGGAATGCATAAGTAGCACGAGCGGTCATACCCTGATAACGGTAAGGAACCCGATTATCATAGCTTCTGGTAGAACGGTTAAACAAAAGCATAGCAGATACATCATGATCCCCAAAAGTCCGAAGGTAATCCAACTTCAATTGATAATAGGTCTTGCTTTCTGCAGCATTATGGGAAAATCCATTTTCCATCGTATCGTCTTGGTCATACCAAGGATTACCTAATATATAAGCTCCTGTATAGTTACTGTTGTTCATGTAAAATGAACCGTAACTTCCTTCAGCCGGTTGGAAAGTAGCGTATTTAGAAAAATTCATATATCCATCAGTACGGTCTTCCAAACATCTGCGAACCCAGTTTCCTTCAGAAGCATCATAGGAAAAAATTCCTTCAATTTTTAACCCCTTAGTGATAAAATCCAATTTATGTCCGATAGCGAACGAACCGTTCAGGTATGTTTTCTTTTCAATCAAATAACCTCTGCGGGATAATTCGCCCAAGATATTTCGGCGATGCCGGTAATCTCCATACAATAAACCGTACGGATTGTTCAATACATACGTCTCATTCTCCGGATTCCCATTATCCGGCAACGTTATCGGCAAATAAGAGGGCAGTGTATTACATAATTTCACGACTTCCGAAGAGGTAGTTCCCGGCGCACGGCGGTCTGTGATTTGTGCTCCCAAATCCACACGCACATAAAAATCTTTTGTAATATCCACATCGACATTCGCGCGAAAATTATAACGCTTGAAATTTGCCTGCGTATCGGTATCCGTTACATCCGTATGCTTATAATTACCTCCTTGTGAATAATAATTGGCCATTACGTAATAACGCGCACGTTCAGAACCGCCTCGAATAGATAAGCTATAATCCTGCTGCAGACCCGGTTTGAATGCATAATCGAAATAATCCCAGTTGTAACCTAACCCATCCGAATTATCCCCTTTAGCCATTCTGAAATTCTGAATTGCCTGTTCCGAAAACAATTCTAATAAGGAAGGATCGGTAGTCGGATTGCTATTAATCATGGCTTCGTTATACAATGTCGCATAATCCGCTGAGCCCAAATAAGTCGGGAATTTTACCGGCTCATTAAATCCGACAGAAGCCTTGAAATTCACACTGGGTTTTTCCGATGCTTTACCACGCTTGGTGGTAATGATAATTACACCATTGGCTCCACGGACACCATACGGAGCAGTCGCCGAAGCATCTTTAAGGATAGTAAATGTTTCTATTTCTTCCGGAGAGAGATAACTCATATCACGTTCAACACCATCAACGATGACGATTGGAGACTTATCGCCGTATGTTCCCATACCTCGAATACGCAAATCAGCGCGATCGACACCCGGTTCACCTCCACCAAACTGATTGGCCATCAAACCCGGCATACGCCCTGCCAACGCATTATTTATGTTGGCCGTAGGACTCTGCTTCAAGTCTTTAGTAGTAATCGTTGATACAGAACCCGTAATCGTCGCTTTTTTCTGTGTGGTATAACCTACTACAACGACCTCTTCCAACGCTTTGCTATCTTCTATCAAAGTTACCGTGATTTCATGACGACCTTTGATTGCAATTTCTTGGGATTGGTAACCGATGTAAGAAAACACCAAACTTGCACCGGAATAAGGAGCCGTGATTTCAAAATTACCATCCATGTCTGTAACGACGCCCGTCATGGTTCCTTTAATCATAATATTCACGCCCGGAAGAGGTCCGGCCTCATCTACGACTTGCCCTCTGACCTTAAAGCCTTCTTGGGCTATAGATATATCTGCCTGCCGTGTTTCATGGATAGACAAAGATTCATATCCCTCCATAGTATTAGCATACACACAGAAAGAAACGCAACTACATAGCCCAATTGTGAGGACCTTTCTAACTATCCTCTTTTTTCCGGAGGATAATCCGTCAAACAATTTACATTCTTTTTCATGATAATAACTATTAAATAAAATTACCCGAGAGGTTCATACTTTTCGCTCCCTTCATCACTGGTAGTTTCGTCTGAATATTCATCCGATTGTCCCGTATTCGGATTTTCAGGGTCCTCCTCATTCTCTCCTTCTTCTTTCTTTTTCTTATGCCCTTCGCTCAGGTTATACGTCTTGCGATGGTCGTCGATGATGCCGTTGATTTCGTTAATGATATTCGTAATCAAGGTAACATCGTCCGGCTCGGTAGCCAACAGGCCGGAAGCATAAATACGTTCGCAGATTTCGTTATACACATCATCGGTCTGCGTGCGCAAATCGTTGGTTGATGCCTTGCGCGAGCGTGCTGCTTCTTCAGCTACGATATCTTTATATATCGCATCGAATTTTTCGTTTTCCGCTTGCAATTCATCAATGACCGGTTGCAGGCTTAACGCTGAAATGGCTTCGCTATTCTCTTCCTTGGCAAAATCGTTAATCAATCCGCGGATAGCCGTTGTTTCCGAAGCAAGGGGTAACGAGGCAATGTCGCGGTAAGGACGGATAACGATTTCCAACCGTTTCGCCGCTGCCAAAATCGCCTCTTTCGCCGAGCGCAAACCATTGGTTATGGAAAAGAAGATGAGCGACAGCAGGCGGTCGCGCTCCGAATCGCTCGTTACCTGCTCCTCCGTGCCTATACGCGCCTGTTGCGTGCGATTGTTGTCTTGCAACTGGTCCAACAAATCTTTGTAGGAGGTTTTCAGACTCTCCGGGATGTGTACTTTTTCGGGAAAGGCTATCATGTCGATTATCTGCCAAATCGACTGATGAAAACTCACATAAAGTGAAAGTACGAAACGTACTAAACTCATCGATTTAATTTTCGGTACTTGACGCATAGGTATAAAATTTAAAGTTTATAAATAAATAATTCATTCTAACCCCATAAAGTCCTTCCTGTAACGCCCGGAAATCCATTGTAACGTTACAATGACTGTCTTTTCACGGCGGAACACCCATTGTAACGTTACAATGACCGTTTTTTCGCCGCCGGATACCCATTGTAACGTTACAATGACCGTTTTTTCGCCGCCGGATACCCATTGTAACGTTACAATGACCGTTTTTTCGCCGCCGGACACCCATTGTAATGTTACAATGACCATTTTTTCGCCGCCGGACACCCATTGTAATGTTACAATGACCATTTTTTCGCCGCCGGACACCCATTGTAACGTTACAATGGCTATTTTTCCGCGGCGGAACACCTATTGTAACGTTACAATGGCTTTTATGCCCCATTCGGAAAATCAATCACGGACTGCTTTACAAAGCCATATTTAAAAAGACCTTAAAAAAGAGACATAGTTCCGGTAGTACTCTGTCTTTTTTTTTAATGATTAAAAGTCTAAAAATCAAAGAAAAGTACGTTTTCAAGTGTTGAGAAAAAAATAAGGAACTGCAAAAAAAATATTTAGGCGTAATGTTTTTATTATAAAATGTTTCATTATATTTGCAGCGAATCTAAAAAAGACAGAGTACTACCGGAACTCTGTCTTTTTAGGATGGAAAAACAGCATAAACACTTCGGACAAGGGCAAAAAGAAGCCACCTCATACGAACGAATATTCCATTCGGATGAAGTGGCTCATTCGACCGAAAAGGTCAAGTTCATGCCATTAAATGAAAAAGGAATTATTCCTTCACGTCTCCGACCGCCACTTGATACTCATGCCAGAGCGCGTCGATGGAATATTCCTCGCCCAAGGCATATTTGATGGCGCCGTCGAACGACCAAGGGACAACCTCCAGCGTGCTGCGGTTGAACTTCTTCAAAAAATCGCGGTCCTTATGGTCGCGCAGCCATACGAAGAAGTAGCCCGCCGTGCGGTATCCGTCCATATAATTGCCGCCCTTGGGCCGGTCCTGCTCGCCGTGGAATCCACCGTTCGCAACCCTGACGGCATCCGCCATGCCCTCGATAAACGCCCAGAAAACCTTGCTGTTGCCGTAATTGCCGATGCCCTGCGGCTCCAGTTGGTAGGCGTGGGTCAATTCGTGGAGCAACACGCCGCGCGTCTCGAAGAAAAGCTTCGCGGTATCCTGCCCGGCAAACGACTTTTCGATATGCCGCGTGCTGTAAAAGATGGAGATGTTGCCATGGTCGCCTCCCTTGGCAGAGACACCGTCGATGTCCTCCAACGTATAGTGAATCTCGTGTACGGGAGCGATGCTGTCCGCCGGCGAATCGTAAAGCGTCGCAAGGACTGTGCGCGCCTGCTCCTGAATATAGTCTTCGGGCGCGGTGACAATCCGATGGTAAATCTTCGACCCCTCAGTCGTGGGCGCTTTATCCTCGAAGAGGACCTTGCCCGTGTCATAATCTTTCCACACATCCGCTACGTCCGACGCCGAAGGCCCGTCCGCCTGCGCCGGTTTAGGTCCGGAGGTACACGCCGCCACACACATCAGCCAACTTGCTGCAAACACTACATACTTTTTCTGAAACATAAGCTTGTCATTTAAAAATTCGGGCGCAAACATACGTAAAATCGGCGGAATATCCGCATCGGCGCGATAGAAATAGGAAGAAAATCAACCGATTGTTTGCACTGTATGGAAAAAAGCACTACTTTTGCGGCGTTTTCCACTTCCGTGTGATGGGAAAATTAGACATAAACAGTTAGATATCATCTAATTTTGAGTAACACATTTAATTTTTTAAGATGAAAACATTTCAATTAGAAGGAAAGACAAGAGAAATCGCCGCTCGTCCGGCTGACCAGAAGAGAGCATTGAAGGCAATGCGTAAGAATGACGAAATCCCTGCTGTACTGTATGGCGGCGAAGAGGTAATCCACTTCACAGTGACCAACGCAGCAGTCCGCAATTTGGTTTACACTCCGGACATCTACGCCGTAGAACTGAACATCGACGGTAACAAGAAGATGGTCGTGATGAAGGACATCCAGTTCCATCCCGTAAGCGACGCCATTCTGCACATCGACTTTTTGGAAGTGTTCCCGAACAAGCCTATCGTTATGGAAGTACCGGTAGTTCTTGAAGGTCACGCAGAAGGTGTTAAGGCCGGTGGTAAATTGCAACTGCAAATGAGAAAGCTCAAAGTGAAAGCCGTTTATACGGAAATCCCTGAAAGATTGACAATCAACGTTGACCACTTAGGATTGGGCAAAACAATGCAGGTGGGCGATATCCATTTCGAAGGTTTGGAAATCATGAATGCGAAGAACGCAGTGGTTTGCGCAGTTCAATTGACTCGTGCCGCTCGTGGTGCTCAGGCAAAAGCATAAGTAGCATAAAAACGTATTACATCCGGAAGGGTTTATTCGCAAGAATAGACCCTTTCGTTGTATTTATAAAGCAGAATCAAATATGAAATATTTAATCACAGGATTAGGGAATATCGGGGCGGAATATTTAGGCACGCGGCATAACATCGGCTTTCGGGTGGTGAACCGTCTCGTCGAGGAGGCGGGCGCGTCGTTTCAGGAAGAGCGGTATGGCGCGATTGCACGCATGAGGGTGAAGAATTGCGAGCTGGTCGTGCTCAAACCGAATACGTTCATGAATCTGAGCGGAAACGCCGTGCGCTACTGGCTGCAGAAGGAGAATATCCCCATCGAGAATTTGCTCATCGTCGTCGATGACTTAGCCCTGCCGTTCGGTACGCTGCGGCTGAAGCCCAAAGGGAGTGACGCCGGACATAACGGACTGAAGAACATCGCCCAAATGCTAAACACGCAGAATTATGCACGCCTGCGCTTCGGCATCGGCAATGACTTCCCGAAAGGCGCACAAATCGACTTCGTCTTAGGCAAATTCCCGCCGGAGGAATTGGCAGCGATGCCGGAGAAACTGGACCGGGCAGTAGAAATCATCAAAAGTTTCTGCTTGGCGGGCATCCAGATTACGATGAACCAATATAATAATAAGGAATAGAAGGAAAATACAGCACATGAATGAAGTTCGTATAGACAAATGGATGTGGGCAACCCGGATATTCAAGACCCGCAGCATCGCAGCGGATGCCTGCAAAAAGGGACGGGTGATGATAAACGGGGTGAGCGTCAAACCTTCACGGATGATTAAAGTGGGGGATGTAATCCAAGTCCGGAAGCCGCCGGTTACCTTCTCATTCAAGGTATTGGATTTGACGGAGAACCGGATGGGCGCCAAACTGGTTCCGCAGTTCATGGAAAACGTAACGACACCGGACCAATATGAAATTTTGGAAATGAACCGCATTTCCGGATTCGTCAACCGCGCCAAAGGGTTAGGCAGACCGACGAAAAAGGACCGCCGCGACTTGGAGCAGTTCACCGGCGCGGATTTCTATGAAGCGGATGATGCGTTTGATTTCGATTTCGGATTCGACTCGGATGACGACGAGGAATAACTAAAAATCCGCCCTATTCTCGCGAACGGGACGGAAGCAAACCTAACTTAATTCTAATACCATGAAAAACACTATATCCTTAGAACAAAAGATTGGGAAAAAAGTTCAAATGATTGCCCTGTTTTCGCTAAAAAGCCCTACCTTTATTCGCCAAGAAAATATAAACAACATTAAAACACCCAATCGTATGAAAAAGCGACTGTTATTATTGGGACTACTTGCACTGAGTAGCAACCTGTTCGCCGCAGATACGCTATCTGTACGCGCGCCACAAATTCCGTTATTGACGAATCAGCGAGACAACATCCTGTTTGAAATCCGAATCGATGCGGACAAGGGAGATGTCATGAACGAACTGGCTTTGCAGTTCGACGAAGGCACACAATTATCGAACGTCGAAGGGGTGCGCCTCTTCTATAGCGGAACGGAGGCGGTCTCTCGCGAAGGGGAGCACTTCAGTCCGACTTATTACATCGTCCATCGGAAAAATGAAATGAGCGAAGCCAATCGGGATTATTCCATTAAGCAAGACGAAGCCAAAGAGATAGAACCGCAGCTGAAGTTAAAGAGTAACCAGCCGCTGATTGAGGGCACGAACTATTTCTGGGTCAGCCTGCAGATGAAACGTACGACGCCGCTCAAAGAGAAAATCGCTGCACAGATTCAATACGCGAAAATCAACAAAGAGAATGCCGTCATTGAGGGAGATGCACGAACCCCTCAACGGAGAATGGCATGGGCAGTCCGGCAGGCTTGGGATGACGGAATCGCCGCGTTCCGCATTCCGGGAATCGTAACGACAAAGAAAGGGACGCTCATCAGTTGTTACGATGTGCGATACAACACATCGGTTGACCTGCAGGAGAAGATAGACATCGGCATCAGCCGAAGCCAAGACAAAGGGAAAACGTGGGAGCCTATGCAAATTGCCATGACCATGGATACGCAGGGCGGATTGCCTCATGCCCAGAATGGTGTAGGCGACCCCTGCATCTTGGTGGATGACCAGACGAATACGATATGGATTGCAGCGGCTTGGTGTCATGGAATGGGAAATCAACGGGCATGGTTCAACTCACAACAAGGAATGTCGCCCGATAAGACAGGGCAACTGCTTTTGGTCAAGAGTGAAGATGACGGTAAAACATGGAGCAAGCCTATCAATATCACAGCACAAGTGAAAGACCCCTCTTGGTATTTCTTGTTACAGGGACCGGGACGAGGCATTACAATGAAAGATGGTACATTGGTTTTCCCGATTCAATTTATCGACTCGACGCGAGTACCGAATGCCGGCATTATGTATAGCAAAGACAAAGGAAAGACGTGGAAGCTGCATAATGCGGCGCGTAGCAACACAACGGAATCGCAAGTCGTAGAGATAGAGCCGGGAGTCCTCATGCTCAACATGCGGGACAACAGAGGTGGCAGCCGTGCTGTGTCCATTACAAAAGATTTGGGAATGACTTGGGAAGAACATCCATCCAATCGTTCTGCTTTGCCAGAACCGGTCTGCATGGCAAGCCTTATCCATGTGGATGCGGATAAAAACTGCTTAGGGAAAGATATCCTCCTCTTCTCGAATCCAAATTCGACAAAGCATCGGGATTATATTACTGTCAAAGCAAGTCTGGACGGAGGTCTTACTTGGCCGAATGAGTATCAGGTATTGCTGGACGAAGGTACAGGCTGGGGCTATACGTGCCTGACGATGATTGACGAAGAGACCGTCGGTATCCTTTACGAATCCAGCGTCGCGCACATGACATTCCAAGTAATACCGTTGAAGGAGATAATCAAATGAGGAAGTTAGAAGTTAGGGGTAGAATTTAGAAGAGTAATCGTGTCTGGATTAAAAACAAAGAAGTTCGAAACCGGGGAAATCGGTAATGTAAAATAAACTGTGTCACGCATTATTTTCCATTAGAAAACTCATCGGTCGGGGAGCGGCCAGCGCCAAGGGGCGGGACCACCCGTCCCGAC
>CASEMX010000018.1 GCA_949289155.1 uncultured Parabacteroides sp.
TGCCCTGTTCTCTTCGCTGTCCAACACGTTCAGCATACTGCGCACTTCGGCTGTCTCCTTGTGCAGTTCGTGCCGCCCGATGCCCCGATAGGGTGACAATTCCTGATACAGTTGCAAGGCTGCGAGGCGTTTCTCTTCAATAACCGAGGTGCGCATGACGTTGACCACGCCATTGATGGAGCCGATGATGCTGTCGCGCCTCTTGTCGCCTGCCCGCATTTGCGGCGTCGTCTGAAAGCTGCGTTTGCGATTTACGATTGATTCCAACACCTTCACCTTCTTCCGATACGCCGCGATTTTGTCCTCGACGTGGAGAACTTCCGGCGTCGTTAGCGTAATATGCTTTTCGACAGTGACGTGGAAATCGGCGCATGCCCCTACGGTCATGCGGCTTATGGTGAATTTACGAAGTTGCTGTGCCATATATTAACATTTTTTATTTAATTCACGCGCTGTGCACCGGTGCAACGCCGGCGAAGTAGTTCGCTGAGCCCGTGTACCGGTACAACACGTCGGCGAAGTAGTTCGCCGCGCCCATGTACCGGTGCATCACGTTGGCGAAGTAGTTCGCCATGCCAATGCACCGGTGCAACACGTTGGCGAAGTAGTTCGCCGCGCCCATGTACCGGTGCAACACGTCGGCGAAGTAGTTCGCCAAGCCCGTGTACCGGTGCAACACATCGGCGAAGTAGTTCGCCATGCCAATGCACCGGTGCAACACATCGGCGAAGTAGTACGCCGAGTCCATGTACCAGTGCATCACGTCTTCGTATTTATACGGAGGCATTTTGCCGGTGCGCCGTTGACAAAGTTAAGCGGATTATTTGGAATGCCAAGCGGTTTCTGCGCTTTTTTATCCGACAAAAGAGGAGGGCGGGGGAGATTCGCGCCGGATGCCGGAATATTTTCTGTCTTTTCCTTTGCGGCGTCTGATTTTGCCGCAATTCCGCGCGGCATATATATAGGTATAGGCGAAGAGCGGTCCAAGTAGGGTGTTGAATGGAAAAAAGGAAGGAAACGGGAACACTTTTGCCTCTTTTCTTGTTTTATCGATGAAACAATCGCTTTTTTTTGTATGTTTGCATTTCATAAATTAAACAGGGAAACGATGGGAAAGATGGGAACATGTAAAGTTGCGTTGGCGGTGCTTGCGGCGGGTCTGTATTTTACCGCCTGCGACATGACGCCGAAGAGTGGAAAGCAAAACGGGATTTCGTTCGATTCGACATTGGTGGACAAATCCTATTATCTGTTAGAGAATCCGGAGAACCCGCATTGCAATTTGCAGATTAAGTTTGTCTATCCGGCGGACGGGGATAAAGCGGTGTTGCCGGAGATTCAGAAGCAATTTGTCACTGCCTATTTCGGGGAAGCCTACGACACGCTGGCTCCTGCAGCAGCCGTGGAGAGATATACTGCCGATTATATCGAAGCTTACAAGGACTTGGAAACCGACTTCAAGGCGGAACTGAAACGTGCGGAAGAGGGCGGTCTGCCGGTCGGCGCGTGGTTCTCCTACTATGAGATGTCGTCGGACCAGATACGCTTCAACGAGGACGGGTTGCTCTGCTTCTCGGTGAACTTCGAGAATTATACCGGCGGAGCGCACGGGGCGCATGCTTACAATCATTTCGTGCTCGATGCGAAAAGCGGGATGCGCCTGACGGAAGAGGATATCTTCGTGGAGAGTTACCAAGACAATCTGGCGGAGATACTGGTGGCGCAAATTGCGAAGCAGAACAACGTGAGCGACCCGAAGGAGCTGGAGAACATGGGCTTCTTCAGTGTCGATGAGATATATCCGAACAATAACTTCTTTGTTGACGAGACGGGCTTCACTTATACCTTTAATGAGTATGAGATTGCGGCGTATGTGGTAGGACCTATCCATGTCCATCTGCCGTTCGAAGCGGTGCAATTCCTGTTGAAGCCGGAGGGTCCGGTAGCTCAGTTGGCGAACTTAAAATAACGAGGCGGATGGAACAGAATAACGAACAAACGGAGAAAGTAAACCAACAGTTGGAGACATTGTTCCGTTATTTCCCGGACTTGACCGGGAAGCAGCGGGAGCAGTTCGGCGCGCTCTATGCACTGTATGCCGATTGGAACGCGAAAATCAACGTGATATCGCGCAAAGACATCGAGAACCTTTACCTGCATCACGTGTTGCATTCGTTGGGGATAACCTGCATGTTGCAATTCCGGCCGGGCTCGTCGGTGATGGACTTGGGGACAGGCGGCGGCTTTCCGGGCATTCCGCTGGCAATACTTTATCCGGAGGTCAAATTCCACTTGGTGGACAGCATCGGAAAGAAGATAAAGGTGGCACAAGCCGTAGCCGAAGCCATCGGATTGGAGAACGTGACGCTCCGCCACTGCCGAGGCGAAGAGGAGAAGCAGCAGTTCGACTTTGTCGTCAGCCGCGCCGTGATGCCGTTGGCAGACTTGGTGAAGATTGTCCGCAAGAACATACGGAAGCAGCAAATGAATGCGTTGCCTAACGGGTTAATCTGTCTGAAAGGCGGCGAATTAGCGCACGAAGTCCTGCCCTTCAAGCAACAGGCGTTGACCCTCGACCTCTCGGACACGTTTAAAGAAGAGTATTTTGAAACGAAGAAAGTAGTTTATGTGCCGTTATGATAGAGATACGTTCCATTACTGTGAATTATTTCGGGGAGAATACCTTCCTTGTATTTGATGAGGCGAACGAAGCGGTGATTATCGACTGCGGATGCATGACTGCGCAGGAATGGAAGAAGATAGAAGACTTCGTTGCGCAGCACGGATTGACCGTAAAGCACCATCTGTGTACCCACATGCATGTCGACCATCTGCTCGGCGCGGAATATGTCTACCGTAGCTATGGGCTCTATCCGGAGGCGGCTCCGCAAGACGTGGAAGCATTGCCGTCGATTAGCAAGCAGGCGGAACTGTTCCGGCTTCCGTTGGAGGTCAACGACATTCACATAGACACATGCTTGCAGCCGGGCGAAACGGTTACTTTCGGAAATACGCAGCTGAAGATACTGGCCGTGCCGGGGCATTCGCCGGGAAGCATCGCCTTTTATGATGCCGAGAGCCGCTCGGTCTTTACCGGTGATGCGCTCTTTGCCGGGAGCATCGGGCGGACAGACTTGTGGGGCGGGGATTATAGCCAGTTGATTCGTTCCATTCAGACGGAGATACTGACGCTCCCTGATGATACGGCTATCTATCCGGGGCATGGGCCGGCAAGCACCGTAGCATTTGAAAAATCAAATAATCCTTATATATAAACATACATTAATCTTATGGATACAACTAAATTTGTTAATCGTCATGTAGGCATAGCGCCGGAGGACCTTCCTGCTATGCTGGAGGCAGTGGGCGTGAAGTCGCTGGATGAGTTAATCGACCAGACTATTCCATCCAACATCCGCTTGCAGCATCCGTTGAATCTACCTGAGCCCATGGCTGAACGCGAGTTCGCAGAACACATCAATGAATTGGCTTCAAAGAACGAAGTGTTCACCTCTTATATAGGAATGGGCTGGTATGACACGATTTGTCCTGCACCCATTCAGCGGAATGTCTTTGAGAATCCGGTGTGGTACACCTCTTATACGCCTTATCAGGCTGAGGTTTCGCAAGGACGCTTGGAGGCATTATTGAACTTCCAGACGGTGATATGCGATTTGACCGGACTGCCATTGGCAAACTGTTCGTTATTGGACGAAGCAACTGCGGCAGCCGAGGCGATGACCATGTTCCACGGAGCCCGCAGCCGTGCACAAGTCAAGGCAGAGGCGAACACCCTGTTTGTAGATGAGCAGGTATTCCCATCCACGCTTGCCGTAATCCATACGCGGGCTGTGCCGCAGGGCATCAAAGTAGTTACCGGTAACTATGAGACCTTCCAGTTTACACCGGATGTGTTCGGCGCTATCGTGCAATATCCGAATGCGAACGGTTCGATAGAGGACTATAAGGCATTCGTGGCGCAGGCCAATGCCAATGGAACCAAGGTAGCCGTAGCTGCCGACCTGATGAGCTTGGTGCTCTTGACACCTCCGGGCGAGTGGGGAGCCGATGTCGTATTCGGGAGCAGCCAGCGCTTTGGCATACCGATGTTCTACGGCGGTCCTTCTGCGGCGTTCTTTGCCACGAAAGAGGAATACAAACGCGCTATCCCCGGACGTATCATCGGCATATCGAAGGATGCTTACGGACATCCGGCTTACCGGTTGGCATTGCAGACGCGCGAACAGCATATCAAACGCGAGAAGGCGACCTCCAATATCTGCACGGCACAGGCATTGCTGGCTACGATGGCAGGATTCTACGCAGTTTATCATGGTGCGGAGGGATTGAAAGATATCGCCGGACGTATCCATGCGACGGCTGGCTTCTTGGCTGGCGAACTGGAGAAGCTGGGCTATACGCAGCTGAACCATGATTACTTCGATACGCTTCGTATCCAGCTTCCGGAGAATGTATCGGTGGCTGCATTGCGTGAAATCGCCTTGGAATGCAAAGTGAACTTGCGCTACTTCGATTGCGGGCAGGTAGGCATCAGCATTGATGAGACAACGCAACCGACCGACATCGGGGTACTGTTATATATCTTCTCCGGGGCAATCGGCAAGGAGTATATGTTGAACGAGGCGATCCCGAACAAGACCTACTTCGATGCGAAGTTCGCCCGCACCTCTACCTTCCTCCAGCAAGATGTATTTAAGAAATACCATACCGAGACGGAGTTGATGCGTTATATCACCCGTTTGGGACGCAAGGATGTCTCGCTGGCGCAGTCGATGATTTCGTTAGGCTCCTGCACGATGAAGCTGAATCCTGCTTCTGCGATGCTGCCGCTCAGTCTGCCTCAGTTCCAGAATATCCATCCCTATGCGCCGGAAGAGCAGGTTGAGGGTTATACCGAACTGATAGAGAACCTCTCTTCCTATCTTTGCGAAATCACCGGCTTCAAAGGATGTACGTTGCAGCCAAATTCCGGTGCAGCAGGCGAATATACCGGATTGCGGGTTATCCGTGCTTATCTGGAGAGCATCGGTCAGGGGCATCGCAATATTGTCCTGCTTCCGGCGTCGGCTCATGGTACGAATCCGGCGAGCGCAATCCAGTGCGGCTTCACGACCGTTACGGTGAAATGCGACGAGCGGGGCAATATCGACTTGGAGGATTTCCGCGCGAAGGCAGAAGCGAACAAGGAGAACTTGGCTGCCAGCATGATTACCTATCCCTCTACGCATGGTATCTTCGAAGCAGATATCAAAGAGATGTGCGAGATTGTCCATGCGTGCGGCGGACAGCTTTATATGGATGGCGCGAACATGAATGCGCAGGTGGGACTGACGAATCCGGGAACCATCGGTGCGGATGTCTGCCATCTCAATCTGCATAAGACCTTCGCATCGCCTCATGGCGGCGGCGGTCCGGGCGTGGGTCCGATTTGCGTGGCCGAGCATCTGGTTCCGTTCCTTCCGCAGCATCCGGTGCTCTGGGGCAGCGATTTGAATACGGTAGCCGCTGCACCTTATGGCAGTGCAGGTATCCTGCCGATTACTTATGCCTATATCCGCATGTTGGGGACAGAAGGGCTGACGCTGGCGACGAAGATTGCCATCCTGAATGCCAATTACCTTGCTGCGAAGCTGAAGGATACTTATGGCATCGTCTATACCGGCACGACCGGCAGGGTAGGGCATGAGCTCATCCTCGAATGCCGGAAGGTGAAGGAGCAATCGGGTATTGATGAGAATGATATCGCTAAGCGTTTGATGGACTTCGGCTATCATGCGCCGACACTCTCTTTCCCGGTGCATGGTACATTGATGGTCGAGCCGACCGAGAGCGAAAGCAAGGCCGAATTGGACCGCTTTGTCGAGGTGATGGAATGTATCTGGAACGAAATCAAAGAGGTAGAAGACGGACGTGCCGACAAGACCGACAATGTCTTGAAGAATGCACCGCATCCGGAATATGAGGTAACCGCCGACGAATGGGACCATGCCTATTCGCGCACCAAGGCGGCCTTTCCACTGGAGTGGCTGCATGATGCGAAGTTCTGGATTAACGTAGCGCGCGTCGATAACGCGTATGGCGACCGCAACTTAGTCCCGACTATCTGCTCTTGCGAATAAACAATCAAACATCATATCAGACTACAACCCCTGCGTCGCTTGCGACGTAGGGGTACACGTTGCCTGCGACTACGACCCCATAGTCTTACCGAACGTGTACCCTGTAGTCTTATCGAACGTATATCCCATAGTCTATTTATAAAAAATATAAAATCAGGAAACGATTCGATTTATTTGTTACCTTTGCAAGGCAATCGAAAAGTTTAGATAGATGATTTGGAGATGTATATCGTGGAAATCGTTCGTGCTTAGACTCATATATGTCGTTACGATACTGTTGGTGCAGACCGATGTATTGACGGCAGAGGATATCGTACCGTTTTCCCAGCATGGCATCTGCTACACTATGCCGGTTGACGAGGCCGGCAACGAGATTGAACCGGATGACGATTATACCCGCACGCGGACAGGCTATTGCCCTTCTGCCGCCATCCAGCCTATCCTACCGACACTAATTCCTAATCAATATATTTTACCCCGAAAGAATCACACACCAAAACCGGTGGATTGTCTCATCTATAAGAATGGCAAGCAGGCCGAACTCTGCGTATTCTTGATTTAGCGGGATGCCTTGTGTTTTATATGAATAATTGTAACCTTAAATGCTGATGCTTCCCTGCCATTCTTAGCTTCCTTTATAAGTTTTGCCGCAATTGTGTAAGGACTTTCGCCGCTTTTTACTACCTTTGCCCGTCATAGTTACAGATAGATTAACAGAAATAAATATAACCTATGTTTGACAATCTGAGTGAACGCTTAGAACGTTCGTTTAAGTTGCTGAAAGGTGAGGGGAGAATCACCGAAATCAATGTGGCGGAAACCCTGAAAGATGTCCGCCGCGCCTTGTTGGATGCTGACGTAAATTATAAAGTAGCCAAGACATTTACCGATAAAGTAAAAGAGAAGGCATTAGGCCAGAATGTGTTGACGTCGGTAAAGCCGAGCCAGTTGCTGGTGAAGATTGTTCACGATGAGCTGGCGACCCTGATGGGCGGTACGGCAGTGGACCTGAATCTGGATGGCCGTCCTTCCGTAGTACTGATGTCCGGCTTGCAGGGTTCAGGTAAAACGACCTTCAGCGGTAAGTTGGCGAATTTGTTGAAGACGAAGAAGGGCAAGAAGCCGTTGCTGGTAGCTTGCGACGTATATCGTCCTGCCGCTATCGAGCAGCTGCGTGTAGTAGGCGAGCAGGTCGGCGTCCCCGTATATATGGAAGAGGGGAATAAGAATCCGGTGCAAATCGCGTTGAATGCCATTCAGGAGGCAAAGGCGAAGAACAACGATGTCGTTATTGTCGATACTGCCGGCCGTCTGGCCATCGACGAGCAGATGATGCAGGAAATCGCTGCCATCAAGAAGGCTATCCAGCCGAACGAGACGCTGTTTGTCGTAGATGCGATGACAGGACAGGATGCGGTCAATACCGCGAAGGAATTTAACGAGCGCTTGGACTTCGATGGCGTGATTCTGACCAAATTGGATGGTGATACGCGCGGTGGTGCGGCGCTTTCTATCCGTACGGTGGTGGACAAGCCTATCAAATTCGTGGGAACAGGCGAGAAGATGGATGCGCTGGACATTTTCCATCCGGAACGTATGGCGGACCGTATCTTGGGTATGGGTGATATCGTCTCGTTGGTAGAGCGTGCCCAAGAGCAGTACGACGAAGAAGAGGCAAAGCGCCTGCAGAAGAAGATTGCCAAGAACCAGTTCGACTTCAACGACTTCCTTGCACAAATCCAGCAAATCAAGAAGATGGGTAACCTGAAGGAGTTGGCATCAATGATTCCGGGTGTCAGCAAGATGATGAAGGATATCGATATTGACGATAACGCCTTCAAGGGTATCGAGGCGATTATCTATTCGATGACGCCGGCAGAGCGCATGAACCCTGCTATCCTCAACGGGTCGCGCCGCAGCCGCATCGCCAAGGGTAGCGGTACGTCGATTCAGGATGTCAACAAGCTGCTGAAGCAGTTCGAGGAGACGCGCAAACTGATGCGCCTCATGACGACGAATAAGCCGGGCAGCAAGAAGTTCCCGATGATGCCGAATTTTAGGAGATAGGAAGAATCTGAAGAAGAGGAAGGCCGGAAATCAGGAGTAGTTAAGGAGTTAAAGCAGTTAGAGGAGTTAAAGCCGAATGTTTTTGTGGGTATAATCAAGAAGTATTGGCTGTAACTCCTGTATGCGGAACGCAGACTAACTCCTGTAACTCCTTTAACTCCTCCCTTCCAACTTTTCAATATCAATAATCCATAAATAAACAAAATATCATGGAATATAAATTATTAGACGGTAAGGCCACTGCTGCGCAGATGAAGCAGGAGATGGCGGAAGAGGTCGCTCAGATTAAGGCGGCGGGTGGCAAGGTCCCCCATCTGGCGGCTATTTTGGTGGGACATGACGGCGGGAGCGAGACCTACGTCGCCAGCAAAGTGAAGACGTGTGGCGAGATTGGGTTTAAATCAACGCTCATCCGTTATGAAGCAGACGTTACCGAAGAGGAGCTGCTGCGCAAGGTGCATGAATTGAACGAGGACGACGACGTGGACGGATTCATTGTCCAGTTGCCGCTGCCGAAGCATATCTCTGAACAGAAAATTATCGAGGCCATCGATTACCGCAAGGACGTGGACGGCTTCCACCCGATTAACGTCGGGCGCATGTCCATCGGTCTGCCCTGCTTCGTGTCGGCTACTCCGGCAGGTATCCTTGAGCTGTTGAAACGCTATCACATCGAGACGCAAGGCAAGCACTGCGTCGTGCTGGGCCGCAGCAACATTGTCGGCAAGCCGATGGCTTCGCTGATGATGCAAAAGGCCTATCCGGGCGACTGCACCGTTACGGTGTGCCATAGCCGTTCGAAGAATCTGAAGGAGATGTGCCTGCAGGCAGACATTATCATCGTGGCGCTGGGCGTGCCGGAGTTCCTGAAGGGCGATATGGTGAAAGAGGGGGCTGTCGTGGTTGATGTCGGCACGACGCGCGTACCGGACGCGACCCGCAAGAGCGGCTTCCGGCTTTCGGGCGATGTGAAGTTCGACGAGGTGGCTCCGAAATGCTCCTATATCAGTCCGGTCCCGGGCGGCGTGGGTCCGATGACCATCATTTCCTTGATGCGGAATACCCTGCTCGCGGGCAAAAAGGCAATTTATAAATAAAGGAAAGGCTCGAAAGAGCCGGCAACACGTGTTGCCGACCTTCCGGAAGCCCGCGAGACGTGCCAACACGTGTTGGGAGCACTTCCGGAGGCTCGGGAGACGTGCCAACACGTGTTGGGAGCATTTCCGGAGACTCGGGAGACGTGCCAACACGTGTTGGGAGCATTTCCGGAGGCTCGGGAGACGTGCCAACACGTGTTGGCTTAAAAATGAGATAGATACCTGACTTAAAAAAGTATATATGAAAAACAATGTACTTCTTTCTTATCTGCGGAAACGGAAGGAGCAATGGGCGCGGCACATCGAATACCGCCGCCTGAAGCGTATCCGCCGCAAAAAGACACCCTCTTATTCCTATTGCAAGAATTGCGGAACCAAACTGGACGGGATGTATTGCTACCAATGCGGCCAGTACGCCCTCGACATCGAACAACCCTTCTGGAAATACATCCGGCAATACTTCGAGAACGTCTATCAGTTTGATGGCAAAGTCTGGCAGACGCTCTACCTGCTCTTCCGCAAGCCCGGCTTCCTGACGAATGAGTTCAACGCCGGAAAAATCAGTTCCTACGTCCATCCGCTGCGGCTCTTCATGTTCATCTCCGCCGTATTCTTCCTTTTTTTCTTCGCATTAGTGCCGAGCGACCCGAACAAAATGGGTATTACGGTGACCAACGGCGACGGGCGGTTCACCTATGTGCAGACAGAGTACGGGACGATGAACGTCCCGATGGTGCAAGATGCCATCGACTATTGGTACGAAGGATTAACCGACGAAGAGCGCATGGCGGCGCCGGACACGACCCTCTGGATTTGCGGGGAAAAAGTAGCGAAGAGAGAATTGAAAACCATTGCCCAATGGAAGGAATCGCCCTACGGAGACACGCTGCGCGGTGAAGTGCCGAAGGTCCTATTGGAAAAACATTACCTCTTGCCGATACACGCGGGCGACACGGTCTATGCCTTGTCATCAGACACGACTTACTTCAAGGTGATAGCCGATGAGGTGGAGGCGTTGAAAGTGGAGAACACAATGAACTGGGGCGCGTTCACGTCGTGGTACTCCTCGTGGCTGCCGATTATCCTGCTGTTGCTGATTCCGGTCTTCGCGCTGCTCTTGAAGCTCTTTTTCTGGAACGAGAAGATGCACTACATGAAGCATTACGCCTTCGCACTGCACCTCCATTCGGTCATGCTGCTGGCGGTATCCGTCGTATTGCTTTGGTTCTACTTCGTATCGACTGACTTTGCCGCCGAGATAGCGCAATGCATGGGGCTGCTGCTCCTTCTTTACCTCATTATCGCGGCACACCGCGTCTATACGCATAACAATTGGATAGCAGGGACGCTCAAATCCGTCGTGCTATACCTTATATATATGGTAATCCTGTTTGCCGTATTCATCGGAACGCTGCTTTGGGTAGCCGTGCAGGTGTTCGGAGTCGATATTAGCGAGTATTTATAAAGGAGGAGGAACGGTTATGTTGAACAATTGGAAAGAAATATTACAGAAACGCCGGGAAAAGCTCTCCCGGCAGATTGAATACCGCCGCCTGAAGCGTATCCGCCGCAAACAGACGCCGGCTTATACCTACTGCAAGAATTGCGGACGCAAACTAAAGGGCATGTATTGCTCGCAATGCGGACAATATGCGCTCGACATCGAGCAGCCCTTCTGGAAATACATGCTGCAATATATCGAAAACGTTTACCAGTTCGACACGAAGGTCTGGAACACGCTCTACCTGCTTTTCCGGAAGCCCGGCTTCCTGACGCGCGAATTCAACGCGGGGAAGATTAATTCCTACGTGCATCCGATGCGCCTCTTCATGTTCATTTCGTGCCTTTTCTTTCTCTTTACCTTCTCGCAAGCGCCGAGCAGCGTGAAAAGTGCGGAAGGAAGCATTGAAGATTGGACTCTGTTGGCCGATGAGCCGGAAGAAAATGGGTATGGCGAATTGATTTCCCTCTCCGGAATGAAAGATACTACCATCTGGTGCATTACCGACACGGCGTTACTCCTCAAGAACTACCAGAGCATGGTCCGGGTCCTGCCTTCGCCCTATCAGGATACGGCGCGGGTGCAGATGCTCAAGGGGCTGTTTAAAAGTAGCTTCTCAAAATGGAATGGCTCCGACTCGATATATGTCAGTATGGTCGATACTGTCCATTTGGAACAGGGAAGCCCGCTCTTAGCGAGGAAACACCTCCGCGAGATGCAGCAGGAGAACAAATACAGCCAGCTCCTGTCGTGGTACTCCTTCTATTGGCCCATCATCGTCCTGCTGATGATACCGGTCTTTGCTTTCATGCTGAAGCTGCTTTTCCGGAAAGACAGGATGGTCTATATGCACCACTTGGTATTTGCACTGCATGTCCATTCGGTGTTGTTGTTGCTTTTGGCGGTAGGTATCGTCTGGACGCTCTGGGTGAATTTCCATACTGCGGATATGTGGAGCCTCTTAGGGATTTACTTCCTGCTCTACACCACATGGGCGGTCCGCCGTGTCTATGTACGCAACCATTGGATAAAGGCAGCCGTGAAGACGTTGTTGCTTTACGCCGGCTATTTGTTGGTACTGGGGATTGTGTTTGTTTGCACGCTTTTGTGGGTCACTACAAATGTCATATCGTAAAAAAGTAAACAAAATATTTGCAGAATAGAAAATAATCTCTACCTTTGCACCGTCTTAAAGGAAACGACTCCTGAAGACGGATATGGTGAATGTAGCTCAGTTGGTTAGAGCATTGGATTGTGGTTCCAAGGGTCGTGGGTTCGAGCCCCATCTTTCACCCAGCAAAGGAAAGAAACATGGTGAATGTAGCTCAGTTGGTTAGAGCATTGGATTGTGGTTCCAAGGGTCGTGGGTTCGAGCCCCATCTTTCACCCGGTATGAAGAGGGATTCCTGACAAGGAGTTCCTCTTTTTTTATGCTTATTCTTGTTTCGGAGGAAAATATAGCGGTACATTGGAAAATCTATACCGGTAAAATTTTCGAAAATAGCCGGTAAAATCGGAAATCTATGCCGGTAAATCCGCATCCCTTCCTATTTTTTGTGTCATTATAGCAGAACTCGTTTATATTCCCAGATATTTTTTATATTTTTGCGCTGTATTATACAAATGATAATAGTGCAATGAATCTATTAGAACTGAGCGAACAGGAAATAATCAGACGCAACAGCTTGGCGCAGTTGCGAGAAATGGGGATAGAGCCGTATCCCGCAGCTGAATATGTAACAAACGCATTTTCAAAAGAGATAAAAGAAAATTTCAAGGATGATGCTGAACCGCGTAAAGTCAGCATTGCCGGACGAATCATGAGCCGCCGTATCATGGGAAAGGCCTCCTTCATGGAGTTGCAGGATTCAGAAGGCAGAATACAGGTTTATATCTCCCGCGATGATATTTGTCCGGACGAAAACAAGGACCTATATAATATTGTATTCAAGAAACTGTTGGATATAGGCGATATCGTAGGTGTACGAGGCTACGTTTTCCGTACTCAAATGGGCGAAATCTCGGTACATGCGCAGGAGTTGACCGTTTTATCTAAGTCGTTGCGTCCTTTGCCTATTGTAAAATACAAAGATGGCGTGGCCTATGATGGATTCAATGACCCGGAATTGCGTTATCGCCAACGTTATGTGGATTTGATTGTGAACGATGGCGTAAAAGATATCTTCTTGAAACGCGCCAAAGTGGTAAAAACGATGCGCCGCGTATTGGATGACGCCGGATATACCGAGGTGGAAACGCCGACTTTGCAGTCGATTCCGGGCGGAGCCAGTGCGCGTCCGTTTATTACGCATTTCAATGCCTTGGATATTGACATGTATATGCGTATCGCTACGGAGCTTTATTTGAAACGCTTGATTGTAGGCGGTTTCGAAGGCGTATATGAAATCGGAAAGAACTTCCGGAATGAAGGAATGGACCGTAATCATAATCCGGAATTTACTTGTATGGAATTGTATGTCCAATATAAGGATTATAACTGGATGATGTCTTTCACCGAGAAACTGCTGGAAGAAATCTGTATTGCAGTAAATGGTACGAGCGAAACGGTCGTAGATGGAAAGACAATCAGCTTCAAAGCGCCTTATCGCCGCCTGCCTATCCTCGAAGCCATTAAAGAGAAAACCGGATACGATTTGGAGGGCATGGACGAAGCCCAGATACGCGAAGTATGCAAGAAATTGAACTTGGAAATCGACGATACGATGGGTAAAGGCAAGCTCATCGACGAAATATTCGGTGAGTTCTGCGAAGGAACGTTTATCCAGCCGACATTCATCATCGATTATCCGGTAGAGATGTCTCCGTTGACCAAGATGCACCGCAGCAAGCCGGGCTTGACCGAACGTTTCGAGCTGATGGTGAACGGAAAGGAATTGGCGAATGCTTATTCCGAGTTGAATGACCCGATTGACCAAGAAGCCCGCTTTAAAGAACAGATGCGCTTAGCTGATAAGGGGGATGACGAAGCGATGATTATCGACCAAGATTTCATGCGTGCATTGGAATATGGCATGCCTCCGACCAGCGGTATCGGAATCGGTATCGACCGTTTGGTGATGTTGATGACGGGTCAGACTACTATTCAGGAAGTTTTGTTCTTCCCGCAAATGCGTCCGGAAAAGACAGTCAAGAAAGATGCTGCAGAGAAATATATAGCTGTTGGCGTGGAGAAGGACTGGGTTCCGGCATTACAGAAAGCTGGTTATGTTACGGTAGATACTTTGAAAGAAGCAAATCCGAATAAAGTAAGACAGGAATTATGCGAGCTCAATAAAAAGTATAAGCTGGGATTGGAAAATCCATCTGCTGAGCAAATAGCGGAATGGATAGCCAATGCTGCCAAATAAAAACCATAGAAAGACATGAATTTGCCTGGAAAAATTGCAATAATGGGAGGCGGTAGCTGGGCTACCGCTTTAGCCAAAATTGTACTTTCGACACAAGATAAGATTAATTGGTATATGCGCCGCGAAGACCAGATTCAGGATTTTAAAATGAGCGGGCATAATCCAAGCTATTTGTCGGCAGTGGAATTCGATATCGACCGTATCTGTTTTTATTCGGATATCAACAGGGCGATAGAGGATTCGGATACGCTGATTTTCGCTACGCCATCACCATTTCTCAAACATCATTTGAATAAAGTGAAGACGTCGCTTCACGACAAATTTATTATCTCGGCAATAAAAGGCATTGTCCCTGACGAAAATATGCCGATAGCCGATTACTTCGCAGAATATTATAATGTACCGATTGATAATATCGCCGTCATAGGCGGTCCTTGCCATGCGGAAGAGATTGCCTTGGAGCGTCTTTCCTATATCACATTGGCTTGTTCGGATATAGAGAAGGCAAAACAGCTTTCGCCGATATTCCGGAACCATTATCTGAGGAATTATTGCTGCAAAGACGTGATAGGAATAGAATATGCGTCGGTATTGAAGAATGTGTATGCAATTGTAGCGGGCATTTGTCATGGAATGAAGTATGGAGATAACTTCTTGGCGGTCTTTATCTGCAATGCCATTGAGGAGATGCGCAATTTCCTTTATGCTGTTCATGGATTGGACCGCGACATTACAGATTCTGTTTATTTGGGCGACTTACTGGTAACGGCTTATTCCCGTTTTAGCCGGAACCGCACTTTCGGAACAATGATTGGAAAAGGCTATTCCGTGAAGACTGCCCAATTGGAAATGGAGATGATTGCCGAAGGATACTACGGAACGAAATGTATTCACGAAATAAATGAAAAGTATAAGGTTGATATGCCGATATTGAATACGTTGTATGCGATTTTGTATGAGCGTAAGTCGCCGGTGACGGAGATTCGGCAGTTAACGAAATTATTTAAATAAACCGATATTTGCTTTATGGAAAACATTCATTTGAACATTGAAAAGGCATTTGGTTTTGTTTCTAAGGAACAAGTATATGCTCAAGAGACAAAAGCCAATGAATGTATGGCTACCTTGCATCAAGGTACAGGGGCCGGTAATGATTTTTTGGGTTGGCTGCATTTGCCGTCTTCTATTACCGATGCGGAATTGACAGAAATAGAAAATACGGCTGAGGTACTGCGCTCGAAATGCGAAATTGTCGTCGCT
Source organism: uncultured Parabacteroides sp. (assembly GCA_949289155.1). Lineage (GTDB taxonomy): Bacteria > Bacteroidota > Bacteroidia > Bacteroidales > Tannerellaceae > Parabacteroides. The sequence goes on from CASEMX010000018.1 coordinate 15,434, forward strand.
ATTGGTATTGGCGGCAGTTATTTAGGTACTCGTGCCGTAGTAGAAGCCATGAACAATAGCTTCGATTGGTTACATACGGCAGACCGTAAGAATCCGATTTTGCTTTATGCCGGTCATAATATTGGCGAAGACTATTTATATGAACTGAGCGAAGTCTTGAAGGGAAAGCAATTCGGTATCATCAATATTTCCAAGTCCGGAACGACGACTGAGCCGGCTTTGGCTTTCCGTATCTTGAAGAAGCAATTGGAAGATGCCGTAGGCAAAGAGGAAGCCAAGCACCGCATTGTCGCAATTACGGATGCCAAGAAGGGCGCGTTGCGTACATTGGCTGACCAAGAGGGATACAAGACATTTGTCATTCCGGATAATGTAGGCGGTCGTTTCTCTGTGCTTACGCCGGTTGGATTGCTTCCGATTGCTGTGGCTGGAGTGAATATCCGTGAGTTGGTGGCAGGTGCGGTATCTATGGAGAAAGCTACCGATGAGAGCGTTCCTTTTGCTGAAAATATGGCTTCTATCTATGCGGCTGTACGGAATGAACTGTACAAGAGCGGAAAGAAGATTGAAATCCTTTGCAACTTCCATCCGAAATTGCACTACATCGCTGAATGGTGGAAGCAATTATACGGCGAAAGCGAAGGAAAAGAGGGCAAGGGCATTTTCCCGGCTGCCGTAGATTTGACGACCGATTTGCATTCGATGGGCCAATGGATTCAGGAAGGCGAGCGTACCATCTTTGAGACGGTTATCTCGGTAGCTAACCCGAATCATAACGTGACGGTTCCGACAGATGAAGCGAATCTGGATGGCTTGAATTTCTTGGCTGGAAAGCGTGTGGACGAAGTCAATAAGATGGCGGAATTGGGTACTCAGTTGGCTCATGTGGACGGTGGCGTTCCGAATTTGAAGATAACGATGCCGGCCGTTACGCCCTATTATATCGGCCAGCTGTTCTACTTCTTCGAGAAGGCTTGCGGTATCAGCGGATACATGTTGGGTGTAAATCCGTTTAACCAGCCGGGTGTGGAAGCCTACAAGAAGAACATGTTCGCATTGCTGAACAAACCGGGCTACGAAAAGGAAAGCGAAGCAATTAAGAGCAGATTGTAACGATAATAGTAGTTGGTAGTTAGTAGTTAGTAGTTGGTAGGTCGTTGTTTTTAGCATCTACCCACTCCTAATGTCTAACTACCAATTTTCTTTAAATGCAATATGAATAAAGAATTAATTCAAAAAGCAATCCGTAAATATGAAGAGAAGGCGGGAAAGAGGCTGAATCCGAAGGCGGTGCTGTTCGATATGGACGGCGTGCTTTATGATTCGATGCGCTTCCATGCCCGTGCGTGGGGCGAGGTGACGAAGCGGCATCATATCATTGCTTCGGACGAGGACTTTTATCTGCACGAGGGGCGGACGGGAGCCAGCATTATAAACGTGCTTATCCAACGTACATTCGGACGGGAGGCGACGGACGAGGAGAAGGTGCATCTCTATGAGGAGAAGGCGGCGCTTTTTAATCGATATAATGATGGCGAACCGATGGCAGGCGCGGCAGATGTCCTGCGGAAGGTGGGCGAATCCGGACTGCAGCGGCTGGTCGTCACCGGCTCCGGGCAGAAGAGCCTGATAAACAAACTGAACCATACCTACCCGAACTGCTTCTCGCCGGAGAAGATGGTGACCGCCTTTGACGTGAAACAGGGAAAACCCCATCCGGAGCCTTATCTGATGGGGCTGGCCAAAGCGGGCGTGCAAGCCAACGAAGCGATTGTTGTGGAAAACGCACCCTTGGGCGTCAAGGCTGGCGTGGCTGCCGGAATCTTTACGATTGCCGTCAACACGGGACCGCTATCCGACGCGATTTTGCTGCAAGAGGGTGCGAACCTCCTGTTTCCTTCCATGACGGCGTTGGCAGAAAATTGGCATTCTATTATTCAGAAATAGGAGAGGAGCACCGCTTTTTCTCCAGCGGATTGTTCCTCCCGGCGGGAGCGTGTTTCCGCGGTTAGCGGATTGTTCCTCCTGACGGGAGCGCGTTTCCGCGGTTAGCGGATTGTTCCTCCCGACGGGAGCGCGTTTCCGCTGTTAGCGGATTGTTCCTCCCGACGGGAGCACGTTTCCGCTGTTAGCGGATTGTCCCTCCCGACGGGAGCGCATTTCCGCTGGCAATAATAAGCAAAAAGGGCAAAATCCGAAGACCTTGCCCTCTTTTTCCGTTTGAATCCGTAGGGATAATTCCCATTCGTTTACTTTACATACGCTGCGTTGTTCAGGAAGTCGTAGCTTTGCTGCACACTTGCGACCGGGTCGTTGTTGGAATATTGCTCCACCTCGACGAACCAATCCTGAATGCCGTTCGCATACATCTGGTTGAAAATCGGCTCGAAGTTCATTTTGCCGCTTGCGCCGATTTCTTTTTCGTCCTTGATGTGGATTACCTTGAACTGGTCCGGACGATTCTTCAAATAAGCGACCGGGTCTCCGCCGCCATGCTGAACCCAATAAACGTCCATTTCGAAGCAAACGCTGTCTTTGTCCACGTTGTCGAGCAGGAAGTCATAAATCAGCTGGTTGTCAATCTTGCGGAACTCGAAGTCGTGGTTATGATACCCGAAGATGATACCTGCTGCCTTGGCTTTCTGACCCACTTGGCTGAAGTAATCGCAATACATCTTGATGTCGTCCAGCGTCGTTTTGTCGTTGGTCGCCATCCAAGGCTGAATCATGTACTTCACGCCCAATGTGCGGTGCGCTTCGATAGCTTGGTCCCACCAAGTCATCACTTCCGATGCCTTTTCTTTCGAGTATTCCTGACCTAAATGGGCGCTCATGCACTTCATGCCCAAGTCTTCCACGCGCTTCTTGAAGTCCGCCGGGTCCAAACCGTAGATTTTGCCTTTGTCATAATTGGCATTTTCCAGATTCTTGTATCCCATCTTAGCGACCACTTCCAGCACTTTCTGGATACCTTCCTTGTTAATCATGTCTCGCAACGAATAGAGCTGCAAGCCGATGTTTTTGGTTGCCGTTGTTGCGGCTTCGGCTGCCGTAGCTGCAGCGTTCGTATTCGCCTTACCCCCGCATGCGGTCAGCAATTGCGGGGCTACTAACCCTCCGGCAAGCAATAATCCTGCCTGTTTTAAGAAATTTCGTCTGTTTTGCATAGCACTAAAATTTAAATCGCCACGAATGTACAACTATATTTTTATATATGGCGTCGAAGAGTGAAATTTTGTTGCCGGCATCCGGAACTTTTTCCGGAATGTTTTGAATTTTATGCCGGATGAAATGCTATTTTTGTCCCACTTAATTTTACCACTGCTTATGGAAAAGAAGAAACCGTATAATGAATTGGGCGATTTCTTGCGGGGCATCTTCCCGGAGAAGGTGCAGAAGATTTCGCTGAATGCCGGATTTACCTGCCCGAACCGGGACGGAACGAAGGGGTTCGGCGGATGCACGTATTGCAATAACCAGACCTTCAGCCCGGACTATTGCCATACGGAGAAGAGCATTACCCAGCAATTGGAAGAGGGAATCCGTTTCTTCTCGCGGAAATATCCGGAGATGAAATATCTTGCGTACTTCCAAGCCTACACGAACACGTACGATGCGACAGAGCGATTGCGGCGCAAATATGAAGAGGCGCTGGATTATCCGGGCGTATGCGGATTGATTGTCGGGACGCGCCCGGACTGTATGCCGGACGACCTGTTGCGTTATTTTGCGGAATTGGCAAAGCAGACTTTCGTCTTGGTCGAATATGGCGTGGAAAGTACATTGGATAAGACATTGCGCCGGATTAACCGGGGACATACCTATGCTGAGGCAGAAGAGGCGATACGCCGGACGGCAGCGGCGGGCATTTATACCGGAGCGCACCTGATATTGGGGCTTCCGGGCGAGACGCGCGAGGAGATAGTGGGCCATGCCGGCCGGATATCCCGGCTTCCGCTGACTACGCTGAAGCTGCATCAGCTGCAATTGATACGGAATACCCGCATGGCGCATGAGTTTGAGATGTCGCCGGAGGATTTCCATCTCTATTCGGTGGACGAATATATCGACTTGGCGGTCGATTTCGCAGAGCGTCTCCGTCCGGATATCGTATTGGAGCGTTTCGTATCCCAATCGCCGAAGGAGCTGCTTATCGCTCCGGATTGGGGATTGAAGAACTACGAGTTTACCGCAAAAGTACAGAAGCGTTTTTCCGAAAGAGCGACTTGGCAGGGACGTAAATACGCAGCAGAATAAATAGAGAAACGAAGTTTTTACTAAAGTTACTAAAAAACCGATTGGGCATGAGCAGCGAGTAAGGAGATTATCCCTATCTTTGCATTTTGTATTTAGAATAGATGGTTAAATAAACAATATTTTTTATGCAAAAAGACAGTACTGCGACTTTAATTCTGGATGACGGAACGGTGTTTAAGGGGTATTCATTTGGAAGTGAAAAGCCTGTTGCCGGCGAAGTGGTATTCAATACGGCAATGACCGGTTATCCTGAAAGTTTGACAGACCCTTCGTATGCCGGACAATTGATGGTGTTGACTTATCCTCTGGTGGGAAATTATGGTGTTCCGGCACGTTCATTTCGTCCGAACGGACTTTCTACCTTTATGGAAAGCGAGCGTATCCACGCCGAAGCGATTATCGTAAGCGATTATAGCCAGGAATATAGCCATTGGAACGCTGAATGCAGCTTGGGCGATTGGTTGAAGCAAGAAGATATCCCCGGAATTTATGGTATCGATACGCGGGCATTGACGAAGAAGTTGCGCGAGCATGGCGTGATGATGGGGAAAATCATTTTTAATGAAGAATTAAGAAGGGAGAATGAAAAATTCCCGAAATATGGAGATATTAATTATGTAGATAAAGTATCCTGCAAGGAGGTTATCGTTTATACGCCGGACGGAGAAGCGGCGACTTATCCTGCCGATGCTTCGTTTTCCATTCCGGAATCTTCATTTAAGAAAGTCGTCCTGCTGGATTGTGGCGTAAAGCATAATATTATCCGCTGTTTATTGAAGCGCGGGGCAATGGTGGTGCGCGTGCCTTGGAATTATGATTTCAATGCGTTGGCATACGATGGACTCTTCCTGAGCAATGGCCCGGGTGACCCGGATACGTGTGACATAGCTGTGCAGAATATCCGGAAGGCGTTGCAGAAAGAGATGCCGATTTGCGGGATTTGCATGGGCAACCAGTTGCTTGCGAAGGCAGGAGGCGCTTCTATTTATAAATTGAAATATGGACATCGCAGCCATAACCAGCCGGTGCGTATGGTCGGAACGAACCAATGTTTTATCACTTCGCAGAATCACGGGTATGCTGTGGACAACGAAACGTTAGGCGCAGATTGGGAACCTTTGTTCATCAATATGAATGACGGGACGAACGAAGGAATCAAGCATAAGACGAAGCCTTTTTTCTCGTCGCAGTTCCATCCCGAAGCCTGCAGCGGACCGACCGACACGGAGGCATTAATATTCGATAAGTTTATCGGTTTGTTATAGTTAAGGTATAAATCGCATAAAAAGATTATAGATGAAAGAAGATATAAAGAAAGTCCTCGTTTTAGGTTCCGGTGCATTGAAAATCGGAGAAGCGGGAGAATTCGATTACTCCGGAAGCCAGGCTTTGAAGGCAATCAAGGAAGAGGGAATCGAAACGGTTTTGATTAATCCGAATATCGCCACGGTACAGACCTCGGAAGGCGTAGCAGATACGGTTTATTTCCTGCCGGTAACACCTTTCTTCGTAGAAAAAGTCATTGAAAAGGAGCGTCCGGATGGCATTTTATTGGCTTTCGGTGGACAAACGGCACTGAACTGTGGCGTAGCATTGTACCAGAGCGGTGTGCTGGAGAAATATCACGTTCGGGTATTGGGAACGCCGGTACAGGCGATTATGGATACGGAAGACCGCGAGTTGTTTGTCAAGAAGTTGGATGAAATAGGCGTTAAGACCATCAAGAGCGAAGCGGTCGAGACGATAGAAGATGCCCGGCGTGCCGCCTCCGAATTGGGTTATCCGGTGATTATCCGTGCCGCTTATGCCTTAGGTGGATTGGGCTCCGGTTTTTGTGATAACGAAGAGGAATTGAACGCGTTGGCAGAAAAGGCGTTCTCTTTCTCCCCGCAGGTATTGGTGGAGAAAAGTCTGAAGGGATGGAAAGAGGTCGAGTATGAAGTCGTACGCGACCGCTTTGATAATTGTATCACGGTTTGTAATATGGAAAACTTTGACCCGCTGGGTATCCATACGGGAGAAAGTATCGTAATCGCTCCTTCACAAACCTTATCGAATACAGATTATCATAAGTTGCGCGAACTGGCCATTCGGATCATCCGGCATATCGGTATCGTTGGGGAATGTAACGTACAGTATGCTTATGACCCGGAATCGGAAGATTATCGCGTAATTGAGGTGAATGCCCGTCTGTCACGTTCGTCGGCGTTGGCATCTAAAGCAACAGGTTATCCGTTGGCGTTCGTAGCTGCCAAATTGGGCTTGGGTTATGGGCTGTTCGACCTGAAGAATTCGGTAACAAAGACGACCAGTGCTTTCTTCGAACCGGCATTGGATTATGTAGTATGTAAGATTCCGCGTTGGGATTTAGGAAAGTTCCACGGCGTGGCTCGTGAGTTAGGCTCAAGCATGAAGTCGGTCGGTGAAGTGATGGCTATCGGCCGTACCTTTGAAGAGGCGATTCAGAAGGGCCTCCGCATGATTGGACAGGGAATGCATGGCTTCGTAGAGAACAAAGAATTGATTCTGCCGGATATTGACAAGGCGTTGCATGAACCGACCGACCGCCGTATCTTTGTGATAAGTAAAGCATTCCGGGCAGGTTATACGATTGACCAAATCCATGATTTGACCAAGATAGATAAATGGTTCCTTCAGAAGTTATATGGAATCATTCAAACAGCAAATGAGTTAGAGGCTTGTAACAAATTGCAAGAGGTTTCAGATGAACTCATGCGCAAGGCGAAGATTCAAGGCTTCTCCGATTTCCAAATAGCTCGTGCGCTGTTCAAAGACAAGTTGGAAGATACAGAGAAGGCTTTGTTGCAGGTGCGTCAGGACCGTAAGTACAGAGGCATCCTACCGGTGGTAAAACAAATCGATACGTTGGCAGCAGAATATCCGGCGCAGACCAATTATCTCTATTTGACTTATAGTGGGACGGAGAGTGATGTACATTATGTGGGAGACAAACGTTCTATTGTGGTACTCGGTTCCGGTGCATATCGAATCGGTAGTTCGGTGGAATTTGACTGGTGCGGCGTACAAGCACTGAATACTATCCGTAAAGAGGGTTGGCGCTCTGTCATGATAAATTATAATCCGGAAACGGTTTCGACAGATTATGATATGTGCGACCGTCTGTATTTTGATGAACTGACGTTCGAGCGAGTAATGGATATTCTTGAGCTGGAAAATCCGCATGGAGTGATTGTCTCGACAGGCGGACAGATTCCGAACAATTTGGCAATGCGTCTGGATGCCCAGCATGTGAATATATTAGGAACCTCGGCCAAGAGTATAGATAATGCCGAAGACCGCGAGAAGTTCTCAGCTATGCTGGACCGTATCGGTGTAGATCAGCCTCGTTGGAAGGAATTGTCATCGATGGACGATATCAATCAGTTTGTGGCAGAGGTGGGCTTCCCGGTTTTAGTGCGTCCGAGCTATGTATTAAGCGGTGCTGCGATGAATGTATGCTCTAATCAGGACGAGTTGGTGCGTTTCTTGGAACTTGCCGCGAATGTATCGAAAAAGCATCCGGTGGTGGTCAGCCAGTTCATTGAACATTCGAAGGAGGTTGAGATGGATGCCGTGGCACAGAATGGTGAAATTATCATGTACGCTATCAGCGAGCATATTGAATTTGCTGGCGTTCATTCAGGTGATGCTACGATTCAGTTCCCTGCTCAAAAGCTATATGTAGAGACTGTGCGTCGGATAAAGAAAATCAGCAAGCAAATCGCAAAAGAATTGAATATCTCAGGACCATTCAATATACAATATTTGGCAAAAGGCAATGAGATTAAAGTGATAGAATGTAATTTGCGTGCTTCGCGTAGTTTCCCCTTTGTAAGCAAAGTCTTAAAGATTAATTTTATCGAGCTGGCAACACGCATTATGCTGGGTTTACCGGTAGAAAAGCCGAATAAGAATGAATTCGATTTGGATTATGTTGGAATTAAGGCGTCTCAGTTCTCCTTCAACCGTTTGCAAAAGGCTGATCCGGTGTTAGGTGTCGATATGGCTTCGACAGGAGAGGTCGGTTGTATTGGTGATGATGTTTCTGAAGCGATTCTGAAGAGTATGCTCTCGGTAGGCCAACGTATTCCGGAGAAGAATATTTTACTCTCGACAGGTTCGGCGAAACAGAAAGTAGCCATGTTGGATGCGGCTAAATTGTTAGCTCAGAAAGGTTATAATTTGTATGCGACAGGAGGAACTCATCGTTTCTTTGAGGAAAACGGCGTTCCCAGCACATTGGTCTATTGGCCGAGTGAAACTGGGAAGGAACCCCAAGCGCTTCAGATGTTGCATGAGAAGAAGATTGACTTGGTAGTGAATATCCCGCGTGACCTTTCCGCAAGGGAATTGACGAATGGGTATAAAATTCGCCGGGCAGCGATTGATTTGAATATTCCTTTGATTACGAATGCACGTTTGGCAAGTGCCTTTATCCATGCATTCTGTACATTGACAATGGATGATATCAAAATCAAGAGCTGGCAGGAATATAAATAAGTTATCAAGGAAGTCGCGAAGAACTATTCTTACGGGATTTCCGGATAGCAGAAACAGGATGTAAAACATAATTAATAGATAAAGGAAATGGAAACATCGTTATATATTGCGCAGAAATTGGCGGAGCAGACCGTTCCGATAAGCAAAGAGGCGCTTGAGAAATTGGCATCTATCTTGGTAAGAAACGAGATAAAGAAAGGAGAAAATTTCCTGAATGAAGGCGAAGTTTGCACGCAGATGGGATATGTCCATAAAGGGCTCGTTCGCCAATATTATTATAAGAACGGAAAGGAACTGACGGAGCATTTCTGCTGTGAAGACGATGTTTTCATTTGCATTGAAAGTTTTTTGCGCCAAAAGCCGTCGCGTCTGATTGTTGAGGCTTTGGAGAATACCGTGATTTATGGCATTCCGCATGATGCGGTATTGAAGTTGGCGGAAGAATGTTACGATGTGGAGCGGGTATATCGTGGCTTGTTGGAGAACTCGTTGATACTTTCTCAGGTGAAGATGGACATGTTCCGTTTTGAATCGGCCAACGAACGCTATAATCGTTTGTTGAAAGAGCAGCCGGAGATAGTTATGCGCGCTCCATTGTCTTATATCGCTTCCTTTTTGTTAATGACTCCGGAGACGTTAAGCCGTGTCCGGGCGAATGTGATGTAAATGAGAATAAGAAAATGAAAGTCGGATTATTTATTCCATGCTATATTAATGCAGTATATCCGGAGGTAGGCGTGGCTGCTTACAAGTTGTTGAAGCAAGTCGGCGTTGATGTGGATTATCCATTGGACCAGACTTGTTGCGGTCAGCCGATGGCGAATGCCGGATTTGAGGAGGAAGCTACCCGCTTGGCGCTTCGCATGGAGGATTTGTTCCGGTCGTATGACTATGTAGTCGGTCCTTCTGCCAGTTGTGTGGCTTTTGTGAAAGAAAATCATCCGCATATTTTGGAAAAGTCGGGACATTTTTGCCAGAATAGCGGGAAGATTTATGACATCTGCGAGTTCCTGCATGATATAGTGAAGCCGGCAGAGTTGCCGGCGGTGTTTCCTCACAAGGTGAGTTTGCATAATAGCTGCCATGGCGTACGCGAATTGCATCTTTCTTCACCGAGCGAGCGGAATATCCCCTATTATTCGAAGTTGCGTGATTTGTTGCAACTGGTTAAAGGAATTGAGGTGTTTGAGCCGAAGCGTGTAGATGAATGTTGCGGTTTTGGCGGAATGTTTTCTGTAGAGGAACCGGAAGTCTCTGCATGTATGGGGCATGATAAAGTAATGGATCATATGAGTACCGGAGCTGAATATATCACAGGAGCCGATAGTTCCTGCCTTATGCACATGGATGGAGTTATCCGTCGCGAGAAACTTCCGATTAAGACGATTCATATAGTTCAAATCTTAGCAGCGGGGTTATAATTATGAGCACAAAACATGCATTAGCAGCGGCAGAGTTTATCGCAAACCGCCCGCAGGAACAATGGCACGATGAGACTTTGTGGTTGGTGCGGTCAAAGCGGGATAAGCAGAGCAAATCGTTGCCGGAATGGGAACAGCTGCGCGATTTGGCTGCGGCAATTAAGAATTATTCCAATTCGCATTTGGATACCCTGTTGGTCGAATTTGAAAAGAATGCATTGGCGAATGGGGCAATCGTGCATTGGGCGAAAGATGCGGACGAGCATAATCGCATCGTTTATGATATTCTGAAGCAACATAACGCGAAGAATCTTATCAAAAGCAAATCGATGTTGACAGAAGAATGCGAAATGCAACCCTTCCTCGCTGAGAAGGGAATCGATGTTGTGGAAAGCGACTTGGGCGAACGCATTCTTCAGTTGATGCATTTGAAGCCGAGCCATATTGTGCTTCCTGCCATCCACGTAAAACGGCAACAAGTGGGTGAGATGATGGAGGAGAAGTTGGGTACAGAGAAAGGAAACTTCGACCCGACCTATTTGACTCATGCCATGCGCAAACATTTGCGGCAGCAGTTCCTTCACGCGGATGTGGCGATGACCGGCGCAAACTTTGCGGTCGCTTCGACGGGAGAAATTGTCGTTTGTACGAACGAAGGGAATGCCGATATGGGGACCTCTTTCCCGAAAGTGCATATTGCGACCTTCGGCATGGAGAAGATTGTCCCGAATCGGGAGGCATTGGGCGTATTTACCCGTCTGTTGGCTCGTTCGGGTACGGGACAGCCTATCACCAGCTATACTTCCCATTATCGTCGTCCGCCTGAGGGATGCGAGTTCCATATTATCATTGTGGACAATGGGCGGAGTGATATTTTGGCACAGCCGGACCATATCAAGACACTGAACTGCATCCGTTGCGGGGAGTGCATGAATACTTGTCCGGTGTATCGCCGTAGCGGGGGCTATTCCTATACCTATTTCATTCCGGGCCCGATAGGGATTAACTTGGGAATGCTGCGCGACGCGCAGAAATATGCCGATAACGTATCGGCTTGTTCGCTTTGCCTCTCCTGCTCGAATGTTTGCCCGGCAAAGGTGGACTTAGGCGAGCAGATTTACAAGTGGCGGCAGACGCTGGACAGCATGGGGAAGGCGAATCCGCAGAAGAAGCTGATGTCGGAAGGCATGAAGTACTTAATGGAACGTCCTAAGCTGTTCAATACGGCGTTGAAGTTTGCCCCGATAGTGAATCATTTGCCGCGCTTTATGGTCTATAATGCGGCGAATGCTTGGGGGAAAGGGCGCGAGTTGCCTCTGTTTGCAAAGGAATCGTTCAATGAGTTGTGGAAGAAAAATAAAATCAAATGAGCAGTAAAGAAGAGATATTGGCTCGCATTCGCCGGAATACGCAGAAGAGCTACGAGATGCCGGATTTGGGGGTGAATGCGATTACTTACGAGGATAAAATCAGTACGTTTATTAAAGTATTAGAGGCGAGTGGTGGCGAGGCGCATCTGTTGTTGGCAGGTGAGGAGGTGAATGACGTTATCCGTTCTTATTATCCGAAAGCAGAGCGGATTGCCTCTAATTTGCCGACAATCACCTGCGCGACATTGAATCCGGATGCCCTGAACGACCCGCGCGAGTTGGATGGCGTGGATGTAGCAGTGGTGCGGGGGAGCTTCGGTGTGGCGGAAACGGCGGCGGTATGGCTTCCGAAGCAGACCAAGCATAAGGCGGTATTCTTCATCTCGAATGCGCTGGTTATTTTGTTGAAGCGCGAGGATATCGTCAACAATATGAACGAGGCTTACCAGCGCATCGTATCGGCAGACTATGATTACGGCGTGTTCATGTCCGGTCCCTCCAAGACGGCGGATATCGAGCAGGCATTGGTGTTCGGGGCGCACGGCCCTATCCGGGTTACGGTCATATTGATGTAAAGGAGGGATGAGGATGATGCGTTATTTGTCGCTGTGTGCTGCGTTTTTCCTGTCCCTCTCCGTGATGGCGCAGGAATCGTTCGATTCGCTGTTCGAACGGAAGAGTTTGCGGATAGATTTTACGTTGAGCGGGAATGCCGACGGGCAGTCGGCGGCTATCGAGCAGCTGCGCGAGGAGCCGGCATGGGGCGGGCCGCTTGTCAATTTGGTGGACAAGTTCCACTACGGAGGGTATTATGTCCATATTTATGATAAGGCCAGCGGCGAGCTGATTTATTCGAAGGGCTTCAATACGCTGTTCGAGGAATGGCTTACGACCGACCAAGCGCGTACCGAGACGCAGGCGTGGACCAACAGCATTTCCGTGCCTTTCCCGAAGCGGGAGATTGTATTCGAATTGCAGGCACGCGACCGGAAGGATATGCAGCTCCGCCCGTTGCTCCGGATGGATATCCAACCGAACAGCATCTACATCGACCGGGGTGCGCTGAAGGAAAATCCGGTGACGCGCCTCCTCGATAATGGCGATTCGAACGGGAAGGTCGATTTAGTGTTCCTCGCTGAGGGTTATACGGCGGACGAACAGGATAAATTTGTCGCCGATGCCCGCCGGTTCATGGAGGCGCTCTTTCGGACTGCCCCCTTTACGGAGCATAAGGCGGATTTCAACGTCTGGGCGGTCGGTGCGTGCTCCGAGGAGTCCGGAACGGATATTTCCGGCGAGGGCATCTTCAAGAACACGGCGCTGAACAGCGGATTCTATACCTTCGGCATCGACCGCTATCTGACTACGCGCGACATGCGCTCTATCCGCAATGCCATCTGGAATGTTCCTGCCGATGCCGTCTTCATCCTGATTAATAGCGAGAAATATGGCGGCGGCGGAATGTATAACTTCTATGCCTGCGGGACGGCGGACCATCCCAAGACGCCGGTGGTCTTCACGCACGAGCTGGGGCATAGCTTCGCCGGCCTTGCGGACGAGTATTTCTCTTCCGAAGTGGCTTACAATGACTTCTATAACCTCTCGGTCGAGCCGTGGGAGCCGAACATCACCACGCTGGTGGACTTCGGCTCGAAGTGGAAGGAGTTGCTTCCTGAGGGGACGCCGGTCCCGACGCCGACCGACCCCGCTTATACCGACAAATGCGGCGTCTTCGAGGGGGGAGGCTATGTGGCGAAGGGCATTTACCGCCCGATGGACCACTGCATGATGCGCGATTATGCCCCCTTCTGCCCTGCCTGCTCGCGCGCTATCGTCCGAATGATAAATTACTATTGCGACCGGGAATATTAATCCTCGGCAGACGCAACGACACGCATAGTTGACCCATTGAAGGGCTGGAAAGGATTCCCGACACGCATCGGGACCCCTTTCCAGCCCTTTTTTTTGTTCCCGGCCGTGCGTTTGGACAAAAATTCAGTTGCAGTTTTGTTCCCGACCGTGCGTTTGGACAAAAAATCAGTTGCAGTTTTGTTCCCAGCCGTGCGGTTGAACAAAAAATCAGTTGCAGTTTTGTTCCCGGCCGTGCGGTTAAACAAAAAATCAGTTGCAGTTTTGTTCCCCGTCGTGCGGTTGAACAAAAAATCAGTTGCAGTTTTGTTCCCCGCCGTGCGGTTGAACAAAAAATCAGTTGCATTTTTGTTCCCGACCGTGCGTTTGGACAAAAATTCAGTTGCATTTTTGTTCCCGACCGTGCGTTTGGACAAAAAATCAGTTGCAATTTTGTTCCTGACCGTGCGGTTGGACAAAAATTCAGCTGAAAAATTGACGCCGACAGTTGCTGGCATCAATTTTTCATCCGAAAATACTTCAAAGTAGCCCTTGGGGAGGAGGGAAATGGGCGTCGGAGTCCTGCGGAAGAGTCAATGCACGCTGAATTTTATCGTCCGCGTACCAAATACCCCGATATAGAGGCCGGCGGAGAGCGGAATCGTCTGCCTGCCCTGCTTCAGCGTCACGGTCCGCACCCATTTTCCAGAAAGGGAGTAGATGCGGAGGTTGCCCGGCATAGCGGACGTCACCTCGACCTGTCCATTGCCGCCGCGACACAGAAAGGGCGTGCCGGCTATCGGCTCAAGCGCGGTAATTGACGGCGTGTCGGAATAGACTTTCACGTCATCGATGGCTGCCAGGCCGTTTACCATCGCACCTTCGAAGGCCATCTGGAAGCGTGCGCTGCCATCGGGCAGTTTCAGCTGCTCCAGCGCCCAATCGATTTGCACTTCCGACAGCGTGGCGAGGCATTGCCAGTCAGCCGCATCCGCCGGTCGGTAGAGTACCCGTATCGTGCCGTGCGCGTCGAACGCTTCGCGGTTGACATACCGGAACGTCAGCACCTTTTCGCCTGCCGGAGATGCCGCGGCAATCATAGGCGATACGGCGGTGGAGGTAGTCGGTGGAATCAACCGCTTATCCATATTCAACAGGAGATAATGCTGCCCCTCGAACGCCACGGGCAATGCAGGTTTAAACAGCGAAGCTTGGCCCTTCTCCCACGGCATATTGCCTGCCGATTGAATCAGCTCCCACTCCGGTTCGTCCGGTTCGAATCCGGCAGAGAAGATGACCGTCTGCTCTGCCAGCGGCTTTTCTTCGACGACTTGGAATGCACAACTGCCATCCTCCTCTTGGCGGATACCGGTGATGCCGAAACGGGAGGGTGCGCCATCTGCCGCGCGTGCCGCCGGGATGCTCCACACCGTAAATTCATCTGCCGAATGGCGGTCAGAGAAGGGACACTGGGGGGTGTTGACATTTCCGTATGAATCGGGGAGCTGCTCCGGCACAGCGTAACCGGAAGCGGCACAGACCGGGTAGCAGGTCTGAGGGTAGGCGGCATTGATGGTGTTGGTTTCAGTGCGCTGCCCGATAGCGGGAAGGATATGGTAAACCAACAGGCCGTAACCCGGCAGTGCGGCATCGAATCCTATCTGTTGGCGGTTCTCCAAAAGGAAATAATCCCCTTCGGTTTCCGTGTTCAGGCGGTAAATCCGGTTCTCTTCTACCGACGGAGGCAGGAGGATGTCCCCTTCACGGTCCAATTCCTCACAAACGCTCCATCCGAAGGCGAGTTTAAGGTAAGGATTCAGGTGCGCCGGCGAGATGCCGTCGTTATTCCAATTGCCGGAGCCCATCAAATCCCATTGCCCGGTTCCGCTGTATTCCCCGCCGGCTTGGTAATCGGTGTCGTAGAAGTCCGGAGCTCCGAAGGAATGGCAAATCTCATGGCAATGGACGCCGATACGCGAGATGTCCTCTCCGGAATTTCCACGCAGCTCCGGCGCACAGGAATAGCCCGTTATCTGCAGGTTTTCCATGCGCACCGGCTCACTGAACCGTGCCTCGTGCGACCAAATCGCATCAGCCGGCGCTCCCGCCTCCTCTCCGTGCCCGGCGAACAGGATGTGGATGTTATTCAGGACGCCATCTTGGTCAGTATCATACGCCGCGAGGTCTATCAGACTGGCAGCATAATCCAAAGCCTCCATGAATAGGGCAGAGGGATTGCTGTCCTGTCCTTCGCGATTGTTCCCGCCATAATATTGCCGCTCCCGCGAAGCCGTAAAGGGGCCCAAAATATCGCATGTCAGGTCTAATTGCCCGTAGGAGTTCTCCCGGAAGTAGTCTTTCACACTGCCTTGCGCTCCGTCCGCTTGGTAATTGGGCTGGTTGAACAGTGCTTCGAATTCGGCTTTCGATTTCACGAACGGACGGTCTTGATATTGCATCAAGATGACCAGCGTACGCTGTTCTCCCACGACAGGCGCGTAAGCCGGAAGGCTCCGATAGGTATGTGCGGCAGAACGAAGCGCCGGACTCGATGGAATCTGCAGTTGTTTGGGGGTCTGTTGAAGGAAAGCGAGAAGTTCACGGCTCCGCACGGCAGATAATTTCCATCGGGAGGGGACAGGATTCCCATCCGGGGCAATCTCGGCATAGGTCCATGCGCCCAGACTATCGCGCAGCAGGGTATATCCATCCTCGGTGACGGCCCATTTGCAAAATTCATCCCCTTTCAGCTGCAGGTTGACGAACGAACCGTCGGCACAGCGGTAACGGATGAATCCCGGATAGGCAGGAACGGCATGGATAGCTGCGTGGAAGAGTATCGTGATAGCGAAGAATATGAGTTTGATTCGTCTCATGGCCATATTTGTCTAATTAAAAAAGCCGTTTCTTCAAGGATTATCCTTTTTGTCAGAAACAGCTTTTTCCCGTTTTTATAGTACAAGGTCTCTCTTGCTTACCCTTTCTTCAATACATAAGTACTGTTTCCTTGTGTTAGCATAAGTGTATTACCGGTGCGTTGAACAGAGAAAATATTGACAACGCTCGAATCGATGAACCAAAGCTGCAACGTTCTGTCAGCCGGCGTATAGGTATATTCGAAGTTTTGGGTTCCTGCTTGGGTGGACAATACGCCTGTACCATCGTTGCGGAATTCAAACGAGACGGAGGAGTCACTCGATTCATACCATAAACCGATAATCGAACTCTCGTCCACCATCGTTTCATCATCATCGCTGCAAGCAGAGAAGCTAAGCGACAGGACCATCGCTAAAACCATTGTGAAAAAATAAGTAAATCTTGTCTTCATACTTTTGATTATTTAGAGATTATTAATGACTATGAATTTGTGACAAAGGTAGAAGCGGAAGAATCGAAAGGAAAATGATAAAACATGAGAATCGAGCTATTTCTCATTTAGACACGGTTAAAAGGATGAAAAATAGGACTATCTTGTCTGCTTTCTTTTATCATTGCGTTTACATCAAGGGAAGTTTTGGGGAGGAAAGGTAGGCCGTACCATATTATTTATTACATTTGTGCAGAATGGAAAACTTTTTTAAATTGTACTAAGTTTTATATTATGAAAAGAAAACAGGTTTGGTTGCTTCTTTCAGTCGTATTATGTACGTTTGCTTTTTCTTGCCGAAAACAGGTTGCGGCTCCTTATGATATTAATTTCCTTCCAGAGGGCGATTCGGTTTATCTCAATGCACAGGAGAATCTGTATGTCAATCCGCTTCTATCGCGCAAGATGCTGAAGGAGGCATTGGACACGCGGCAGGTAAAGGATAGCATAGATTGGTATATATTGTACAGCCTTTATATCAAGACCTATTTGGTGACTTCGGAATTCGATTCGATTATTCCGCTTTGCCGGAAGACAGAGCAGTTTTGTGCGCGTCAAGAGCAACTGACGCCTTACCATTATTATCTATTGACGGATGTGAATAATAATATCGGGAACCGGTATGCCATTATCAGCCAGAATGATTCTGCCCTTAAATATTTCAAGCAGATGCTGTTTTATGGTGAGAAGACGCATAACCGCAAGGTGAAGAAGTCGGCTTATACGAACTTGGCGGATATATATGTGCGTAGCGGTCATTATGATTTGGGTGCATGGAATTATTGCCAAGCGCTTTATATCGCGGATTCGTTAGGATTGCCGGAGTTCGAGGTCAATGATATTTATACCGGACTGGGGCAAACTTATATGGAGCTACGTGACTTTGAGTTGTCGCACTATTATTATGATTTGGCTTATAAACTGTTCGACCAAATGGATTTGAATCGGAAGTTCGTTTATCTGACGAACTATGGGAATGTCTATTATTTCGAAAAGGATTATTCACATGCCTTCGAACTTTTCAAGAAGGCATACCAATTGGTCTCTTCTTCTCCTGAATATGCCTATGCCCAGAATCTCTGCCGTTTGAATATGGGGGAATGCTATTTGCTTCTTGGTGAGTTGGATTCTGCCCGTGTCAATCTGAATGAATGCTATTCTTACTTTAAGGAGATAGGGAATACTTCCGGACTGTATCACGCCGAGACCCAGCTGTTTGAATTGGCTTTGCAGAGCGGGAATTTAGGAATGGCAGCCCAACAGTTGCACTCCATCACCGATAATCTGTATGCGGAACCGACGCTGGTAGGTATCCGGAAGCGTTATTTGCAGCATTATTATGAAGAGACGGGGAATTACCGCAAGGCATACCAATATCTGAAAGAGAATACAGCGATGGACGATTCGATTCGGAATGACCAAGTCCGGATGCGCGTAAAGGAAACCGAATTGCGCTATCAGCAAGATACCACATTGATGAAGCAGCGTCTTTTCATTCAGGAGCAACAGAGCAGCATGAAATCGTTGGAGCTGAGCGTTTATATCTGGGTGTTGGTCTGTGTGTTGCTATTTATCAGTGTCCTGTTCGTTTACTTTTATCAGAAGAAGCAACGCGCCTTGCTGATGGCGGAAACAAGGAATA
The DNA here is from genome assembly GCA_949289155.1 of uncultured Parabacteroides sp. Classification (GTDB taxonomy): domain Bacteria; phylum Bacteroidota; class Bacteroidia; order Bacteroidales; family Tannerellaceae; genus Parabacteroides. The sequence continues at coordinate 33,860 of CASEMX010000018.1, forward strand.
AGATTATCACGCTTCGTATGGAGAATATCCGGAACCGTGTCTCTCCGCATTTTATATTCAATGCCCTGAACCGGGTGATGAGCCATTATAAGGAATCGGATAGCAACTATAAGGAGTTGTATAACTTAATCAAGATTATGCGCCTAAACCTTCGTTTGACCGAGAAGCTGAGCATCACTCTCGCAGAAGAGATAGATTTTGTGCGGACCTATCTGGCATTGGAGCAGGAACGCTTCGATGATTCGCTCCATGTATCTATCTTAATTGACGAAGGCATTGACCCGGAGAAGGTGGAGCTCCCTTCGATGATGATACAGATACCGGTCGAGAATGCCCTGAAGCATGGATTGCGGCAGAAGGCGGGCGAGAAGCTATTGGCGATATCCGTCGTGCGGCAATCCGATAGCATTGTGATTCGTATCGAAGACAATGGTGTAGGCTTCCGGGTGCAGGCAGGGAATCAGGATTTGCAAAGTACCGGCACAGGGCTGCGTGTCTTGAATCAGACTATCCAGTTATTGAATGCCCGGAATGCCGAGGCGATTACTTTGCGGGTCGAGAAGAGCCCGCAAGGCACAGACGAGTATCCCGGTTGCTTGGTTGAAGTTACTTTGCCGGACCATTATTCTTATTTTTTGCCTGAGAAATAAATCCGTTTAACCCTTATTTGTTCCCGAATAATCTGTAAAAAGAGGCAAATGTCCCCAATTAGGAGGAAACAAGGGCATGTTACTTCTTCAATAATGGCTAAATTTGTGAAAAAGTGGTAAGATATGAAGAACGAATATAAAGTAGTAATTATTGACGACGACGAATTGGCGGTAGATAATTTGGTATTTGAATTGAAGATGTTTCCGCATTTCAGTATAGAAGGGAATGCCAAGAATGCGGCGAGCGGAAGGAAACTTATCTTCAAGGCAATGCCGGATTTGCTTTTCCTCGATGTGGAACTGCCGGATATGCAGGGCTCGGAATTACTGAATCTGATTCGGAATGAGATTACATGGAATATGCAAATTATCTTCTATACGGCTTATAACAAATATATGCTCGACGCAATACGCGGAGCGGCTTTCGATTATCTGCTGAAGCCGATAGATAAGACTGAACTCTCGAAGATGCTGAAGCGCTTTGTGGAGAAAGCCGAAGAGCAACGGATGCAGCCCATTCCTTTCCACGTCCAGTTGCGGAGCCTTTTGCCTTTGGAGCAGACCATTATCATTCCTTCTCCGACGAACGACCTGCAGTTCCTCCGTCCGGAGAATGTCGGTTTCTTCAAGTATAATTCCGCCCGGAAGCAGTGGGAGGCTTATCTGAACAATGTATCTACGCCGGCAGCCATCCGGAAGAATATCTCTGCGGAACAGATATTGGAGAGCTCGCCCTCTTTCGTCCAGATTCACCAGTCCTATATCATCAATATCAATTACCTGATTATGATAAAGGACAAGAAGTGCGTCTTCTATCCGCCGTTCGACCATATCCGCGACCTTCAGATATCCAAGCTTTATCTGAAGAAGTTGCAAGACCGATTCCTCATGCTTTAATCCTCATAATCGAAAGGGTACGGGCAAGCTCAGGCTCCCGTACCCTTGTTTGTTTTATCCCCGAGGACTCCCGTCTTTATACCTCGAAGAAAAGTTGGTTCCCTGCCGGTGGAAAGTTTGCCGCCTCGGGAGGAAAAGTTTTTTTCTTGCCGTTGGGAAGTTAAAACGCCGGTGTGGTTTCTATAAACGCCTGTGGCGTTTTTACAATTGCCACTGTCGTTTTTATAAACGCCACAGGCGTTTTAAGAATTCTCCCCGAAGAAAGCAACTTTTCCTGCCGGGCTTTTAAACTTTTCTTCGGCAGGAAACAAACTTTTCTTCGGGGGGCAACGGAGCGTTTCTCCGGGGGAATTACTTCCCGAACAGGCGTTGCTTGAGCGATTCCTTTTCGGTGCTTTGCTCGATGATGAGCGGGATAATGCGCTGTCCTTTCCGCAAGCGGACGATGCCTGTGCGCCCGGTCTTTGCCTTGTTCTTGTCGCATTCGATGAGGAGCGCGTTGTCGCTCTCCTTTGTGGTTTTGCACCAGTTCGGGTAGGACTCGACCTCCCATGCTTTGCTGTTCTTATTGACGGTATATTCGATGCCGAGCGTCCGCCTGCCGCCATTGCGCAGGAAGGAGAGGGTGTCGGAGTTGGAGCCGGTCAATATCCGGAAGTTCTCTACGCCCTGTATGAGGCGGAGCGTCTCCCGTTTGGAGTCCGCCCGGAGGATAATCGTGCCCCGCCGCTCGTCGGGCGAGGGATTGAAAGCGGGCGTGAGATAAATGGCCTCCTTGTCGGTCCGCACGCTGCACCATTCGGGCAGGGATGCCTCCTCTATCGTCCATTCCACGTTGGAGGTTACGCCGATGCGCTTCTCCACATCATCAGCCATGAAGTAGATATCATTCTCGCTGAGCGTAAGCTGCAGTTCGCTTCCCTCTTGGATAATCTTGACGAGCTGGCGCGTACCGTTCGCCTGCAGGGTGATGGTTTGCGAGCGGCGGACGGGCGCGGGGTTCTGCTCGACGGTTACCGCCAGTCCTTCGTCCGTTTTTGTTGCACTGCACCAGTCCCGGCTCCCCGTAAAGCTCCATGCTTTCCTGCCTTTGACAGGGAGCGTCTGCGTACCGCCCGAAGCGGGGAATGTCAGCTCCTCTTCGGTGGTGAGCCGTGCCGCTTGCCGGGTGTAATAGTTGAGGATTTGTTGGCACTCGGTCAGTTGCGTGTCGCAATTCCGGATGCCCTCCTCATCGCGGTTCACTTCGTAGCACAGCTTGGCAGATTCGAACTTCCGTACCGCCTGTTTGACGGCAGACTGCGTCCGTTTCTTCAGGAGCGCCATTCCCTCTTCATACGTCCCGTTGCAATCTTGGGCGAGGGCAGGGGCATTGAGCAGGCAAAGTGCCAAGAGGGTGTATATACCTTTCTTATAAGCTATTCGTATCATGGTTGTGTGTTATTTAATTGGTTAATGGAATCTTGCCGCGCCTCGAATTCCTGCAGCACAGGCGAGTCCGGCTTCAGTTTTACGGCGCGTTGGTAGAGCAGGCGAGCCATGTCATACGCCTGAATCTCTTCCGTTTTGGAAGCAGTCGATACGAAGAAGGTAAATACCTCGTCTATCTTCCGGAGCAGACTGTCTTTGCGCGTAACGACATCGACCAACTCCGGAAAGTCTCCGGCGTATCGCTCTCCCAGCTCAATGGCGTTATCGTAGTATCTGAGCGCATTGACGTAAAACTGTTCATAGTTCAAGCCCTTGCTTCTGTTGCCTTGCGCAGTCAGGGAGTCGCCCAGCTCTATATAATAAAGGTATCGCTGGTATGCGCTCTTTATCGCCGTCTCTTTGATTTGCTGTTGTTCTTCGCGTTGCTTTTGCTCCATCGCATTCCTTGCCCAGAAGATACCCCCGATAATCAGCAGCAACAACGGGACACCCACCTTCCAGAGCAGCGGGATATAACGCCGCAGCTTCTCGGCTTTCGGGCGGACGCTTTCGATAAACGAACGCGGTGTATCGGCAGGAGCTTCGACAGGTTCGGATTGCACAGGCTCCGGTGTCGGAGGTTCAGGCTCTTCTGTTTGCAGCTCCTCGACAGGCTCCGGTTCGGGTTCGGGAGGAGCGGGCGGCGGAGGCGTGACCTTTCCGGTGTTCCGGTGGGGCAATTCGGGTGTCTCGCCATTCATCTGCTGTTCGCAGTAGAGGCGTATTTCCGTGGCAGAGGGGCGTGCCCATGTCTCTTTCTCCATGCAAGCCCCAACGATGCGCTTCAGGGCATCCGACCAGTCGCCTTCCAGCTCCGGGACCTCCGCGCCATGCTGCAGAAGCAATCCGCCATGCTCGCCAAAGGGAACCATCCCTGTCAGCAGTTCGTAGAGCGTCGCCCCCAATGAGAAGATATCGCTCGCTTTGATGGGCAAAGGGTATTTGCTGAAGCGTTCCGGTCCCATGTAGGCGAGTGTGCCCACCGAACCTTCATTCTTCAGCATACTTTTGCGCAGTGTGTTCCGCGCTTTGATACTGATGCCGAAGTCGGTCAATAGGTAGCGTCCCGAATGGTCGAGCAGGATATTGTCCGGCTTGATGTCCTGATGGATGACCGGCGGCTCTTGGCTATGGAGATATTCCAAGCCGGCAGCCATGTCATGCAGGAACCGCCAAGCGGCCTGTTCGTTCATCTGACCCACCAAGTTGGCTGCCGAGCCCAGTTCGCAGTAGGGCAGCACCAAGTAGGGCATCCGCTCGAAGGTGTCATAGTAGGTCGGCTTCAGCAGGTTGCTGTGGTTGAGATTGAAGACGAGCGAGAACTCCGCCGAGAAGAGCTGCACGCCCCGTTCGTCCATCCCGCCCCCCGGAGCATAGACCTTCAGGGCAACCTCCAGCGTCGTCAGCGTATCTTCCGCCAGCCAGACTTCCGAGAATCCGCCGCGCCCTAACAGCTGTTTGAGCCGGTAGCGGTGGGCAAAGAGTATATTTTCTTCTAATTGCATATTCCTATTTCTCTATTTGTTCGTACCATTGAATGAGTTTCTGTTTCCAAGCGTCGGCAGGCGCTCCGCCTAAGAAGAGCCAGAGCAATCCGCCCGCAAGGAGCAATCCCAACACGCCGAGCAGCCACCGTGCCGGTTTGCGGCGCGGCGGCTTTTCCTTTTCGGCATGGGTTGTCAGTGTCGGTTGTTGCGTCTCGGCGTTTACGGGAGTGTCGTTCGGGGCTGTCTGGCAGAGGATGAGCGTCACGTTGTCATGCCCTCCTGCGTCGAGCGCCCCTTGTATCAATTTCTTCAGGCAAACATCCGGTTGCGTACAGTTCTCCTGCATCAGCGCCTCAATCTCCTCGTCGCGTAGCATCCCGTTCAGTCCGTCGGTACAGAGCAGGAGCGTCTCCTCCTCTCGAAGGGCAAAGCGGACGAAATCGGGTTCGGCTGCCTTGCGCGGATTCCCCAAGCTGCGGGTGATGATGTTGCTGTCGGGGTGGTCGAACGCATATTCGGGCAGGAGTTGCCCGCTATCGACCAGCTCCTGCACGTAGGAGTGGTCTTTCGTCTTCTGCACCAATCCCGAAACGGTGTTGTAGAGGTAAGCCCGGCTGTCGCCGCACCATGCGATGTTGGCGTAGCCCTCCAGCAGCCAAGCGACCACCACCGTCGTGCCCATCGGTTTGCCGCCCTGCTCTTTTTTGCTTCGCGCTTTGATTCGGCGGTCTGCCTCCTTGATGGCGTCGCATAGGCAGGCGCGTAGCCGTTGTTCATCGTGCAGCGTCTCTTCGGCAATCCGCTCCGGCGCGAACCACTCCTTCACCGTATCGACAGCAATCTGCGATGCCACCTCGCCGGCGTCCAGTCCGCCCATCCCGTCGGCTATCACCAGCATCGCCCCCTTCCCATTCAAAGGGAAAAACTGCCGGCTGTCCTGTGGAAGGACCCATTCGCCCGCCGCAAGGTCGGTGCTGACCAGAAAGTTATCCTCGTTATTGGTACGGACACAGCCCATGTGCGTTTGCGCTCCCAAGCGGAGTCGGACGACTGGCCGGTTTGTCTCTTCTTTTATATTTTTCTCCATAAATCATTCGTTATACTATTCTATAAAAGTCTCCGGAAGATAGCCAACACGTGTTGGCTATCCGCCCGAGCCTCCGGAAGTGCTCCCAACACGTGTTGGCAACCCGCCCGAGCCTCCGGAAATGCCCCCAACACGTGTTGGCTGGTCTCGCGAGCCTCCGGAAATGCTCCCAACACGTGTTGGCAGGTCTCGCGGGTCTCCGGAAATGCTCCCAACACGTGTTGGCTGGTCTCGCGAGCCTCCGGAAGCGTCGCAACACGTGTTGCCGGGTCATTGAGGCCCCTCAAAAGGTTGCCAAAACGTTTAGGGAGGTCATTGAGAGTCCTCAAAGTGTTGCCAAAACGTTTAGGGAGGTCATTGAGGTCCCTCAAAGTGCTGCCAAAACGTTTAGGGAGGTCATTGAGGCTTCTCAAAGTGTTGCCAAAACGTTTAGGGAGGCTTTTGAGGCTCCTCAACGGGTTGCCAAAACGTTTAGACAACCTTCCGGAACGTTTTTCGGTTTAGCGGAGCGCATTAATTGGGACGACGATGCCGCGCTGGCCCTCCGTTACGTTCGATACCACGCCGATGACCTCATATTCCCCGTTCTCGGAGAGGGCAAATACCGGTGCGCCAGAGCCGCCCACTTCGAAACTGGTGTTGGTCGTCAGGATGTCGCCTCGTGTCAATCCGCTTCCGGCTGTCTTTGCGTTTCCGAAGACAGGACCCGATGCCGAACTGATGCCGACCTCGCCCGGGAAACCTAAAATCGTCAAATCGACGCCTCTACCCATCAGCCGCGACTTATCCGGCGCGAACTTCAAGCCCGACCGCTGCGAGGTCTGCATGTACGCCCAGTCCTTCCCGCCTGTCTCCGGAGCGGTGTAGATACGCGCTCCTCTGACCAAACCGCCCAGCGGACCGCGCAAGACCGTGGTCTTATCCGCACTGCGGTCCACGATGAAATCTTCGCTCGTAAACGTCAGCGAGCTGCCGTTTGCCGCGTGCGCCGTGAAGTAGGCCACCACGCGCTCGTCATTGCATATCGCTTTGTTGAGCGGATACAGCTCCTCGTTCAGCCAGTTCCCGTTATCTTGGAATACCCACTGCTCGATGATGCGCCTTGAGGTGACAAAACGCCCGTCCTCCAGCATGAAACCGGTTCCTGCCCAGCGGCGGATGATGTCGAATTGCTCCACACGCCCGCGCTTGTCGGTCCGTTCTATCTTGTCGAGCTGTATATAATAAATGTAGGGGAAGCAACTCTCCAGCGTAGTCATCCCACTGCTGAAGCCCGACGAAGCGACCGGCTGCGAGGCAGGATTGCCCTCATGGGCGGGGGCGGTGACGGTTGAGGAAGAGCCGCTGGATGTAGCAGGAGTAGTGCTTGCCTTTTCATTTGCATCGTTAGCGATATCAGCGGCATCAGCTGCCCTTTTCTCTGCTTCTTTAGCCCGTTGGTTGGCAGCCCATGCACTGCGATTGGCTTTGTCCGCCTTTTCTTGGGCTTCCCGTGCTTTCTCACTCGCTTCTTTAGCTGCATCGGAGGCAGAATCCAATGAATCTTCGACTTGTGCAATGTAATCGTTTTGCCCTTCTATCTGTTCCGTATATTGCCGATGGCTGATGACGCCCCAACTGACCAGTCCGGCAACGAGCAGCAGGAAGAGGACGGAGCCCCATGCCACCATCTGCTTGTACGGACGCAATGCCTGCTGGCGGAAGAGGCTGAACCGCTCCGTGAAATTGATGTTCTTAATCATGCTGCGGTCGCCCTGCGGAACGATAAAGCCCAGCCGCGGACCATTGGAGGACAACTGAATCTCGTCGCCGTTCTGCAGATACCATTCGTCAGCTACGGGCCGCCCGTTCAGGAGCGTCGGGTTGGTTTTCGAGAGATGCACCAACTTCCAAGCGGAGCCGTCGCGCACAATCGCGGCATGGCGCCGGCTGACGGAGGTGAACGAGTCGTCGAATCGTATCTGGCAGCGCGGGTCACGCCCGATTTCTATCTGGTCGACAATGATTTTCTGTGTCTCACCCGTGTGGTGATACTTCGACGAGGTGCGGTATTCCAGCATATAGTATTGCTTGTGCGAACCGCCCATTAATGCGCCGACCCCAGCCCCTACCGAACCGGAAAAGGAGCGTCTATAAGGTTGCGTTTGTCTGTTTCCCATAATTCTTTCGTTTTTATTGTTTATACTTATTGTTTCGTTCTTCTCTCTACGCGCAATGTGATGTCGCCGAGGGTGATGATTTCTCCGCCATGCAGCTCGCGCCCTTCGGCAGTGACCGGCGAGGCATCGACATAGGTCCCGTTGGCAGAGGCGAGCCATCTCCCGACGCCCTGCTCTGCCGTCCATTGTCCGTCGCGGATAAACCACCGTCCGCGCGAGTCGGTTTCGAGTGTGCAATGCCGCCTTGAGATGTATGAATACTCCCCGTCATCAATACGGATGCTGTTTGCCGGGTCCCGTCCGATGGTGACCAATCGCTTTCCTCCTGACAGCAATTGTTGCAGGATGTAACACCGCCCGTAATCGCGTCCCTGCATGATGCGCAGACACCACTCGCCTTTGCTCGGAGGATAGACGGGCTGGCGAGGCGGCAACTTCATGGCAGAAGGGATGACGTTCAGTACCTCCTGGGCGGATTGCAGCCGCTGCTTGAAGTCGGGAATCAAACACCCTTCGATGGCACGTTCCCATGCCCTGCCTTTCTCGGTCTGCTCCAATAGCTCGCGGTTCCAATGGTTGTTCTTCCCGTTCCGTTGGTAGATGACCAAGTCGTTATGGTCGTCGAGCCGTCCGAAGGGTAATTCACCGGTCAGCAGTTGATACATCATGACCCCGAACGAGAAGATATCGGTCGTAGGAAGTACGGTAGCATTCCCCCGCAGGCGGTTCACCTGTTCCGGCGGCATATAGGCATAGGTCCCGAAGATTTGCTGCGGTCGTCCCAATATGTTGCGTTCGGTCATGCGCCTGTTCCGGTCTCCGCAAATCCCGAAATCGGTCAGTGCGGCGATGCCATCCTCTTTAATCAGGATATTCTCCGGCTTCAGGTCGCGGTGTACCTTCCCGTTCCGGTGCAGGTCATCCAATCCGAGCAATACCTCTTCGCCTACCTTCGCGAGGTCGATGCGGTTGCGCTCCATGAACTGCAACAGATTCCCTTTCGGGCAATATTCCATGACGATGAAGGGATTCCCCCGTTCCCAGCCATGTGCGACAGACTGTACCAAGTAGCGGCTCTTTATCCGTCCGGTCTCGAACTCCATCTCAAAGCGTTCCGTGAGCGGTTTGCGCAGTTCGGGTACGATTTCCCATAGCTTCAAGAGCTTGAGGGCATAGGTCCGGGCATTTGTCCCCGTTACGCGGAATACCTTCCCGAAGGCGCCTTCGCCCAAGAGGGCATCGACCCGGTAGTATGCCCCGATGGACTGTCCGACCTCAAAGTCGCATCTGCTGACGTTCGTTCCCGACATGGCGCGTTGCTCTTAGGGGGTTATTCCTCGTTGAATTCGAAGCGCCGATTTCCTAATACGATGATGTCTCCCGGCTTCAGTTCGATTCGCTCGGTCGTATAGACGAATGTGGTGTGATGTTCGCTCCGGTCCTGAATATACCATTTCCCCTCTTCGTAGCTCAGCACGGCCTGCTCTTTGGAGGTGATGGTCATGTTGCCTGCCTCCGTATTGTCGCGGTTCAGGATAATCTCGTCGCCGGAGAAGGAGAGGGGAGCGGGTGTCTCTTCGTCCGGGGCATTGGGTATCATCGCCAGCCGGCAGGCCGGGGCATTTGCTTGAATCTCCCAAGGGGTGACAGTCTTCCGGGCAAAGGCATGGCGTGCCGGACGCTTCTCTTCCTTTTTCAGGCTGAACCCGCAGTGCGAACAATAGAGCGCCTCCTTACGGTTGGTGTGGTTGCACTTCGGGCAGGTCTGTTGTGCCTCTCGCCCTTCCGGGATGTCTGCCTGCACTGCATGTCCGCAATTCGGGCAGGTCGGCATGTCCGGCAGCAACGGATAGCCGCACTCCGGGCACATGCTCCTGTTGTCGGGCTGTTCGCAGACCGTAGGGCGGATGGCCTGATGGCTGATTTGGTCGTTCACCGTACGTCGCGAATAGACATCTGCCGCTTCGTAGCCCCGCATGTCCGGGTGGGATAGCGGAGAATTGCATTTCTCGCAATAGGGTTGGTTGGCCGGATTCTCCCAGCCGCAATTCGTACACCTCATATTTGTATTTATTTAGAATATGTACAAAAAAACAAAATAAGGTGTATATTTTAAAACAGGCAGGAGAGATGGCGAGGACTATCCGGCCGGTAGCGATGCCTATTCGTGCGAAACAAGCGACTATCCGGTAGAAATAAGTCCATCCCTCGCGGTCATGGGCTGCCGTACGCCTTCATGTCCGGACAGACACAGCCATGCTATATAATATATATAGGTATAAAACCGGCTTGGAAACCCTACGGATATATGCGTTTTATACCCCACGAGTGGGATATGGTGGACACCCACGCGTGGGGTATGATGAATACCCACGAGTGGGGTATAGGAGGACCCCACGCGTGGGGTATAAACAAGGGTCATTATGACTGTTGGCAAGGGGTCATTATGACTGTTGATGAAGGGGCATAATGACCCTTGACAGGCATCCATGATGATGGAGCGGGCGGGCTACGTTGTTGGCGGGTGCATCTTCACGAAGCCGAACCGTTTTTTATGCTTAATAACATAAAAAATAATAAATGGCAACTCTTTTTCTTTACGAACGAATCACTTATCTTTGCAATATCGTTTAAACAAAGGAACACGAAATTGCAACCATTTATAAAAATATATCATGGAGAAAAAAAGAGTTTATACGTTTGGAAACGGCAAAGCTGAAGGACGCGCCGACATGCGCAACCTTTTAGGTGGAAAAGGCGCCAACTTGGCAGAGATGAACCTCATCGGTGTACCAGTGCCTCCGGGCTTCACTATCACGACGGAGGTTTGTTCCGAGTATTTTGAATTAGGAAAAGAAAAGGTAGTAGAACTCCTCAAAGAAGACGTCGAAACATCTATCCACGGTGTGGAAGAACTGATGAAATCGAAGTTCGGAGACACCGAAAATCCCCTCTTGGTATCGGTCCGCTCAGGAGCCCGTGCCTCTATGCCGGGTATGATGGACACGATTTTGAACTTAGGTCTGAATGACGATGTAGTAGAAGGATTGGCACGTAAGACGGGTAATGCACGTTTCGCGTGGGATTCATACCGCCGCTTCGTACAGATGTATGGCGACGTGGTGTTGGGCATGAAGCCGGTCAATAAAGATGATATCGACCCGTTCGAAGCCATCATCGAAGAGGTGAAGAAGGCGAAGGGCGTCAAGCTGGACAACGAGTTGGATGTCGATGACTTGAAAGAGTTGGTTAAACGCTTCAAAGAGGCGGTGAAGGCTCGTACCGGACAGGACTTCCCGTCGTGCGCTTACGAACAGTTGTGGGGAGCTATCTGCGCTGTGTTTGATTCGTGGATGAACGAACGCGCTATCCTTTACCGCAAGATGGAAGGTATCCCTGCTGAATGGGGAACGGCCGTGAACGTACAGGCGATGGTATTCGGTAACATGGGCGATACGTCGGCTACGGGCGTTTGCTTCTCGCGCGATGCTGCTACGGGTGAGGACCTGTTCAATGGTGAATACCTGATTAATGCGCAGGGCGAAGACGTGGTGGCTGGTATCCGTACGCCGCAGCAGATTACAAAGATAGGTTCGCAACGTTGGGCTAAGTTAGCAGGTATTTCGGAAGAGGAACGCGCATCGAAGTATCCGTCAATGGAAGAGGCGATGCCGGAAATCTACAAGGAGCTGGATGCCCTGCAGACGAAACTTGAGAATCATTATCGCGATATGCAGGATATGGAGTTCACTGTTCAGGAAGGCAAACTCTGGTTCTTGCAGACACGTAACGGTAAACGTACCGGCGCTGCGATGGTGAAGATTGCCATTGACCTGTTGCATCAAGGTATGATTGACGAGAAGACCGCGTTAGAGCGTTGCGAACCCAATAAGTTGGACGAGCTGCTTCACCCGGTATTCGATAAGGAAGAATTGAAGAAGGCACAAGTCCTGACGCGTGGTCTGCCTGCTTCTCCGGGTGCGGCTTGCGGACAGATTGTCTTCTTTGCCGAAGATGCGGCGAAGTGGAAAGCCGAAGGACATCGCGTAGTCATGGTCCGTATCGAGACCTCTCCGGAGGATTTGGCCGGTATGACTGTGGCAGAGGGTATCTTGACGGCCCGTGGCGGTATGACTTCGCACGCTGCCGTAGTGGCTCGCGGTATGGGTAAGTGCTGCGTTTCAGGTGCTGGCGCTATCAATATCGATTACAAGGCGCGTACGGTGGAAATCGACGGTACGGTATTAAAGGAGGGCGATTTCATCTCCTTGAACGGCTCGACAGGCGAGGTTTACAAAGGCGAAGTCAGCACACAGGCTGCTGAAATCTCGGGAGACTTTGCCGAATTGATGGATTTGTGCAATAAATACACCCGTTTGCAAGTCCGCACGAATGCCGACACGCCGCACGATGCGGAAGTAGCCCGCAAATTCGGCGCCGTAGGTATCGGACTTTGCCGTACGGAGCATATGTTCTTCGACAATGAAAAGATCGTCGCTATGCGCGAAATGATTTTGGCCGAAGACGTGGAAGGACGCAAGGCGGCTTTGCTTAAGTTGTTGCCCTACCAGAAGGAGGACTTCAAGGGTATCTTCAAGGCAATGGATGGTTATCCTGTCAATGTCCGCTTGTTAGACCCGCCTTTGCATGAGTTCGTTCCTCATGATTTGAAAGGCCAGGAAGAAATGGCAAAGGCCATGGGCGTGACGGTGCAATATATCCAGCAGCGCGTCGAGAGCCTCTGCGAACATAACCCGATGCTGGGCCATCGCGGTTGCCGTCTGGGCAATACCTATCCGGAAATCACGCAGATGCAGACGCGTGCCATCTTGGGCGCAGCCATCGAATTGAAGAAGGAGGGCTACAACCCGATGCCGGAAATCATGGTTCCGCTGACGGGTATCCTCTACGAATTCGAAGCGCAGGAAAAGGTAATCCGCGAAGAGGCGGCCGCTTTGTTCAAGGAAGAGGGCATGGAAATCCCGTTCAAGGTAGGTACGATGATTGAAATCCCGCGTGCGGCGCTGACGGCTGATCGCATCGCTTCCCGTGCGGAATATTTCTCTTTCGGTACGAACGATTTGACGCAGATGACCTTCGGTTACTCCCGCGACGATATCGCTTCCTTCTTGCCGGTTTATTTGGAGAAGAAGATTCTGAAGGTGGACCCGTTCCAAGTGCTCGACCAGAACGGCGTAGGCCAGTTGATAAAGATGGCTGTCGAGAAGGGACGCTCCGTTCGTCCGACGCTGAAGTGCGGTATCTGCGGCGAACATGGAGGCGAGCCTTCATCCGTGAAGTTCTGCCACAAAGTAGGCTTGGATTACGTAAGCTGCTCACCGTTCCGCGTTCCTATTGCCCGGTTGGCCGCTGCGCAAGCTGCAGTAGAGGGATAATCCCTTGTAACGAATATATAGTATAGCATAATCAGGCTGTGATTGCCGTTTTTCGGCGGTTACAGCCTGATTTGCGTTTGGGCGGAGGTCTCTGCTGGACTCGTCCACCGGTGTGAGACATCATCCGAGGTCTCTGCTGGACTCGTCCACCGGTGTGAGACATCATCCGAGGTCTCTGCTGGAGTGAGACATCATCCGAGGCCTCTGCTGGACTCGCCCACCGGTGTGAGACATCATCCGAGGCCTCTTCCGGCTTCGTCCACCGGTGTGAGGCATCATCCGAGGCCTCGGTTTGATTCACCGTCGGGTCGTTGACCTCCGCCGAAAGGTAGGCAGCAAAGGCTGTATATTCGCTCTCCTTTTCTTAACAAGCGGAAACAATTAGCTGATTAATTGACATGTATCAAGGCAGAAAAAAGTATGTGATTCTATATCCGAAGATTACAAATTATAGGCAAAAGAGTGAGGGTGGTTTCTTTTTATGTAAAATTGGTTTGATTTTCCAATCGGATTGGAAGTTGAAGATTTAATATAATGCAAAAAGATAAAAAAATGTGGTTTGCCCGGCGAATTAGACAGTTTCTTTTGTAATATTGCATCCGCAATTTAAAATATAACAGAATGGGAGAAATTAAAGGTTATATCTTACAAGTTATCGGTCCAGTCGTGGATGTCCATTTCGATAATCCGTCGGAAAATCGAATTACACTCCCTCGTATCCACGACGCGATGGAGATAACTCGACAGAATGGTAAGAAACTGATTGTTGAGGTACAGCAACACATTGGTGAAAATACTGTCCGTACCGTAGCCATGGACTCGACGGACGGTCTGCGAAGAGGGATGGAAGTCGTGGCATTGGGCGCTCCAATTACCATGCCTGTGGGCGACCAAGTAAAAGGGCGATTGTTGAATGTGACCGGTGATGCCATCGATGGCATGAAGGATTTGAATCGTAAAGGGGCATTCCCCATCCACCGCGAGCCTCCGAAATTTGATGAATTGACAACAAGCAAAGAGGTGCTTTACACAGGAATCAAGGTGATAGACCTGTTGGAACCCTATTTGAAAGGAGGAAAAATCGGTCTGTTCGGTGGAGCCGGCGTAGGAAAGACGGTGTTGATTCAGGAGTTAATCAATAACATTGCGAAACGTAATCATGGTTATTCGGTATTTGCCGGCGTCGGAGAGCGTACGCGTGAAGGAAATGACTTGTTGCGTGAGATGATTGAATCCGGAGTCATCCGTTATGGCGATGCATTCAAGAAGAGCATGGAAGAGGGCCATTGGGACTTGTCGAAGGTCGATTACAACGAGGTGGAGAAGTCACAGGTGACCTTGGTGTTCGGCCAGATGAATGAGCCGCCGGGAGCACGTTCTTCGGTAGCCTTGTCCGGATTGACAATCGCTGAATCGTTCCGTGATATGGCGCAAGAGGGCGAATCGAAGGATATCTTGTTCTTCATCGACAACATCTTCCGTTTCACGCAGGCAGGTTCAGAGGTATCCGCGTTGTTGGGACGTATGCCTTCAGCCGTAGGTTACCAGCCGACATTGGCCACAGAGATGGGTGCGATGCAGGAGCGTATTACTTCCACAAAGAAGGGGTCAATTACATCCGTGCAGGCGGTCTATGTACCAGCCGATGACTTGACCGACCCGGCTCCGGCTACTACCTTTACGCACTTGGATGCAACCACCGTATTGGATCGTAAGATTGCTTCGCTGGGTATCTATCCGGCCGTGGACCCGTTGGAATCTACTTCGCGTATCTTGGACCCATTGGTCGTAGGAGAAGAACATTATAGGTGTGCGGAGCGTGTAAAGCAGATTTTGCAGCGGAATAAGGAACTGCAGGATATCATTTCGATTCTGGGTATGGAGGAATTGTCCGAAGAAGACCGCCGAATCGTAAACCGTGCCCGCCGTGTACAGCGATTCTTGTCTCAGCCGTTTACAGTGGCAGAGCAGTTTACCGGAGTTCCGGGTGTGATGGTCTCTATTGAAGATACAATCAGAGGCTTTAATATGATTATGGACGGAGAGACTGATGACATTCCGGAACAGGCATTTCTGAATGTCGGAACAATCGAAGAAGCCATAGAGAAAGGTAAGCGATTAGCTCGACAAGTACAATAGAACGCGATATGAAACTGAAGATTATAACTCCGGAAGGAGTCCTATTTGAAGGTGAATCGGAAGCGGCAACCTTTCCCGGATTAGCTGGTTCGTTCGATGTTCTTCCGCATCATGCACCGCTAATTGCGGCTTTGCAGAAAGGAGTTATCCGATATCGTGTAAAGGGTGAAGAGCATGAACAACCGATAGGCGGTGGATTCGTGAAAGTAGAAAACGATGAATTGTCTGTCTGTGTAGAATAAGGAGAAGGCTATGAGTGGTAAATTAAGATTGAGACTTTTTAGTCTGATTACGTTTGTCAATGTAACGGTGGGAGTTAGTCTTGGTGGACTTCTTTACACGATTTGGCCGGAGCATTATTTTACGTGGTATCCTTCTATCCCATTGTTTTATTGGCTGACGGCATTGGCAATGGTCGGATTCCTTGATAGCGTGAAGCGCCATAAAAGGAATATGTCGATTACCGTGTTTATGGTCGTGCGTATGTGTCGGTTCGTTTTGGCTTGTATATTTTTATGGATGTATGCCGCGTTGGTGGGTGAGAATTTGAAAGCATTTGGTTTTACGTTGATGCTATTTTACTTCATTTACTTGGCAATGGAAACATACACGAATTATATGTATGAGAAAAAACGGCTGAAACGTTTAAAAGAAGAAAAAGATGGACAAAGCAAGAAATAATGGTTGGAAATGGCTGGTTTTGGTCAGTTTATTGTTCTTTACAGGATTGTCATCGAAAGCTGAGGAAGCAATAAACGTACAGGAAATAGTCTTTTCCCATATTCAGGATGCTTATACTTGGCATATAACCGAATGGGGCGAACATGAAATTTCTATTCCTTTGCCTGTCATTGTCAAAGGAGAAGAGAGCGGATGGCACGTTTTTCTCTCTTCTCGGCTGAATGACGGAGCAGAATATGAGAATTTTATGATAGCTCAGGAGGGAACGTATGCCGGTAAGATTGTTGAACGGTTAAATTCAGGCGACATAGTCCGTCCGTTGGATATATCTTTAACAAAGAATGTATGCGGGTTATTGTTGGCCTGTACATTGTTGTTGATTGCCGTATTGAAAACGGCTAATTGGTATAAAAAGCATCCGTGTGAAGCTCCCGGCGGTTTTGTTGGAATGATGGAAGCCGTGGTTAATTATATTGAAGAAGATGTGATCAAGAAAAGTATAGGGATGGCCGATTATAAACCATTCTCTTCTTATTTATTGACGGTATTCTTCTTTATTTTAATTAATAACTTGATTGGTATTATTCCTATCTTCCCCGGCGGTGCGAATGTGACAGGAAATATTGCTGTTACTATGGTATTGGCAGTATGTACCTTCTTAGCGGTGAATCTTTTCGGGACAAAGGCGTATTGGAAGGACATTTTTTGGCCGAATACACCTATCTTCTTAAAGTTACCGATACCGATTATGCCTTTTGTCGAGTTTTTCGGGATATTTACCAAGCCTTTTGCATTAATGATTCGTTTGTTTGCCAATATTATGGCGGGACATACTATCATCCTTGCATTGACTTGTTTAATATTCATTACTGTTTCAATGGGCGTGTGGGTTAATATAGGAATGACATTTGTATCCGTAGCCTTTTGTATTTTTATGAATTGCTTGGAATTGTTTGTCGCTTGCTTGCAAGCCTATATATTCACTCTTTTGTCAGCCAGCTACATAGGTTTGGCAAAAGTAAAAGAGTAGAAGAGATAAGGGAACAAGAAAATGAATTTTTGAAATTCTATATCTGACCTTGTTTGTTAAAAAGTATATTAGAATAAGATTATAAATTACAAATTTAAAAATTAAAGACGTATGTTATCAGCTATTTTATTACAAGCAGCCACTATGGGTATGGCTAAATTAGGTGCAACAGTAGGAGCCGGATTAGCAGCAATAGGAGCCGGCATAGGAATTGGTTTGATAGGTAAAGGAGCTGTTGAAGCTATTGGCCGTCAGCCGTCTGCTGCCGGTGATATTCGTACTTCGATGTTGATCATGAGTGCGCTGGTTGAAGGTGTGGCATTGTTTGCTATCGTCGTTTGTTTCTTGGGATTGTTCCAGTAATCAAAAACATACATTATGTCATTACTAACACCGGATTCAGGGCTTCTATTTTGGATGATTCTCTCGTTCGGTATCGTGCTAATCATCTTGTCAAAATACGGTTTTCCTGTAATTGTCAAAGCAATTGAGGATCGGAAAGCGTTTATAGAAGGTTCATTGGAAACTGCCCGTAAAGCAAACGAGCAGTTAGCCAATATCCAGAAAGAAGGCGAACGGATTTTAGCAGAGGCGAAAGAGAAGCAGAATCTTATCTTAAAAGAGGCTGTTGCCGAAAAAGAACATATTATTGATGAAGCGCATAAGAAAGCGGCAGCTGAAGCGCATCTCCAAATAGAGGAGGCTACTCGTCGGATTCGTGAAGAAAAGGAGAGAGCTATCCGTGAGGTGCGAGCTGAAATTACGGACTTATCTATTGCTATAGCTGAAAAAGTGATGCAGGATAAGATCAGTCGCGATAAAAGCCAAGAAGTTATCATCAATAAATTGCTGGATGAAATGTCTATAAAGTCGTAAGGTTATGGATTTAGGAACGATTTCATCTCGGTATGCACGGGCTTTGTTTACTTTGGCGAAAGAAAAAGGTGAAGAAAGCCGTGTATATGAAGACATGAAGATACTTAAGCAAAGTATTCTGCTTATGCCGGGTTTGATGGTGGCATTAGGTAATCCGATTGTCTCGACGAAGGATAAAGAAAAATTATTGATTGATGCGGCAGGTGTGAATGTTTCTGATTTATATCGGCGTTTTGTGAATCTGATTTTACATCATAAACGTGAACAATGTCTGCCGTTCATTACTTATATTTATATTCATTTGTATCGTCGGGAGAAGAAGATAACCCGTATCTTATTCAGTAGTGCTGCTCCAGTGAATAAAGCTACACAGCAGCATCTGATAGACCGGTTGACGCAGGAGACTGGTAATACAATTGAGTTCACAGGCGAAGTAAAGCCTGAATTAATTGGAGGTTTCCGTTTGCAAATGGGAAACTATCGGCTGGATGCAAGTTATGCAACTCGGCTGAAAGATATTCGTGAACGGTTACTTGAAAATAAATAATGTAGGGAAAAAATAATATGACAGATCAAATAAAAATTAGTGAGGTCTCCGCTATTCTTCGTAAAGAACTGGAAGATATCGAAACCAGTATTAAACTGGAAGAGGTTGGTACAGTGCTGCAAGTGAGTGATGGCGTAGTTCGAATCTATGGACTTGACAATGCTGAAGCGAATGAACTTCTTCGTTTTGACAATGGTATGGAAGCCATAGTTATGAACTTGGAAGAAGACAATGTAGGTGCTGTTTTGTTAGGTCCGACTGATTTGATAAAGGAGGGAGATACGGTAAAACGGACTGGTCGTATTGCTTCAATCAATGTGAGTGAGAATATGGTCGGACGTGTTATTGACCCATTGGGAAATCCGCTGGATGGAAAAGGTGAAATTACAGGCGAAACTTGCCAGATGCCTTTGGAACGTAAAGCTCCGGGAGTTATTTACCGTCAGCCGGTGAATGAACCCTTACAAACCGGTATAAAAGCTATCGATGCGATGATTCCTATTGGACGTGGACAACGTGAGTTGATTATCGGTGACCGTCAAACAGGAAAAACGGCGATAGCTATTGATACGATTATAAACCAACGTTCAGCCTATGAATCAGGCAAACCGGTTTATTGTATTTATGTCGCTATTGGACAGAAAGGTTCTACGGTTGCAGGATTGGTTAATACCTTGCAAGAAAAAGGAGCCATGGATTATACTATTGTAGTCAGTGCGACAGCTTCTGACCCGGCGGCGATGCAATATTTTGCACCTTTTGCCGGTGCAGCGATTGGCGAGTACTTTCGTGATAGCGGACGCCATGCTCTTGTGGTTTATGATGATTTATCGAAGCAAGCAGTTGCTTACCGTGAGGTTTCATTGATTCTTCGTCGTCCGTCAGGCCGAGAAGCTTATCCGGGTGATATATTCTATTTGCATTCTCGTTTGTTGGAACGTGCAGCTAAAATCATTAATCAGCAGGAAGTAGCCGAGCAGATGAATGATTTGCCCGATAGCATGAAAGGGAAAGTGAAAGGAGGTGGCTCGTTGACAGCATTGCCTATTATCGAGACGCAGGCAGGAGACGTTTCTGCATACATTCCGACAAATGTAATATCCATTACTGACGGACAGATATTCTTGGAGACGGATTTATTTAACCAAGGAAATCGTCCGGCTATCAATGTCGGTATTTCCGTTTCCCGTGTAGGTGGTAATGCGCAATTGAAAGCGATGAAAAAAGTAGCAGGAACATTAAAAATAGATCAAGCTCAATATCGAGAATTGGAATCGTTTGCTAAGTTCGGCGGTGAAATGGATCCTGTTACAGCCTTTACTATTGATAAAGGACAGAAGAATACTCGACTTTTGATTCAGCCGCAATACACACCGATGCCGGTTGAGCAGCAAATAGCAATCCTTTATTGCGGAACGAAAGGCTTGTTGAAAGAGGTTCCTTTGGAGAAGGTGCATGATTTTGAGAAACTTTTCCTCGAATCATTGAAGACAAGTCATCAGCGCGACGTATTGGATGTATTGAAGAGCGGCGTAATCAATGATGACGTAAGCCGAATTTTGGAAGAAACAGCCAAACAAGTTGCGGCATCTTTTAAATAAAAGGAGTAAACAAGTATGGCATCATTGAAGGAAATAAAGAATAGAATTGCTTCTATTAAAAGTACGCAGAAGATTACCGCGGCTATGAAGATGGTGGCGTCTGCTAAATTGCATCATACGCAGACTGCTACTGAGCGGACATTAGCCTATTCGTCGCAGCTGTCAGGTATCTTGGATAGTTTACTTTCTGCGGAAGCAGATATGACTTCGCCGCTCACGGCAAGTCGCAATGTAAAGAATGTTGCCATTGTAGTTTGTTCCTCTAATACCGGTTTGTGTGGAAGTTTTAACGCAAATATCTGGAAAGCGACGGAGGAACTGATTCATAATTATGAGCAGCAAAATCTGACACTGCATTTTTTCCCGGTGGGGAAGAAAGTAGCTAAAGAATTGCAGAGTAGAGGATATACCTATAACGAAGAGTTTATCGGTTTGACGGAACATCTTTCGTATGCAGAAGCAGCAAAATTAGCAGCGCGTATGCAGGAATTATTCCTTTCTGGGACAGTTGATCGCGTAGAACTATTATATCATCATTTTAAGAATATGATGCAGCAAATAGTAACGCATAAAAATTATCTGCCACTCTCATTGGAGGAGAAGCAAGCTAAGGAAACCGTTACGGGATACATGAATGATTATATCTTGGAACCGTCGGTGGAACAATTGCAACAGCTTTTATTTCCGAAGATGTTGAATCTGCAAGTATATACGGTTTTGTTGGATACAAGTACTGCCGAACATGCAGCACGAATGATGGCAATGCAGACTGCTAATGACAATGCTAATGATTTAATTCAGGAATTGACGCTTCAATATAACAAGACTCGTCAGCAGGCGATTACGAATGAATTGTTAGATATTGTTGGTGGCATGAGCAAATAATGCTCAAGTTACATAGAGCCATGCCTCATTTGGGCTGGCTCAGTTAATAAAGGCTGGCTCAGTTTTTTATGCTGCGCCAGCCTTATTTGTTTGTCGTTATTTAGGTCGGATTAATAAATTGCTTGGGCTTCCATGACACATTCCAATGCGCTGGAGTTGGCAGCGGCATTGACGGCGTGGAAAGGACCGTACCAATAGCAGCCGAAACTCATCGTTTCCGGGTCGTAATTGTTATGGATAATCGATTCGGCGTTCTTGATGATAAAATCGCGATAGATTGGATTATTCGTTACTTTATAAAGGAAACCTAAATGGCGGATAAAGATTCCTTTAAACTGTACGCCGTCATTGCTGGTCGCTATGTTCGGATTCATTTCGCACAGGATTCCGTCTTCGTTGACCAATTCTTTTGTAATCGTGGCTTTGGCAATATTTTCAGCCATTGTCAGGTACTTTTTATCGTGCGAATAGAGGTGCATCTCCGTTAAAACGGCGATAGCAACGCCTTGGTTGTAGGTATAATGGGCGTTTCGGTTTGGAGTGCAGTCCTCTTTCAATCCGTCTTCGATTTGCTGGAGGTCAGTATTGTACATTCCGGTTTGCAGATACCAGTTCACCTCTTTTTTAAACCAATCGGCATATTTGTTCTTGCCGGTAGTGTTATAGAGACGGATGGCCGTCAGCGCAAACAAATTGTTCGCTATTGAGTTTTTGTAGTGATGCGGGTTTTTCCGCCAGTAGATACCGCCACCGCAGGTGTCATCGCTCCAGCCTTTTGTCATGTCTTCGAATATGGTTTCCGCCATATCCAAGTATTTTTTGTCGTTCGTCAGTTTGAACGCATTAATCCATGCCAAAGCCCACCAACCTTCGTCGTCGTAGAAATCATTGATAAAGTTATCGCAATAGTGATGCAGTTTTCCAGTTGAGTCGTTTACGGCATAATGCTTGGCTTTTTGGAAAACATCCTCGATTACGGGAGCAATCTCCTTTTTGTTTTTGGTAATTTCTCCATAGCGGATAACCGCTGTCAGCAGATTTGCGGAATTCCACCAACCCGCCGTTTCCCAGATACCCGTCGAATCATTCCGCCAAGTCAGCGAACGCTCCAGACTGGTGTGCATTTTGGTGTCGAACGGCGTATGCTTGTGCCCTCCACAAGCCGAAAGAAGCAACAACAGGGTTGCCATGATTACGTATTTATTCATATTGATTTAAATTGTTGATGATTTTTCGGGGTGCAAACGTACATAAAATCTTTTAATGCGCAATTGATGGAGATGGATAAATTGAAAAGTATTATCTTTGTCCGCATTAAAAACATGAGATAATGAATAAGATACTGAAAAGATGCATCTTCGTTTGTTTGCTGGGGTGGAGCCTGAATCTTTCCGCGCAGCAGGAACAGACATTCAGCCATACCATAGAACAGGGACAGACCGTTTATGCCATTGCGACGATGTACGGAGTGACGCCGGAAGCTATTTATAAACTGAATCCGGGAAGCAAAGAGGGAATCAAAGCCGGCAAGGTATTGCTTATTCCCAAACGTCCGGCTTCGTTCACGGAGGGTGAGGAGACAGAAACCTATACGTTCCATACAATCGAACGGAAAGAGACGCTCTATGCGGTTTCAATGAAGTATAAAGTTCCCGCGCAGTATATCATCGATGCCAATCCCGGCTTATCGACAAAGACATTCACCACCGGAAAGACCATACGTATCCCGCTGAGCAAAAGCGTGGACCGGAAAAAAGCCGGGACAGTCGAACGGGAGCAGGATGCACCGAAGGAGATAGAATATACCGTCCAGAAAAAGGAGACGATGTACAGCCTGTGCCGTAAATTCAAGACGTCGAGCTACGAGCTGCTCAAACGGAACCCGAAACTCAAGCGGGGCGTCAAGGCGGGCATGGTTATTTTCATTCCGATAAAAGACGAGAAGCAGTTGGCTGCGGCAGCGGCTGCTCCGGCTGAAGAGGTCATCCAGTCGGAGACGGAAGTCAATGCGCTGCTCTCCGCGCCGAGAGATGTGAAGCGGTTGGACCAATTGAAGGTCGCGCTGCTGCTGCCGTTCAATCCGGCAAGGCAGACTTCGGCCTCTTCCCGCTTCATCGAGTATTACGAAGGAATGCTCCTTGCCGTGGACAGTCTCCGCAACCAAGGATTCTCGTTGGATTTGTCGGTGTATGATACCGGCGACGGGACCCAGCGCATTCGCGAGATACTGACGGGCGAGACGTTGCCGAATGTCGATTTGATTATCGGCGCGGTTCAAAATGACCAAATCAAGCTGATTGCCGACTTCGCCAAGGCGCACGAGATAAAGTATGTCATCCCCTTCACCTCGAAGAATGACGACGTGCTGTCGAACGCTTGCGTCTTTCAGGTGAATACGCCGCATTCCTACCTCTATTCGAAGGCGGCGGAGCGCGGACGGAAGTTGTTTGCCAACGACAATATTATCTTCGTCAATTTGCCGGACAAGGAGGAGAAACGGGAGTTTATCCGGACCTTCCAGACCGAGCTGCGCGACCACAATATCCCGTTCAAGGAGATGGACTATAACGTCGAGCTGTTTGCCGAAGAGATTGATTCGCTCTACATGGTGGATAGCTGCCGGAACGTGGTCATCCCCACCTCTTCCTCTATCGAGGCATTACAGAAGATAAAGACCCCGCTGCGGATGCTTGCCGAGACGCAGACCGACTATACGATTGCCCTCTTCGGGTATCCGGAGTGGCAGACCTATGTCCGCGATGCATTGGACGATTTTTATACGCTCGACACCTATATCTACACCAATTTCTATGCCGACAACTTGGACCGCCCCATGCACGACTTCTACGACAAGTTCAAGACGTGGTACAGCAAGGACCTTATCAATACCTATCCGAAATATGGTATCTTAGGCTTTGACACGGGGATGTTCTTCTTCGGCGCGATGAAAAAATATGGGGTCAACTTCGAGGATAAGTTGGAGGACTATCACTATCCGAGCATCCAGACCGGCTTCGATTTCCACCGTGTCAACAATTGGGGCGGCTTCATCAACACGAATATTTTCATCGTTCATTACCATAAAGATTATACAGTAACGCGGGATTAAGATGAATATACACAAATTCTTTTTCTTGGCAATCATCGCCGTCGCGACAATAATCGGGAGCGAAGGCCGGGCGCAAACCGGAACGTTCCGGCAAGAATTGTCGGTCGGTCCCTCGTTCGGCGTGACCTTCTCCAGCGTTTCTTTCTACCCGAAGGTCAACAAGAGCATGAAACAGGGCTATACGGGCGGCGTGGCAGTGCGCTGGGTCACGGAGAAGCATCTGGGGCTTCAGGCGGAGCTGAATTACACCCAGCAGGGATGGCAGGAGGCGTTCGACGAGCAGCCGCAGTATGCGTACAGCCGTACCCTCAATTATCTGGAGCTCCCCTTCCTGACCCATATCTATTTCGGGAGCGACCGCTTCCGTTTTTACCTGAATTTGGGTCCCAAGATTGGCTACCTCCTCAGCGAGAGCACCGAGAGCAATTTGGGCGACGCCGAGCCGAACCGCACGAACGACCAGCACCATTTGGCGGTGCAGCGGAAGTTCGACTGGGGATTGTGCGGCGGTCCGGGTCTGGAATTGCGGACGGGCATCGGTTCGTTCCTGCTCGAAGGCCGCTACTACTACGCGCTGGGCGATATTTTCAATAGCAAGCGCAGCGACCCGTTCGCGAAATCAGCCGGACAGGTCATCAGCGCGAAAATCACCTACCTCTTCCCGATTCTGAAATAAACCGGGCGAAAACGATAGGGCGGACGAAATCTCGGTTTGAAATTAGCCCCTGCTGACGAACGGGACGTAATCTCGATTTGAAATTAGCCCCTGCTGACGAACGGGATGAAATCTCGGTTTGAAATTAGCCCCTGCTGATGAACGGGGCGTAATCTCAATTTGAAATTATCTCTTGCTGACGAACGGGGCGAAATCTCGATTTGAAATTATCTCCTGCTGATGAACGGGACGAAATCTCGGTTTGAAATTATCTCCTGCTGATGAACGGGACGAAATCTCGGTTTGAAATTAGCCCCTGCTGGTGAACGGGACGTAATCCAGGTTTTGGATTAGTCCCTGCTGACGAACGGGACGTAATCCAGGTTTTGGATTAGTCCCTGCTGACGAACGGGACGTAATCCATCCCTGCTGACGAACGGGACGTAATCCAGGTTTTGGATTATCTCCTGCTGATGAACGGGACGTAATCCAGGTTCTGGATTATCTCCTGCTGACGAACGGGACGTAATCCAGGTTTTGGATTAGTCCCTGCTGGTGAACGGGACGTAATCCAGGTTCTGGATTATCTCCTGCTGGTGAACGGGACGAAATCCCGACTTGGGATTAGCCCCCGTCGGCGTCCGTTAGCGGAGAAGAGAAAAAAGGAGTACCTTTGCAGGGCGAATGAACCAATAATAGGAATTGAAACGATAAAAAGAGAGATTATGGCAAAGAAAACGGAATATACGAACCGCGAGATATTGACGATAACATTTCCCGTGATGGTCAGCCTCCTGATGGAGCATCTGATTGGACTCACGGATACGGCCTACTTGGGCAGGGTGGGCGAGGTCGAGCTTGGCGCCTCGGCACTGGCGGGCATCTACTACTTGATACTGTATATGTTGGGATTCGGGTTCAGCATCGGAGCGCAAATCCTGATAGCGCGTCGGAACGGCGAGGGCAATTACGCGAAGATAGGCGAGGTGTTTATCCAAGGGTCGCTCTTCCTCATCCTGTTCGCCGGGGTGCTTTTTGCGGCGTCGCACCTCTATTCGCCGTTGCTGCTGCGCGGGCTGATTGAATCGGATGCGGTTTTCCGTGCGACAATCGCTTACATCGACTGGCGCGTGTATGGTTTCTTCTTCTCGTTCATTTCCGCCATGTTCCGCGCTTTCTACGTCGGGACCACGCATACGAAGATATTGACCGCCAACTCGCTGGTGATGGTCGGGACCAATGTGGTGCTGAATTACATCCTCATCTTCGGGAAACTGGGCTGTCCGGCGCTGGGGATACAGGGCGCGGCGATAGCCTCGTCCATTTCGGAAGCCGTGTCAGTGCTTTTCTTCGTGATATATACCTTGCGGCACGTCGACCACCGGAAATACCGGCTGTTCAGCGCATGGCACTTCGACGCCAAGATGCTGAAGCAAATCCTCGGCGTATCGATTTGGATTATGATACAGAACGGCTTCGCCTTCTGCAGTTGGTTTATCTTTTTCATCGCGATGGAGCATCACGGCGAACGCCCGCTTGCCATCACCAATATTGTGCGCAGCATATCGGCGTTCCTGTTCATGTTCGTCAACGCCTTCGCCTCGACCAACAGTTCGCTCGTGAGTAACCTGATAGGCTCCGGCCATCCCGAAAAAGTGATGCCGCTCTGCCGCCAGATGATAAAGCTCTGTTACAGCTTCGTCCTCCCGGTCGCACTGCTCATCGCCCTACTGCCGACATGGTTCCTGCGCATCTACACCGACAATCCGGATTTGATACAGAGTTCGGTCGCCTCATTGTGGGTTATGTTAGGGTCATACCTCCTCGCTGTGCCGGCATTCGTCTATTTCATGAGCGTATCCGGTACAGGGAACACCAACGTTACCCTTCGCATAGAGATAGTCAGTGTGCTGGTCTATACTTTGGCGACCATTTGGATAGTGGTCGTCCAGCATGCCGACGTCGCCGTATGCTGGACAACCGAGTTTGTGTATGACGGGATGATTCTCTGCTCTTACCTGTATATGCGTTCAGGACGCTGGCAGAACCGGCGAATCTGAGCCCTGTCTCACTCTTTTACTTCCTCATGGTAGAAGTACTCGACAAGGAACTTCCAGTTTTCTCTGAGCAGCTCTTTGCCATGTTCTTCTCCCAGCAGAGTGGGGACGTGTGCATCGTCCAACATTCCCTGCTTCACCATCTCGATGAGTGTGTGTGCGCTGCAAAGCTTCACTGCAAAGACTCCAATCGCATGCTCCTTCGCAAATTCTTCGGAGTAGAACGGATTGTCCGAGTCTTTGATGCCGCGAACGTAGAAGCTTATGCCCTCTACACCTCCCTCAGGAGAGACTGTCGCGGCGAAAGGCGCTACTTTTGCATCTGCAGGAGCTTTATCAGCAAACTCCATACCCATGTCCTGCGTCAAGAAATTGTAGAAATTACGCTCGTTGTCGTAATATCTGAACAATTTGCCCTCGTTGAGCTCAAGGAACTTCTCATAGTCCTTTTTGAATTCTTCGAGATGCTTTTCTTTGTCCGCTATCAGTGTGCTAACCGATTCGTCCGCCTTCTTTTTGAAGAGGTCGTAATCGGGATGACCCTCCGGAACCAATCTGAGTAACCATTGCGGCGAAGTATAAGCTCTGAAAGGAGAGCGGATCTGCATAGCGGCCCAATGATGGAAATAGAAGATTTCGTTTCCATTGGGAGCGATACCCTCCTTTCTCCAAACCTCCTTAAGAGATTCGCTTAATACTTCCTCCGCATCTGTCACCAGATAGGAGTGGTAATGGAACCAATGAAGCAACTTGTCGTAAGCCTCATCGTTCTCATACCGCGTTTCCGGACTAAACAACATACGCATGTTGTCATTTTCTGGAGCAACGGTCCATTCTTCGCAGAACAAATTATACACCATGTTGGCAGTAGCTTGCGTTACCGGATTTTCCGGACTGACGAACGTGCCCTTTCTCCAGCCGTGGTACTGCTGAATGTAGTGCCACAGCAAAAAGCGAACATCCTCGAGATTGACTTCATCTTCGTAATAATGGTCGCTTGTCTCGAAGAAGGGCAGGTAACGCCCGTAATCTTCCTTGTAACTCCGGATGAACGTTCGCCAGATGTTTGTCTGGGAAATGACATCCTCAAAATAAGCCGCCAGGCGTAAAGAGGTCTGTTTTGCCTCTTTCTCTTCAAAAGAGTTAATTAATCCTGTTGCTTCAAAAATTTCATAAATTCGGTTGGAAATATTGGTATAATACGCATCAACCGACGTGCTTTGCGCATAAGGATGCAGCAATAGCCATTCTTTAACAAAAATCTTTTTCATTGGAAATTATAAGTTTCTTGAATGTATTCTTCTATCATCTCCTTATTCTTTGAAATAATTTGCAATATTCACTAATTTTCATGAGATATGCAACTTCGGAGCGATAGAGTGCGCTTGAGACGAAATGTGCCATTTTATAAGTTCTTGTGGAAATATAAAAATGACATGTGAAATGATATAATTGCCTTATTATTCCACATGTCATTGAATGATTTTCAATAGAGGCCAGAGATTTTTATCCTAAAGCCTGTTGAATATCAGCTATAATATCGTTGACATCTTCAATTCCAACAGAGAAACGGATAAGGTCAGGAGCAATTCCTGCTTCGCGTAACTGTTCGTCGGTTAATTGGCGATGTGTGTGGCTTGCGGGATGGAGTACGCATGAACGAGCATCTGCCACATGGGTTACGATGGCAATCAACTTCAAATTGTCCATGAAACGTATTGCCACATCGCGTCCTCCCTTTAATCCGAATGAGAGTACGCCACAGGAGCCATTCGGAAGATATTTCTCAGCAAGGGCATGATATTTGTTGCTTTTCAGTCCCGGATAATTTACCCATGCCACTTTATCGCATTTTTCCAGCCACTCGGCTACGGCTTGTGCGTTTTTGCAGTGCTGAGGTACACGCAGATGTAAAGTTTCCAGACCCAGATTCAACAGAAAAGCATTTTGTGGAGACTGGATTGCTCCTAAATCGCGCATTAATTGGCTTGTAGCTTTAGTAATGAACGCCAACTTTCCAAATGTTTTCGTGTAAGTCAGTCCGTGATAGGATTCATCTGGTTGACACAGTCCCGGATATTTGTCGGCATGGGCTTCCCAGTCGAAGTTTCCGCTATCGACAATACATCCTCCTACACAGCAGGCATGACCATCCATATATTTAGTTGTAGAGTGGGTAACAATATCGGCTCCCCATTCAAATGGACGGCAATTGATAGGCGTTGCGAAAGTATTGTCCACCACCAATGGTACGCCATGCCGGTGGGCTATACGGGCAAATTTCTCAACGTCCAACACCATTACTCCCGGATTGGAAATCATTTCACCAAACATCATTTTGGTATTAGGGCGGAAGGCTTTTGCAATTTCTTCTTCCGGAGCATCTTGATCAACAAAAGTGCACTCAATGCCCATTTTTTTCAGTGTAACCCCGAAGAGATTATAGGTTCCGCCATAGATGCTGGTAGCACTCACGATATGATCACCTGCTTCACAAATATTAAATGCCGTAAAAAAGTTGGCAGCTTGTCCTGAAGAGGTCAGCATTGCCGCTACGCCACCTTCTAACTCTGCAATTTTCGAAGCCACCGCATCGTTTGTCGGATTTTGTAATCGTGTATAGAAATAACCGCTTTCTTCTAAGTCGAACAAACGTGCCATTTGTTCACTCGTTTCATACTTGAAGGTTGTACTTTGATAAATAGGTAATACACGCGGTTCTCCGTTTTTGGGTTTCCAACCCGCTTGCACGCACAGTGTGCCTTTATTCATTTTTTTTTCTTCCATTATTCTCTTTATTTAGATTAATTGCCGACAAAAATACGAATGAATTTCGAAACCCTATGCCATATTGTTGTTTTTTATACAAGATATATAGTAAGTTTTGTATAAAAAATTATGCGGTTTGCCTAAATACTTTGAGAGAGCGGAACCAAATAAAGGAGGTAATACCTTTCAGAATGCTGGAAATACTGATAGCCCACCATACTCCCGTGATACCCAATCCGGCTGCACCTAAGAAAATGGCTAATGGAACACGCAGTGTATTAAATGTAATACTGATAATGGCGGGTGGAACCGTACGCCCCGTTCCATAGAAGAGACCTTGCATAGTGATTTCTAACATCATAAACATCATTGAGTAACCATCTATGCGCAGAAATTCTCCACCTGCAATATAAGCCGCCTTTTCAGGGACAAATAGGCCGAATAAGTCACTTCCCCAAAAAACGAATAACAATGTACAGGCTAATCCGAAAATAGACGTCATCAGAAGTGTCATCCGGTAAGCCGTATGAATACGTTCTTGCTTTCTGGCGGCATAGTTTTGAGCTGTGAATGCACTTAATGCAGTACTGAATCCCTGCGATGTATTCCATGCGATTGCTTCGATTTGCCCTCCGGCTGTCAATGCCATTAATCCAATATGTCCGCCATACGTCGTGGCAGTTCTTCCCATCAGGAGATTAATGATGGCGAAGAATGAATTTAGCAGCGCGACAGGGAGTCCTAAATGAAAAATACGAAAGCTGTATCTTTTTTTGAGTGGCACGAAAAGGCGAAACTCCGGCCATAATCGTTTACGTATTTTTACTTGATATATAAAAAGCAATACCACCGTACATTGTGAGAGCCATGTAGCATAAGCTGCTCCGGCTGTACCCCAATCAAATCCAAGTATGAACAGCGGGTCAAGAACCATATTCATTATTAATCCCGTACCACTTACGTAGAAAGGAATTTTACTCATTCCTGCTGCATTATGTATCCCTGTAAATGCAGATGCAAGGAAAATGAAAGGGAATCCTGTTGCTATAATACGCAAGTATTCTACAGCCATTTCTGCAATTTCCGGTTCTAAACGATAGAGTCCGATAAGTGGACGCGCAAAAATGAATAGTAGTGTACCCCATAGTAAAGAGATCCATAGTCCGATGGTTAAATTATGGGAGGCGTAGGTTTGCGCTTCTTCCATATTGCGTGCGCCGATTGACTGTGCTACTGAAACTTCGGCTCCTACTTTATTCATTAACGAAATAGATTGCGTCATCCAAGCAAGAATACCTACTGCTCCGACTGCAGCAACCGCTCCGCTACCTAATCGTCCGACCCACACCATGTCTGTCAGACTATATGCCATTTGAATGAAGGATGTCCCCATTATGGGCATGGCTAAAGCGAATAACTGTCGCCGAATAGGTCCTTCTGTCAAATTTTTGATGTTCTGCATATTTAGATGAGTTCTAACATTCTGCTTCGGGCTATTAGGCAAGCTCCCATTAACGATGCATTTTCACCGAATTGCGACATTTGTACTTTTGTATCGGAGTTTACAAAGTTGAGCGAATATTTTCTTATTGAACTTTGCATCGGATAACTCAAATATTCCTTTGTTTCTGCCAATGGACCGCCTACAATAACTAATTCCGGATTCAATACATTAATAAGACCAGCCAACCAGCGTCCTAAAGTGAAGCCAATATTTTCAATTATTTCTATGCTTAGAACATCGCCACGACGCACTGCTTCTATAAAATCGCTCAATAGAAATTCTCCATGTTCGCGCATTAAATCACTCATAATCGTAGAACTTCCTTGGGCGCATTTCTCTTTTAAGATTCGTTCGACAGCAAAGCCTGAAACTTCAGTTTCCAAACAACCTTTTTTTCCGCAATTGCAGATGATTTCATTATCTAATGCACAGATGTGCCCGATTTCACCGGAAAATCCCGATTTGCCGTAATAGGGGCGTCCGTCAATAATAATGCCTGCTCCTAATCCCCAATTTAAGTTAACGAATAAGACGTTTTTCATTCCCTTGTAATCTCCCATGACATATTCGCCATAAGCCATAGAACGGGAGTCATTATCTAAGAATACGGGAATACCGATGTCTTCTTTCATCGTTTGTGCTAAAGGGCGTTTGTCATATTGGAAATAAGAATAGGAATAACCGGTAATCGGATTTACCCGTCCGGCAATATTTACTCCAGCGCAGAAGGTATCTTCACGTTTGATACCTGTCATATTGATATAATCTTTTATAATCGTAAAGAGTTGGTTTAACGCACGTGGTGTATCTTCCAACCGGTAGGACACGCTGTATGGTTCTCCAATCATGTGCCCACCAAAATCCATTATTGTGAGAAGAATCTTCTTTTGCTGAACATCGACACCAACGAAATATCCTGCTTTCGGATTTAATCCAAAAACACTTGGACGACGTCCGCTGGCTGCATTTTGTTTGCCTAAATCAAGGATATAATTATCCTCAATCAGTTCTGACGCGAATTTTGTAACAGTGGGTACGCTTAAATCAAGGTCTCGAGCCATTTCTGCCAAAGTCGATGTCCCATTTTTAATCATATGGTGAATCATACTTTTCTTTGTGGCTGTAATCTTGCCATTACCGTCCATTGACTTATTATTTGCTACCATACGCTTGGTTTTTTATTGGTTGAACGTTTTATTTCCTATATTTAAAAAAGGGTCGGAAAAACTTGCTATACGACTCTATACTATTATGATGATACAAAGGTATAGATAAATATCTTAATAAATCCCCTGCTTTATGGAAAAATACTTATGCTGCAACTGTTTTTTATTTTTTTAAGAACGTGTATTTGTTCTTGATAAGATGTTATGGCATGAGTAGCATGTTTTGTTTGTTATTTCCCGATAAATATCAGAGGCGATAAGTAAGAGTCAACCAGCAGACCCGGGCATCTCGGTTACGTACCTGTTTCATTTGCATCGTTGGAGTGTCAATGATTGTCGTTTCTCCTAATGAATCGAATAGATTATGCAAACTTAAGGTAGCGTATAGTTTTTTGTGTAGGAACTCTTGTGTAAGTCCGGCGTTAACCGTATAGCGTCCTTCGATGTTGCCTTGGGCTGTCAGTAAGTCGGAAATATAAAATCCATCTATTTGCAAATGAGTAGTAGGAGAGAGTTGTATTTCTCCACTACCTTTGACGTCCCAACAGCAAAGCGATTTGGTCATATCATACCCCAAAGTCCGTCCGTCTATCTCATCGCGATAAACTTCACCCGAAGCACTCAACGTAAGCCATTGCAGAGGTTGCCAACATATAGCTATATCTGCACCGAACGAACGGCTTGTCCCACTATTTTGTTTCTGCCAGACCGTTTGGTCATCTATTTGCTGTGCGATTTCTACGATTCGGTTTGTCCGGCTACGAAAAAAGAGAGCCGGCATGAAGCGGAATCTTCCGGTTGTCAATTGATAGCTCAGCTCTGCAGAATGGATATATTCATCTTTTAAAGAGGGATTCCCTAATGCAATATGCGTTGCGTCGCTATTATTCATATAGGAATTTAGTTCGGAGCCTAACGGACGAATCACGCGCTGCTGATAGCCGAGCGAGAACTTCTGATGTTCGTCCAGCACATAGGATACATGGGCACGAGGATAGAGATGAAAGGCGCGGATAGAAGTCTTTTCTGTTTCGTGCATAATGCGTTTGGCAGCTTCTGCCTGCAAACCTGCTTCTGCCTCCCAATGTTCTGTTTCCCATTCCAGCGAGAGATAGAGCAAATTGAGATAACGATTGAAGTCGTAAGCATAACTTTGGTCCGGATTAGCTTGCCATATTTCTCCTTGCTTGGCATTTACTTGGTTAGTATAGGATTCGGATGTAGCCCGTCCGATATAACCGGCAAGGAGCGAAATGTTGTTATGCAAGGGTTGGGAATAGCGTAAACTCCAATAGTAATTATGTTTCTTGTGGTCGATGAACTGGTTATCTTCTGCCACGATTGCACCTGTCTCCGGATTCTCGTTTTTATAGTCGTTATCCTCATCGTAAGCGAAATCATTATAATGGATACGGGCAGAGAGTGCAGCTCCGCTATCGAAGGTTCGGCTCCACCAGCCTTCGACGGCGTAGGCATCTTGTTCCTGCGTATTGTACCGATTGCGAAGTACATGTTTGGCAAGATTCCCGTTCGGGGCATATACCTGATTATTGATTTTCCCATAGCGGTCGTAGTTCATCCGATGATAAAGAGCATGGACTCCGAAAGCTTGTTGTTCCGAGAGAGCATACGCCGCCGAGAGGTCGGCTAACCATACGTCGGGACGTGCATCGGCATTGTTATTCATGACTGTTCGGTTTTGCGCTGTTTCGGTTGACTTGTCGAATTGGCGAGACCGATACTCCTTTCGATAATTGAATTTCCCTGCAATTCTGAACTTCCCGGGAGTTAAGAGAAATGAAGCCCCTGCATTGTAGCGGTTGTGCAGGCCGGCTCCCAGCGTTACTTCCAAGGGCGAATGCTCCTCTGCCTTGTCCGTTACGGTCGAGAGATTGAGTGTTCCTGCATCACCATCCGGCACAAGGTCGATTGGAGGGAATCCTGCCAGTTCCACACGCTTAAAAAAGAGTGCCGGAAGCTGGATTAGGATGTCTCCGTTATATTCTTCCATAAGTCCGTAGGGCGTATTGTCGATGAAAATTCCTGCTTTTGATGAACCGCGGAACCATACGCCCCCTTCGATGTCGGTAATCAGTGAAGGCAATTGCCGGAATGCATCTGCTGCTGATACATTTATGCCCGTTGGCGATTCGTTTACGTAGAGTCGTTGGATTGTTCCTCCGCTGAGGCCGGATATTTGTTTTCCCCAGACTTCTACGTCTTGTATTGTACGGCTTAATGTGGTATCAGCCGGAGTTTGTGCTTGCAGATTTGCGGCGCATATTAAAGAAAGGGCAAGCCCGTATGCCAAATAGTTCATGTTGAGTAATGTTTAATGATTAAGTTCTCTTGTTTAAAGATTCGTATATAAATAGCGTTTGATGCTTTTCTTCGGCGTCTTCTCGAATTCGTTCGGATAGAGTCGTAGTGCCGATACTGCCTCGTAGGGAGCAAGTAGTTTGTTCAAATCGAGGCGTGTCTTTTCCAGTAGCTCCGGCAGGTTCTCTTCCGAGAGTCCGGCATGGCACAGGGCATCATAATCCGGATAAACCAATCCGACGAGCCGTCCCTCCTTTTCGAGAATCAAGCTCTCCAAGACATAGGGCAGATTATTCAGCTTTGATTCGATTTCTTCCGGGTAGATGTTTTGCCCATTCGAACTGAGCAGCATCGTCTTCAAGCGGCCTCGTATATAGATATGTCCTTCGGTGTCGATAGTTCCCAAGTCACCAGTGCGTAACCATCCGTCGTCAGTAAAGGCATTACGGGTCGCCTCTTCGTTTTTATAATATCCGGACATGACGTTTTCCCCGCGTACTTGGATTTCGCCTGCTGTTCGGAAGGGGTCGTCAGAATCGATGCGCACCTCCATAATTCCCTTCAATATCCGTCCGCATGACGTCAGCACGTAGTCTTTATGGTTGTCATAACTGATAAGAGGTCCGCACTCTGTCATTCCATAGCCGATGGTGAAGGGGAAACCTATCCGGTGAAGGAAGTCTGCCACGTCTTGATTCATGGCTGCACCTCCGACGATAACTTCGCGGAAGTTTCCGCCCAATGCATTGGTCAGCCGTTCCCGGATTTTCCCATAGATTATCCTATTTAATATAGGTATATGCAGCATTGCCTTAATGCTCCGCTTCTCCAGTTGCGGCAAAATCATCTTCTTGTATATTTTTTCGAGGATGAGAGGCACGGTTAGGATGAGATGCGGGCGGACATCGGCAAAGGCTTTCAGCAGGATTTTCGGCGAGGGCAGCTTGCCCAATAGGGTAACATGAGCGCCGAATGCCATCGGGACGAGCAGGTTGAAGGCGCAACTGTAAGCATGTGCCAGCGGCAAGAAGCAGAGTTCGCGCTCGCCTTTGAAAAGGACATCCAGCGTCCGGGCATACGTCACGTTCCCTGCCAGATTGTTCCCTGTCAGCATCACCCCTTTGCTGAATCCGGTTGTGCCGGAGGTGTAGTTCAGGAGGACGACTTCGCGGTTATCCCGTTTGACATATCGGATGTTATCGGCTGAGAACCCGTTGGGGTACTTCGCAGCGAACCGTTCGTCGAGCCGGGCCTCCTGTATCTTTCCTCCCTTCTGCCGGTAAACGCCCCGGAAGTCTGCCAAAGAGAATACGGCGCGGATGGCAGGAAGTTCCTTTCCCTCGATGGATTCCCAATAGCGGTCGCCCGCGAAAAGGAGTACCGAGCCGGAATGATTAATGATATGCTGTACGTCGTTCGGATTGAAATCCTGCAGGATGGGGACAATGACCGCTCCGTAAGTAATCGTTGCAAAGTAAACGACGCACCAATGGATGCAATCTTTCCCTATCAATGCAATCCGGTCTCCCTCCCGAATGCCCGCTTCTTCGAACAGCAGGTGCAGACGCGCAATCTGCTTTGCCATCTCTGCGTAAGTAAAAGTGCGCTTCTCGCCGTAGTCTGTCAATGCGGGCAACGCCCAGTTCTCGCGGAAACTGTTCTCGTATAGCTGGATGAAGTTCTCATTAATCATAGCGTGTTCTATTAAATTAAATTGGGGAACAAAGATACGACAAATCTGCGATATAAAGCCTTCTGCGCAGGAATGGGACGGGAAGAAAATTCCAAAATGCCGGATATAAAGAGGAAAGTGGCCGACTTGACCTCCCCATAGTGAGACTTTTAGACACAATCAGTACTACCTATTCCTATAATCAGTACTACCTATTCCTACAATCAATACTACCTATTTATAGAATCAGTAGTATTTATTTCTATCCTTTGTGTGGAGTCGGTGTATCCTACGTGCTGATTTTATCCACATTTAGCTAACTCTGAGATGGCATAAACTATAGGGACGATTACTTATATCTCCCACTTTATATCGGCAGAAGGAGAAGTTTATGACGGGAGTTTCCAGTTTTTCCCCGGCACTTTGGTGTGCCTGAAATGCGGCGCGGGAGAAATTTCCTATAAAAAAGCAGGGAAGAGGCAAAGGAAATAAGCAAGATATATTACCTTTGCATGGCCTACGGGAAAAGGACCGGCAGGCGATTCGACAAATATATTTAAACGATATACTATGTATAGAACAAGAACATGTGGCGATTTGCGCCTTGCCGACGAAGGATTAATCGTAACGTTGGCAGGTTGGGTGCAGAAGACCCGGAAGATGGGTGGTATGACGTTCGTGGATATACGCGACCGTTATGGTATTACGCAGTTAGTATTTAATCAGGAAATCGACGCGGCATTGTGCGAACAGGCCAATAAGTTGGGGCGCGAGTATGTGATTCAGGCAACCGGCACGGTGCGCGAACGTTCCAGCAAGAACCCGCACCTGCCCACCGGGGATATTGAGTTGATAGTTTCGGAACTGAATATATTGAATACGGCAGTTACGCCGCCTTTTACTATCGAAGATGAGACGGATGGCGGAGATGACCTGCGTATGAAGTACCGCTATTTGGATTTGCGCCGTTCGTGTGTGCGGAAGAACTTGGAGTTGCGTCACAAGATGGCGTTCGAGGTGCGTAGTTATTTGGACAAAGAGGGATTCCTTGAGGTCGAGACACCGGTGTTAATCAAGTCAACTCCGGAGGGGGCCCGCGACTTCGTTGTCCCTTCCCGCATGAATCCGGGGCAGTTCTATGCTTTGCCTCAATCGCCGCAGACCTTCAAGCAATTGCTGATGGTGTCGGGCTTCGACCGTTACTTCCAAATCGTAAAATGCTTCCGCGACGAGGATTTGCGTGCTGACCGCCAGCCGGAATTCACGCAGATTGATTGCGAAATGAGCTTTGTAGAGCAGGAAGATGTCATTCAGACCTTCGAAGGAATGGCGAAACATCTGTTCAAGACCATTCGGGGCATCGAGATAAAGGAACCTTTCTTGCGCATGACATGGCAGGATGCTATGAAATATTATGGTAGCGATAAACCGGACTTGCGTTTCGGCATGAAGTTCGTCGAGCTGATGGATATTATGCAGGGCTATGGCTTCTCGGTCTTCGATAATGCGAAATATATCGGAGGTATCTGCGCAGAGGGAGCGGCACATTATACCCGCAAGCAGCTGGATGCGCTGACCGAGTTCGTGAAACGTCCGCAAATCGGAGCCAAGGGAATGGTTTATGCCCGTGTGGAAGCCGATGGCAATGTGAAATCGAGCGTAGATAAGTTCTATACACAAGAGGTTCTCCAGAAAATGAAAGAGGCATTTGGCGCAAAGCCGGGCGACTTGATATTGATTCTCTCAGGAGACGATGCGATGAAGACCCGCAAACAGCTTTGCGAATTGCGTCTGGAGGTTGCCGAGCAATTAGGTCTGCGGGATAAAAATAAGTTCGCTTGCCTGTGGGTGGTTGACTTCCCGCTTTTCGAATGGAGCGAAGAAGACCAGCGTTTCTATGCGATGCACCATCCGTTCACTTCGCCGAAACCGGAGGATATCCCGTTATTAGATACAGATCCGGGGGCAGTACGTGCCAATGCCTATGATATGGTGATTAACGGAGTGGAAGTAGGCGGCGGCTCTATCCGTATCCATGACAGTCAGTTGCAGGACAAGATGTTTAAATTGCTCGGCTTTACGGAAGAACGTGCGCAAGAACAGTTCGGATTCCTGATGAATGCATTCAAATATGGCGCACCGCCTCACGGTGGATTGGCATACGGATTGGACCGTTGGGTATCTTTATTCGCCGGATTGGATTCGATTCGTGATTGCATTGCCTTCCCGAAGAATAACTCAGGCCGTGATGTCATGATTGATGCGCCGTCAGTTATTGATGATGCTCAGTTGGACGAATTATGTCTGAAGGTGGATGTAAAAGAATAAAACAAAAATATAAGGAAGCAGTTGGCAAGGCGATACCCTATCGCTTTGTCAACTCAAAAACCTGTCAATACCAAACGATATGCTAAAGATAAAAGATATTATAAAGGAAATAGAAGAATATGCACCGCTCCCTTTGCAGGAAAGTTTCGACAATGCCGGCGTACAAGTGGGCGATGTCAACCAAGAAGCCACGGGGGCATTGCTTTGTCTGGATGTAACGGAAGAGGTGATAGATGAAGCGTTGGATTTGAATTGTAATCTGATAATCTCTCATCATCCTTTAGCATTCAAGTCTTTTAAATCATTGACAGGGAAAAGCTATATTGAGCGTTGCATGATGAAAGCCTGTAAACGGGATTTGGTCATTTATGCAGCGCATACCAATTTGGATAATGCCGATGGCGGGGTTAACTTTAAATTGGCGGAGTTAATCGGTTTGCAAAATGTCCGAATCCTGAGCCCACAGAAGCAGATGTTGCTTAAATTGGTCACATTTGTGCCGGAAGGATATGCTGATTTGGTGCGGACCACACTTTTCAATGCCGGAGCTGGACATATAGGCAATTACGATTCGTCAAGTTTTAATTTGCATGGTGAAGGGACGTTCAGGGCAAACGAAGGTTGCCAGCCATTCTGTGGAGAAATAGGAGAATTGCACCATGAACCGGAAGTACGTATTGAAACAATTCTTCCGGCATTCCGTCAAGCCAGTGTGTTGCGGGCTTTATTATCCGTTCATCCGTATGAAGAACCGGCATATGATTTTTATCCTTTAGCAAATACTTGGGAGCAGGCAGGTTCTGGCGTAGTAGGGGAGTTGCCCGAGGAGGAAGATGAAATGTCTTTCTTGCAAAGAATAAAGGATTTGTTCCATGTCGGTTGCGTAAAATATTCTGCATTGACGAGCAAACCGATTCGGGAGGTCGCTTTGTGCGGAGGAAGTGGCGCTTTTCTGATTCGTGACGCGATTAATTATGGAGCGGATGTATTTATTACCGGCGAAGCGAAATATAATGACTTCTATGATGTGGAAAATCGTATTCTATTGGCTGTAATCGGGCATTATGAATCCGAAGTATGCACAAAAGATATCTTTTATTCGGTGATATCAAAAAAATTCCCTACCTTTGCCCTGCATTTGTCGAATGTTAATTCAAACCCAGTAAAATATTTATAAGAAATGGCAAAAGAGAAACAATCAGCTGAAAAAGAATATACCGTAGAAGAAAAGCTTTCTTCGTTGTATCAGCTTCAGAAGATTATGACGGAAATAGATAAAATCCGTACGCTTCGAGGCGAATTGCCGTTAGAGGTGCAAGACTTGGAGGATGAAATAGCCGGCATGGAAACACGTCTGCAAAATTATCAGACGGATATCAATAATTATGAAGCATCTGTAAATGAGCAGAAGCATAAAATCACGGAATCAAACTCTCTGATTGAAAAATATAAATCTCAACTGGATAATGTGCGGAATAACCGGGAGTTCGATAATCTGTCGAAGGAAATCGAGTTCCAAGGTTTGGAAGTAGAGTTCTCTGAAAAGAAAATTCGAGAGTTTACTGAGGCTATTGCTAAGAAAAAGGAGGATATCGTAAGACTTAAAGAAGACCTTGAAGGAAGAAATGCCGATTTGGTACAGAAGAAAGGCGAGCTTGATCAAATTATTGCGGAGACAAAGCAGAGCGAAGAGGATTTGCGCGAAAAAGCAAAAGCGTTGGAAGCTCAGATAGAGCCTCGTTTGTTAGCCGCTTTCAAACGTATTCGCAAAGGCGCTCGAAACGGATTGGCAGTTGTCTATATTCAGCGTGATGCCTGTGGAGGTTGCTTCAATAAAATCCCGCCTCAGCGCCAGTTGGATATAAAGATGCATAAGAAAATCATCGTTTGCGAATATTGCGGTCGTATTATGATTGACCCGGAATTGGCAGGCGTAGAAGAATAGATCAAGAATATTGAAAATAAAATAGGTGCTTATTGGGAATGGCATGTAGCTGTTCGGAAATAAGTACCTATTCGTTTTTAAATAATGGCCTTATAAGCGTAAGAGGGAGACGGATTGCCTTTTGCGCTTTTATTATATATAATGTATGTTGGATAAGGTTCGTGCATATATAGATAAAGAGAAGTTGTTGATTCGGGAAGAGCCGGTAGTGGTTGGATTGAGCGGAGGAGCGGATTCGGTAGCCTTGTTGGCAGCTTTGGCACGGTTAGGATTTCGTTGTGTGGCGTTGCATTGTAATTTCCATTTGCGAGGTCAGGAGTCGGAGCGTGATGAGGCATTTGCTCGTTCGTTTGCCGAGAGTTTGCATATTCCATTTTATAAGAAAGATTTTGATACGCTTGCTTTTGCTTCAGAAAAACATTTGTCGATAGAGATGGCGGCGCGCGATTTGCGTTATGAATGGTTTGAGCAGATGCGTCAGCAAACAGGTGCGCAAGCCATAGCCGTTGCCCATCATCAGGATGATAGCATTGAGACTTTGCTTATGAATCTGCTGCGCGGGAGTGGCATACGTGGATTGGTAGGCATTCGTCCGAAACATGGTTTTGTAGTGCGTCCGCTTTTGCAGATTTCCCGGAAGGAAATATTGGCATGGCTGGAAAAAGAGCATCTTTCCTATATCATAGATAGCTCGAATCTATCGGACGAATATACACGCAATTTTATCCGCTTGCGGGTGTTGCCGTTATTGGAGGAATTGAATCCTGCCGCTCGTCGGACATTGGCACGTTCCGCTTCGCATCTGTCGGATGCGGAAGATATTTATCTCTCGGTTATAGAGAAGGCTCAGCACGAACTTTGGCAAGATGGTGCGATAGTTATTCCGGATTTGATGCGTTATCCATCTCCGAAAACGATACTGTATGAATTGCTGCGGCCTTATGGGTTTACTCGTCCTGTCGTGGCTTCCATATATACTTCGCTCGATGGGGAGTCCGGAAGAAAGTTCTATTCACAGACGCATCAGATAATAAAGGACCGTGACCGGTTGCTTTTATCTCTCAAGAGTAATGAGGATGCGGTAGATATGTTTTCCTTCAAGAAAAGCGCAGACAGCGTGGCTTCTCCCATAGCATTTACTATCCAAGTTGTCCCGAATGATGTGCATTTTCGTTTAGTGCCATCGAAGGAGTATGCTTATTTCGATTATGATTTGCTGGCTGATGATTTGACTTTGCGGCATTGGCAGGAGGGCGATTGGTTTGTCCCTTTCGGTATGCAGGGGCGTAAGAAGTTGAGCGATTATTTTTCGGACCATAAGTATTCTTTAACGGCGAAAGAGGAAGCATGGCTGTTATGCAGCGGGGAGGATATCATTTGGTTGGTCGGAGCCCGTTCGGACAATCGTTATCGCATTACTTCTTCGACGCAGCGTATCTTTATCATCAAAAAAAGTGCGGGATTATTGTGATTCGTTTGAAATAAGTCGTATATTTGCACCGCATTTACTTCACAAATGTATTCCTGACGCTTCAAGTCAGGGAATCTATATTCGAATTATATAATACAAATTATTTATCAAAAGTCCATAGGCTATGTCTCCTGTGCCCATGTGTAAGCATATAGGGAGTTATGCGGCGAGCACATAGCTTATATTTACAAAAGTGCAATATGCAGAAATATACCATTGTTGAATTGAACGAGAAGCTCCTTTCCGAACTTCAGGACTTGGCAAAAGAATTAGGCATTAAAGATATCAAGTCGCTAAAGAAAAATGAATTAGTATATAGGATACTCGATGAGCAGGCGATTTCTTTTGCCGGCATCCAAGTGGAAAAGGAAAAAGAAAAGGAGGCCAAGAAGATAGAGCGGAAAGCAAAAGCCAAGCAGACGGCAAAAGCGAAAGAGCAAAAGAGCGAGCCGGCTCCGACCGACGCTCAGCCGGAAGCAGCCGCTCCTGAAACAGTTAAATCAGAAAAGAAAAAGAGAACACGCATGAATAAAAAAGAGAAAGTAGATGTGGCTTCGACGAATATGGCAAATGGCCAGGTTGAGACGAACGAGGTTCCTCAGAATGCCGCGCCTGCCATAGCAAAAGAGAAGCCGTTGTTGCCTCCGGTTGTCGCAGAGGTGGATAATGAAGACGCAGATGCGACTAAGGAACCGGTGGCTCAGGAGGCGGAAACCTTGGTAGAGACACCTGCCGACGGAGCGGCTCCCTCTCCCGAAGAGAATACCGAATCGAAACGGCTTGTATTCCGCCACCGCGATACCAAATCTGTATTGGACCAAGTCTTCCCTTTCCCTTCATCTACTCCGAAAGCAGAAAAGAAACAGCCGGCGCAGAACCAGAACAACGAACTGTCGCAGCCTCAATCTCCGAGCGCTACTCCGAATGCAGCGAATGAGAACAATAACCGGCAAAATAACCGGCAAAATAACAATCGCAACAATAACAATTCCGCAGCAAACAATAATGCCAACAATGCGCCGCAGGAAAAGGCGTATGAGTTCGATGGCATTTTGATTGGTTCCGGCGTGTTGGAAATCATGCAGGATGGATATGGATTCCTCCGTTCGTCGGATTATAACTACCTGACCTCTCCGGATGATATTTATGTATCGCAATCTCAAATCAAACTGTTCGGATTGAAGACCGGCGACGTGGTAGAAGGGGCTATCCGTCCGCCGAAGGAGGGTGAGAAATATTTCCCGCTGGTGAAGGTGGATAAGATTAACGGCCGTACGCCGGAAGAGGTGCGCGACCGTGTGCCGTTCGACCATCTGACGCCGCTTTTCCCGAACGAGAAGTTTATGTTGACAGACCATAAATCGCCGAAAGTTTTCGATAATATCGCCGTTCGCGTGGTGGATTTGTTTTCTCCGATAGGCAAAGGGCAGCGCGGATTGATTGTTTCGCAGCCCAAGACCGGTAAAACGATGTTGTTGAAAGATATTGCCAATGCCATCGCCGCGAACCATCCGGAGGTTTATATGATTATCCTGCTGATTGACGAACGTCCGGAAGAGGTGACGGACATGGCGCGCAGCGTGGATGCGGAGGTGATTGCCTCGACGTTCGACGAACCGGCGGAACGCCATGTAAAGATTGCCGAGATTGTGCTGAATAAAGCGAAACGCATGGTAGAGTGCGGCCATGATGTCGTGATTCTGTTGGATTCCATCACCCGTCTGGCGCGTGCTTACAATACGGTACAGCCGGCTTCGGGCAAGGTGCTTTCGGGCGGTGTGGATGCGAATGCGTTGCAGAAGCCGAAGCGGTTCT
The DNA here is from genome assembly GCA_949289155.1 of uncultured Parabacteroides sp. Lineage (GTDB taxonomy): Bacteria > Bacteroidota > Bacteroidia > Bacteroidales > Tannerellaceae > Parabacteroides. The sequence continues at coordinate 77,575 of CASEMX010000018.1, forward strand.
TCGGTGCGGCACGTAATATCGAAAACGGCGGAAGCCTCACGATTTTGGCTACGGCATTGACCGATACCGGCTCGAAGATGGACGATGTCATTTTCGAAGAGTTCAAGGGAACCGGAAACATGGAATTGCAATTGGACCGCAAGCTCTCGAACAAGCGTATCTTCCCGGCGGTGGATATTACGGCTTCAAGTACGCGGCGTGATGATTTGTTGCAGGACGAACTTACCCGCAACCGCATGTGGATTCTCCGCAAATATCTCTCCGACATGAACTCGGTAGAGGCCATGGAATTTGTAAAACAGCGGTTGGAACAGACCATCGACAATATGGAGTTCCTCGCATCGATGAATGGATAACAGTATATCGATTTAGTTTCATGATAAGGCAGGCACGGAATGGGTTTTCCATTCTGTGCCTGCTGTTTTTATTACTAAGGCTACAGAGCTTCTGAAAGTATTTTTTCATTTAAAAAAATGGTTGCAGAGTCTCTGAAGGTGTTTTTTCATTTTGGAAAATGGTTGCAGAGTCTCTGAAAGTATTTTTTCAATTTAGAAAATGGTTACAGAGCCTCTGAAGGTGCTTTTTCAATTTAGAAAATGGCTTCAGAGTCTCTGAAGGCGTTTTTTCATTTTAGAAAATGGTTACAGAGTCTCTGAAGGTGTTTTTTCAATTTGGAAAACGGCTGCAGAGTCTCTGTCGGCTAAGTTTTTCGGCAATGGTACTATTTTTTCACCTATTCTTCGTACTTTTGCGCGATTGAAAAAGTAAGAGAGATACAGAAAATGGAAGACGAATTTGACATACGAGATGCACGGATGCCGGAGAGCGAGCGCGAATACGAGAATGCACTCCGTCCGCTTTCGTTTCGCGATTTCAGCGGGCAGGCGAAGGTGGTCGAAAACTTGAAGGTGTTCGTCATGGCGGCACGGATGCGCAAGGAGGCGCTCGACCATGTGTTGCTCCACGGACCTCCCGGATTGGGAAAGACGACCCTGTCGAACATCATTGCGAACGAGCTGGGCGTGGGATTTAAGGTGACTTCGGGTCCGGTGCTGGATAAGCCGGGCGACTTGGCAGGTGTATTGACTTCGCTTGAAAAGAACGACGTACTGTTCATCGACGAGATTCATCGCTTGAGTCCCGTTGTGGAGGAATATCTCTACTCGGCCATGGAAGATTATCGCATCGATATCATGATAGATAAAGGACCAAGCGCACGTTCCATCCAAATCGACCTGGCGCCTTTCACGTTGGTAGGGGCTACGACGCGAAGCGGATTGCTGACCAGTCCGCTTCGGGCTCGTTTCGGCATCAACCTGCATTTGGAATATTACGACGTAGAGACGCTGACGCGGATTGTCCTTCGGAGTGCGGACATCTTGAATGTGCATTGCGAATTGGAAGCGGCTAAAGAGATTGCGTCACGAAGCCGCGGGACGCCCCGTATTGCCAACGCCTTGCTCCGGCGTGTGCGCGATTTTGCCCAAGTAAAAGGAAGCGGACGGGTAGACAAAGCGATTGCATGCTATGCACTCGAGGCATTGAATATTGACCGATACGGATTAGACCAAATAGACAATAAATTATTAACCACCCTGATCGACAAGTTCAAGGGCGGCCCGGTCGGATTAACCACCATTGCTACGGCATTGGGTGAAGATCCCGGCTTGGGTGAAGATCCCGGCACGCTCGAAGAGGTGTATGAACCTTTCCTCATCAAAGAGGGATTCCTGAAACGGACACCGCGCGGAAGGGAAGTCACCGAACTGGCATACCAGCACCTCGGACGGACACACGATTGGGGAGACGGACAAGGCACATTGTTTTAAGTATGGCAAACGGCATGAAGCGGTTGGCAAAAGAGACCGCAATATATGGATTGAGCAGCATCATCGGGCGATTCCTCAACTGGCTATTGGTCCCGATGTACACGCGCGTGTTCGTCGATACGGGCGATTTCGGTATCATTACAAATCTCTATGGCTGGGTGGCGTTGCTTTTAGTGCTCCTCACGTGCGGCATGGAGACCGGCTTCTTCCGCTTTATCAATAAAAAGGAAGAGACGGAGCCGATGCGCGTCTATGCTACGGTCATGGCGTGGGTCGGCGGATTGGCATCGGCGTTTATCCTGCTCGTCTTGCTTTTCTTACGTCCGATTGCTTCCGCGTTGGAATATCACGCCCCGTTGGAGTTCTTAGGGATGATGCTGGTCGTCACAGCCATTGATGCCTTTTGCTGCATCCCGTTTGCTTACCTTCGTTATGCAGGGCAGGCGTATCGCTTTGCGGGGATTAAGATGCTGAATATCTTTCTCAACATCTTCTTGAATATTTTCTTCTTGCTCATTTGCCCTTACCTTCATGCACGGATGCCGGGTGCGGTGGATTGGTTCTACCGGCCGGATTATGGCGTGGGATATGTGTTTGTGGCGAATGTGATTACCACGGGCGTGACGCTCCTTTGCCTCCTTCCTTCGATGAAACCGGGATTCCAATCCCGCCCGAACTGGACGTTGCAAAAGGAAATCCTGAAGTATTCCTTCCCGATTCTGATATTGGGCATTGCCGGTATCTTCAATCAAACGGCGGATAAGATCCTTTTCCCGCTCCTTTTCGACAATAAAGTAGAGGCCATGCGCCAATTAGGTATTTATGGGGCATGTTTCAAGGTAGCGGTTGTGATGGTGATGTTCATCCAAGCCTTCCGCTATGCCTACGAACCCTTCATCTTTGCCAAGAATAAAAGCGAAGGGAACACACGGGCTTACTCCGAGGCGATGAAGTATTTCATCATCTTCTCGCTCTTTATCTTCCTCGGTGTGATGTTTTATATCGACATCATCAAGTATTTCGTCGGGAGCCGGTATTACGAAGGATTGCAAGTGGTACCCATCGTCATGCTGGGCGAGTTCTTCTTCGGCATCTACTTCAACCTCTCTTTCTGGTATAAGCTCATCGACCAAACACAGTGGGGAGCTTACTTCTCGATTATCGGATGCGCGGCCACGGTGGCGATTATCGTATGCTTCGCCCCGACGTATGGCTATATGGCATGCGCCTGGGCATCTTTCGGATGCAATTTGCTTATGATGCTTCTTTCCTATTTTATCGGGCAAAAGAAATACCCGATAGCCTACGACCTGAAGTCCGCCGGCATCTACTTTTCGCTCGCGGCTTTCCTATATATAATAGGTATGTATGCGCCGGTCGAATCGGAATGGCTCCGCTTGCTTTACCGCACCGCGTTGCTTTGCCTATACCTATATATTACTGTCCGCCGCGATTTGCCGCTTCGCGAATTGCCTTATATTGGAAAGTATTTCAAATGATGGGATAGGGAACAGGATAAAAGAATCCGCCGGCAGGAAAATCGGATGATTTTCTACCGGCGGATGAATAGTAACGTTGTTCTTGTTTATTTGAGCGCCTCTTTCAATTGGGCTTCGATTTCATCTCCGTGAATATTCTTAGCGATGATGGTTCCATCTTTATCTACCAAGATAGTGTGCGGAATACTATTGACCGAATAGATAGCGGCTCCGGCATTCTTCCAGCCTTGCAGGTCTGAGAGCTGCGGCCATGTGATGTTGAGGTCTTTTATTCCCTTTTCCCAAGCATCTTGCTTGCTATCCAAAGAAATACCCACGATTTCAAATCCTTTTCCTTTGTATTGCTTGTACAGTTCGACCAATTTCGGAGTCTCTTTGCGGCATGGAGGACACCAGCTTGCCCAGAAGTCAATCAATACCACCTTGCCTTTTCCTACGTAGTCGGACAATTTGCAAGCCTTGCCTTTGACATCGTTCATTTCAAAGTCCGTGAATTTCTTGCCTACGGCTACCTTCTTCAGGTTCTCCAACCGTTCCATCAGCTTGTCTATTCCCTTTACTGATTTGAATACATCGCTTGATTGGGCAGCCAACTCCTGCTGTTTTTCTTCCGGGAGATAATAACGGAAGTCGTAAAATAATTTTGCTGCCAAAGGATTGTTCATGTTTGCGGCGATAAAGCTTGCGGCCTTCTCGGTAACCTGATTATCCAATTCCTCGTACTTCTTTTCGATATCCGCTCTGTCCGCTTGGTCCTCCGATTTCAGGCTCATAGCTACTTGTTTTTGTTCTGCCCGGATTGGACGAACCTCTTTCTTAAACGCATCCAAAGCATCATTTTCCGGCGAGCCGGTTACGCTGGAAAGGGAGTCCAGTGAAACACTCAGCTTTACATTGCTCAAAGCAAAGGTTGCCGTGAACGGAGCATCGTCGCCCGGCATAGCATATGACGGAGCTACGACATCCGAAGCGAAGCGTAACGTACGCAAGTCGGTAGTCGGGTTCTCACCTTTCAGCGTAAATGTGCCGTTTTGTACCAGTGCACTGTCCAGCGGAGCCGCTTGCGGGTCATTATACAAACAGAGATAAACATATTTGCCGTCCAAGGCGGGGTTGTTTACTGTTCCGGCGATTTGATATCCCGGCTTTTCGTTGCAGGCAGTCAGCAATAGGGCTGAAGCTGCCGCCATCAGAATTGTCTGTTTCATATTATTTGTCTCAACTTAATGTATTCTGCGCGCAAAGATAAAGAAAATGGGGCAAATAGGATATGATGCTTCTCTATTTTTCTCTTGATAAGGAGAGAAAACGACCGATAGAGCGGGCGAAAATGTCCGACAAAAAATTGAAAACGTCCAACGAAAAATTTTTTATATCCGACATAAAAAGATATGCCGAGAAAAAGTTTCTGACGTAAAGTCTCCAATTTTTTTTGCTGTTTTTTCCTACATGATATTAAGATACGAAGGCATTTCAAAAGGGATTTGTCGCCTATTTCTTCCTTTTGATATGTTTTTTTGTAGAATATCGTTAAGGAAATGGAAAGAATACGGAAAAAATTAATAGATTTGTTGCGCAAAATGAATACGATTTAAAGACACAAATAGATATGAAGAATATAATCTTGCTTGCCGGTCTGCTCTTTTCTGTGCCTGTTTGGGCGCAAACAAAGGTAGTAAAGGCAAATGCTGTGAAGGCAAATGATTATGGCGTCACCTATTCTTTGCCAAAGACGCAATTAGTTGTCGATGCAGAGGTGACAAAAGTCATCTGCAAAGCCGGTCCTTATTATAAGTATGCCGAGAAGTATTTGGGCGTGAAGAAATTTATCACTGAAGACAAGGTCTATTATGAATTAGGCAAGGTAAAATTGCTGAACCGTGGAATTCCGGACAAAGATAATACCTACATTGTCTCCTTCAAAGCCGGCACAGTAGCTCCTTATGTTTATTTGACGGAAGACGGACTGCTTTGTTCCATCAATGCCGAGTACACGCCGGACTCTATTCCCGAAGAAGAAAATAAAAAGAAAAGGCGCGCGGTGGCTACCGACGCATCAGTCTTTACTGAAGAGCTGTTGATGGCCGGTTCTACCGCCAAGCAAGCGGAAGTTGCAGCCAAACAGATTTACCGTATCCGCGAAAGCCGGATGAATATCCTGACGGGCGATGCCGATAACCTTCCACCCGACGGACAAGCCATGCAATTGGTCATAGAAGAACTGGAGGCGCAAGAAGAGGCGCTGACCAATCTGTTTACCGGCGTAGTGACGCGCGAAACGGAGCATTATGAGGTGACGGTTATCCCGAATGATGATTTGGAAAAAGAGGTTATCTTCCGTTTCTCGAAACATTTGGGCATTGTTGATGCGGATGATTTGGGCGGCGAACCGGTTTATATGAATCTGACTGCGACGGAACGGGCTCCGCAATTGGACCCTAAGGAGGCAGAAAAGAAAGAAAAGTCGCTGAAAGGGATTGTTTATAATGTTCCCGGGAAGGCACGCGTCGAACTTTTTACGGCAAGAAAGACTTTGTTTAAGGGCGAAGTGCAAATCACGGAATTCGGCACACGCGAAGCGCTGGCTCCGGTCATGTTCGAAGATAAAAAAGCTCCCGTGAAGGTATATTTCTATCCGGAGACAGGAGCTATTAAGCAGATAATTCAATAATTTATTAATTTCATTTAACTTACAATTCTATGTTTGAGGGACAACCTAAAGGTTTATATGCGTTAGCCCTGGCTAATACAGGAGAACGCTTCGGGTATTATACGATGCTTGCGGTCTTTGTACTGTTCTTGCAAGCTAATTTTGGATTTTCAGCAGGTACGGCAGGGCTTATTTATGCCATATTTCTGGGCTTTGTCTATTTCTTGCCTTTGTTTGGCGGTATGTTAGCGGACAAGTTTGGCTTCGGAAAGATGGTTACGATTGGTATTACCATTATGTTTTTAGGTTATTTACTATTGGCTATCCCATTGGGTAAAGGCGGTGTTGCGATTACGGCGATGGGTGGTGCATTGGCCTTGATTTGTGCTGGCACAGGCTTGTTTAAAGGAAATTTGCAAGTGATGGTTGGAAATTTATATAACGAAGCGCAATATGCAGGAAAGCGGGATTCCGGATTCCAAATCTTTTATATGGCGATAAACGTGGGTGCAATGTTTGCGCCGACTGCAGCAATCGAGATGATGAATTGGGCGCAAACGTCGTTGGGTATGAGCGAAGCAGATTCTTATCACCTTGCTTTTGCGGTAGCTTGCGCATCGTTGATTGTTTCGATGGCCATCTATTATGTATTCCGTGGAACATTTAAGCATGCAGATCGCAGTCAAGTTGCTACCACGTCGAATGCAAGTGCCCCGACGAAAGAGCTCTCTCCGGCAGAAACTAAGGAGCGTATCATTTGCCTTTGCTTGGTATTTGCAGTAGTCATATTCTTCTGGATGGCATTCCATCAGAATGGTTCGACTCTGACTTACTTTGCTCGTGATTATACGGCAACCAGTTCGAGCGGTTTGGCAAGTATGTCTTTTTATGTAATTAATTTAGTGCTGGCGATCTTTATTGTTTATGCTCTCTTCGGATTATTCCAAAGTAAGACAGGGAAAGGAAAAGGAATTTCTGCCCTCATTATTTTAGCTGCGATTGCTGGTTTGGTTTACCAATATAATCAATTGCCGGAAACGACGTCAGTAAGTGCACCTATCTTCCAGCAATTCAATGCTTGTTTTGTGGTTGCATTGACACCGGTTTCTATTGCATTATTCGGCTGGTTGGCGAAGAAGGGAAAAGAACCGACAGCTCCGTTGAAAATCGGATTGGGTATGTTGGTAGCTGCAGTGGCTTATATTTTAATGACGCTTGGTTCATTGGGTTTACCGGCTCCGGAGTTTGATGCAGCGGGACAACCGATGCACATGGCCGATGTAACGCCGAATTTGCTTATTTCTACCTATTTAATATTGACCTTTGCAGAGCTTTTGCTTTCACCGATTGGCATATCGTTTGTTTCGAAAGTTGCTCCTCCCAAGTATGCTGGCATGATGATGGGCGGTTGGTTCGTTTCTACGGCTGTCGGGAACTTTTTAGTCAGCATTCCTGCGTTGATGTGGGGATTGTCATTGACCGTTGTTTGGGGTGTGTTGGTCGGCATTTGTCTGTTGGCCGCTCTGTTCATATTTGTTATCTTGAAACGATTGAATAAAGTAGCGCGTTAAGAGATGAGAGGGGAGCAGCTTACTATCAGTCGGACAACTTTGCGGTTCCGTCGTTGGAGCCGCAAGACGTATGCTGCTTTCGTCAGTATTCATCGTCAGGTAACTATGGGATGTTTGGCCGCTGCTGTTGCCGAGCGTTTCCAAATGAAGCAACTTTCACTGCATGGTTGGACTGGAGAGCAGACAAATGGTCGGTGCTTATCGGATGAAAAGGGTTTATATCCGGAATTATTGGAACCCGTTGGATGTTTGAAGGGCGCGACGGGTGAATGGGCACTCTATTATACATTGTTGTTATCTCAACAATCGGTAGTTGGTGCTATATATAAGGTAATAAGAAATATCATTGGAAAGGCGTATAGATATCTTAGGGAGGTATCTGTACGCCTTTCGTTATTTATTAATGATGCAGATAGATTTATTAAAACAGAAAGTTCTTTCCGACGAAGTATTGTCGAAGGAAGAGGCATTACAGTTATTAAAAGCGGACAAACCGCTTTTATATGATGCCGCACATGAGATTACACGGCATTTCTTAGGGAATAAGTTTGATACCTGTTCTATAATTAATGCCCGGAGCGGTAATTGCGGCGAAGATTGTAAATGGTGTGCTCAATCCGCCCACTATGCGACGAAAATAAATATCTACCCGTTGTTGAAAGAAGAGGTTTGTGTCCGTCATGCGGTGGATGCTTATCAGCAGGGAATAGGCCGGTTCGCTTTAGTGACGAGTGGACGGCGGGTAAATCAAGGAGATGTACAAGAGATTGTCCGAATAGTCAAAGCAATTAAGGAGGCTTGTCCAATCAAATGTTGTGCATCTATGGGATTACTAAGCAGAGAAGCTTTGCAGGCATTGAGAGAAAGTGGCGTAGAGAACTATCATTGCAATATCGAGACAGCTCCTTCCTATTTTCCGAAGCTTTGTACGACACATACGCTTGAGCAAAAGATAGAAACAATTCGGATAGCTCGGGAGTTGGGTTTCCGTGTTTGTAGTGGAGGAATAATTGGCATGGGAGAATCGGCAGAACAACGTGTAGAGATGGCCTTGTTTCTTCAGCAGCAAGGCGTACTTTCTATTCCTTTGAATATACTCCAGCCGATTCCCGGTACGCCATTAGAACATACGCCTCCTTTGACAGAAGAAGAATTGTTGACTACTATTGCAATCTTTCGTTTTGTAAATCCAAAGGCTTACCTTCGTTTTTCAGGCGGACGTGCCCAATTATCCGAAAAAGTACAACGAAAAGCTCTATACATTGGGATTAATGCCGCAATAATCGGAGATTTATTAACGACTATAGGGAGTCGGGTAGCAGAAGACCGGCAATTATTTACTTCCGAAGGATATTCATTAACAGAACAAACGGACTGGATAAAATGACAACACAAGAATTATTAGAATTTGACCGCCGGCATATATGGCATCCTTATACTTCTACCATAGATCCATTGCCGGTCTTTCCTGTAACTAAAGCAGAGGGAGTTCGTTTATATTTGGCAGATGGGCAGGTATTAATCGATGGAATGTCTTCTTGGTGGGCAGCGGTACACGGATATAATCATCCGGTGTTAAATGCAGCGGTGGAAAAACAATTACATAATATGAGCCATGTGATGTTCGGTGGCATTACACATGATCCGGCAGTGGAATTGGTCTCTTTATTACTTCCGCTTTTGCCGCCTTCGATGGACAAAGTATTTCTTGCCGATTCCGGTTCAATTGCCGTTGAAGTCGCTATGAAGATGGCAATACAGTATTGGCAGGCACAGGGGAAGGGCAAAAAACATAAATTCGCTACTATTCGGAGTGGTTATCACGGCGACACATGGCATGCAATGTCGGTCTGTGATCCGATTACAGGAATGCATGGCATTTTTTCGGGAAGTTTACCGGTACAATACTTTTTGCCGCAACCTCCGATTCGTTTTTCTGATGAATGGGACGAATCGGTTATGAAACCTTTAGCCGATTTATTGCAGAAACATGCGGATGAAATAGCGGCTTTAATCCTTGAACCTGTTGTTCAGGGCGCGGGAGGAATGTATTTCTATTCCCCCATTTATTTGCAGTATGCGCGTAAATTGTGCGACCAGTACGGTGTGTTGTTGATTTTCGATGAGATTGCGACAGGATTCGGACGTACCGGCAAACTCTTTGCTTGGGAATGGGCAAATGTAGAACCGGATATTATGTGCATCGGTAAAGCTTTGACCGGAGGATATATGACACTTTCGGCTACCATTACGACTGAACCGATTGCAACACGGATATGTTCCGGTGAAGCCGGATGTTTCATGCATGGTCCTACGTTTATGGGAAATCCGCTTGCTTGTGCTGTGGCAGTTGCTTCGGTATCTTTATTGATGCGAAGCAATTGGCAGGAACGGGTTCATCAGATAGAATCGCAACTTCGGGAGCAACTTGCGCCTGCTTCTGCATTTTCTTCGGTGAAAGAGGTGCGTGTTTTGGGAGCTATCGGAGTAATAGAGATGAAAGAACCGGTAGATATGGCACTTATGCAGCGTCGTTTTGTAGAAGAGGGCATTTGGGTGCGTCCTTTCGGTAGATTAGTCTATTTGATGCCTCCTTTTATTATTCAGCAGGATGAGTTATCGCAATTGACAACCGGCGTATTAAGAGTAATAGAATGAGAGATTACAGGAAGATATTGGAGGATTTGGCCGAAGCAGGCGGGTTGAGAACGATTCCGCCTATCCGGCATGAAGGAAGATGGGTCGTAAAAGAGGGAGAGAGGCTGTTGAATCTCTCTTCGAACGACTATTTAGGCTTAGCAAGTGACGAATCATTACGTCGGGAGTTCCTTTTGTGGGCGCTGGAACAGCCGTTGCCTTTATCTTCTTCCTCATCGCGGTTATTAACGGGAAATTTTCCTCCGTACGATGAATTGGAATCTTTGCTGGCAGAGTCGTATGGCCGTGAGGCGGCTTTGCTATTTAATAGCGGCTATCATGCGAATACGGGCATATTGCCTGCTTTGGTAGATAAACAGACCTTGATTATTGCCGACAAATTGGTACATGCCAGTATTATTGATGGGATGCGGTTGAGCGGGGCGACGTTTGTTCGTTACCGGCATCAAGATTATTCGCAATTAAGACAGATATTGCTTCGGGAATCGGCGCGTTATGAGCAATTATTCGTTGTGACGGAAAGTATTTTCAGTATGGATGGCGATACTGCGGACCTTCAGCAATTGGTTGAGTTGAAGCATGAGTTTCCGAAAGTATTATTATATGTGGATGAAGCGCACGCCGTCGGAGTCAGAGGCTATAACGGTTTAGGCTTGGCGGAGGAGATGAATTGCATTCCGGAGATTGATTTGTTGGTCGGTACGTTCGGGAAAGCGTTGGCTTCGATGGGTGCTTTTGTCGTATGCAGCCAGGCTCTTCGGGATTATCTGGTGAATACGATGCGGCCACTCATTTTTAGTACGGCGCTTCCTCCGTTGCAGATTGCATGGACGGCTTTCCTTTTTAAGCATTTGCCGGAAATGCAATCACGAAGGAATCGGTTGCAGATGTGGAGCCGTAGATTGGCAGAAGCCTTAGCAGGGCGTGGCGGCGAACGTTCCGCAAGCCATATCGTTCCTTATATTTTGGGAAAGAATAAAGCCTGTGTCGAGGCTGCCGAGTTATTGCAGCGGAAAGGATTTTATTGTTTGCCGGTGCGTCCGCCTACGGTTCCTCCGGGAACTGCCCGTATCCGTTTCTCATTGACCGCGGATATGGAGGAAGAGGAATTAGCGCAGTTGTTGGCTTGTATCGGAGAATCATTGAAAATCTAAAGAGAAGAATGAAAATAGAGAAAATAAAGAATCAAAGTTCGCCCCGTCTGCTGTTGTTTTTCGACGGCTGGGCGGCTCCGCCGGAATTGTTTCGGAATATCGATCCGGAGATGGATTCTGATTACTGGATTGTTTCCGATTATCGGGATTTATCCTTCCCGGAGTCATTGTCTTCGTATGCCGAGGTTGATGTGGTGGCGTGGTCGTTAGGGGTCTGGGTTGCCGAGCGGATAGGAAGCACCTGCCATGCGCGGTGGAATAAATGCGTTGCCATGAATGGGACATATTGCCCGGTGAGCGATGCATTGGGCATTCCGGAGAAAATATTCCAAGGGACGATGGAGCAGTTGTCGGACGACGGGATGCGCCGGTTTGAGCGGAGGATATGCGGCGACCGCAATACATGGGCATCGTATCGTGCTTTCCCGCCTCGGCCATTGTCGGAAATCACAGACGAGCTGCGTTTTCTTTATCATGAGATAACGGCTGGAGAAAAGGGCTCTTCCTTTTCATGGAGCAAGGCTTGGATTGGCACGGGCGACCGGATTTTCCCGCCGGAGAATCAAAAAAGAGCTTGGCTCGAACGGAATGTGCCTTATGCGGAGATAGAATCGCCTCATTACTGCTTTCATACGACAAGACAATGGAACGAATGGCTGGAGAAATAGACAGAATGCATATTGGCCGCCGATTCAGCAGGGCAAGTGCCACGTATGATGAGGCGGCTATCGCACAGCGCCATATCGCGGCGAGGTTGGCGGATTATTTGGCCCAGTATCGGAAGGAATCGGACTTCTCTCCCGGCAGGGCGTTGGAAATCGGTTGCGGCACGGGATTGCTGACGCGGCATTTGCTGCGGTTATATCCCGACGCGGCTTGGACGTTGAATGACATTCAATCCGCCGGAGCGGAAAAAGCATTGGGTTATTGTCCGAAAGGAACGGAGTTTATTTGTAAAGATGCGGAGACTTTGGTCGGGAATAACCGTTATTCTTTGATAGCCTCCGCTTCTACGTTCCAATGGCTTGCCGCGCCGTCGCAGTTTGTAAGGAAACTTGCCGCGTGGCAGTCGGCGGGCGATGTCTTATTGTTTTCGACTTTCCTCGCGGATACGTTGAAGGAGATTCGCGATTTGACAGGGCAGGGATTGCATTACCCTGCGGTGGAGCAATGGCGGGATTGGTTGGCATCGGATTACCATATTTATGCTATGGTGCAGGAGACATTGACGTTGGATTTCGATTCGCCGCTCGAAGTATTGCAGCATCTGAAGCAGACCGGCGTGACGGCGACGCAAAACGAAGTCTGGACGCGCGGAAGGCTCCGGTCTTTTTGCGAGGCGTATCGCTGTTTTTATCAAAATGAAAGGAATCAAGTGATTATAACTTATCAGCCACTGTATGTGTTGGCGATAAAAAAGTAAAACGAAATGGAATCTTTAGGAAAAGTTTACTTCGTATCCGGAATCGATACGGGGATAGGGAAGACCTACGCTACGGGAATGTTGGCGAAGGCGATAGCGGAGCAGGGCAAGCGGGTCATTACGCAGAAAATGGTGCAGACCGGTTGCGTGGGAAGCTCGGAGGATATAGAAATGCACCGGCAGTTGCAGGGAATCGGCCTGACGGAGGAGGATAGGAACGGGTGGACGTGCCCCTTTATCTTTTCTTATCCCTGTTCGCCCCACATGGCGGCCGACCGTGACGGACGCTCTATCGATTACGGGGTGATTGCCGCCGCGACGAAGCGATTGCAGGAGCGGTATGATTATGTCTTGTTGGAGGGAGCCGGAGGTTTGATGGTCCCGACCGACCATCACCGTCTTACCATCGATTATGTCCGCGAACATAATTACCCGGTCTTGTTAGTGACCAACGGCCGCTTGGGCAGCATCAACCATACGTTGCTGAATGTCGAGATATGCCGGCATTACGATGTGCCGATTGCTGCACTTATTTATAATTTGTATCCCGAAGAGGACGCGGCTATCCGACAAAATACGTTGGATTACCTCAAGGAGCGTTACCCGTCGCTTCCCTTGATTCTTTTGCCGGAATGGACGGAGGGGAGCGGAAATAGGTTGCCGGATGTCTCGGCGCTGTTATAACGCCTGATGAATAAGGCTGCAAAAGGATGCCAACATACGCGGGCATCCTTTCGTAGGCCTATTTTTGGATGCTGGCGTACGTGGGCATCCATTTTTCGCCCGATTTTGGATGCTGGCATACGTGAGCATCCATTTTTTGTCTAATTTCGGATGCTGGCATACGTGGGCATCCGTTTTTCGTTCGATTTCGGATGCTGGCATACGTGAGCATCCGTTTTTCGTCCGATTTCGGATGCTGACGAATGCGGGCATCCGTTTTTCGTCCGATTTCGGATGCTGACGAATGCGGGCATCCGTTTTTCGTCCGATTTCGGATGCTGGCATACGTGGGCATCCATTTTTCGCCCGATTTTGGATGCTGACGAACGCGGGCATCCGTTTTTCGCCCGATTTTGGATGCTGACGAATGCGGGCATCCGTTTTTCGTCCGAAGTCTATGGAATTTAGTTCCGTTTCCGGAATGTTACCTTTTTATTCATGATGAAATTGACCGCGCCGTAAATGAAGAGGCCCAAGAACTGAGAGACGTACTCGTTCCACCCGAATAATTCGACCATCGCCAACAAGCAGAGGAATTGCGCGCCGTAAGCTGCGAGGAAAGCGACCAAGAAAAGGAGGGCTTGCCGGAAGTAATTGCCCTTCCCGGAAGAGAAAACCCAGAACTTGCTCCAGAAAAAGTTGTTCAGGAGGGCGGCGACGTAGCCGGTAATGTTTGAGGCTAAGTAATTAAAGTTCAGAATATCCATCATCAGCCAGACCACAACCGCCGTAATCAGGGCATTTGAAGTACCGATGATGATGAATCGTATAAGTTGTTGAGAGTTGTTCATTCGTAGTTGTTATTTCGGTGCAAATATACGCAAAAGATTAGCCAAAGCAGAAAAAACTTTTTACATTTGTGCCTGTTTGATACAATAAAGAGGATTCCCGGCGGCAATCTGATAAGAAAGTTTTTCCGGGAAGAGTTTAATAAATAGTTATCCATAAGCACAAAAACAATAATGGCAAATAAAGGAAGAATAATCGTGGCAGGCATTGGCCCGGGTAGCCCTCAAGATATTACTCCGGCGGTACTGGAGGCAGTCCGGACTTCGGATATTATTATCGGATATCATTACTATTTCCAATTTATCCGGCACTTGCTCCGCGAAGATGCCCGGTGTATCGATACGGGCATGAGAAAAGAGCAGGAGCGGGCGGAGGAGGCGTTCCGGTATGCTGCGGAGGGGCATTCGGTCTGCGTTATCAGTTCGGGCGATGCTGGGATTTATGGAATGACCCCTTTGATTTACGAGATGCAACAACAGTCGGGACTGGATATCGAAATCGTCGCATTGCCGGGGATAAGCGCATTCCAGAAGGCAGCCTCGCTGTTGGGTGCACCGATAGGACATGATTTTTGTGTGCTATCTCTTTCCGATTTGATGACTTCGTGGTCGATTATCGAAAAACGCATCCGGGCAGCCGCGACAGGCGACTTTGTAACGGCGGTATATAATCCGAAGAGCAAAGGCCGCTATTGGCAACTTTACCGCTTGAAGGAGTTGTTTCTGCAGGAACGCAATCCGGATACGCCGGTAGGCTACGTCCGGCAGGCGGGGCGTCCGGAGCAGGAGGTGCATACCTGCACGTTAAAAGAGCTGGACCCGGAACAAATCGATATGTTTACGGTGGTCTTAATCGGAAACTCGCAAAGCCGCTTCTATACGCAGGCGGATGGCGGAAAAGTATTCATTACTCCGCGCGGTTATTATGGAGAGGAAAAATCGACGGCGCACATCGGGCAAGAAATCATGATTCAAAGTTTCCGTACCATTGAAAAGAGCCTGAAGCACCCGGATATTCCTTTGGACCGGAAGTGGGCATTGCTCCATGCCATCCATACGACGGCGGATTTCGAGATGGAAGAGATTTTATATACGGCCCCGTTGGCAGTAGAGACGCTATACAAGAAATTGTCCACGGGAGCGGTCCGCACCATTATCACAGACGTAACGATGGCTGCAGCCGGCATTCGCAAAGGCGCATTGCAACGAATGGGCATAGAGGTGAAGTGCTATTTGCATGATGAACGGGTCGCCGGATTAGCGTCCGCACAACAAATCACCCGTACGCAAGCCGGCATCCGATTGGCTGCCGAAGAACATCCGGATGCACTTTTTGTATTTGGCAATGCGCCGACGGCTTTGATGGAACTTTGTGACCTTATCCGGAAAGGGAAGGCGCAACCGAGCGGAATTATAGCCGCTCCTGTCGGATTTGTACACGTGGAAGAGTCCAAATACATGGTAAAACCCTTTACGAATATCCCTAAAATCATCGTGGAGGGACGGAAAGGCGGAAGCAATTTGGCGGCGACATTGGTCAATGCCATCTTATGTTTCGACGATGCCATGCAACTCAAACCCGGAAGAGACGTATGATCCGTTTTTATATCATAGGAATCAGCGATTCGCCTACTCCCTATTTCCCGCCGGAAGTAGAGGAAATCATCGCTAAACACCGTGTTTTTTCCGGAGGATTACGCCATCATGAGATTGTGCGTTCCTATTTGCCGAAACAAGCTATATGGATTGATATAAAATCGCCTCTTGATGAAGTGTTCCGGCAGTATCAGAATTATCGGGAGAGTATTGTGGTTTTTGCTTCGGGAGACCCACTGTTTTTTGGATTTGCCAATACCGTACGGCGGAAGATGCCTCAAGCAAGCATAATTCTTTATCCTTTTTTCAATTCGCTGCAGATGTTGGCCCATCAATTGATGATGCCTTATCATGATATGCGGATTGTTTCCTTGACCGGCCGGGATTGGCATGAATTGGACCGCGCGTTGATTGAGCGGAGCCAAAAGATAGGCATATTGACCGACCACGTTCATACGCCGACGGAAATTGCTCGACGATTGTTGGAATTCGGATATTCTGCTTACGTAATCTATGTCGGAGTTAATTTAGGCAATCCGGATAAGCAGAGTATCCGTCGATTTACTTTGCAACAAGCAGCTACGGAAACTTTTAATACACCAAATTGCCTTATTCTGGAAGGAATAGATTCGCCTCGTGCGAGACCTTTCGGCATTCCGGATGCTGATTTTGCCCTTTTAGACGGTCGGAAGAAAATGATAACGAAGATGCCTATCCGTTTGTTGGCATTGAGCCTGCTGAATCTCCATGACAAGACCTGTTTGTGGGATATAGGGTTCTGTACCGGCTCAGTTTCGATAGAGGCAAAGCTTCAATTTCCCCATTTGCATGTTGTCGCCTTTGAAATCAGGGAGGCGGGTAAACAACTGATGGATGAAAATATGCACCGATTTGGAATACCGGACATAACGACCGTCATTGGGGATTTTTTAAAAGAGGATGTGGCGCATCTGCCCATGCCCGACGCAGTATTTATAGGCGGACACGGAGGAAAGCTCAAAGATATAGTTCAAAAAGCGGCTCGCTGCATGACAGAGACAGGGACTCTTGTTTTTAATTCGGTTTCGGAGGAGAGTTTAGTGCTATTTTGTGATTCTTTGCCTCCAGCCGGGTTAGAATTAAAAGAGAAAATACGTATCGCTATCGATGATTATCATCCGATTATTATATGTAAGGCAGAACGCCGACAAACAGATTAAATATGGAACAGAAAAATATATGCATCGCAATTATTCCTATTTCTGAATTAGGGAAAGTATTGGCAAAAAGAATTCAGCAAGCCTATCCGGAAGCTGTCATTTATGAATATGCGCAGGCAGAAAAAGCATTTACAGAGGCACAGGCCTTGGTATATATCGGAGCTTTGGGAATATGTGTCCGTAGTATTGCCCCTTTTATTCGTGACAAACATGCTGATCCGGCAGTCGTTTGCATCAACAGTACAGGAAAACAGGTTATTTCTGTCCTATCCGGACATATCGGTGGTGCGAATGAATTGACCGAAGAATTGGCCCGTTTGCTTCATGCTGCCCCTGTAATTACGACTCAAAGTGATAATACCGGTTTATGGGCTTTGGATATATTGCCTCGGACGTATGATTGGGCTGTTAGGCTCCAACAAAAAGGAGTGGGAACGAAGAGTTCCGGAAAACAAGAAAATGCATTAATGAATCAAGCCATTGCTTCTTTTGTCAATAAGAGACCGGTTGCCCTTCTTTTGGAACATTCCGACAAAGGGACTCTATTCTTAACGGAAAGTTGTCCGGAGCATGTGCATATTTGTAAGAGTCCGGAAGAAATCCCGGCAGAAGTAGAACTAATTATCGCCGTATCGCCCTATTTGCATGTTTATCCTGAACTTTGTTTGCAGTTTGTTCCGAAAAATGTACATATAGGTATGGGATGTAAACGGGATATGGCATCAGATATTCCTGTTTTGTGGGGGCAGCTAACGCATGTTTTAGAGGAATGGAACCTTTGTCCGGAAGCAATAGCCGATATTAATTCGATTGATCTCAAAGCAGACGAGAAGGCACTCGTCAATTTAAGTGCTACATTGCAGGTTCCATTCCATACTTATCCGGCTGCGGAGTTAGAGAAAGTTCAGGTTCCGAATCCGTCTGAGAAGGTTAAATCGGCAACGGGAACAAAAAGTGTCAGTGAAGCCTCCGCTATTCGGGCGGCTGATGGAGGAATTTTAGTAATGCCGAAGCAAATCTTTCATGAAGGGGAAATGCAGTTTACAATAGCGGCTGCGATAGAAAGTCCGCTTCAACAAGGACATATCGAAATCGTAGGCGCCGGTCCGGGAGATCCGGAGTTAATCTCAGTGCGTGGAAAACATTTCTTACAGCAAGCAGACCTTATCCTTTATGCCGGAAGTTTAGTGCCGAAAGAATTGACCTATTATGCAAAACCGGGAGCAACGGTACGGAGTTCTGCCGATATGAATTTAGAGGAACAATTCCAATTGATGAAAGAATTTTACGATAAAGGCAAATTGGTAGTTCGTCTTCACACGGGCGACCCCTGTTTGTATGGGGCAATCCAAGAACAGATGAATTATTTCGACCAATTCGGCATGTCTTACCATATTACTCCGGGAATATCTGCTTTTCAGGCAGCAGCTGCCGAGCTTCGGTCGGAATTTACCGTACCCGAAAAGGTACAGACTATTATCTTAACACGGGGCGAAGGGCGTACTCCGGTTCCCAAGAAGGAACAATTGCATCGTTTGGCAGAGAGCCGGAGCACGATGTGCATATATCTAAGTGCAACCGTTGCAGATAAAGTACAAACCGAACTATTACAACATTATTCTCCTGAGACTCCGGTGGCGGTATGTTATAAATTAACATGGAAAGATCAGCGTATCTATCGTGGAGAATTGAAGGATTTGGCGCGTATCGTGCAAGAGAATAATTTAAAATTGACCACTTTGTTGGTAGTGGGTGAGGCTATTGGACACAGAGAAGGGCTTTCTCGCTTGTATGCGGATGAATTTAAGCATTTATATCGGAAGTAATATTTATCGTAAATGATGTTTTGTGGAAAGTATCTGTCTTTTTTGCAGAAAACGCCGTATATAACGCGGAAAAGTCCTATAAAATGGGAAAAAGAATGGTTAGAATAAGTCGGAAATAGCTATGATTTTAATATTCGGTGGTACGACGGAGGGGCGAATAGCTGTGCGGGTGGCAGATACATCCGGTCGGTCGTTTTTTTATTCAACGAAAAGCGACCGGCAGGTGGTCGATTCGACGCATGGAATAAGATTGTGCGGGGCAATGGACGAAGCGGCGATGATAAAGTGTTGTTCGGAGCACGACATTCGTTTATTGGTGGACGCAGCGCATCCTTTCGCAGTCCGTTTACATCAGACTATTGCGGCAGTTGCTGAGCATTTGCAGTTGCCGGTTATCCGCTTGGAGCGTCAATATCCACCTCGTTGTCCGGATTTTATTTGGTGCGAGGATTATGAAGATGCTATGCGACGATTGGAAACTTCTGCCATTCGTCGGCTTTTGGCGCTGAGCGGTGTCAATACAATCCCTTTATTGAAAAATTATTGGAGCAGGCATGAATGCTGGTTCCGTATTTTAGATTGTGAAGAGTCCCGTAGATTGGCAGAGCGACAGGGTTTTCCGGCTGAGCGATTGCTTTTTTATCGTGAAGGAGATGAGGGAAAATGGATGGACGTCCTGCATCCTGACGCGATTTTGACGAAGGAAAGTGGCGATACGGGCTTTTTCCGGGAGAAGACAGAGGCGGCTTTGCAGCGGAATATTCCTGTTTATGTGATTAAGCGCCCACGTTTACCGGAGAGTTTTGCGGTAGTTTATGGGGAAGAGGGATTAAGAAAGCAAATTGAACGGTTACTTCCGGAGTTTTTCCCGTTGAGGAGTGGTTATACGACCGGTGCTTGTGCGACAGCCGCCGCTAAAGCAGCTCTGCAAACATGGTTGACTAAGCAGCCTCCGGCGGATTGTGAGATTTGTCTTCCTTCCGGTGAGCCAGTAAGCCTGCCTATTTATTCGACAGTCCAAGAGCTGGATATTGTTCGTTGTTCAGTGCAGAAAGAGGCTGGGGACGACCCAGACGTAACGAACGGTTGTATTCTTACGGCTTCGGTATGTGTGAAGGAAAAAAAGGCGGGGGAGACTGAGATTATCTTGAAAGGAGGGAAAGGTATCGGACGAGTTACGTTGCCGGGCTTAGGATTGGAGGTGGGTGGACCTGCGATTAATGCGACTCCCCGGCGGATGATTATCGATGAACTGAGCCGTTTGTCGCAGCAATACCCTTCACCCTTGACAATTGAGGTGACATTATCTGTCGAGAATGGCGAGGAGATTGCGCTGCGGACCTTCAATCCAAAATTAGGAATCGTGGGGGGGATATCCATTATCGGGACATCGGGAATCGTACGCCCTTTTTCCAGTGAGGCATTCGTCGCTTCGATAAAGAAAGAGATTCAGGTGGCAAAGGCTATCGGTTGTTTGCAACTGGTTATCAATTCCGGTGCGAAGAGTGAACGTTATCTCAAGGCTTATTTAGAAAGGAAAGGTCTGGAACTCCCGCCTCAGGCTTATGTTCATTATGGTAATTTTATCGGGGAAACGTTGCGAATGGCAGAAGGGGAGGGATTCCGGCATATTATAATAGGTATCATGCTGGGGAAAGCGGTCAAGTTGGCGGAAGGAGCATTGGATACGCATAGTAAAAAGGTTGCCATGAACAAAGATTACCTTATCCGTCTGGCGGAGGAATCGGATTGCTCTCCTTCGACAATCGCTGCAATACGCCAGATAACATTGGCTCGCGAACTTTGGGAGATTCTTCCTGCCGGAGAACAGGCTCCTTTTCTTGACCGTCTGGTTGATGATTGCCTTAAGGTCTGCTCTTCTTGTCTTATATATAGTAAATTGACCCTTCTGTTACTGCATGAAGATGGCAGAGTGATGGTTGCAGCAGAATCGGAACCGAAGATGGATTAAACTTATGGTTATATGAAGAAGATAGTGATAGCCATCGATTCATTCAAGGGATGTTTGTCATCGAAAGCATTGGCAGATGCGGTACAGCAAGGGATTAAATCTGTTTTCCCTTCGGCTTTGGTATGCAAGTTATCGATAGCGGACGGAGGAGAAGGGACAGTTGATGCATTAGTCGAAGCATTGCAGGGAGAACGCATAACTTGCCAGGTGTCAGGTCCGTTACGTAATCCGGTTGCTGCGACTTACGGTTGGGTTGAACGGCAGAAGCTGGCGATTATCGAATTGGCTGCTGCCAGCGGATTGCCTCTTATCCCCTACGAACAGGGTAATGTCATGCGGACCACCACGTATGGTACAGGGCAATTGGTTGCAGATGCACTGCGGAGGGGGTGCAGGAAGGTTTTATTGGCTATTGGCGGAAGTGCGACCAATGATGCCGGCATCGGATTGTTTCAGGCGTTGGGATATCGTTTCTTGGATAAAGAGGGGGATGAGGTCGCGGATGGAGGAGCCCATTTGGGGGAGATTGTCCGAGTAGATGAGGCTAAGGTGATGCCGGAGGTGGCGGATTGTGAGTTTGAAGTGTTGGTGGATGTGACGAATCCTTTCTATGGGGAGCGGGGAGCGGCTCAGGTATTTGCTCCGCAGAAAGGGGCGACTCCCCAACAGGTCTTGGCGTTGGATAGGGCGATGCGGAAGTGGGCGGATTATATGCTTGGCAGGTATGGGATAGATGTCCAGCAACTGGAGGGTTCGGGTGCGGCTGGCGGAGTAGGGGGCGGTTGCGCCGTCTTTCTTCGTGCCCGGCTGGAGTCGGGGATAGCCAGTATCAAGCGGGTGTTGCATTTCGATGAGCTGATAGAGGGAGCGGACCTGATTATTACCGGAGAGGGCAAGGTGGATAGCCAAACCGCTAAAGGCAAGGTAGTTTCCGGAGTCTTAGAATCGGCCAAGCGCCGGCATATCCCGGTCATCGCATTGACTGGGAATTATGCAGAGCCGGACCCGCAGTTAGATGCGGAGGAGCTTCTCTCGGTCTTTTCAATACACCCTGCTCCCATTGCTTTGGAGGATGCGTTGAATCCGGATTATGCCGCGCGGCAGATTGAGCGGGTGGTCCGGAATCTGATGAAGTTGATACAAATTATGTGTTAAATACCTGTAAATGCTTGTGACTTCACAGGGGATTACCTATTTTAGCGGACGTTTTAACAAATTAAAAGGGATTTAACCATGAAAAAAATTGTATTATTAGTTGCATTCTGTTTAGGAATAGGCAGTGCATTTGCTCAGCAAGATGCAAATGCTTTACGTGATGCAGGTGATGCTGCATTGAAGGCAAAGAATTATGCGGAGGCAGTAGCCAAGTATAGTGAGTACTTGAAGCTGACGGATTATAAGGATACTGTCCGCATTTATAACTGCGCCATCAGCGCTAATCAGGCTAAACAGTACGAAGAGGCAGCCAAGTTCTTCGATATGGCTGTGAAGTACAACTACAACTTGGACGATTCATATACGGGCGAGGCAATGGCTTACCGTAATCTGAACAAGACCGAGGAGTTCGTAGCGACTGTGAAGGCAGGATTAGAGGCTGTGCCGGGGAACACTAACCTCGAAAAGCTGCTCTACAGCTACTGCATGAAGCAGGGACAAGCCGCACAGAAGAAGGGCGACCTTGCCAATGCGGAGGCAATGTTCAAGAATGTCTTGTTGGCTTCGAATAAGAAGTACCAAGAGAATGCGCTGTATAGCTTAGGGGTCATGATGTATAATGAAGGGGCGACTATCCTGCAGAAGGCTACCCCGATTGCTACAACAGAACCCGACAAGTATGCTGCTGAAAAGGCAAAAGCTGACGAGGCTTGGAAGAAAGCCAAAGAGTATTTAGACCAAGCATTAGCCCTGAATCCTTCAAATGCGAATGCAAAGAAGGTAGCTGACGCTATCGCCGCTTCGCAAAAATAACAAAGGCAGAAAGATTCCGCGAGAGGAATGCAACTTACAGCATGTGTCAAAGCACAGAGTCGAAGCACCCACTTCACTCTGTGCTTTTTCTTTGCCTGCCTCTTGATGGCCTCTCCGCAGGGAGATTTCCCGCCCTCAAAAGGAGACCAAGGCGAACCCCGGCAGCTCACCATGGTGAACCCCCCATACCTCACCATGGTGAACTGCCCGACCTCACCATGGTGAACTTTCCAAGGTGGCCATGGTGAACTTTTGAAACAGCTATTGGAGGGGGTTCAGATGGAAAAATGGGGCGTGTGGGGCATATTTCGGGAGATAATGTGTATCTTTGCTCAACTAATAGGCAAAATAGGACAGTGCGTATGACGAAGAAGAATTCACCGTTGGTATTGGGCACGGAGCCCGTGGGCAAGTTATTGACACAATACGCGATTCCGGCGATTATTGCGATGACTGCCTCTTCCTTATATAATATGACCGACAGCATTTTCATAGGACATGGCGTGGGGGCGCTGGCGATAGCGGGGTTGGCGCTGACCTTCCCGCTGATGAACCTCGCGGCGGCGTTCGGGTCGCTGGTCGGCGTAGGTGCATCGACCTTGGTCTCGGTCAAGCTGGGGCAGAGGGATTATGAGGGAGCGAACCTCATGCTGGGTAACGTCTTTATGCTGAACTTGATTGTGGGCATCGCCTTCTCGGTGGTATTCCTGCTCTTTTTGGACCCTGTGCTCTATTTCTTCGGGGCGAGCGAGCAGACTATCCCTTATGCGCGGGACTACATGCGGGTCATTCTTTATGGAAACGTGATAACTCACATGTACTTGGGCTTGAACTCGGTACTGCGCTCGTCGGGCTTCCCTCGGATGGCGATGTACATGACGCTGGTGTCTGTCGTGATTAATGTCATATTGAACCCGATATTCATCTTCGTGTTCCAATGGGGCATCGTGGGCTCTGCGTGGGCGACGGTCATTGCCCAGCTGATTTCGCTGGCGGTGCAGCTTATCCATTTCGCCCGCCCTACGCAGTTGTTGCACTTTCAGCGAGGGATTTACCGGCTGCGCAAGGAGCTGATAGAGGGGATATTCGCCATCGGCATGTCGCCCTTCCTCATGAACCTCTGTTCCTGTTTGATAGTGATGCTCATCAATTTAGGTCTGAAGAAGTACGGAGGCGACATGGCTATCGGTGCATACGGCATAGTGAACCGTATCGTGTTCCTCTTCATTATGATTATCATGGGCTTCAACCAAGGGATGCAGCCGATAGCTGGCTACAACTATGGGGCGAGACTGTTCCCCCGCGTGATAGAGGTAACAAAGCTGACGACATGGTGGGCGGTAGGGGTATCGACGGTCGGTTTCCTGTTGTGTCACCTGTTCCCGCACTTTATCGTAGGGTTCTTCACGACCGACCCGGAACTCATCGAAGCCTCAGTCTATGGGCTGCACATTGTTTTTGCCGTGTTCCCGATAGTGGGCTTCCAAATGGTGGCGACAAATTTCTTTACCTCAATCGGTATGTCGCGTAAAGCTATTTTCTTATCTTTGACGCGGCAATTGCTGTTTCTTGCCCCCTGCCTGGTTGTCCTCCCGAAGATATGGGGAACATTCGGCGTATGGGTGAGCATCCCGATTGCCGACCTTACCGCTACCATCGTTACGGCTATCGTGCTGGTACACCAATTCCGTACCTTCAAGGCAATGGCCACCGACAGCTACCGGTAAGGCAGACAGTGATACAATATATTAACATTATAAACAATAGCGTATGCTAATACCAAAACAAGCAAGCAAAGCATGGTGCGGAGCATTTCTGGTTGGCTCGTTGGCCCTTGCTTCTTGCAATCAAACATTCAACACACAAATTAATCTGATACCAGAGCCGTCTGAAATGAGTATCTCTGCCGGAGTATTCAAGATAGACAGTGCCGGATTATTTGGAAATGCAGGCTCGAAGCATGTACACTTTGCGGTGAATCCCGAACTATCGGAGCTGCCGGCAGAAGGCTATCGGCTTAGAATCGACGGAGACGGCGTGCAACTGGATGCCCGTACCGAGGCGGGTCTCTTCTATGGAAAGCAGACTCTGCTGCAACTGCTCACCCCGGAGGGATTGCCCTATGTGGATATCACAGATGCTCCCCGCTTCGCTTATCGCGGATTGCACTTAGATGTGTCGCGCCACTTCTTCCCGAAGGAGGAGGTAATGAAAATCATGAATGCTATGGCGTATTATAAGCTGAATACGCTCCATCTGCACTTGACAGACGCAGCCGGCTGGCGTATCCAGATAGACAAATACCCGAAGCTGACTTCAGAAGCTGCCTACCGTACCGAATCGGACTGGCGGAAATGGTGGGATAGCAGCACGGACCGCAAGTACTTGACAGAAGGCACGCCGGGAGCTTATGGAGGTTACTATACCAAAGAGGATATCCGGGATATCTTAGCGTATGCGAAGGAGAAGCACATCAATGTCATACCGGAAATCGAATTCCCCGGCCACTCCGAAGAGGTGTTTATCGCCTATCCGGAGTTATGCTGCGCCGGGAAACCCTATACGAGCAGTGACTTTTGTATTGGCAACCCTAAGTCGTTCCAATTCATGGAGGATGTGCTGACCGAAGTGATGGAGTTGTTTCCTTCAGAATATATTCATGTAGGAGGAGATGAAGCCTCCAAAGCAGCATGGAAGAAGTGTCCGAAGTGCCAAGCACTGATGAAACGGGAGCATCTGAAGGATGTCAACGAATTACAGAGCTACATGATTCACCATGCCGATTCATTCCTGACTTCAAAGGGACGAAAGATGATTGGCTGGGATGAAATCATGGAGGGAGGCTTATCTCCTCAGGCAACTGTCATGTCTTGGAGAGGAGAGTCGGCTGGCTTCCAGACGGCAAGAATGGGACAAGATGTGGTGATGACTCCGGGCAATTACCTGTATTTCGACTTCTACCAAGCTGACCCTCGTAAGCAGCCGTTTGCTATCGGCGGTTATACGCCTATCCGGAAGGTATATAGTTACAATCCATTGCCGGCAGACTCATTGACTGCAGAGGAAGCCAAGCATATACTCGGTGTGCAGGCGAATACATGGACCGAATATATTACGACACCGGAACATTTGGAGTACATGATGTTCCCGCGTGCACTTGCCGTGGCTGAGATAGGCTGGACGCCTCAGGACAAACGCGACTGGCAGGACTTTAAGTCGAGAGTAAATACCCAGATTCCCGTATTGCAGAAGATGGGATTGAACCCGTTCCCGCTTTCTTACGAACTGGACTTCTCGATGGATGTCGATACTGCGAACAAACAGATTACGGTTTATCTTGATGCCGAGAAGTATCCTGCAGAGATACGTTATACTACGGATGGCTCTGTACCGACATCAAGTTCTCCGCTTTATCAAGATGGAATTATTGTGAAAGACTCTGCGGATATCCGTGCTGCTATCTTCGAACAAGGGAAGCTTATGGGTGAACCTTCCGAGAAGCGTGTGGACTATCATCTGGGTATAGGAAAGTCGATTCATTTCAACAATCGGTTGTATCCGGGATATATGGCAGGAGGAGAACAGGCCCTGCTTGATGGCTATCGTGGAGGGTTGACCTACTTGGATGGACGTTGGCAAGGTTACACAGATAATTTGGATTGTGTCATAGATTTAGGAGAGACGACAGAGCTGCATTCAGTTTCTTCTCGTTATATGCAATTGACAGGTCCGTGGGTATATCAGCCGCTGTATGTAGAGCTGTTGATTTCAGAAGATGGAAAGAACTTCACTTCCCAAGGGCAGATTCCGACTACGATTTCTCCGGATGATGCGATGCTGAACTTCCAGACCTATACCTTTAATGGTGATTGGAAAGCTCGCTATATCCAGTTGAAAGCGAAGAACCAGAAGGGGTTCATTTTTGTGGATGAGGTAGTAATTTGGTAAACATTAATCTATAAAACTTATATATAATGAAACGACAATTATTAGCACTCTTGCTATGTGGAAGCCTGTCGGCTTTTGCACAGCAGCCTGTCGATTTTGTGAATCCGTTTATCGGAACGAGTAATTTCGGCACGACAAATCCCGGTGCGGTCTGTCCGCAGGGGATGATGAGCGTTACGCCGTTCAATGTGATGGGCTCTTCGACAAATAAATTCGATAAGGATGCCCAATGGTGGTCTACTCCTTATAGTTCTGACAACGATTTCTTCACCGGCTATGCGCATGTGAATCTGAGCGGTGTCGGTTGTCCGGAGCTTGGAAGCCTTCTTTTAATGCCTACTTCAGGGGAACTGAATGTGGACTATAAGCAATACGGAAGTCATTACAAAGATGAGGTGGCTCATCCGGGGTATTATAGTAATATGTTGACAAAGTATAATATCAAGACAGAGGTAACGGCTACACCGCGTACAGGACTTGCCCGTTTTACTTTTCCGAAGGGAGAAGGAAACATCTTGTTAAATCTCGGAGAGGGATTGACGAATGAATCCGGTGCTACGGTTCGTTTTGTCAGTGATACGGAGATTGAAGGGAGTAAGCTCTTAGGGACATTCTGTTATAATCCGCAGGCAGTGTTCCCGATTTATTTCGTTATGCAGGTCAATAAAGCTCCAAAGGAGAGAGGCTATTGGAAGAAGCAGCGTCCGATGCAGGGCGTAGAGGCTGAGTGGGATGCCGATGCCGGTAAATATAAACTGTATAAGAAATATACCCGTGAAATCAGCGGCGATGATGTAGGGGTATGGTTCCGTTATGATACAGACGAGCAAGAGCAGGTCGAAGTGAAGATTGGCGTCTCTTTCGTAAGTATCGATAATGCGCGGGAGAACTTGAAGAAGGAACAGCCTGCATTCGATTTTGAAGGTACGGCTGCGGCTGCCCGTGACGCGTGGAACAAAGACTTGTCGCGTATCACAGTAGAGGGAGGAACGCAGGATGAGAAAACCATCTTCTATACAGGTCTGTATCATCTCCTGATTCATCCGAATATCTTGCAGGATGTCAATGGGGAATATCCGAAGATGGAAAGCTTGGAGACTGGAAAGACTACGGGTACACGTTATACAGTCTATTCGTTATGGGATACGTATCGTAATGTAAGTACGTTGATGACGTTGCTCTTTCCTGACCGTCAGCTGGATATTATCAATACCATGATTGATATGTACAAAGAGAATGGCTGGTTACCGAAATGGGAGCTTTACGGTCGAGAGACGTTTACCATGGAAGGTGACCCTTCTATCCCTTATATTGTGGATGCTTATATGCGTGGACTGAAATCGTTTGATATCGAAACGGCTTATGAGGCTATGCGTAAAGGGGCAACTACGCCGGGTGAGTTTAATCTCCTCCGTCCGGATGCGAACGATTACTTCTCGCTGGGATATGTTCCTTTGCGTGAGCAGTATGATAACTCAGTTTCTCATGCCTTGGAGTATTATATCGCGGATTGGAATCTCTCTAAGTTTGCAGAGGCTTTAGGTAAAAAAGAGGATGCCAAGCTCTTCTTGCAACGTTCGTTAGGATACAAGCATTACTATTGCAAGGACTTCGGGACGTTGCGTCCTATTCTTCCTGACGGTACATTCTATTCTCCTTTCAATCCGAAGCAAGGGGCTAATTTTGAACCTTGTCCGGGATTCCATGAGGGCAATGCGTGGAATTATACCTTCTATGTTCCGCATGATATCAAAGGGCTGGCAAAGCTGATGGGCGGACAGAAGAAGTTCATCGATAAACTGCAAAGTGTGTTTGATGATGGCAACTATGACCCAGCAAACGAACCGGATATTGCTTATCCCTATCTGTTCAGTTACTTTAATGGCGAAGCATGGCGTACGCAGAAGGAGGTGCATAATATCTTGAAGACCGGCTATCATAATGCGCCGAATGGCGTGCCGGGCAATGAGGATACAGGTACGATGTCGGCGTGGGCTATCTTCTCGATGCTGGGGTTCTATCCTGCTTGTCCCGGTTCTCCGGATTATGTATTGACTTCACCTACCTTCGACAAGGTGACGATTCATTTGGATAAGAAGTATTATCCGAAGGGCGACCTTGTTATTGAGTCGAAGCATGCTACGCCGGAGTCTATTTATATTCAGGAGTTGAAAGTGAATGGAAAGAAGCATAAGGGCTATACAATTTCGCATGAAGAGTTGGTCAATGCCGGCACATTGCAGTTTACATTGGGTGATACGCCGAAGAAGTAATTTTATTAAAGATAAAGATATAGCCGCAGATAAGTAGTTTTTGTGGGGTTATTATCTACATGTATATTAATGAGCATAACCCGCCCCATGTGTCAATATTCACACGGGGCGGGCGGTTGTGTTAAATCATTGAAGAATAATTAGGGCAAATGCTTGCGTATCTCATATATCCTTCCTACTTTTACCG
>CASEMX010000019.1 GCA_949289155.1 uncultured Parabacteroides sp.
TGCCCTGTTCTCTTCGCTGTCCAACACGTTCAGCATACTGCGCACTTCGGCTGTCTCCTTGTGCAGTTCGTGCCGCCCGATGCCCCGATAGGGTGACAACTCCTGATGCAGTTGCAAGGCTGCGAGGCGTTTCTCCTCAATAACCGAGGTACGCATGACGTTGACCACGCCGTTGATGGAGCCGATGATGCTGTCGCGCCTCTTGTCGCCTGCCCGCATTTGCGGCGTCGTCTGGAAGCTGCGTTTACGGTTTACGATTGATTCCAACACCTTCACCTTCTTCCGATACGCCGCGATTTTGTTCTCAACGTGGAGCACCTCCGGCGTAACCCGCGTGATATGCTTCTCGACAGTGACGTGGAAATCGGCGCATGCCCCTACGGTCATGCGGCTTATGGTGAATTTACGAAGTTGCTGTGCCATATATTAACATTTTTTATTTAGTTCGCGCGCTTTGCACCGGTGCAACGTCTCTGAAGTACTACGGCGTCTATGTACCGGTACAACATCGCTGAAGTAGTTCAGAGAGTCCATGTACCGGTGCAACGCATCTCAGAAGTAGTTCAGAGAGTCCATGTACCGGTGCAACACGTCTCTGAAGTAGTTCAGAGGAGTCATGCACCGGTACAACACGTCTCTGAAGTAGTTCAGAGGAGTCATGCACCGGTGCAACGCGTCTCTGAAGTAGTTCAGAGGAGTCATGCACCGGTGCAACACGTCTCGGAAGTAGTTCCGAGAAGTCATGCACCGGTGCACGCTTACAAAGTTAAAGATTTCTTTTAAGATACAAATGGATTTCGCCTTTTTCGGAGAAAATTCGGGGGGATGTCGATGGCGTCAGCGAAGACGCCGCGATTTTTTCATTCGAGCCGTTCGAATTCGTTGAAATCGCCGTCGTCGTAGTAGCAAATATGGTTTGTGGCAGATATCCACGCCTCGACGGAGGCTGTGTCGCCCTCCATCGTCAGCCACAACATAGGATGCTCATAGCGGTAGGTCCCGTGCGTGACGCTGAGCGTATCCCACGCGGTCGTCGTCTCCTCATCGGGCACTAACCGGCACGTCGTCATCGTGAACGTCCCGTCGCCGAAATTCAGCTTCTCTTCTTCAACATGCATAGTAACCGGAGAATTTGATTCGGTCACATATTTCGGCGTGACATTGAGCCACTCGGAGTCCGGCAGCACTTGCGGCTCGCCGTACATCCGCATCTCCTCGCTGTCGGAGCAAGCCGTGCAGAGGAGCAGTGCCATGCTTAAAGAAATCGATAGTAAATGTTTCATGATGTGAATTTTAGAGTAAATATTCAGGTTGCTGTATTGTTGTTCGCAAAGTTAAGCGGATTATCCGGAAAGGCAAGGGGAGGTAGCCCTGCTTTTTTGCAGAAAAAATAATTGCAGAAAAGTTTGGCTTGGAAAATAGAAGTCGTACCTTTGCACTACGATTACGCTCTTGGCGACGCGTGTCCGATAGCTGCCGTGTCGGTGCTTATTCTTGATAATGGACACGCCAACCCCTGAGCATTATTTTTTTAACTATGAGAAATTCCAATTTACCTCCCATCAAAGTAGCCGTTATGATTGACGGCGGATTCTTTATAAAAAGATTCAATTCGTTATACAACAAAGATAGGGAAATGAGTGGCGAAGAAGTGGCTGAACACTTATACACGATGGCTCATAAACATGTCGGCTCGCGAAATACACTTTATCGTATTTTCTATTATGATTGCCATCCGTTATCGAAGAAAGTCCACAACCCCATAACCGGAAAGCCTATCGATTTCAGCAAGTCTCCGGAATATAAATTCAGGGAAGAACTCATAGAAGCATTGAAAAAGAAGCGGAAAGTAGCCCTGAGGATAGGAGAACTGAAAGACAATAACAATTGGCACATTTATCCCAAAAGGGTAAAGGAGTTGTTAGCCGGGAAAATCAACATATCAGACCTGAAAGAAAACGATGTCTATCTTGAGGTAAGGCAAAAAGGTATCGATATGAAGATTGGAGTTGATATAGCCTCGCTTGCCTTGAAGAAGTTTGTCGATACAATCGTGCTTTTTTCCGGCGATTCCGACTTTGTCCCTGCAGCCAAATTAGCGCGAAGAGAAGGCATCGACTTTGTGTTAGATCCCATGTCTGCGAATGTGGAGCCGCAACTGTTTGAACATGTGGATGGAATGCAAAGCGTAAGACCTACTCTGAGAAAGAAAAAGAAATAGCCCGAAGACCGCCACGAGTCCGTCGGGTTCATTCAGCCTCAGGCAATGTACATAGGTAGCCTAACTTATAGAAGGCGAAGAGGTATAACGAGGGGTGGTTGCCGGTCAGGTTGCGGACCAGCAGCGGCTCTGTGGCGCGGAACAGGGCGCGAATGAACGGAACCATGCCCAGCCGCTGAAGTTTCCGATGCCAGACCAACAGCCGGATATGCGGCGCGAGCCGGTCGATGTGGGGTAATAAATTCCGGATGGAGTGGCGTATTTTCCGCAAATAATCCGCCGCGTTATCGGTGGTGTGGTGGTAGACCGGGTTGTCGATATGGCAGATAGCGACGTTCGCCTGCTTCAGGCGGATGCCGAATGAGGCATCCTCGTAACCGAAGTGCATCTGCTCGTCGAACCGGACGGCATTGAACGTCGCCTTGTCCGCGAGGAAGCACATGCTGATGAACCGATCGTAGGGCTGGCGGTTCCGCTCTTCGGCAGAAGCCTCCTCCACGCGGATGCCGTATTCATACCGCAGCCGGCACATGCGCGGCTGGGCGGTACGCTCGTAGATAAATCCTCCGCACACGACCGTGTTCGGACGGGCGGCCTCCAGATAGCGGGCCAAGAAGCGGGGGTGCGCAGGGTAGGTGTCCGCGTCCATCAGAAGAAAGAGGTCATACCGCGCCTTATCGACCAAGCGGTTCCGAATCCGTGCCGGTCCCACGTTCTGTTCCATTTGGAGGTATGCGCAACAGGGGCGTTGGGCGGCAGCCCGGTTCTTCTCCTTTACCGCTTGAAGGGTAGAGGCATCGTCCGCCACAAGAATCTCGAAAGGGATATCCAACGCGACGGCTTGAGCATACAGCGCTTGCACCAAGTCCGCGCAGCACTGATTGTAAGTAGGAATCAAAATCGACAGCATAATCTCACGGGATAATCGAATGGAACAGGGCAGCGAATTGTCCAGCCTGCTCCTTTCGGGAATATTTCTGTAACACTTCCGGCCGGGTAGCCGCCTCCGTATAGCCTTGCTGCTGCCAAACGGAGAAGTTCTGCATGAGGAAGCCGGAGACCTCCTCCGCGTTGTTCGCCGCCAATCCCGCATTCGCCTCTTTCAACGCCTCTTCCAACACCCCTTCGTCGTTGCGGACGCAGAGGATAGGCTTCCGTACGGCAAGCGCCTCGAACAGTTTGGTGGTCATGACGCCTTTCGGTCCAGACGCGCCGGACTTGTTCGTCAGCAGCAGGATGACGGAGCTGCTGTTCAATATGTCGGGGATTTGGGTCGCCGCGACGAAGCCCTTCATCTCCATAAAGGGCAATACGCCATACCGCAGGGCCTCGGCGCGGATGATTTTCCAAGACACCTCATCGATATACCAATCGACCCGGCAGTTCTCCGGAGAGAGCTTGCCCAACGAAGACAAATGGCGCAGGCTTTCGAACAATAACGAAGGGTCGCGCATCGCCGTGCTGAGCAACCGCCCCGTATAGGTAATGGTAAACCGGGGCGTCCGGACATGCTTCGGATAGAATATCTCCGGGTCGAAGCCATTATAGATTAATTGTACGTGCGGATTGTAGGAGCGCAATACATTCACGTGCCAGCGGGACACGGTGGTGACGGCATCGGCTGCGGATAATGCCAGATTCCTTTTCTGCAGGCTCCTCTGCCGGAACAGATGCACGACAAGCGGCTGCAACAGCGGGAGCTTAGGCATCTTCCGCGAGATGAATTCATCGCCCGAATACTGCTCTATGATATCGCGCAGGTCGATTACGAAAGGAATACGGTACTTTTCCGCCAACTGCTTAGCCGCCGGCAACGGAAACGTACGGTACGTGCTGCACAACAGGACATCGAAATGCTCCTTACGGATAAGCCGTTCAGCCGCACGACGCATCTTCCAGTTCTTATAGTCGAACAGGGAAGAACACAGGAAACTTAGCCCCCACTGCACTTTCCGGATGAACGGATGCTTGTTGGTATAAAAGCTCACCTCATGCACTTCGCACAATCCTGCCAAGAATTGGAAATTCCCCGCAGGCAATTGTTCCGTGACGACGGTCGGTTGCCATCCCAACGCACGGATATATTTGCATAAATAGCCCATGCGCGGACCGAAAGCCGGAGGGAAAATATCACAAAGAATCAGTATCCGTTTCATAAGAGCTGCAGGATTTTATACGCTGTTGAACCTTCGCCATAATCCGTGATGGCATCCCGTCGCTCAGGCTGATTGCGGAGGCAATCCAGTATGCGCTGAGGAGAAGCCCCCGCCAATTGGTTCCAGCCCGCCGTTACCGTTTCCACCCATTCCGTCTCTTCCCGCAAAGTGATGCAGGGCGTTTTATGGAAGTACGCCTCTTTCTGAATGCCGCCGGAATCGGTCAAGATACACCGTGCATTCTTCTCTAACATGACCATGTCTAAAAAGCCCAGAGGCTTGATAAGATGGATGTAGGGATTGGATAGCAAGTCCTCTTTTAATTGGTATTTCTCCAGACAGATATGCGTGCGGGGATGCAAAGGCAGGACAATAGGGCACGAAGCTGCCGCGATTCCCTTTAATGCTTCGCATATAGACGAAAGCCGCTCGACGCTGTCTGTATTTTCTGCCCGATGGATGGTACACAGATAGAAAGATTTTGCCCGAAGATGCAATGTATCCAAGATGGAAGAGCCCTGTTCCGCCAAATCTCCGAACAGGAGCGCCGCATCATACATGATATCCCCCACATGGTGCACCCCTTCTTTAATGTTTTCAGCCGCCAAATTCTGAACAGCAGTATGTGTCGGACAACAAAGCAAATCGGACAGGTGGTCGGTCAGAATGCGATTCAACTCTTCCGGCATCGCCTTGTTGAAGCTCCGTAATCCTGCCTCTATATGTACGATGGGAATATGAAGTTTGCCTGCGGCTAATGCGCCTGCCAAGGTAGAATCGGTGTCCCCATAGACAACTACATAATCCGGACGGTTATTTAGTAAAATCTGTTCGATTTCAATCAGCATCTGCCCGGTCATCGCTCCATGCGAACTGTTTCCGCAGTGGAGTTGCCACGTCGGTTGGAGGATACCCATTTCAGAGAAAAAGATTTTACTCATATTCTCATCATAATGTTGCCCGGTATGGATAAGTCGCTCTTCGATAATTTGATGAGGATTCATTTTATTTTGTTCTGCGATGGCCCGGCTCAGCATAGCCGCTTTGATAAACTGAGGCCGCGCTCCGACAATCGTAATTATTTTCTTCTTTTTCATGAAATCAGTTCATTTATTAGCTGAGCATAGAGTTGTTTGTGGTATCCTTTGTCAGCAAAAGAGGTATTGTGCCATAAAAGGACCGCTTCTCCTCCATATTGGCGAATCTTACGGAGTAACAATTGACAATAAGCCAACGCCTCTTCATAATCCAACCCCATATACTGCGAATCACTCAACGTACAATCCATAATAGCCAACGGATGTAGAATCAGCGGAGTTAATTGTCGCGTAATCGGGTTAATCCATTGCACAGGACGGCATGTTCCCAAGCGGAATCCGCTGATATCCGCATAGCCCATCGTGAAATCTTCTGTGATTCCAGCTTTGATTAGTTTGTCAAAGTCTTCCGGTTCGCGTGACCTTAGGTAGTGATTCCGGTTTTTAGTGATGTTTTCCAGATTCCATACGTGGTCCAATATCTCTTTTTCCATGGAAATCAAAGAAGGATGCTCGCTTACGTCGTAACTGCTGTGCAATCCGAATTTGGCATCTCTGTCTTTTAATAGAGTCAGCAGCTGCTTTATGCTGTTTTGATGGATAGAATAATAGGGTTTGTCGTACTTATGCTTCCCCCCCGCTTTTAGAAAAAACAGAGTGTCGCACTTTTGGTTGTAAATATCCTTTACTTGCTGATTTTGCTCCAATATCCATGGGAAAGTATAATAGGGGTCCTGTTCTATCGCCCCATTGAATAACTTCCACGCTTTCCAAAATCCGCCTCCTTTTAGGGTCTCTCGGATAACGCTACGGATGCTTCTGCAGAAAAACGGGGCATCTATATCGTGCGTTAACCATATTTTCCGAATTTGGGCTGTTGGTTCTTTGATTCTTATTTCTGTTTGCCGGAGCCAATTCCTTAATAGCTTCCCATATTCTTCGATAATCGGCCGATGTATGAATCCTGCCTTTACAGGAAGCGACTCTTTTCCGGGGAAACGCCCGTGTATGTCCCTTATATTCCTTTTCTGAATCTCTTCATAGCGAGTTAGCAGGAAATAACTGCTTGCAATGATATCCGCATACACTATTAATGTATCTTCTTGCCATTCTATTCGCGGGGAACCGAAAAGAAAGGGAACATTATCTATTTCCATTAAAGGCAGCTTCGGCAGAGATTCCGGCGTCCCATAGATATCCGGATCAAAAAAGCGCGAAGGTATGATGACGACCTTGTATTTGTGGAATAAGTTCGGATTGGAGGTATAACCAATCAGACTGCTGTAAGCCCCAGCCCGGTTAACTCCTAATAGAAAACGGAGAATGTAATTAATAATCAGATTCATGCTTTTTGAATATTAAAGGATGTCTCTTAAGAGTCTATTTAATTTGATACATGCTCTATGATATAAACTCAATTTCCCTTTATTTATTGCGAAGTATGGTATTTGTTTTGCCCCGAATTCACGGAAAAAGCGTTCCACACCGGGCAGCATGGAGCCTTCGAAATCGAACGTTTGGGTATAAGCTGCGACATCTTGAATGGCTTTCCATAGTACAAGGCTATGCGCACCGGATGTTCTAAGTTCAGGGTCACCTCCCCCGGCTAAATAATAGGCGGATGAAGATTGCCAGACAATAAAAACAGCCGCATGCAGTTGTCCTTTTGAATCAAATCCTCCCCAAATATCTCCTTGTCCCCGTTGGCGGGATACATCAATCAATTGTTTTAGTTCTGTGTTGCGCGGAGCTTGTTTGCCTTGTCTTTTGAAAGATAAAGCTTGTACTCTTAAAAATTCATCTGTTGGGATTCCTCGTCGGACGGAAATATTATATTTTGTCTCTGCCTTTTGAATATTGCGGCGAATATTCGTTTGCATATTATTCCAAAGCCGTTGTGTGTCGCAGATATTTTCTAAAATATAAGTATAACGGGTTGTTTGCGTATAATTGTTCCAATAAAAAGGAAGCCAATCGGTTATTTGGTAGGAAAAGTTTTGATGAAAATGAGAAAATATCCTTAATTTTTCGACAAAGAACCGCAATATTTCCTGCTTTGTCAGTAGTTGGTGCGCATATTTCGTTTCTTTTGGTAAAGGAGCAAGCCATGGTCCCATTGTTTGGGTATAAATCGGCATAGTTATTACCCCCTGTTTGGGAATATATAGAGGCATGCTTGCCTCTATTTTATCGGATTCATAAAGAATGACGTCCCAATTTTCTTCTCCGCAGACAATATCCAGCCACCAATCCCGTGAGAAAATGGGGATTGTAGGTTCTGTTTGGCAGAGTTTACGATATTTTTCTTTCGGAGTCATATCTTTCATTCCAAATCTCCCATTATTGGGCATTAAATAGAGTTTGGGGTGGCGATAAAACAGATTCAGTGGCATCAGTAAATAGCCTTTCTGATGCCACTGTCACTATACTCTTATTTTTTGTCTTTTAAAGCAGAAAAAATGGCCTCGGCTAATTCATCCGCTAATTCGGGATTGTCAACAATGCACTGTTTTGCTGCATCGCGTCCTTGTCCTAATTTGGAATCATTATAGCTATACCACGACCCGCTTTTCTTTATAATATTCAATTCTGTCCCTAAATCGATGATTTCGCCGGAACGTGATATGCCTTCTCCGAACATAATATCAAATTCTGCTTTGCGGAAAGGAGGAGCAACCTTATTCTTCACCACTTTTACACGGACTTGATTGCCTTTAACCTCATCGCCATCTTTTAATTGTCCGATACGGCGGATATCCAAACGGACAGATGAATAAAATTTCAGCGCATTTCCTCCCGTCGTTGTCTCAGGATTTCCAAACATCACACCGATTTTGTCGCGTAATTGGTTAATGAAGATGCAAGTTGTGTTTGTTTTGTTGATAGCAGCGGTTAATTTGCGCAATGCTTGGGACATCAAGCGAGCTTGTAATCCCATTTTGCTGTCTCCCATATCACCTTCTAATTCTGCTTTCGGTGTCAAGGCCGCAACAGAATCGATAACAATAATATCTACGGCAGACGAACGAATTAATTGTTCAGCAATTTCCAATGCCTGCTCTCCGCTATCGGGTTGAGAAATCCATAGGTTTTCTATATCGACTCCTAACTTTTCCGCATAGAACCGATCGAATGCATGTTCCGCATCAATAAATGCTGCAATTCCTCCTTGTTTTTGTGCTTCTGCAATAGCATGAATTGCCAAAGTCGTTTTTCCGGAAGACTCCGGTCCATAGATTTCGATAATTCGTCCTTTCGGATAGCCACCTACTCCTAAGGCTGCATCCAAAGCGATAGACCCAGTTGGGATAACTTCGATATTTTCTACCAAATCATCCCCTAACTTCATAATAGAACCCTTTCCATAGTTCTTTTCGATTTTTTCCATAGCTGCGCGTAATGCTTTCAGCTTGTCCACATTCACAGCCGGTTTTGTACCTTCTGCTTTTTCTTCAAATAGATTTTCTTCTTTTGCCATTACTTGTTTAATATTTGGTTTGCGTGTTCCTTTGTTTTTATCTCTTTAGGGCCGATAATTCGCTCGATAACGCCATTTTCATCAATAATGAACGTTGTACGAAGAGTTCCCATGTAACTTTTTCCGTAAAGTTTCTTTTCTGCCCAGACGCCAAACTCTTGCTGTAACGTTGTATCTGTATCCGCTATCAAGTTGAACGGAAGATTTTGTTTGGCAATGAAATTTTGATGAGATTTGGCACTATCTTTGCTTACACCAACTACTTCAAAACCAGCAGCTTTTAGTTCTTCGTATCCATCTCTCAAACTACATGCTTCAGCTGTACAGCCGGAAGTGTTATCTTTGGGATAAAAATATAAAGCTAATTTTTTCCCAGCAAAATGGCTCAGCTTTATTTCTTTTCCATTCTGGTCTGTGCCTAATATTTCAGGAGCTTTATCTCCAACTTGTAATGCCATAATTTTTTGTTTATAAAAAGTGATTGACAAATCTACAAATAATAACAATATTAATCAAGCTAATGTTGAAAATTAGCTGAAGTTTTTCTTCATAAAGCAGGAGAAACAGTAATGTCCAAATGGCCAATTCCGTTGAAATAGGCTTTCCCCGCCACCTGTTTGATGTTGTTTTGTCTTTTTCCGTTGACAGTATAAATGGCTGTCGGATCAAAAGGAATGATTAGTTGGATATTCCAGGACGCATCATCCCATGCTGCTTTATATACGCTTACATTTTCTTCCCGAGAAACAGACATGTCTAATTTATTTTCTCCAATGCGTTGGTCTGTTAATGAATATGTATTCCAACCTGTCGGAATTTGAGGCTCAAGTGTTACGGAATGTTCCGGAGCATTCGGTTTAATACCATATATATATTGAATAATTGGAACGGCAACCGAATAAATGGTCCATTCTTGGCAAAAACAACCGTAATCCGGCATCATTTCTGCGATGGAACCTGGCATTAAAAGTCCGAAAGTCGCCGCTATTTGGTTGACATGCATGAGAGAATGGTCAATATTGCCGTATCGCGCTTGAGAAACAGCTTGCACTCCAGTTGAAATAGTCATATTATGCAATTTGTCCACTGCGGAAAGATAGGGACCCCATTGGCTTGTCATATCATTTTCCTCCATTCGTTCCAAAGCCGCTTGTGCTTTTTCCTCTGGAGCAATCCCAGTTTCGATAGGAGTATTGATTACCCAGTTCCGATTAGTTGACCAACCGTGTTTATAATCTGTAGCAAAAGATTGGAAATATTTTTTCGTCTCATTATAAAACTTGATAACATCCGGAATATCTTTGTATTGCTCTAGCGAACCATCCACTACAGAAATAGCTTGCTCGGCTGTTCCATAAAAATCGCAGTAAAGCGAGTTGTGTTCATCCCAGAACAAATCGTTTATTTTGTCTTTTAATGTTTGGGCGAGCTGGGCATATTTCTCATGCGATTCGTTTTCTCCTATCACTTTTGCCATATTTGAAAAAGAAAGAAGCGCTTGCTGCGTATAAACAGCTACGTCTATGAGTTCGGCATTCAGCCCTTTGACCTCCATGATTCCATATCCTTCCGGGAAAAGATTATGATTTTTATCTTGTGTCGTTAAAAGCCATTCTATTCCTTGTTTAACGAAGGGATAGAATTCGTTTAAGAAGTTTTTGTCGCCAGTCCATAAATAGGTATTCCAAACTGCCATGATGAAATGTGCTGTTTCTTGGGTATTTCCCGGATTAACAATTGCTCCGGATGGGACTACTTCGTGGATAACTCTACCATTGCCATTGCATTTTATCGAATGTTCTTTTAGCAAACGCAGGGTAGATTTGGCATTTTCAAAGTCACCTGTAGCTAAAATCCCTTGCAAAGCGTATGAATTGTCTGTTCCGAACCACCAAATATAGTGGGGATAACCTGCACAAAAGCCACGTCCGATTTCGGGAACCTCCTGAATCAGCCAGTCGGTATTGAATTTTACCCAATTATATACGTTCTGTAGTTTCTTATCCGGAATCTGGATGTGAGAACGTTGGATAATTTCCTGAAAATGTCCCTTCTTTTCAGCAAAAAGTTCGGCATAATTATTCCGGAGACGGTTATTTTCTGCAACGGCTTCTTCTTCGGAATCGGTAGAACCGGAGATATAGAAGGAAAGAGTGGCATTGCTTCCGGAAGCGATTTCCCGATTATCAGTAAAAGAAAATATTTTATTTCGGAAAAGACCGGCGGGCAATGCCGTCTTTTCGACATTCATGACTTCTTGTTGGTTTGGATGAAGCGCTTCGGCTTCGGTTGCTGTCGTAGTTTCTATTTTTGCATTTTCTGAATCCGACGAAACTGCCAAATACCAATTATTCTTCAGGTCTTTTGCCTTAACTAATTTCTTAGCTGAGTCAATCCACATGGAATCTGGGGCATTTGTCCATCCTGCCTTGTCAGAAAAAAATCCGGAGCGCAAGTCTGTTTTCCCAATAAAAGAGATTTGGAGGTTTGCTTCTTGAACGTTTTGATTAAGCAGCGCATATTCTACCCGTAATGCTTTACCTTTAAGCGGAGCAAACAGTGTGCATTTGATTTGTAATCCTATATCTTCGATATGGTAATACCATTCACATTGGTAAGGACGGGTTACAAATTTGATTGCTTTGAGGTGGTCATATATTTTTCCTTTATTGTTATCTTTAAGACATAGGCTGAATCCGTCTAATAATTTGATGGGCTGAGCCCAAATACCGCCCATTTCACCTTTTACATGGTCTCCCATCGGAGGGAATGTTCCATCTTGGTATCCGACACAGTATATTTGATTTCCGGAAACGACGTAGGGTGCATCTAAATGGGCACTTTTCGTTTCAATAAAAGATGTTTTTTCAGCAACACAAAGTAAGGTAGAAGAAAGGAGAGTTGTACTTATTAAAATGCCTTTTTTTACGCTGTTTATGTTTATCATCTTGGATGTAGATTTAGATTATGAATAAATATAAAAGGATTCTCAGAGAGAGTCCGCAAATCTTTGTTCGCTTCTCTTCCTGAGAATCCGGAAAAGAAAGAAGGTTTACTCTTCTTCTTCCTTCATGTTATGGAAGACGTTTTGTACATCATCGTCTTCTTCTAATTTTTCAATCAACTTTTCGATTGTTTCGCGTTGTTCGGGAGTTACTTCCTTTAAATCGTTCGGGATACGAACAAATTCACTACTTGTGATTTCATAGCCATTCTCTTCTAAATATTTCTGAATGGCTGCATTTTGAGCAAACTCGCCATAAATGATGATTTCATTGGCTTCGTCATCTACGTCTAATTCGTCCACACCAAAATCAATCAATTCCAATTCTAAATCATCCAAAGAAACATTTTCCGGCTTCGTGATATGAAATACACATTTATGGGTGAATAAGAATTCCAGACTACCGCTTGTTCCTAACGAACCGCCACATTTGTTGAAATAGCTGCGGACATTTGCCACTGTACGGGTTGTATTGTCGGTCGCTGTCTCGACAAAAATAGCAATGCCGAATGGTCCATATCCTTCATAGTTCATTTCTTTATAATCCGTGAAGTCTTTTGAAACAGCGCGCTTAATTGCTCGTTCAACATTCTCTTTTGGCATGTTTTCTTTCTTCGCTGTCTGCATTAAAACGCGTAAACGCGGATTATTCTCGGGTTCTGGACCACCTTGCTTTGCGCAAATTGTGATTTCTTTCCCTAATTTCGTAAATACACGGGCCATATTGCCCCAACGCTTAAACTTTCTTGCTTTGCGAAACTCAAACGCTCTTCCCATATTCTTTATTTGATTATTTTTATATGAATATATTATCTCAATTGTGCACCTAATTTTTGTTCCAAATTCTGCTGAATCTTCTTCATGATGGCATCAATTTGTTTATCATTCAATGTTTTTGTTTCATCCTCCAAGAAGAAGCTGACAGCATATGACTTTTTCCCTTCAGGAAGGTTCTTCCCTTCATAAACGTCGAAGAGAGTCACCTCTTTCAGTAGCTTGCGTTCGCTTTCTGTAGCTATTTTCTGAATCTCAACAAACTGAATATTTTTATCAATAAGCAATGCCAAATCACGTTTCACGCCCGGGAATTTAGACAAATCAGTATAAGTAATTTTATTCTTCTTTGTCTCTTTCATTAATGCGTTCCAATCTAATTCAGCATAGTAAACTTCTATATCGATATCCATCATTTTGCAGAGTTTACGGCTCACAATGCCCAACGAACCTAATGTTTTTCCGGCTTGTGTCGTAATGCTTAATCCTGCATCGTAGATATCATTGGACAAATTGCCAAAGAGTACTTTCTTTAATTGGATACCTAAACGGATTAAAATGTTTTCCACATATGCTTTCAGCTCATAAATGGAAGAATTCTCGTCGGCATGTGCCCAATTATTCTCGACGCGATTGCCGCAAAGCCAGAGTCCTAAACGATAATCCTCCTTGAATTGTGCTAATGTTTGATCTTCCTTCTTGTTCTCTTGAGTATAATCATAACAATTGCCAAATTCATAGAAACGGATATTGCCATTTTTGCGTTTAATATTATGTTCTACGCTTTCTAAACCGCCAAATAGCAATGTCTGACGCATACAATTCAAATCTGCGCTCAAAGGATTAAGCAACATAACCGCATGGCTCACGGGATAAGTTGTCAGTGTGTCATAATAAGCCGAACGTGTCAGTGAATTATTTAATATTTCATTGAATCCGCAACCGGTCAATTGTTCTGAAATAAGGTTCTGCAATTTATAACTACGGTCGGTTGGAGTCTGATAACTCAGATTCGACTTCACATGTTCGCTGAATTCTATATTATTATATCCGTAAATACGTAAAATATCTTCGATTACATCGACATCACGCTGTACATCGATACGATAAACCGGCACTTCTAAGCTTAAACCCTCTGCTGTTTCCGACGTAATGTTCATTTCCAGACTGCGAACGATATTTTTTACCGTTTCTGCCGAGATTTCTTTTCCGATTAAGGAATTTATTTTCTCGTAAGTCACATTTACTTTATAAGGTTCGAATACTTTTGGATAGATATCTTGAATAGCTCCGGTAATCTGGCCGCCAGCCAGTTCTTTTACTAGCATAGCCGCATACTTTAATATATATATGGTAACGTTCGGATCCAATCCGCGTTCATAGCGGAACGATGAATCTGTATTTAAACCGAATCGGCGGGCAGTTTTTCGAATCCAAGTCGGATGGAAGTTGGCTGATTCCAAAAATACATCGGTCGTTTGCTCTGTAACTCCTGAGTCTAATCCGCCGAAAACGCCTCCGATACACATTGGCTCCTCTGCATTGCAAATCATAAGGTCACGTTC
Source organism: uncultured Parabacteroides sp. (assembly GCA_949289155.1). Lineage (GTDB taxonomy): Bacteria > Bacteroidota > Bacteroidia > Bacteroidales > Tannerellaceae > Parabacteroides. Next base: position 14,236 of record CASEMX010000019.1, read on the forward strand.
TGTCAACGTACGCTCTACTCCATCCAATGTAACGAACTTATCGCCTTCATGAGCTGGACGGACAACGATTTTATTTCCTTTTATCTTACCCGCGTCGAATGCGTGCATCGGTTGACCTAAGCCATGCAGGATATAATTGGTGATATCTACTACATTATTGATTGGTCGCAGCCCGATAGTCCGTAATCTGTTTTGTAACCATTCAGGACTTTCCTTTACTGTTACGCCTTTTATCGCAATTCCGGAATAACGAGGGCAAGCCTCTGTATTTTCTACTTCAATATGAATGAGCGGTGTTTCATTATCTATATGGAAATTTTCCACTGACGGGCGTTTCAGTTCAGCAGGCTTTCCATTTTGTTTCAAATATGCCGCCAAATCACGTGCAACTCCGTAATGTGAAGTGGCATCTACGCGGTTAGGAGTAATATCTACCTCCAAAACGTAATCGCTCTTTACATTATAATATTCTTTCGCCGGCATACCGACAGGCGTATCGGATGGCAGGACAATAATGCCTGCATGGTCTGTTCCTATACCAATTTCATCTTCTGCACAAATCATTCCGTTCGATTCCACGCCACGCAATTTAGAACGTTTGATGACGAACTCTTTGTCGCCATCATATAATTTAGTCCCATTGACGGCTACGATTACCTTTTGACCTGCTGCTACATTAGGTGCGCCACATACGATTTGTAAAGGGTCTCCGTTCCCGACGTTGACTGTTGTAACATGCAAATGATCTGAATTCGGATGCATTTCGCAGGTAAGGACTTCGCCTACAAATAAGCCTTCGAGTCCACCTTTGATAGTCTGCACTTCTTCCACACTTCCTGTTTCCAAGCCGATAGAAGTCAATGCTGCTGCCACTTCTTCAGGCTGTAAGTCAAAATCAAGATATTCCTTTAGCCAGTTGTAAGATATATTCATTGCTATATATAAAATTTTTTACTGTCTTAATGATTCGCAAAAGTAGAAATAATAATCGAGAGTTTAAAAAGATTGGTTTAAAAAATGAAATGATGTGGATATTCCTTCGCTTTTATGCCGTCGGTTTTCATGGAGACTTATTTGCGGGTAGTTTTTGCCAATTAAAAAAAAATGCGTTTCTTTGTGACAATAAAAATAAATATGTCATGTCTTTAAACAAAGTTATTTTGATTGGGAATGTTGGCCGGGATCCGGAGGTCCGTTACTTTGATAATGGGCGAGGAATAGCCAACTTTCCGTTGGCTACCTCCGAGAGAGGATATACCTTAGCTAATGGAACAGTCGTTCCGGAACGTACGGAATGGCATAATATCGTAGTGCGGAGCGATTTGGTCCCGTTCGTGGAAAAATGGGTAAAGAAAGGCTCCGGATTGTATGTGGAAGGGAAAATACGCACCCGTTCATATGATGACCAAGCGGGAAATAAGCGTTACATTACTGAAATTTATGCGGACCGTGTTGCATTTTATAATAATGGTACACGTCCGGCGGAGCAGCAAAGCTCAGTTTCTTCGGATACGGCAGCGCAACAGACGCAGCCTTATACGGCCGTCTCGCCAATGCCTAATACCACTTCATTCGCAGAACCAGGAGAGATAGACGATTTGCCTTTCTAAAGTAGTGTTCTGTGATTATTTGTAATTAAAACACGGGATATTGGACTCAGATTATTTATCGAATATATTTTATCAGGGGGGCGTTCAGTACTTTGATTATAGTACTGTCGCCTTCTTTGTAGCGGCATTGGTGCTGCTGTGGGTATCCAGTTTTATTTCCGCTGCCGAGGTGGCTTTCTTTTCGTTGACGGCGGCAGAGAAATCGGGGTTACATGAAGAGGAGCGTCCTAAAGACGAAGTGATATTACAGTTATTGGAACATCCGGACGAATTAAGAGCCTCTTTCTTGATTGCCGATACATGGATAAATCTGACAATTGTTTTGTTGGTGGTCTGCGGAATGGGATGTTTGCCGGATTTTGCGCCCGTTTCCGGCTTGGGTCTTGCGTTGGAGTTAGGCGCATTGATTCTGATGATTCTTCTTTTCGGAGAAATAATGCCGAAAGCATACGCCCAGAAGGACCGTTTGCGGATGGTGCGTCGCTCCGCTTCTTTAGTCTGGTGGATAGATTTGTTGTGTAGTCCGCTGAGCCGTTTATCTGTTGCGGCTTTCCGGTCGGTTTCCCGCATGATGGGAAGAAAGAAACGGGATATCTCGGTGGATGAACTGAGCAAAGCTTTAGAGTTGACGTCGAAAGCCATTCCGGAAGAGAAGGCGATGCTGGCTGAAATCATTAAATTCTACAATAAAACGGCAGACGGCATCATGACTTCGCGGTTGGATATGGAGGATATTGACATCGACTCCTCTTTCCATGTCGTTGTCCAGAAAATTATCCAGTGCGGATATTCGCGTATTCCCGTATATAAAGATTCGGAAGATAATATTAAAGGTATATTGTACATCAAAGATTTGCTCCCTTACTTGGAGAAACCGGATACCTTCCGGTGGCAAAGTTTGATACGCCCGGCTTATTTCGTTCCGGAAACGAAGAAAATCGATGACCTGTTGGAAGAATTCCGGACAAATAAGATTCATATGGCAATTGTGGTGGATGAATTCGGCGGGACATCGGGCATCGTCACGATGGAAGACATTTTGGAAGAAATCGTAGGTGATATTTCGGATGAATATGACGAAGACGAGAAGCCTTTTATCCGTCTTTCGGATGGCAGCTATATCTTCGAAGCGAAAATACCGCTGACCGATTTTTTCCGGATAACGGGGGTGAAGAGCGGGATGTTTGCCGAATTTGCCGAGGATGTCGAGACGCTGGGAGGATTGCTGTTGGAAATCAAAGGTGATTTTCCGAAGCGGCGCGAGATTATCGAGCAGTCCGGCTGCCGTTTCCAAGTCCTTGAAGTGGACAATCGCCGTATTTTGAAAATAAAGTTCAATCTGATTGCAAAAATACCCAATGAAAACAGGAAAATATCCGAAGAAAAACCGGCAGAGTAGGCGCGTTTGGATAGGACCGCTGGTGTTGTTGCTGTTTGCTGCCTGTTCCGAAGATTATACGCCGAAGCCAAGGGGCTATTTCCGGATAGATTTGCCTGAAGTCAAGTATCAAATGGTGGGCGATTCGGCGCTTCCTTATGTTTTCGAGATATCTACCGCCGCCCGGCGCGATTCCGTTTCCTCTTCCGGGCAACCGCGGGGCTGGTTGACGTTGCATTATCCGGAATGGCGGGCGACGTTATATTGCAGCTATTTGGAAATCCATCGGGAGGAGGAATTGGCAAAAGCCTTTTCCGATGTCCGCCGATTGGTCGGTAGGCAGCAATCCGTTGAGGCGATTCGGGAGAAAGCCTATCAAAATCCACAGGAACGGGTGTACGGGTCGCTTTATTTTTTGGCGGGCGATTGCGTTTCGCCGGTTCAATTTGCATTGACCGACAGTATGTCCCACTTCTTTCGCGGGGCACTCTATTATGATTTCACGCCGAAAGCCGATTCTATCGCGCCAGTCACCGACTATTTGCAAAACGATATCATTCATCTGATAGAAACCTTTTCTTGGAAATAATTATGCCGCTACTTTATAAGACAACGCATCCTTTGTTGGGAATCTGGAAACTGGACGAATCGGCAGACGAACTCCGTGCCCTTTTGCCTGAATCCGAGTGGGCGGAGCTTCTTGCTGTTGACGGTACGCCCCGGCTGCAGTTGGAGGCGCGCCGGAAGGAATGGATGTCCTCCCGTCTTTTGGTGAAGGAGCTTTTGGGGCGGACGTGCGGGATTAAACATGCGGCGTCCGGTGCGCCTTTGTTGGAAGATGGTTCGTATCATATCAGCATTTCCCATACGCGCGGCTATGTGGCTGTCCTTTTGTCGGCGCAAGGCCGGACCGGCATCGATATCGAATATTATTCCGAGCGGGTAAAGAAAATCCGGTCGCGATTCCTTTCGCCCGAAGAGGAGGCGTTTATCCTGCCGCAGTTTGAGACGGAGCAGCTGCTGCTTTGCTGGTGCGCGAAGGAGACGCTTTACAAAATCGCGGGGCTTGAGGATATCGATTTCAGTTGCCATCTGCACGTCCGTCCGTTCCGTTTTTCGTCGCCGGAAGGCTTCCTGACGGTGTACGAGACGAAAACCGCGCAGCAAAACCGTTACATTTTGCGCTACGAAGTCCGTCCGGAATACATTTTGACCTATTTCGCACCGGAAGCATCCAATTTCAAATAAAAAAGGATGCCGACGTACGCGAGCATCTGATTTCAACCGAAAAAAGGATGCTGGCGTACGCGGGCATCCGATTTCAACCAAAAAAAGGATGCTGACGTACGCGAGCATCTGATTTCAACCGAAAAAAGGATGCTGGCGTACGCAGGCATCCGATTTCAACTGAAAAAAGGATGCTGACGTACGCGGGCATCCGATTTCAACCGAAAAAAGGATGCTGGCATACGCGGGCATCCAATTTCAGCCGTAAAAAGGATGCTGGCATACGCGGGCATCCGATTTTCAACCGAAAAAAGGGTGCTGATTTTCGTCAGCACCCCATTTCCTGTAAGAAATAAGTTGGCGGTATGTTATTTTTGCCAAATTTCCCACGCAGCGAATGCCTGCAGGAGAAGCATTTCCAATCCGTTCTTCACAACGGCATGTTGCGCTTTTCCTTTAGCCATAAACAGCGTCTCATCCGGATTGTACAGCAAATCGTAGAGCAAATGCGCCGGCGTAAGCTGGTCGTACGGGATATTCGGACATTCATCCACGTTCGGAAACATTCCCAACGGCGTGGTGTTGACGATGACTGTATATTTTGCCATCACTTCGGGTGTCAGTTCGTCGTACGTCAGGCAATTCTCCTTCTTGGTGCGGGAAACGAAGGTCGATTCGATGCCCAACTGCTCCAATCCGCGGCGTACGGCTTTCGACGCGCCGCCGGTCCCCAGAATCAGGGCGTATTTATGCGAATCGTTCAGCAATGGCTCGATGGATTGCTTGAATCCAATCACGTCGGAATTGTACCCGATAAGTTTTGTTTTTCCGAACCTGCCTTTGGCGAACTTAATGACATTGACCGCCCCGATTTGACGTGCATCGTCGTCCAAGTCGTCCAAGTAGGAGATGACCTGTTCCTTGTAAGGGATGGTTACGTTCATTCCGTGCAGTTCCGGGTTTTCCTTCAGCACACTTTTGAAATCCTTGATGGTCGGGATTTCGAAATTAAGATATTGCGCATCGATATTTTCCGCTTCAAACTTTTGGTTGAAGAAATTGCGGGAAAACGAATGCCCCAGCGGGTAGCCTATCAAACCATATTTTTGCATACTTGTTTTTTATTGCATAATGAAGGCAGGAGCCTCATTATTTTGTTCCTGTATAAAGCGAGCAGATTCCGAAAGTGAGCGTACGGGCTTTCGCCTCCTTGTATCCGATGCGGGCGAGCAAATCCGTCATTACTTTTCCTTGCGGAACCACCTTAATCGAGGCGGGCAGATAACTGTAAGCCGCCTTTTCCTTCGAGATAAACCGCCCGACATTAGGGATGACGACCTTCGAATAGAGTTCGTACAATTGTTTCATCGGGAAGTGTTCCGGAGTTGACAGTTCGAGAATCATCAAATGTCCACCCGGTTTTGTCACACGATACATTTCCGACAATCCGCGTTCGATGTCTTCGAAATTCCGTACGCCAAAGGCAGCGGTTACGGCGTCGAACGTATTGTCGGAATAGGTCAGAGCCGTGCAATCCTGATATTCGAAAGTAATGAAAGCCTCCAATCCGGCTTCGTTTACTTTCTTTCTGCCGACTTCCATCATGCCTTCGGAGATATCTGCGCCGACAATCCGCTCGGCATTCAGTTGTTTCTGCATGGCGATGACAAGGTCGCCGGTTCCGGTTGCGATATCCAAAATCTGCTTTGGGGCAAAAGGCCGCAGGAAGTCGATTCCCTTCTTCCGCCAACCTTTATCGAAGCCAAACGAGAGCGTATGGTTCAGCAAATCATATTTGCCGGCGATGGCATCAAACATACGTCTGACTTGAATTCCTTTGTGCTCTTCTTTATTATAAGGAAGAATTTTTTCTGAACCGTAGCTCATATACGTTTTTTGAGGTTATATCAGAGCAAAGACCGTACCCTTTGTGAGGATACGGTCCGTTCTCTTTTTATTTTGAATTAAGATATGCAGTTACATTCTGCTCGATACGCTGAGCGATGTCGGTAGTCTCTTCCTTCACGAAAGTTTCGCCCGTAATATGTTCGTACAATTCGATGTAACGGTTGCTGATGCTTTCTACGATTTCCGGAGTCATTTCAGGAACCTGCTGGCCGGCTTTTCCTTGAAAGCCATTATCCATTAACCATTCACGAACGAATTCCTTCGACAATTGCTTCTGCGGTTCACCCTTTTCGAAGCGTTCTTCGTAGCCTTCCAAATAAAAATAGCGGGAAGAATCCGGCGTATGGATTTCGTCCATTAAATAGATTTGTCCGTTATGTTTTCCGAATTCATATTTCGTATCAACCAGAATCAAACCGCGCTTTTCTGCGATTTCCGTTCCGCGTTTAAATAATGCCATGGTATATTTCTCCAATAAAGCATATTCTTCAGGAGTAGCCAATCCGCGCGCCAGAATTTCTTCTTTAGAAATATCTTGGTCATGTTCGCCGATTTCCGCTTTTGTCGTAGGAGTAATAATCGGTTCCGGGAATCGTTGGTTCTCGCGCATACCTTCGGGCAGTTTGACTCCGCAGATTTCGCGAACGCCGCTCTTGTATGCTCGCCAAGCGCTACCGCATAAGTATCCGCGAACAATCATTTCTACCGGAAAACCTTCGCAACGGACTCCGACAGTAACCATTGGGTCGGGAGTTGCAAGCTTCCAGTTCGGACAAATATCGGTTGTTGCGTCCAAGAACTTGGCAGCGATTTGGTTCAGCATTTGTCCTTTATAAGGAATACCTTCCGGCAATATGACATCGAATGCCGAGATACGGTCGGTTGCAACCATTATCAATAAATCATTGTTTACGCTGTACACATCACGAACCTTTCCGTGATATACATTTTTTTGACCAGGAAAATGAAAATCTGTTTTTACTAAAGCTGTTTTCATATTATTCTTTTATTTTGTAGTATTATTTGCTTCTTTCTTTGCTGTCCGTTGCTTGTTGCGGTCGAATTTATCGTAGGCTTCGACGATACGTTGTACTAACTTATGGCGGACGATATCTTTTTTAGTGAATTCTACCCGTCCGATGCCCTCTATTCCTTTTAAAATATTCATGGCTTCTTTCAGTCCGGAGATTGTAGAAGCAGGAAGGTCTATTTGTGTCATATCTCCTGTGACAATCATTTTGGCATTCATGCCCAGACGTGTAAGGAACATTTTAATCTGATGGGTAGTGGTATTCTGTGCTTCGTCTAAGATAATTACTGCGTCATTCAGCGTACGCCCACGCATAAAAGCTAACGGTGCAATCTGTATGACGTTATTTTCCATATATTCTTTTAACTTGATAGCAGGAATCATATCTTGTAAAGCATCGTAGAGCGGTTGCAGGTAAGGGTCTAATTTATCTTTCATTTCTCCCGGAAGGAAACCTAATTTTTCGCCGGCTTCAACAGCGGGGCGGCTTAAAATAATTTTCCTTACCTCTTTATTCTTCAATGCTTTTACCGCAAGAGCAATTGCTACGAAAGTTTTACCTGACCCTGCCGGACCGGTGGCGAATACCAAATCATTTTCTTCAAAGGCTTTTACCAACAGACGTTGATTTTCCGTTCGGGCAGTGATAGGTTTCCCGTTCATGCCATGGATAATTAAATTTTCCTGTTTGATTACTGTTGGTCCTTTTCCTTTGATAATATCAATAATAACCTCTTCGCTGAGTGTATTATACTCTTCACAATATTTTTCTATCTCACGAATTTTTTTTAGAAACAGTTCGGATTCCTCTTCGTCCCCGATAACTTTCATGACATTGCCGCGTGCTACGATACGGAGTTTGGGAAACAGCGTTTTAATAAGCTGCATATTGCTGTTGTTTACGCCGTAAAAGATAACAGGGTCAACCGTTTCAAGAATATATATTCGTTCAATCATTCAACTTCTTTTTATCTTTTATTTGTTTGTCTTGCAAAAATAATAATAAAATAGGAATGCGGAATAAGGTTTGCCCTTATTTTCTTTTTTACGCGGGAGTTGAATTTGTATCATCCGGATGAATGGAAAAAGGATAGGTTATTTGTGATAAAAGAACCGTTATTTAAGGTAAAAGGTCTGTTATTTCTATAAAAGAACTGATGAAATGGCGATTGCTCTTTTTAAATTTTTGAAGTTTTTCAATTTCTTTCTACTTTTGTCATAGAATAAAGAATAGAAACTATGACATTACAAGAAGATATAAAGAATGCCTGTGAGGTTTTAAAGAATGGCGGTTTGATTTTGTACCCGACGGATACGATTTGGGGCATAGGTTGTGACGCAACAAACGAACAGGCGGTGCAAAAGGTCTATGATTTGAAACGGCGTGCCGATAATAAAGCCATGTTGGTTCTGATAGATAATGCCAATAAATTGGAGACTTATGTCGAAGATGTACCCGCTATGGCATGGGACTTGATAGAAGTGGCGGATAAACCGCTTACCATTATTTATTCTCAGGGACGGAATTTGGCATCAAACCTTTTGGGCGAGGACGGAAGCATTGGCATTCGGGTTTCTCGGGAGGAATTTTCACAGAAACTTTGTTTTCAATTCCGCAAGCCAGTTGTTTCTACTTCAGCAAACGTCAGTGGTAAGCCTTCTCCGGCGAATTTCAGCGAAATATCGGAAGAAATAAGACAGGGCGTGGATTATATCGTAAAATATCGGCAAGAAGATAGAAGTAAAGCAGCTCCATCGAACATAATTAAGTTGGGGAGCGGGGGCTTATTTCAGATAATCCGGTAAAAAGAAGCATGAATAAGTACAGGCAAATAGGAAAGTATGTCGTTTCAGACTTTCTGACGGCAGCAATAGCTTGGCTTGTTTTCAATGTTTTCAGGTATCATGATTTGGTTATCTATGAAAGCACAAGCTCTTTAGGAGAATTTTTGACATATCCGAAAGTCTTGCTGGGACAGATAGTGATTCCTTTCTTTTGGTTAATCATTTATTATTTCTCAGGATACTATAATTGGCCGCTGGAGCGGAATAGGATAGGGGAGTTATGGCAAACATTGGTGGCTTCAGTCATTGGCGTGATTGCGATATTCCTTATTTTGGTTTTAGATGAGATTCCCCGCTCTTATGAAATCTATTACCATTTTCTTTTTGAAATGTTCGGATTACATTTTGGCCTGACTTATCTTTGCCGTTTAGGATTAACTTCGCGTTATTTAAAGCAACTTAAAGGCGGAAAATATGCCCGGAAGGTCCTGTTATTGGGAATAGGCGATAGGGTGATGCAGATTGCCCGGCAATTGGAACATATCGGCTATCGTGTGCAAGGCTTTATTCGCGTGGATGCTTCGGAAAAGAAAGCAGAGGCACTGCATTCGGTAGGAGGTGATGTGGCCGATTTGCCTCGTCTGCTTCAGACCTTTTCTGTTGATGAACTGATTGTGGCAACGGAAATCTTGGACGGTGCAGAGATGTCGCGGTTTCTTTATTCTTTGTATCGGTATAAGATGCCAATAAAAGTTTGGATTGATAAGAAATCGATTCCTTTCTCGAAGGTAAGATTCCGGACGGTGAGCGGAGTTCCGTTAGCCGATATCACCGAAAATAATTTCTCTCCGGCGGGAAAGAATTTAAAGTGGCTCGCAGATAAATTGATTTCTGTCTGTGTGCTTTTATTTCTTTCTCCGGTCTATTTGTATATTGCTTGGCGGGTGAAAAAAGATTCTCCGGGTCCGGTTATTTATAAGCAAGAACGGATAGGTTACCGAGGATGTCCCTTTTTTATCTATAAATTCCGGACGATGTATGTCGATTCGGAGGAAAACGGACCGATGTTGGCGCATGAAGACGACAAGCGGATTACTCCGTTTGGCGCTATACTTCGGAAATATCGTTTAGATGAGCTTCCGCAGTTTTGGAATGTCCTGAAAGGGGATATGTCGCTGGTCGGTCCGCGTCCGGAAAGAAGGTATTTTATTGAACAAATCGTACAAAAAGCTCCATATTACTATTTGCTGCATAATGTAAAGCCGGGTATTACCTCATTAGGTATGGTAAAATATGGATATGCCGGAAACGTGGAGCAAATGCTGGAGCGTTTGGAATATGATATTATATATTATGAAAATATGTCGCTGGCTTTAGATTTAGCTATTTTGGCTTATACGGTAAAGACGGTGATTACTGGAAAAGGAGTCTGATTATGGTAACAATCAAAGAGGCATTTTATAAGTTTCTTCTTTGGCGGAGCAATACCATCAAGGAGAAACATTTTGTATTAATCGTCAGTTTCCTTGTCGGAATCTGTACCGCTGCTTCGGCAATCATTTTGAAGAATCTTATTCATTGGATTCAGCATCTGCTATCGGTTAATTTCGCTGCCGATCAGGTTAATTATCTCTATTTGCTGTATCCGGTCGTGGGAATTCTCTTATCCGGATTATTTGTTAAGTACGTGGTTCGCGATGATATCAGTCATGGCGTTACAAAGATACTGTATGCTATTTCCCAACGTAAGAGCAGAATTAAGCCGCATAACATGTGGAGTTCCATAATGGCAAGTTCGGTCACCATCGGATTCGGTGGTTCTGTCGGAGCAGAGGCTCCTATCGTACTTACAGGTGCGGCTATCGGTTCGAATCTTGGGCGTTTGTTCCGAATGGAGCAGAAAACGCTGATGTTGTTGGTAGGATGTGGTGCAGCGGGTGCGATTGCCGGAATCTTTAAAGCGCCGATTGCTGGTTTGGTCTTCGTGATTGAGGTGTTGATGCTGGATTTGACAATGACTTCGGTCCTTCCTTTGCTGATTACTTCGGTTACAGCTGCAACGGTTTCCTATATCTTTACTGGGACAGAGGCGATGTTCAGCTTTTCGCAGACGGAGCAATTTGTAATCGAGCGTATTCCTTATGTTATCTTATTGGGTATTTTTTGCGGATTGGTCTCTCTTTATTTTACGCGGGTTATGAATTGGATAGAGGGACAGTACCGCCGGTTAGGAACCTCTTATTGGAAGAAATTCGCGTTGGGCGGCGTGATGCTGAGTCTGCTTATCTTTATTTTTCCCCCCTTATATGGTGAGGGATATGATACGATTGGCTCTCTGCTGAACGGGCAGTTTGTCGGGTTGATGGACAATAGTATGTTCTATTCGTTGAATGATTCCTATTTCGGGATTATTATCTTTTTGGGATTAATCCTTTTGATGAAGGTTTTTGCCTCCAGTGCGACCAACGGAGGTGGTGGTTGTGGTGGTATCTTTGCTCCGAGCCTCTATTTGGGCTGTATCGCCGGATTTATATTTGCTCATGTTTCCAATTATTTTGCTTTTACCATGTATTTATCCGAGAAGAACTTCGCGCTATTAGGTATGGCGGGGGTTATGTCGGGTGTGATGCATGCTCCATTGACGGGTGTTTTCTTGATTGCCGAATTGACTGGCGGATATGACCTATTCTTACCGCTGATGATTGTTTCCATCGGTTCCTATATTACGATTCTGATGTTCGAGCCTCATAGTATTTATTCCATGCGATTGGCTCAAAAGGGAGAACTGTTGACGCATCATAAGGATAAAGCCGTATTGACGTTGTTAAGTGCCGATAGTATCATTGAACGGGACTTTCAGCCGGTTTCACCGGACATGACTTTAGGAGATATGGTCAAGGTCATTGCCCGAAGCAGCCGGAATACTTTCCCCGTAGTTGACCAGCGAGGTGTTCTTTTGGGGATTGTTCTGCTGGATAATATCCGCAATATCATGTTCCGTCCCGAACTTTACAACCGTTTCCGGGTTTCGAAGTTCATGGTATCCGCTCCGGCGAAAATTGTAGTCAATACGCCGATGGACCAAATCATGAAAGTGTTTGACGATACGAAAGCTTGGAATCTTCCGGTCGTGGATGAAACAGGAAGATATATGGGCTTTATGTCCAAATCGAAGATATTTAATTCCTATCGAGAGGTGCTGGTCGATAATTTTACGGGAGATTGATTCCGCGGATCGGCATAAAAAGTTAAAAATGTCAGACATAAGTAGCTGTTTAGAATTAGTTTATCATACGATAACAATGGGCAAAGAGAGGGAAAGCTGCCAACACGTGTTGGGAGGTCGTTGAGGGGCCTCAAAGTGTTGCCAACACGTGTTGGGAGGTCATTGAGGGTCCTCAAAAGCTTGCCAACACGTGTTGGGAGGTCGTCGAGGGTCCTCAAAAGCTTGCCAACACGTGTTGGGAGGTCATCGAGGGTCCTCAAAGGCTTGCCAACACGTGTTGACAGATTTTCTTCGGAAGAAAATGGTAAAAACCGGAGCAAAGCGGAGTCAAACATCTCTTACAAACAGAGTAAAAGACTCTTCGACTGCACTCAGGGCGACGAAATAATAGCCTGATTCAGATTTGACACACCCCACTGATTCCTATCCTTTGTGCTAAATCGGTGTTTTCAGCGTACCCCTGTGGGATAGCGAATGTTAGGGCGAAGGATTTAAAGTTTTTTTCGGGAGCCATTCGTGAGCAGGTCCTTTGCGTTGGCGAGCGCTGCCGATGTCAGGGATGCTCCGCTCAGCATTCGGGCAACTTCATTGATACGCTCCTCGTCGGTCAACCGTTTGATGCGTGTAATCGTCCGCTCGTCTGTATCTTCTTTATAGACGAAATAGTGCGCTGAACCTTTCGCTGCGATTTGCGGCAGGTGTGTAATGGCAAAAACCTGCATCTTCGAGCCCAAATCTTGCATGATATTCCCCATTTTATCAGCAATATCGCCGGAAACGCCCGTATCTACTTCGTCGAATATGATAGCCGGTAACGCGGTGAATCCGGCAATCATAGCTTTTATGCAAAGCATCAAGCGGGAAATTTCGCCTCCTGAAGCAATCTGTGCGACGGGTTGCAGCTCGCTATTCTTATTGGCGGAGAACATAAAGCATATATCATCCAATCCATCGGCTTCGAGCTCCTTTTTTGGTGTAATGTCGATGCGGAAACGTACGTTCGGCATCCCTAAAGGAATGACCATCTGCACGAGTTGTTCGGCTATTTTGTCGGCTACTGCCTTACGTTGTGCGCTCAATACGGCGGCTTGTTGCAATAATTCTTGATAAGAAGCGGAGACCAACTGGTTCAACTGGGCTATCTGCTCGTCGAAAGAGCCGATTTCATCGAGCTGTTTCCGATAATTCTCTTGCAAGGCGAGCAATTCTCCGACAGTTGAGACATGATGCTTCTGTTCTAAGGAGTAAATGGTATTCAGCCGCTCATTAACCCATTCCATGCGTTCAGGATTATATTCGATATCCTCTTTCAATATCTCCGTTTCAGAGGCCAAATCATTCAAGTCTATATAAGCTGAGCGCAGCCGTTCGGATATTTCTTTGGCTTTAGGGTAGTAACGTTCCAGATTGTCAGAAGTTGAAAGCGCCTCTTTGAGCAATTGGACAGTTCCCATCTCTTCGCCATTCAATAGTTGGGATACTTTATACAATGCAAGTTTGATTTCCTCGGCATGGGAGAGTGTTTCTTGCTCTTGCTCCAGTTTTTCTTGTTCATCGGCGACCAAAGAAGCCTCTTCCAATTGTTCTAATTGGAAACGAATGTAATCTTCTTCCTGTTTTGTTTGTGCTGCTTTCTGCTCCAGTTCTTTCAATTCATGCTTTAACCCTTGGTAACGAAGGAACTCTTTCTTGTAAAGGATAAGCAGGATGGCATTTTCAGCCATTACATCGACCACTCGAAGCTGGAAACGGTTATCACCCAAGAGTAAATTCTGGTGTTGCGAGTGGATATCAATCAACTTTGTCCCTAATTCTTTAAGAATAGCAAGTGAAACCGGAGAATCGTTGACAAAAGCGCGCGATTTGCCTGACGAAAATAATTCTCGCCGGAGGATACAGTTCTTTGCGTCATATTCCAAATCATTTTCCAAGAAGAAAGCTTCTAATTGATATTTGGATATGTCAAACGTTGCTTCTATAACGCATTTATCTGAGCCCTTTTTAATGCTTTTTCCATCCGCTCGTTGTCCTAATACTAAGGATAGTGCTCCTAAAATAATAGACTTTCCTGCTCCGGTTTCTCCAGTAATTACTGAAAAGCCTTTGTCAAAATGGATATCCAAACTGTCGATTAAGACAAAGTTCTGAATAAATAAGGAGTTCAACATAGTGCTATTTTTGCAATGGTTCTAATCGGGTCGTTTCTGTAGGATATAAATCGAATAATAGTTTATACCCCTCTTGTTTCTCTTGGGTAGTAGCTTTGGAATATATAGAAACGATTTCATCGAGTTTTGCATCTGAGAATAAACGTAGGACAACAGAAGTCGGTCGTGCGCTTTTTACCTCTTTTAATGCCGGAAGAGCTTCGATAATCGTCATGCGTCCTCGGTCTGGATTGCCAGCCATCTCATCCAATCCTTTCCGATGGTAAGTGTACCAAAGATTCCGGAAAATTTCAGAGGTATTATCTGTCAAGGCAGTAATGAGTCCGTGCCGATTATCGTCTTTCTCAAACGCCCGCCAGCCGTTCCATGTCCCTTGCGATTGGGCAATATTTACAATCTGTTGGGCTTGGTCGAAATAAGCCTTGCCTCCTAAGGGCGAGAAACTATCGAAATCCAAACCTAAAATGATATAAACATAATAAGCAACCGTTGCTATGAGATTACTGTTTAATGTGTTCTCTGTATATTCCAACGGCTCGAACTGTACATACTCGAAGTCCAGTTCCGTATCTCGATAATTAAGTAGAGTAGTCGTATAAGAAGAGTTATATACCGGGCGACGTGCTTGAACTTGTATCTCAGCTTTGAAACTATTATCTGTTTGCTCGTTGACAATAATTGTCATAGAACAATCAATACGCTCATTAATGGCAAATGTAGCGTCAGTCCAGCGGCGATTATTGACGAATTCGGTCAGCGCTGTCTGCAGCGTCGTGAACAATTGCTTGTCGGAACCTTGAATCTTATCACTATTTACTGTGATACGTGCATTCAATTCTCCTGTTTGAGTCTGTGCTTGGACGAATCCTGGCATAATACTCAACAAAAACAGAACAAACCCTATTTTTAGTTTCATTTTACCAATAATATTAACTCATTATTTAAAACTTATACTTTGTTCAGAAGATCTGCTAACCGAGTTGCAATGTCAGCGGCCACTTCTTGTTTACTCTTTAATGGATAAGCGGTCAATTCTCCCTCTTTGTCTAAGATGGATATCTTATTGGTGTCGCATTGGAATCCGGCTCCTTTGTCGCGCAGTGAGTTCAGTACGATAAAATCGAGATTTTTCCGTTTCAATTTATCGGAGGCATGGTGCAGTTCGTCATTAGTCTCCAATGCAAATCCCGCTACGATTTGATTGGGTCGCTTTGCTGCTCCCAGCGCCGCTGCGATGTCTGGATTCGGAACTAAATGCAATGTCATTTCTTTGGTAACTTCTCGTTTGATTTTATCAGTCGCTTCCATCTCCGGACGATAATCTGCGACAGCCGCGCAGAGTAAAGTTGCATTTGTTGTCGGGAATTCCCGTACAGTTTCCTTATACATTTCATTCGCTGATTCGACCCGAATGCAACGAATTGCCGGATGTTTTGTGGTAAGAGAGACTGGTCCGCTGATTAATACCACTTCTGCACCCCAATTGGCACAAGCTTCTGCTAAGGCATATCCCATCTTTCCGGAAGAATAATTGCCTATAAAACGGACAGGATCGATTTTTTCATATGTCGGACCTGCTGTTATTAGAATTTTTTTGCCTTTAAAATAATTCGACTCCGTGAAAAAGTCTTCTAAAACCTTTACGATTTTATCTGGCTCCTCCATGCGCCCTTTACCGACCAGATGACTTGCCAATTCTCCTTCTGTCGGTTCGATGATTCGATTCCCAAATGAGCGCAATCGTTCCAGATTCTGTTGCGTTGCCGGATGAGCAAACATATCTAAATCCATTGCAGGAGCAATAAATACCGGTGCTTTGCAAGATAGATAGGTTGTTACAAGCATATTATCTGCTATTCCATTTGCCATCTTGCCTATAGTCGAAGCAGTTGCCGGTGCAATTAACATAGCGTCTGCCCATAATCCTAAATCAACATGGCTATGCCAGGAGCCATCTCGATTCGAAAAAAAATCACTGATGACAGGATGGCTGCTCAGAGTCGAGAGTGTGACCGGAGTAATGAATTCTTTTCCGGCGGGGGTTATCACAACTTGCACTTCTGCTCCTTTTTTTACCAATGTCCGGATAAGATACGCTGCTTTATATGCCGCAATGCTACCAGTAATTCCCAATATGATATGTTTCCCTTTTAATATCATAATTTTTAATTTTTCATCTCTTAATTCAATTTGAATTTATAAACACAACATCAGAATATCGTGGGCGACATTACTATCTATATTATGATGTTCTCCTAAATGCCATCCCATTTTATCAATAGGAGCTGTTAATGCATCCAGTTCTTTTTCAGTAATGCCACATTCACTCAGTTGCGTTTTCAAGCCCATTTGTTTGAAAAACGTTTTACATGCCTCAATAGTCTTTCGGGCGCATTCTTCTTTACTGTCTTGTGTGAAACCAAATACTGTTGCTCCCATCCGGGCCAGCTTATCTTTTTTCGTTTCAAACATATAAGTCATGACAGCAGGAAGGATAATTGCCAAAGTCTGGGCATGATCTAAGCCGAATTGTGCTGTCAACGCATAACCCATTCGATGAGATGACCAATCTTGTGGAACTCCTTGCCCAATCCAAAGATTCAATGCGTTTGTAGCTGCCCACATTAAATTGGCACGAATATCATAATCTTGCGGATGCTTCAAGACTTTTAATCCTTCTTCGTAGATGACACGCATTAAACATTCAGCAAAACCATCTTGCACTTTAGCATTTACCGGATAAGTCAAGTATTGCTCCACGACATGAATGAATGAATCCACAACGCCATTTGCTACTTGCCGTGCAGGAAGGGAATAAGTCACCTCCGGATCCAATATAGAAAATTTAGGAAAGATTAGCGGCGTCATGAAGTTGAGTTTCTGACGGGTTTCAGCCTTTGAAATTACCGCTCGTTCGTTCATTTCTGATCCGGTGGCGGGCAAAGTCAGTATGACTCCCAGCGGCAAAGCAGCCTTTATTTCTGCTCCCTTTTCTAGGATGTCCCATGTATCTCCTTTAAAACAAGATGCCGCTGCCATAAATTTAGTTGCGTCGATTACCGAACCGCCACCAACTGCAAGTAGAAATTGGATTTTTTCTTTTTTAATCAACTCTACTGCCTTCATGCAGGTATGATATTGCGGATTTGCTTCGATACCTCCAAATTCATATACGTCAAATCCCTGTAATGCAGCTTTTACTTGCTTATACACTCCATTGCGTTTGATGCTTCCTCCGCCATATACCATTAATACTTTGTTCGCCGGCACTAAATTACTTAATCGTGCAATCATCCCTTTGCCAAAAACAATCCTAACCGGATTGGCAAATTCAAAATTATTCATGATTATTTTGCATTAAAACCTCTTAATTTAATTTCTGTCAACTTCTGTTTTGTGTTTAACGGAAAGTCGCCATTCATCATCCATGCGTAATAGGATGGATCCGTTTTAAAAACCTCTTCCACCAAACATCCTTTGTGTTTCCCGAAATTAAAGACCTCTTGTCCCTTATCGTTGTACACCATCCGTCCGGCAAAATCTACATTATTAGTAAAACTGGAGAATTCGGACAAGAATTTAACGTCATTCTTCAGTTCAGGATAACGATCTAATTGAGCTTTTAGTACTTCATACGTAGCCATTGTGTCGGCCTTGGCAGTATGTGCATTCTCCAAACTTTTATTACAATAAAATTTATAGGCAGCTGATAAGGTCCGCTGTTCCATTTTATAGAAAATAGTCTGTACGTCGATAAACTTCCGGCGAGTTAAATCGATGTCAACTCCAGCACGGAGAAATTCTTCCGCCAGTAACGGTATATCAAAACGGTTAGAATTGTAACCCGCAAGGTCGCATCCTTCCAGTTGTGCTGCTAAAACTTTTGCAATCTCTTTAAATTTAGGGCATTCTTTCACGTCTTCATCCGTGATACCATGGATAGCAGTTGACTCCGGTGGGATCGGAATTTCCGGATTAATTCTCATTGTTTTACTCTCTTCTTTTCCGTTGGGAAAAACCTTTACATAAGAGAGTTCAATGATTCTATCTTTTACAATATCTATACCTGTTGTTTCTAAGTCAAAAAAGACCAGCGGATTTTTTAATTTGAGTTGCATTTCTTTTTCTTCAGGCTTTATTCGCTTAACATCATAGGCATTAATAGCATGAGCAAATCTTCGTTTTCTTCGTTCTCATCCGGTGTGATTACACCTGCACGAGAAGGGTCTGCCAATTCCAAGATAATGTCTTCCGAACTGATATTGCTGAGAATATCTATCAGGTAAGACGAATTAAAACCAATCTTTAAATCCATACCCGTAAATTGGCAAGGAATACGCTCTTCTGCCGAGATAGAAAAATCGATATCTTGAGCAAAAATAGTCATTTCACTGGCTTTCAATTGTAATTTAACTAAGTTGCTTGCCTGAGAAAAAACGGAAACTCGCTTTAAAGCGGTCAGAAAAGAGATTCTATCTACCGTTACTTTGTATGGATTTTCTTGAGGAATCACGCTATTGTAATTCGGATAACGTCCTTCAATTAGGCGGCAAACCATTTCAAAGTTTTCGCAAATCATATGTGCATTGTTCTCATCGAATTGGATATTAACCACGCCTTCATCTTTTGCTAAAATTGTTTTTAGCAAGTTAGCGGGTTTTTTCGGTAATACAAAAGATGCTCTTTCTGGTGATTTTACTGAGAAATTGCGCAGGCGTACTAATTTTCTACCGTCAGAAGCGACGAAAGTCAAGCTATCTGGTTGGATATCGAAATAAACGCCATTCATTACCGGTCGCAATTCATCGTCTGCCGTAGCAAATAATGAGCGACTAATGCCACTCAGGAGGGTTTTGCTTTCCATTGTAATCGATATAGCATTCGCATTCAACGGTTTTTGTTGTGGATACATATCGCCTTTAGCACCGATGAAATTATATTTGCCATTTTGGAAATAAATGAATGTTTCCAAATTATTGTCGTTAATATCAAAAGTAAGCGGTTGCTCTGGCAATTCTTTCAGTGGGTCTAAGATATTCTTTGCAGAAAGAGCGAAAACACCCGATCCTTGCGGATTCATTACTTCAACAGTGGTTACTAAACGGGTTTCGGCATCAGCTCCTGTGATAGTTAATGTATTTCCGTCCAAGTTGAATAAGAAATTATCCAAGATAGGTAATGAATTTTTTGTTGCGATTACCTTGCTCACTGCTTGTAAGCGAGAAGATAAAGCTGTACTTGATACATCGAATCTCATAGTAGATATTTTTCAATTTGTTAGTTTTTAATCAACTTAAAATAGGCCGCAGGAATAAGCGAACATAGCCCGTAGCCGACCTACAAAGTTAGGGATTTATTTCATAGAAAAGGTATAATATGTAAATAAAAAAGCCCTTTCCTTAAATGGAAAGAGCTTTTTATTATGCTTGTCTTTGAAATTATTTTGCAAAATAATCTTTAACTGCTTCGTTCGGAATCATTTCTTCCTGGAAGATGTAAGCTCCGGTCTTCGGAGATTTTACCATCTTGATTACTTTAGAGAAAGTACGTCCATCGCCTTTCTTAAATGTTGCAACTGCCTTTTTTGCCATCGTTCAATCTCCTATTTATTTAATTTCTTTGTGCAAAGTCATCTTTTTTAAGATTGGATTATATTTCATTAATTCCAATCTTTGCGTTGTATTTTTTCTGTTTTTAGTAGTGATATAGCGAGAAGTGCCCGGCATACCACTATCTTTATGTTCGGTGCATTCCAAAATAACCTGAACTCTGTTACCTTTTGCTTTCTTTGCCATCGTTCAATCCTCCCAATCATTAAACGTTTAAATAACCCTTTTCTGCGGCCATCTTGATAGCTGCATCCAAACCTACTTTATTGATTGTGCGCAACCCCGCTGCAGATATTTTCAGGCTCACCCAACAATCTTGTTCTACCCAATAGAACTTTTTCTCGAACAGGTTAACATTAAACTTACGTTTCGTTCTTCTCTTAGAATGGGAAACGTTGTTGCCAACCATTGCTTTTTTTCCGGTAATTTGACAAATTTTAGACATCTCTATCTTCTTTTTATTACATGTAATGATTCGACTTATTTTTGTAAAATGAAGATTTAGTTTTTTATTGGTACTAAATATCTTCTTTTGTTGATACTTCCTTCCTGAACTAGCATCACGGACAGAAAAGAAGCGGAGTAAAGTTGGATACCTTTACTGTTTACGGGGTGCAAAGATAGGAATAATTTCAATATAACCATAACAAAATCAAACTTTTTTCTTGTAAATAAGGAAATAAGCTTGAAGTATAGCTTCATATTCCGTATTTTTGTTGTTATCATTCAATAAGGTAAGAATTTTAAGAAGTGTATTTTGCATTTTCTTTATTCCTTGGCCTTTTGTTTGCTTTAAAGTGGACGAATACTTTTTTATTGCTGAAAAAACAGAACTATTGTAGATGAAAAAATATCAGGCATTTCCGGAAAAATACCCGATATTTTTTTGTAGATATCCTATATGATTTTCAATTATCTGAACTGAATTTTCAATAGGCGTATATCCCGGTTTCTACCGGCATGAGTTTTCCGGATGGATCGAAGATTCTCAGATGGAGGATTCCGCCATTATAATCGAAATAGCGGATCTCTATTGGATGCAATCCCTTTTTGAGGGCACGTTGTCCGGTTATCTCTTGCGGGGCATGTGGTCCATCGTTATTTGCTACGATTTCACCGTCTATTTTTAGCCAACTTCCATCATCAGATAATAGGGCAAAAGTGTAAACCCCATCGGTCGGAGCATTGAAATATCCGGTAATGATTAGCCCAATATCTCCTTTTACGCTGGAAGGAATCATCACGTCGGGAATTTCGTACGTTCCTTTCTTCGGGAAATTCTCAATCTTCGTACATGAATCTGGTCGTCCTTCATACCAAATGGCTTGCAATCCGTTTTTCCGTGGGTTGACATTTTCTGCAGCTGGCGCATAATCTTGTTTCAGATAACTTGTTTTGAAACTATCGCTCCCTTTTCCGTTCGTTCGGAAGGATCGGAAGATAAAATCAGTGGATTCGTCGATTTTTATAGCGCCCGAATAACATGGGGATTCCAATGTCGGTTGGGTTCCATCCGTTGTATAATGAATTTCAACATTAGGGTCAGGAGAAAAAATCTTGACTTCCGTTTCCCCAACAAAGGCGTTTATTGTATGAAACCCCTCCAAATCCGGCATACGATAGTTAATATCCATCAGGTTCAGGCGGGGAAATTGTCCAATCATTCGTCTTTGGAAATCTTCCCAGTACATTTGTTCCGGATTGCTCCAACCGATTTCTGCGATTGCCAGCATCCGTGGAACCGCCATATACTGCATTCGTTCGCGAGAAGGAATCCATTCGCACCAAATATTGCCTTGTACTCCTAAAATTAATGCTTTTTGCGCTTCGCTTAGTGAATCCGGAGCCAAAGTATATTCATATATTCCACGCACCGAACTTTTATCTTGCTGATAATCTAAGTAAAAATGGGCATTCGGACAATAAATCACTTGGTTTCCATGGGCTGTTGCCGTCGGGACAGCCTCCGGACTCCAACTTCTCCACCATGCAACGGTAGCAGTCTCCGATAATCCGCCATCAATAATCTCGTCCCAGCCGATTAATTGCTTGCCATGTTCGTTAAAATAGGCTTCCATCTGGTGAACGAACCACGATTGCAGCTCTTCTTCCGATTTGAGCCTGTTGTCTTTCATACGTTTTTGGCAATCGGGGCACTTTTTCCAATTGATTTTTTCCACTTCGTCTGCACCTAAATGGACATATTTATAGGGGAATAGGGGAAATATCTCGGCATATATGTTTTTACAGAACTCCAATGCGGAATCTTTACCCGGGCATACCGGCGACGAAAACATTTCTCCCCATCCGGTCTGCCGGAAACAGGAGACTCCGGTATAATTACTTACAGCAGCCAACATATGCCCTGGCATATCTATTTCCGGAATGATGTCTATTCCCCGTTCGGCAGCATATCTTACGACCTCTTTGATATCTTCTTGCGTATAATATCCGCCATAAAGCGTATCGCCCTGTATGATTTTCAGTTTTTCCTCCGGAATATGGAAATCCGGATTGTTTTCCGCTTCAGCACGACGCATACATTCGCGGTCTTGTGCGTTGAACGGCCGCCATGCACCCTTTTCTGTCAACAGCGGATAGCGTTTGATTTCTATACGCCAGCCTTGGTCATCGGTCAAATGCCAATGGAATTTGTTCATCTTGTATAATGCCATCAAATCTAACAACTCTTTTACCTCTTCTTTCGACGAGAAGTGGCGAGATACATCCAGCATTAGTCCGCGCCATTGGAAACGTGGTTCATCGGACACGGAAATTGCCGGGATTGTCCAGACTTTATCCGGAATAACCTCGGTCGATTCTATTTCGTCGGGAAGTAATTGGCGGATTGTCTCTATTCCGGCTATAATACCCGGATAATTGCTGGAAGATACTTGTATTTTCTGGTTTTCGACCTGCAGGGAATAGCTGCCCTCTTTCGATGGAGAATCCGTCGTTAGGGATAGGTTGATATTTCCATTGGTTCCTTCTTGTGTTTTGAAGAAATATCCTGTTGAGCGACTCAATAAAGTCGATAAGTAATTAGCAGCTGGTTTTAATGAAGTATCGGAATAGCAGATACTCATGCCATCTTTTAGGATGAACTGTCCGTTCATCATCGTCATCGAGCGAGGAAGCGGGATAATATTAACGGCATCCGGTTCGGGGTTCGGCGTATTTGTACAGGCCACTTGCATCAGCATTGCACCGGCAACGGCACACATAGTGAATAAATTCTTATACATCATTTTTCCTCCTTATTATTTGTGTGTTGAGTTCTTATTCGTTATTACGTTGTCTGAATTGTTGGTAGCCGATTAGGCGGTCGTAGCGTGCGCCCATCGGATGGTAATATATATATATGGTATATTCATTTTCTGTTTCGTGGAAATCCCCTTCGATGCCTCCGGTGTTTCCTACGGTTTGTCCATCCGGCACATAGAGATATTGGTAATTGTAGTTGCCCTGTTTCATTAGGATAGCCTTTTCATACTGTTGAGTATCCGGATTATAAATCATTTCGCTCTCTTTATTGAAGAGATTCTGTACGAAGTCGCCATTCAGATATACTTTTCCTTGTTTGGCTTCCGGCATGGCAAGGGTAAAGTGTACGATATAATAATCCGCTTCGATATCCGGTTCGTCGCATTGGCTGCAGGCCGGATAGAATCGTCCGTTTTGGTCCTGATCATATTCATAAGTCAGGAGACTGCTGGGATGGTCAATCATTAAATCGACATGATAATAAGGATTAAAATAGGAGATTTGTTCGACGCGCATACCATTATATCGGTTTGTCAGGAACTCCATCCTGCGATATTCGTTTCCTGCAGGGAATATCAGGCTGCGATTATTCTCATAAACGATGCGGTCGTTCAGTATCGCTGTCGGATGTACTTCCGTTACAGCATTATCCGGTCGGTTATCCTGCATGACCCGAATCTTTAAATCTGTCTGCGGATAGGTTATCTGGAAGTTTTTCTTCAAGACGGTGAAGTTTACCTGCTGGTGCTTTTGGTAAGTATCTATTAATGTATTTCCGGTAATCTCTGCAGCAATCTCCACTTGTGGTTCCACAACCGAGAAACATGCCGTCAACACCGTCTCGTCCGGGATATCTTCTTTGTAAATGCGGACAACATAGTTGCCGGATACCTTGAATTGGATATCGTCGTTCGGCAAGAAGAGGCGATAGTTGGTATATTGAACCGTTGTATTGAACGAAGAGGCAAAATCGTCGATGGTTAGTCCTTGAAATCCCTGCAAGTATTCCAACTGGCTAAGCGAAGAGGGTTGCCAATTGGCATCACAGTGGATGATGTTGTACGCATATCGTTCGTAGTTCGGCGTCATGTCGTCGAAATTAATCTCTATCTGTTCATCTGTGCCCAATGTGATGACCGGGACAGTGAATATATTGTCAGACTGTTTCACTTGCAGCGTCTTAATACGCTTGGGTTGAAATATTTCGGTGCGGTAGGAGGATTGGGCATTCATGCCATATAGCCATAAACAACCTAAAAGTAGCCAATAAACTCTTCTCATATTATGTATTCTCTTATTGTTCGATGTGCAAAGTAACGAATAATTTTAATCTGTCGCTATATTTTCTTACTTTTACGCGCCTTTAAATTGAACGCCAACGGAGGGGTTCTTTTTGCCCGGCAGTATGTTGCCTGCAGCGGCAGCGGCGATGTACTATAGATATTGGATGAAATGAGGGGGGGTCATTCCGAGCGCGGTCGAGGAATCTCCTATTCAATTTGCCAAAACGTTTAGAGAGGTTATCGAGGTCCCTCAAAAGGCTGCAAAACGTTTAGGCGGTCATTGAGGTCCCTCAAAAGCTTGGCAAAACGTTTAGACAGGTCATTGAGGTCCCTCAAAAGCTTGGCAAAACGTTTAGACAGGTCATCGAGGTCCCTCAAAGTGCTGCCAAAACGTTTAGGGAGGTCATCGAGGTCCCTCAAAGTGCTGCCGAAACGTTTAGACAGGTCATCGAGGGTCCTCAAAGTGCTGCCAAAACGTTTAGACAGGTCATCGAGGGTCCTCAAAGGCTCGGCAAAACGTTTAGACACACCCCCACAAAAGTTGGTTGCGGAGTTGGTTGCAGAGCATGATTTTATCTGAATTATCACGCACAAGCCAAGGCGCGAAAGTTGCAGGAAGAGGTTTATTGCAAAAATAACAGGGAAAAGTATGAATGCATTTGATTATAAAGACTTAGGACGAATTGATTATTCGGAAGCTTTGCAGATACAGACTGCTGCTTTCGAGGAATTGTTGCAGGCGAAAGCAAAGGGCATGGAGCGACATAACCGCCTTTTCTTTTGTGAGCATCAGCCGGTACTGACTATCGGCAAGAGCGGGAAAGACGCGAACCTGTTAATACCTGAGGCCCGACTGCAAGAGATGGGGATAGCCTATTACCATATTGGCCGGGGCGGGGATATTACGTATCACGGTCCGGGACAAATCACCGGTTATCCGGTATTCGACCTTGAGTATTGGCATTTAGGTTTGAAGCAATATATTTATAGGCTGGAAGAGGTCATCATTCGTTTCTTATCTCTCTATGGAATCGAAGGGGAACGCCTTGAAGGGGCGACCGGAGTCTGGATTGAGCCGCATAGAGTGGGCAGGGCGCGTAAAATATGCGCCATAGGTGTGAAAAGCAGCCGCTTCGTGACAATGCATGGCTTTGCATTGAACATAAATACCGATTTGAATTACTTTTCCTTGATTAATCCGTGTGGATTCACTGATAAAGGAGTGACTTCGTTGGCACGGGAATTGGGCGATACGCAAGATTTTGAGCTGGCAAAGGAGCGTCTTGCCATGCTCTTTCGTGAATATTTTCCACCCCTTCGTCCTTGAACCTAAAATTTCAAAGGAAATAGAACGCAGATAGGCCGAGGGAAGATTTTTTTACTATCTTTGTATCCAAACTTAAATCTCCATTGGATATGCATAAGAATGTAAAATCGACATTGGTCGTATTGGCTTCGGCCTTTCTTCTATCTGCTTGCGTACCGGCGGCAACAGATGTCAACACAGCGCCAACACTATCTCCTATTGAGTATGTGAATCCTTACGTCGGTAATATTAGCCATTTATTAGTTCCGACATTTCCGACGATACATTTGCCTAATAGCATGTTGCGCGTCTATCCGGAACGAGCAGACTTCACAGGCGATCGCCTGAAAGGGCTTCCTATTATCGTAACGAACCATCGCGAGACATCAGCGTTCAATTTGACACCTTATCAGGGTGAGGAAAAGGGTTTACAACCGGTAATCCCGTTGAGTTATGATCAGGAAAAATTACGCCCTTATCGGTATCAAGTTTATTTGGATGACGCAAATATCGGCGTAGATTTTGCTCCGTGCCATCAAAGTGCCGTATATCGGCTAAAGTTCGAGAAGCCGGAGCAGGCTTATCTTGTTTTTAATACGCGAAAAGGTGAATTAAAAGTAGAAGGCAATGCCGTTAGCGGATTTCAATATATCGACGGAAAGACAAAAGTATATCTTTATGCGGAAGTAGATAAGGCTCCGGATAAAGCCGGGGCTCTGATAAATGGTGCAATAGATGCGACTCAATCGCAAAAGTCGGGTGAAAATGCAGCAATAGTCTTGGCATTTCCGGAAAATACCGGCGAGATAGGCGTACGTTATGGGGTTTCTTTCATCGATACTGAGCAAGCTAAGAAAAATCTGCAACGAGAGATTGCTGCTTATGACGTCAATGTGGTGGCAAAGGCGGCACAGGATATTTGGAATCAGACATTGGGAAAAATAACTATCGAGGGAGGAAGCGAAGATGACAAGGTCGTTTTCTATACCTCTTTATATCGTTGCTATGAACGCCCGATTTGTTTGAGTGAAGATGGGCGGTATTATAGCGCGACAGACGGGAAAGTACATGATGACGAAGGGCAACCTTTCTATACAGACGATTGGATTTGGGATACGTACCGGGGGGCGCATCCATTGCGGGCTTTAATAGAGACAGAAATGGAAGGAAATATTATCAATTCCTATTTGCGTATAGCAGAGGAGGGCGGAAAGAATTGGATGCCTACTTTCCCTGAAGTAATTGGTGATACACATCGCATGAACTCTAACCATGGCGTGGCAACAGTAATCGACGCTTACCGTAAAGGAGTGCGTGGTTTCGATTTAGATAAAGCTTATGAGGCTTGCCAAAAGGCTATTGAGGAAAAAACTTTGATTCCATGGTCAAATGCACCGGCGGGATGGCTGGATGATTTCTATAAAGAGCATGGATATATTCCGGCACTTCGTCCGGGTGAGAAGGAAACTGTACCGAATGTGTCGATTTGGGAGAAGCGTCAACCGGTCGCTGTTACGTTGGGAACGGCTTATGACCAGTGGTGCTTGAGCCAGATTGCACAGGAATTGGGAAAGAAAGAGGAGGCAGAGCATTATCTGAAGTGTTCTTACAATTATCGTAATCTCTTTAATCCGGAAACACATTTCTTCCATCCGAAAGATAAAGATGGCAAGTTCATCGAGCCGTTGGATTATCGGTATGATGGCGGATTGGGTGCACGTGATTATTACGACGAGAACAATGCATACGTGTATCGTTGGGATGTTCAGCATAATGTAGCGGATTTGATTTCGTTAGTAGGTGGAAAAGAAACCTTTACTGCGGCATTGGATTCGATGTTTAATACGCCTCTGGGAATGTCGAAGTGGCAATTCTATTCTACTTTGCCAGACCATACAGGAAATGTCGGAATGTTTTCGATGGCAAACGAGCCAAGTATGCACGTCCCTTACCTATATAATTATGCAGGAAAGCCTTGGATGACGCAAAAACGCGTTCGCGCTTTGTTGAATCAATGGTTTAGAAATGATTTAATGGGTATGCCGGGCGACGAAGATGGCGGAGGATTGGCATCGTTTGTTGTTTTCAGTCAAATGGGTTTTTATCCGGTTACTCCGGGTATGCCTTCTTATAATATAGGAAGTCCTGTATTTACAAATGTCAAGATGGTACTCAGCAATGGCAAAGTGTTTGAGATACGGGCTCATAATGCTTCGGCAGAGAACAAATATATTCAATCAGCTCGTCTGAATGGAAAAGAATTGAATCAGGCTTGGTTTAACCATAGCGACATTATAGACGGCGGTTTATTGGAACTGGAGATGGGACCGAAGGCGAATAAGTCATGGGGAATAGCTACTCCTCCGCCTTCAGCAGGTGTATTAGCTCGATAAAAAACGTAAGATAAATTTTAAGAAAAACACATTTCGTTCAGAAGATTCTCAATTGAATTGAGAAGAAAGGTTCGAAATGTGTTTTTTGTTTTAATAAATTAGAAATAGTTGATGGAAACGAATAGATGGATAGGATATACATCAATTGCTTGCTTATTGGGTGTTGGTTTTTCATGTACGGATAAACCTGAGAATACTATGGTCGGAATACAAAAGCCGAATATCCTTTTTATTTTGTGTGACGATATGGGATATGGAGATTTGGCATGTTACGGACAAAAGTATATTAATACGCCTAATATAGATCGGCTAGCCGCAGAAGGTATGTTATTTACTCAAGCTTATGCGGGCAGTCCGGTCAGTGCACCGTCAAGAGCAGCATTGATGACCGGACAACATACCGGACATTGTAAGATTCGAGGAAACAAAGAGTATTGGAGTGGAGAAATGTGGTATGGTGCGAATAAAGAGTTTACAGTAACTGGGCAGATGCCTTATGATACAGCACACGTAATTCTTCCTGAGATAATGAAAGCTAATGGCTATACGACAGGAATGTTTGGAAAATGGGCCGGAGGCTATGAAGGCTCAGAGTCAACACCGGATAAACGTGGCATTGATGAATATTTTGGGTATATTTGTCAATTTCAAGCACATCTTTATTACCCGAATTTTCTAAATCGTTATAGTAAATCGGAAGGGGATGCAGGAGTTATCCGGATACCCCTTGAACAAAATGTGCAATATGCCATGTATGGTGAGGATTATCGGAATCGCACGCAGTATTCGGCTGATTTGATTCATCAAAAGGCGATGGAATGGTTGGATAAACAGGATGAAACCCAACCGTTTTATGGTTTCTTTACTTATACTTTGCCGCATGCAGAGTTAGTTCAACCGGAAGATTCGATTCTACATTATTATATAGATAAATTTAAGAACGATAAAAGTTATCCCGGCTCGGAAGGTTCGCGTTATAATCCGGTGATGCATACACACGCGCAGTTCGCTGCTATGATAACTCGCTTGGATGCATATGTAGGCGAAATCATGCAGCTTTTAGAAGCAAAAGGGTTAGCAAAACAGACCATCATAATATTTTCCAGTGATAATGGTCCCCATGAAGAAGGGGGAGCTGATCCTGCGTTCTTTGGTAGGGATGGAAAATTGCGTGGTTTGAAACGGCAATGTTACGAAGGTGGGATTCGGGTTCCTTTTATTGTACGTTGGCCGGAAAAGATAGAGGCGGGGACGGTGAGTGATCATATCTGTGCTTTTTATGATATAATGCCTACTTTCTGCGATTTGATAGGCGAAACAGATTATGTCCATAAGTATGCAAATCCAAACAAAGATGAGGATTATTTCGATGGTATTTCGTTTGCTCCGACACTTTTGGGTGATACGGCAAATCAGAAACAGCATGAGTTCTTGTATTGGGAATTTGAGGAAACGGATCAAATAGGTGTCCGGATGGGAGATTGGAAAATGGTAGTGAAGCAGGGCGAACCGTTGCTTTATAATCTCACAACAGATTTGCATGAAGATAATAACATAGCGGCGTCTCATCCGGAAATTGTTCGCCAGATGTTGTCCGTTATAGCAACTCAACATGTCGAAAGTCCCGACTTTAAAGTAACATTACCGAAAGGAAAATAATTTTTTTTGAATTTGTTGCAGAAAAGTCTAAAAAGAATTAATAAAATCCGAAATAAATATTACCTTTGGGGCAGAAAGCACCATGAAACCATAATAGAACAAAATAGATTGAGAATATGGATACAAAAATTCAAGAGCTGACCGACAAAATCTATAAGGAAGGCGTAGAAAAAGGTAACGAAGAAGCTGCTCGCATCATCGCGGACGCGGAATCGCGCCAAAAGGCACTGCTGGCGGAAGCGGAGGCGAAAGCCCAAGAAATCGTAGCAGCGGCTGAGAAGAAGGCGGCAGAATTGAAGAAAAACACGGAAGCTGAATTGCGGCTCTTTGCGGCCCAATCGGTGGAAGCGCTCAAGAGCGAAGTGGCGAACCTCATTACGGGAAAGGTCGTTTCTGACAATGTGAAGGCGGTCCTTACCGATGCGGCGTTCATGCAGAAGGTCGTCTTGGAGCTGGTCAAAGGCTGGCAAGACGGAGGCGGGTTGATTATCCAGACCGCCGATGCCGAAGCGCTCCGCTCGTATTTCCTCTCGAATGCAAAAAGCTATTTGGACAAAGGATTGAAGATTGAACAGGTGAATGGCAAAAAGACCTCTTTTGCGATCCTCCCGGCCGACGGCTCGTACAAGGTTTCGTTCGGGGAAGAGGAATTTGTTGAATTCTTCAAAGAGTTCTTGCGCCCGCAATTGGTAGAAGCTCTTTTCTAAACGAGATGCGCTATGAGTAAATATTATTGCTTGATAGCAGGACTTCCCAACATCGCCCTCGACGATAGTAAGCTCGCCTATACGGTATCCGGATTCCGGGAAGAGCTGGATGGCATATTGACCAGCAAGGACAAGCGGCTCATCGACCTCTTTTTCCTCAAGTTCGATAATGCCAACCTGGTCCGATTCCTAAAAGACCCGGACGCGGAACCCGACGGGCGGGGGACAATCGCCTCAGGAGATTACCGCGCGGCGCTCAGGGCTTTGCGGGATGAGGAGGCGATACCGAAGGCCGTGGGCAAGCGTTTGCCCGTCTATGTGGTGGATTTCCTGAAAGGCTACCTCCAGAGCGAAGCGAAAGGGGAGGCGATGGAAAGCATCTCGTGGGACGACCGCCTGGCTGCCCTCTATTATGCGTATGCGATGAAGTGCGGAAACCGATTCGTGGCCGACTGGTTCGAATTGAACTTGAACATCAATAATATGTTGACGGCCATTACGTGCCGGAAGCATGGATTGGACAAGGCCGGCTATATCGTAGGCGAGAACGAGGTGGCCCATGCCTTGCGGACGTCGAACGCGCGTGATTTCGGATTGGGCGATACGGTGGAATACCTCCCCGACTTGCAACGCATCGCGGAAGAGACCGACCTGATGGCCCGGGAAAAGAAAATAGACCTCTTGAAATGGGGCTGGCTTGAAGAGAATACCTTCTTCAAGACGTTCGACATCGAGAGCGTCTTCGCCTATATGCTCAAACTGGAGATGATTGAACGCTGGGTAACCTTGGACAAGACGACCGGCGAAAAGACTTTCCGCGAAATAGTAGGCGCCATGAAGAAGGGTAGCGTGAATGCCCTGGATGAGTTTAAAAGAAATAACGAAAGATAAATAATATGGCTACAAAAGGAATTGTAAGAGGAATTGTATCCAATCTGGTAACAGTAGAGGTTGACGGACCGGTTTCCCAGAATGAAATCTGTTAC